>CAVDXU010000014.1:15388-49583 GCA_963613135.1 bacterium
GCCGGGCCGTCCACGCCGTCGCCATCGACCAGATTCCCCTCGGCATCCGCCGGCAAAATGGGATGGGACACGCGTTGCTGCAGCTCATCGGCGCTGCTCTCCATCGCCCATTCGCGGAAGTCGTGGAAGATGGCGCGTTCGTCGAGACCCTCGCGATAACGCACGGAGTCGACGAGCTCGACCTTCGAATCGGTGTCGCGCACATGAATGGCGCGCACCAGGCCGTCGGGCCCGTACGACGCATGCGCTTCGATAAGGCCCAGCTCGCGGAAAACGGCGACGGCGCAGGTGGCAGCCGCCGGCTTCACGGGGAACAACTTCGTCTGCGTGCGCGCGGCAAGATCGGCGTCGGTGATGTTGAAGAACAGGGTGTCGCTCTTCCGCTGGATCTCGCGCAGCTTGCGGTAGAGCATCGCCATGCATTCGCGCGAGGGCGACATGTCGGCAAGCAGCCGATCGTTGATCGATTGATCCTCGCGGCCGAACAGCAGATGCACGCTCGCCGGGGCGCCGTCACGGCCCGCTCGGCCGCTCATCTGATTGAATTCGATCTCGTTGAACGGCATATGGTACATGACCACATGGCGTATGTTCGGGATGTCGACGCCTTCGCCGAACGCCGAGGTCGCAATGAGGATCAGCAGCTCATCGTTGCGGAACAGCTCCTCGATGCGACGACGGTTCGGGCGCGTAAGGCCCGCATTGTAGAAACCGATGAAGGGAGCGACCTGCGGTGTTTGCTTGCGCAGGCGGCGCGCCAAGATGATGGACTCCTTGCGCGAGTTCACGAACACGACCGTCTTCTCGCCCGATGCCACCAGGTTCGCCAGGTAATTGTCGCGCGAGGCGACGCCGCGACGGTCGTCGAGCATGAGGTTCGGACGCCCCGTCCCGTCGTAAACGCATGCCTCGATGGGCAGCTCGCGCTTGATGGCGGCCAGGCAGTCATCGTTGGCCGTCGCGGTGAGCGCCAGCACGCAAGGGTTGCCCAGACGCGATACCGCACGCCCGATGCCCGCGTAGGCTTCGCGTTGGCCGGCGTGCGCAAGCCCGATGTGGTGCGCCTCGTCGACGACCACGAAGCGAACGCGCCCCGTGACGGTGAAGGCGTCGGCGTGCCAATCAAGGAACTCCGGCGTGGTCAGCACGATGTCGACGCTGCCGTCCTTAAGCCCCGCGAAGGTTTCCCGACGCTCGTCGGCAGCGCTTTCGCCGGTGAGCGTCGCCACGGTGATGCCGAAGCGCGACAAGGCTTCACGCAGATGGAACGCCTGATCCGCGATGAGCGCGCGCAGCGGGTAGACGAACAGGCTCGCCTCGTGGTTCGCCAAGGCGCGCAGGGCGGCGTGCACTTGGAAGGTGAGCGATTTGCCACGGCCGGTGACCATGACGCCAAGGGTCGAACGCCCCTCGTTGAGATTGTCGAGAATGGCTCGCTGGGCCGGATGGAGCTTGCCCTGCCCGATGAACGCGCTCACGATCCTGTCGGCGAGCGCGGCCGGGTCTTGCCGGGCGGCGGCTTCCCATTCGGCGCGGTTCTTCTCAAGCGTGCTCTCGTATTCCTCGATGGCGTCGGGGTCGTGCGGGGCATCGGCGACCAGGTCCTCGTCGCGCGCAGCGTACAGATCGGCCACGAAGCTTTGGCTTTCGGGGCACAGGCACGCCTCGAGCCCGGCGCAGGTGCGCGTGGGGCTGATCGATTTGAGCATGGCCTTGACGCTGCGGCGGTTGCGCCATTCGTCGATCTGCACCTCGAAGGCCGCATTGACGACACTGTCGCAGCTCATGAGCGTTTTGATGTTGTTGCAATGGAACATGATGCCTGCCACGATCGAGCGACCGTTGGACATCGAGCACGAGAAATGGTTGCGCTCGGCGCCGACCGCGCGACAGCGCAGCAACGTGACGTCGCGCGCCAGATAGACCGGGACGGGATGTTCCTGGCCGAACGGCGCGAGCGCGTCGAGCTGGGCGACGTTTCGCAGGGTCAGCTCGTCGAGGTCGACGCAGGCATCGATGTTGACGAGCGGGTGGAAGGCGCCCTCGGGCAGCGCATCCATGTACGCGCACAGGCGCCGCTCGAACTCGGGAAGGTTTTCGGTCGCAAGGGTGACGCCCACCGCGGCCTCATGACCGCCGAAGCGTATCAGCAAGTCGGAGCAGCTTTCGACGGCCTTGAACAGGTTGACCTGGCCCACCGAGCGCCCCGAGCCGCGGGCTTGATCGCCATCGATGGTGAACAGCAGGGTGGGCACGCCGTAGGTGCCGACCAGCCGGCTTGCGACGATGCCCTTGACGCCCTCATGCCAGCCATCGCCCGAAACCACGAGCGCGCGCTGGCCGTGATACGTTTCGGCCGCCTGCACCTTGGCGATCTCCGAAAGCTCCGCCTCGATGGAGCGCCGCTGGTCGTTAACGCTCTCAAGCTCTTCGGCAAGCGCGCTCGCCTGGCCGAAATCGTCGGCGAGCAGCAGGCGCAGCGCCAGATCGGCATCGCCCATGCGCCCGGCCGCGTTCAGGCGCGGAATGAGCGAGAAGCTTAAATTGGTGGCCGTGACCTGCTTGTCGGCGGCGCCGGACGTTTGAAGCAGGGCCGCCATGCACGGACGCGGCGCATCGTTGATCATGCGCAGACCCTCGGCAACGAGGGCGCGGTTCTCGTCACGCATGGGCATAAGGTCGGCGATGGTGCCCAGCGTCGCGAAATCGACGAGCGTGCGCCACAGGTGCGGCTGTCCGAAACGGCCGCCAAGCGCCTGAATGGTTTTCAGGGCGACGCCGACGCCGGCCAGGATGGAGCTCTTGCAATCCGCATGGCATTTCGGGTCGGCAACCGGCACGCCCTCGGGCACAAGCCCCGACGGCTCATGATGATCGGTGATGGCGACCTCGACGCCAAGTTCGCGCAGAACGCGCACCTCTTCTTTGCACGCGATGCCGCAATCGACGGTGACCAGAAAGTCGGGTTCCGCATTCATCAGGCGGTTGATGGCTGCGGGGGTAATGGCGTAGCCCTCGTCGAAACGACGCGGGATAAACGGCGTCACGCGCGCCCCGAACGCGCGCAGCCCCCGCGTCATGACCGTGGTGGCGGAAATGCCGTCAAGATCGAAATCGCCGAACACCATGATGTGGTCGCCGCGCTTGATGGCGGCCTGAAGACTGTCGACGACGTCGGAAAGCCCGGGAATGGTGTAGGGGTCGAGCCAATCGCGCTCAAGCGACGGCGTGAGAAACCGGTTCGCAGCTTCCGGGGTGTCGATGCCTCGTGCAGCCAGGGTGGTTGCGATGAACTTCGGCATATGCAGCTCACGCTGCAGAACGGCGACCGCCTCGGGGTCTGCTGCCTTGATGTTGAATCTGGCAGACATATGGGTACCTAACGTGCAACATGCTTATGTATCGCCTCCTATTGTCGCACAACCCGCCGGTCGACGGGCGCAGGAAAGCCGCGAAGGGCGAACCCGGCCATAGGCAAGGATGCTCGGCACCTGACGGCGCGGCCCCTTCGCCCCGAAGGCCCAGCAACGAGGCCCGGCTTCGCAAGCCGGAGTCGATACGTCGGCTTGCGGATGGCTCGATGCGCGCCCCGAGGCTAGCTTTCGTACACCACTTCACCCATATGGCTGACGTCGTAGCCGATGATGCTGCCGATTTCCTCGCGGAACGGACGCGTGCGGCACAGGTGCGTGACGGCGTCCACCACGCGTTCGGAGCCCGGCACCTTCGCCAGCACGATGTCGAGCCATTCGTCCTGAAGCGGCAGGAAGTCCACACCTTCCATCTGGCGAAACGTGCGCTCGACCCCGATGCCCGCATCCGCCGCGCCGCGCGCGACGAAGCTGGCCATGGCCAGGCCCGACTGCGCTTCGCGCGCGTAGCCCGCGATCTTCGCACGCCCTTCGGCACCCACCCCGCGGCGGGAAAGCTGCTCGTCGAGCAGGATGCGGCTGCCGCAACCCCGCTCGCGATTGATAAGGCGCACCTCGGGCGCGAGCAGATCATCCCAGGTGCGCAGGCCCTTGGGGTTGCCCTTCGCCACGATAAGCCCCTGGCGGCGACGCACCATACGCACCACGCGCACAGGCACGCCCGGCAGCAGCCGCTTGACGCCTTCCACGTTGTAGGTATCGGTGGCGCCATCGTACAAATGGCTGAGTGCAGCGTGCGCCTGGCCTCGATAAACATCGACGAGCGCGTTGTAGCTTCCCTCGTAGACGCGATCGAGCGAAAGCCCCGTCGCCCCGAGGTAGTTCGCCAGCACATCGCCGACGATATCGTTGCCGGCAAGCACGAACGCGCCGCCCGCACGCCCACGCGCCGCATCGACCGTCGCGGCCGAACGCGAAGGCGACCCTGGCGCACCGGAGTCCGTACGGACGGCAGCCCCCGCACTCGAACGGGCGGCTGACGGGCGCGCCCCGATGGCAGATTCCACCTCGCGGGCTTTCGCCTTGCGGCTGCGCGCGATGTAGTTCTCGACGTCGGCCATGGTGAAGCGCAACTTGCGGCCCACGTAGTACGACGCCAACTCGTCGGTTTTCACCAGCTTGTATACGGAACTGCGGCTGACCTGCAGGATTTCCGCAACATCCTCCGCTGTGAGCGCCTCGTCGTTTCGCATGCCGCCGCCTTTCGCTGCCATATATCTCCAAACAAGTATATACTTGCTTGCGCTAAATGGGAACCGGACGCGGGGCCAGCTGCGAACACGCAAAGGCGCTGAAGCGTGCCTTGCGACGCGGCGGCGCAGGCGGGACGAGGCCGCGAAGCGTGCGCGAAAATGCACGAACATGCACGAAACGACGCGAACGAAGGCCGTCTTGGGCAACCGTCTTCCGGCAGTGCCGACAACCTGCGATACTGCAATCGTCGCGAACGGAGCGGGGGCAAAGCCCGCAGACGAGAACGCTCCGACCGCGCAGCAAAGCAACGAGGCGCCGCGGCGCCACACCATCGCCCGCCCGCTCGGCAGGCCAACCGAAAGGAAGCACGTTATGAAGATCTCCGCCCGCAACCAGCTTTCCGGCACCGTCGCCAGCGTCAAGGAAGGCGCCGTCAACGGCGTCGTCTCCATCGACCTGGGCTCAACCACCATCAAGGCCGACATCACCATGGAGGCCATCAAGGATCTGGGCTTGAAGGAAGGCATGGACGCCGTGGCCATCGTGAAGGCGACCAACGTCATGTTCGCCAAGGGCACCGACCGCATTGCCGGCATCTCCGCCCGCAACCAGATCGCCGGCACCGTCGTCGAGGTGAAGGAGGGCGCCGTCAACGGCCACGTGGCGCTGGAGACCGCCGACGGCAGCCGCATCAAGGGCTCCATTACCAACGAGGCCATCGAGCAGCTCGGCCTGGCCGTCGGCGAGCCGGCGCTCGCCATCGTGAAGTCCACCGACGTCATCGTCGGCGTGGAATAAAGGCGACCTGCCCGAAAACGGCCCGCCCGAGGCGACCTGCCCGAGGCGACCTGCCCGAGGCAACCCGTTCGGACGGTCAGCTCAAGCCAGGCAGTCTAAGCAACCTGGCTTGAGGCCGCCCCGATCAGCAAGGTTCCGCGTTTCCTTGGGAAACGCGGAACCTTTTGGTTTACCGTAAGGAAACGAGCTCTAGGCGCGATCGCTGTACAGCGTGCAGGAAACGGCCTCGTGAGGCAATTCCCAACGCAGGGCGCCGCCGACGCTTGGAAGGCGACGGATCAGCGGATCGCCGGCGATAACGGCGGCGGGATTCCGGGCCGCGAAGGAAATCAGATCGCTTTCGGTATCGATGCGAAAATCGCCAGGTTCGGACAGCTCGGCGTCCATGCCAAAAAAGGAAGCGACCTTGATAGACGCCCGCACGCCGGCTTGGCGCAAAGCGTCGCGCAAGCTGTTGGCGATAATCTGGTCGTGAACGATGAGCAGGGACGATGCAAAGGCGGCAATACCGCAAGCAGCCTCATCCAAAAACGCCGTGACCCCCGGTAGAGCGCAGAGGGCGGCCCGGGGAAGACCCACGTGCACGGAGACGCCGAAACGCTGCTCCAACAAGCGCGCAGCAGCCAAGCCCGACCAAGTGGCGACCACGGTTTCGTCAGCCGCGCCGGCGGCCTTGATGTCGACAAGCGTATACTCGCCCGCCGTGGACCAAACGGGTCGAACCGAACGAGCATCGTCGCCCTTTTCAGCGAGAATCGCCTGTTCGGCAGCTTTCATCGCCGCCTCGCTGTCAAAGTCATGCACCGTGATCCCCAGGATGTTGATGCGGCCTGCCGAGCCCGCTCCCGCAGACGCCGTGCCCTGCGCGAAACGGCTCGCAAGCAACTCCTGCGCCAGGGATGCACCCAGCTCATAGGTGTTGAAACCCGTGGTCGCAAGCCCGAAAGCCGGCACACCGCAGCGCATTTCGAGCTCGGACGCCATACCGTCGAGATCCATGCCCACCAACGCCGGCACCGGCGACCCGATCAACGCAACGCAGGGAGAGTCCAACTCGCGCACGGTGTCTTCGACTTGATCAAGCAAACGCGCATCATCGCCGAGCGTCGCCTCCAACGTGCGCAGCTGCGCGCTGAACGTGGCGCGCCGGCGGCTTTTCCAGCGCGGTTCATCGTAGCCGGTGTAATTATGGGTACAGCAGCTGGCGTCGACGATGACGTTCACGCTGTTCAACCCGAACAGCACCCCCGCGGCACCGGAATAGTCGCCCGCGAAGGGCGGCAAAAACATCGAGAGCTTCGCCATTAACCGCACTCCCCTTCCGTCGCAGCTGCCGCGCTCGAACTGTCCGCACATGCTGCCGAAAACACAACGGCAGCTCGCTCATCTGCGGAAACAGCATCGTCGCAGGCTGCACATCTCGCTGCCACATCGGACGTGTCGCCCATTGCGGCAACGATCTCGTTCATCAGACGCTCGATACCCTGATAGCCGAAATAGCCCTCGTCGTGATACATGTCCACCACGCGCGTCGCGCCCATCAGGAAGGCGGCGTCGGCGCCGATAGCCAGCCAGCCCGCCGCCTCGGCGTTCGCTTCCAACGCATCGACGCTCCTCTCGCGCACCGTTTCGACATGCGGATAGGCCGCAAGCAGGCGCGCTTCGGCGTCCTCATCGGCTCCCTTCATGTGAAGCGCCAGCACCACGCGTACATCGAACCCGTATTCGATCAAGTTGAAGGCTAATTCGAATGGCGAAAACGAAGCATCCGAGCCCACGATCACCGGCACGCTGCCGACCATTTGCCGCGCACGTTGGACAGCCGCCGAAGCCGCCGCGCGCGCGGGCGCGAGTACCGGCTGCATGGCCGCCCAAGCAGCCGATGCCCCGGCAGGCCGCCCGCGGCCAGCCACGTCGCCCGCCTCCCCAGCGGGTCGCACATCGCCCGACACAGCGCCCGGCGCGGCATCCGGCCCGCTTGCCGCATCGCCCGGCACGGCGCCCTGCCCGTCAGCTGCAAGCTCCGCGCGCGCCGCGTCCACGAGCTCCGCCAGCTGCCGATAATGCTCTTCAACCGCATCAAGCCCGTACGTTGCCGTCCAGATCAAATGCCGCATGCCGAAACGCTCGGCGATGCTCTCGGCGACCGCACGCCCGCTGCGCGACACGCACGCCGCAATCGAGCTTTTCGCAAGCTGCTGATATTCGGCGAACGTCCGGCATGTCACCAAATGGCGCACCGGGCCCGCTCCCGCCGCCGCAAGCGCCGGCGCAAGCTCGCTTTCAGCCGCGGGCGCCTCGAAGCCGCCGAACGCGCTCACGCCCAAATCACGGCTCGCAGGTTCCTCAAGCAGCCCATAGAGCCCCGAATGCATTTTGCTGGCAAAGTCATGGGAGACGTCCACCGCGATGGGGTTGATGTGCGACAAGGAAAAGCGCAGGTGGGGAAACTGTTCCCGCAACCCCTCGAGCAACACTTCCCCATCGGTTCCCAAAAAGTCGTCGATGCAGTTCACGTACAACTGCATCACGCGCGGCGGCTCCGGCAGCGCGTCAAGCAGGCGCGCAACGGCATCCGCCACCTGGCCCTCGTAATCACCGGAGACCAAGTCTGCTTGGCTGATCTGCAGAAACGACATCCTATCCGCCTCGCCGTTGCGAAATGCGCGAATGGCCTGCCGCCTGCTGCAGGACTGCGGGCAAACATACAGGCTATGGCTTTCGGGAATGCGCAGGATGCGCTTCTTGCGCGGGCGGTCGGGGATGGAATACGAAAGATGCGCGGACATGCGGGGCTTCTCCTTCGAAACGGTTGCTGGCGAATTGCGCGGCCAGGAGTCTATATCGGCAAGCGGCGGCGACTATTCGCCCCGGTCGCCTGAAACGCATCCGGCGCGACGGCAATGCTCCCATCGGCGGCGCCGCCATCGGCCGCAGCGCCCGTTTTCCCGAAAGCGCCGGTCAGCTGACTCGATCGATTTGCCACGATGCCCCTTTCGCCTAATCACCTGCAACGGTTGGACGCAGTCCCCCCGCGGCCTTCGCTGAAGCGCGCCGCTCGATCAACTGCGCCAGCCGGCCATACACGGCCGCCTGATCGGAATCGGGAAACGCCCCGATCACCGTGCGGCCTTCGTCCTCGGCATCCTGCACCGTGGAACTGCGGGGAACCGTGGCGATGATGCGTGCACCCTCTTCCGCGCAGAATGTTTGCAACTTTGCCTGTTCATCTGGCACGTTGCGAAGATTGGCTATCAACCCGAGCAGCTGCGCGTACCCGCGGCGCTTGAAGTTCTCGAGCGCGCGCATGATGTTGCTTGCGGCGTACAGGCTCATCATCTCGCCGGACGTGACGATGGCCACCTCATCGGCATACTGCCCGCGCAACGGCATGGCGAACCCGCCGCACACCACGTCTCCCAGCACGTCATACAACACGATGTCGGGCTTGAACTCTTCGTAGGCATGCAGCTTTTCCAGCAAGTCGAACGCCGCGATGATGCCGCGGCCGGCGCACCCGACCCCCGGCACGGGGCCTCCCGCCTCGACGCACAGAACGCCGTCGGGAGCACGACGGACAATCTGCTCAAGGGTTGGCTTTCCGCCTTCACGCATGCAGTCGAGCACCGTGGGCGTATCTTGACCGCACAGATGCAACCGCGTCGAATCGGCCTTGGGGTCGCAGCCGATCTGCATAACGGTATGCCCCGCCGCCGCGAGCGCAGCCGCAAGATTGCTCGTCGTGGTCGACTTTCCGATGCCGCCTTTTCCATATATGGCCAGCTTGTACATAATCCCCCCTGAAAGATTCCCCGAATCCGCTTTCCCGCAGGAAGGAGGATGCGGGGAAGGCAACGTCGGCCATATGCAAGAGATATGCCGCATAAGCTGAATCGATTATAGCTGTCCAGGGCGAAAATCAGGAGGCAAGCGCCCAGAAGCGCAAAGGAACCCGCGCGACTTGGGCGGGCTCGGTTTGCTTGTCGAACAGCGACTAATTGCAGCTGTGCGCAAGCGGCAGCATGTACCGGATGCCGCCGTTGCCGTAGCCCCTCGAGGGATCCAGGCGCGTGCCGTAGAAAAAGGGCGCGGCCTCGAAGGTCACGCCCTTTGCGGTTCTTCTTGTTGATGCAGCGGGTTTACCGCTCGTATACCTGGTCGCAACCGAGCAGGTCTTTCATGGTGTACCAGATTTGATGCGGGTCGTCGATGGGATGCGCGAGCGGCTTCATCTCGTAGCGCTCCACCGCGCCGGACAGCAGGTCGACGGCGAATACCTCGTCGGAAAGCGTCAAGGCGTCCTTCGGGCAGATATCGGTGCAGCAGCGGCACTTCACGCAATCGCCCGGGAAATGCTCCACGCCGAACGTGCCGTCCTCCTCGGTAAACTTCGAAATGGCGCCGGTCGGGCAGAACGTTGCGCACATCTGGCAGCTTGAGCACTTGTCCGGGTCGATGATCACATGCCCCCACAGGCGCGTCTCGATCATCACATCCTGCGGCTCGCCCAACGTTGCCAGCGCATTCAACAACCTCTCACGACGATCGGGCACGAAATGCGGCAACGTGCCGTCGTCCATGACCTTCTGGAAGCGCTTCTGCGACTGGTCCTCAATGCCGAGCTTCTCGGTGATGGCGTAGTCGGCGGTGGCGTTCGCGGCCATCTTCGTCTCGGTTTTCATATCCGCGAAGAACTTGCGCTTGTCGGCGTCGAACGCGGCCTTGCCCGTCGCACGCACGCTTGCGGGGAACTTCGGCACGATGTCGGTGCGCATGCCGCAATTCCACGTCTCAAGCAACGTGTTGGCGGTGTCGCGCACCCGCTCGGCCATATGGAACCCGGTGACATGATCGCACGTCTTGCACTTGCCCTCGACCAGGCTCACGTGCTTGGCCCCGGCCACCGCGAGCATGGTGAGCAGGCTTTCCTCGACACGGCCCAAGCAACGGACCGAAACAACCTTTTCGGGGTCGAACAGACCCTCGGCAGCCGTGGTGATCTCCTCGCACGCAATGACGACCTCGCCATCGCAAGCGCGCATGGCCTCCAGGCATTGATGCAGAAGCTCGGCATCGTTGGGCCGATGCGCCTCAAGGGCGCAAGTCGGGCACACGGTCGCGCACGTTCCGCACCCGATGCACTTTTCCGGAGATATGATCAGCTCGTTATCATCGTAGGAAATGCATCCGGACGTGCACACCTCGGCGCACTTCATGCATTTGGCGTTACGGTTGCGCACAACGGCGCAACGGTTCTGATGAACCGTGATATCAGCACTCTGAAGTTTTTCGAGCAGACCGAAGAAGTTCTGAACGCTCGGCATTGCTGCCCCTTTCTCGTCTACCCCCCTGCAACCCCTCAGTATAACGGTTTACGGAAGGCAATTCGCACCTCGAAGGCGTACGTTACCTCCGGCAAACTACCTACGCTTCGGATCCCGCCTCAAACTCGCGAACGGATCCGTCGGCGTACTCGATCCCCCACGTCCCATAGTCGACGTCGAACGCCGGAAGTTTCGGCGCGACGAAGGCGGGCTCGACGGCCGCGTCGTCGGCTGCCGCATCAGGCTCCGCGAGCGCACGAGCCGGAGCAACCTCGGCCGCGGCAGCGCCCGCTTGCAGGCTCTCCTGCGGCTCGACCGCGTCGTTGGATTCGGCTGCGTCACCCGCGCCCGCGCCTGCGGCCGCGTCTGCGGCAGCTGCCTCCTCGGCAGCCCGCTGCGCTTCCTCGGCGGCGGCCAGCTGAGCCTCCCAGCTCGCTCGCGAGGGAATGCGCACGCACGCGACATCCTCGCCGAGGGTGCCTGCGCACAGAAGCTCGCGAACGCGCTCAACCATATCGACGCCGCAGGCGGGCAGCGACGAATCGCTCGCCGTCTTCAACGCGATCAGGGCGTTTTCTCCAAATTCAAGTTCTAACCAGGCGTAATCCATCCCCGGCGCACCCTCTTCGGCGCTTACCTTGTTCGCCGCCGTGATGGTATTCGAAACCTTGTTGAGCATGTTGTGCAGCCATTTGGGCATCACGTTTTCCCAAAGCTGCTGCGCCTCGGCGTCGTTTCGATCCCAATACGCGCGGTGCAGCTTGATCATGAAGCGCATGTTGTTCTCGACGCGATCCGGATCAGCGGGCTCATGCGAGCACACCACCGACGGCGCCACGTAGGAATACGAGCGCTTGATGTCGGCTACAGCCTCGTCGCTCATCAGGCGTTCATCCAAATCCATGCGCAATATCAAAGAGGGTCGAACAAAAGCGGTCATTGCTCATCATCCTTTCATCCTGAGCATGCTCGGCCACCGGCGCGCCCCCGCGCGACAGATGCCGATCCACTTGCATTCTTCCCCAAACCCCGCGCGCAGTATCGCTCAACCCTTCGCGCATTGTCAAACGACGAAACAGGCACGACAACGGGGCCAAAGGATCGATAGGTTCTGCAGAACAAGCGTTTCACCAGGTATTACGCCACCGCAAGCAACATTTTCATTATCCTGAAGAAAGATTGATTCCGATCCGCTCCGGCCGATGTGCCCCCTTGACACCGCTTGCGGCGCACCCCTATCATCACAAGCGGGGAGTCCGCCAGCGCTCATGCGCGGCAGACAATGTTTGCAAAAGTCGGAGCTTCAGGGGTGAAGTTCCCGGAGTCAGCCTTGCGGGCTGGCACTGTATGCGTCGTGCCGGAAGGCAGGCGCTTGATTTGTTTGTAGCAGGCACTGTCTGAGAGGGGCGGAACATGTCTTCTGATTCAACATTCGATCTATCGCTTGATACCGACTACGACGACTTCGATCCATTGGAGGACACCGAAGAAGACGAGGACGTCGAAGGCGCGGAGTACACCTCGGTGTCCGCGGCGGCCGACGCTGCACAGGCGCAGGCGGCGCCGCAGGATCAGGCAGCTGACGCACGCACGCCTCAGGAACGCATCGACGATCTATTCAAATCGATGGAGCCGCGCCGCAAGGTTCTTCTGGGGATCCTCGCGAGCGTATCGGACGGCCGCAAGCCGGTATCCGAGGTAAACGCCGAGGTCGATCGCCTGCAGGAGGACAACTTCAGCGTTTACTCCGCGGCAAACCTGTGCACCCTGCTTGAGAAGGCCGGCGCCATCGAGCGCGTCACGGCCGACGGGCAACCTGCCGACGAGGTCGAAACCGAGCCGAAAACGGTCGTGGTGGACGGCGTCGAATACCTCGAGGCCGCCGAACCCGTCGAGATCTTCTGGCAAATCACCGAGGCCGGACAGGAGAAGCTTGCCTCCGACAAGCCGATAGACCGCCTGTACGACCTACTGGCGAAAGACGAGCAATACGCCGTCATCTACAAACGCATCTTGACGCTCTGCTCAGCAGAAGACGGCGCAAGCACTCCTTCCATCAACAGCGCGGTCGACGACGACCCGCTCGTGCAGAAACCGCGCCTGTACGCACCGCATTTCGTCGATCTGCTGGAAAAATGCGACGCGCTCGAATGGAGAAAAGCCTGGTACACCACCGAGGTCGGCCGGCAAGGCCTGGCCGCCCTCGCCGGCGTCGCAGACGAAGCCCAAGCTCAAACGGAGGAGAACTAACGATGGCGAACAGCACGCAAACGGCCGATACGGCCAGCATGGACGAGCTCATCACGGTCAACAAGCAGCGCGCCGCCACGTACGGCCTGCTCTCGCGCCTGTACCGCGTTGAAATCGACGAAGAACTGCTCGAGCAGCTGAGCGGCATGCGCTTCCCCGCCGCCACCGGCAATCCCGACATCGACGAGGGTCACCTGCGCATCGCGCGCTACCTCTCCAACACCTGGGACAATTCCCTCACCGACCTCGCGGTCGACTACGTGCGCACCTTCATCGGCCACGGCGTTGACGCGTTCAGCGCCGCATACCCGTTCGAAAGCGTCTACACGTCCGAGAAACGCCTGCTCATGCAAGATGCTCGCGACGAAGTGCTCGCCATCTATCGCGCCGCCGGGCTCGACAAGAAGGACAGCTGGAAAGAAGGCGAAGATCATCTAGCCCTCGAGCTCGAGTTCGAGCAGGTGCTTGCGAACCGCACCACCGAAGCGCTTGAGCGCGGGGACGAGGACGAGGCCGCCGCGCTGCTCACCACGCAGCAGAACTTCCTCAACGATCATCTGATCAGCTGGGTTCCCATGATGACCGCCGATATGAAGCGCTTCGCGCAGACCGATCTGTACCAGGGGCTGGCCTATCTTACCGACGGATTCCTGGAAACCGATCGCGCATTTTTGGAAGACGTGCTGACCGAAGAGGAGTAACACGAGCCTCATGCGCGCAAGGGGCCGATGCGCGTAGAGGGGTCACGGCATTCGAAATCGGCCCGCGGCGAGGAGGCGCGCCGCAGCGGGGGTGCAAAGCATCGGGCAACCGAAAGACGGAAAGAGGGAGCGATGAATCGCGAAGACGAGAGCATGGGTACGCCCGAAAACCATGCGAAAGCAGCAACCGAACAAGCAAGAAAGGAACCGGCGGCCACGGGCGGCGCGGCGGGCGCGGCGGGCGGTGGCAACGCCGCCGGCAAATCCGGCATGACCCGCAGAACGCTCTGCTTAGGCGTCGGCGGCGCGGCCGTCATGCTCGGGTTGGGCGGCCTTAAGTACATAGGACCCCAGTCCATCATCCGACCTCCCGGAGGCCAGGACGAGGAACGCCTGATCAGCGCCTGCATCCGCTGCGAGAAATGCTACGAGATCTGCCCGCGCGACGTCATTCGACCGGCGCACATCGAATCGGGCATCCTGAACATGCGCACGCCCACGTTCAACTTCGACGACAACTATTGCGACTGGTGCACCGAGGAAAACGGCGGCACGCCCCTATGCGTGAGCAGCTGCCCGACCAAAGCCCTCGCGCTTCCCTCCGGCGCCACGAAGGAGAACACCATCATCGGCAAAGCCGTCATCAACACCGACTGGTGCCTGGCCTACAAGCTGATCGGTTGCAAGTTCTGCTACGACGCCTGCCAGGAAACCGGCTTCGACGCCATGACGCTCGACAGCAACAACCGCCCCGTCGTCACTACCGACAAATGCACCGGCTGCGGCGCGTGCGAAAGCGTCTGCGTGTCGCTGCAAAACGGCTCCATTTCCGAGGGCGCCACGGCGCGCGCAATCACGATTCGGCCGCTTGATCAGGTAGAAGGGTAAGGTGCGGCAATGAAAATGAATTCGAAGAAGCTGCGCACCGCAACCGCGCTCGCCATCATCGTCGTCGTGTTCATCGGCTTCTGGACGAACCTGGGCATCGGCACCATTTCGGCCCCGGGCTTCTGGGACATCTCCGTCCTGTGCCCGCTCGGCGCCCTGGGAACCATACTCGCCAGCAAGATGATGGTGCCGCGAGCGGTTATCTCGCTCGTCATCATGGTGCTGCTCATCGTCGTGTTCGCCCGCGCGTTCTGCGGCTGGATGTGCCCCGTCCCGCTGGTGTCGAAGCTGCGCGGCATGTTCTCCAAGAAGAAGGCGAACGACCCCGAAAAGGGCGATGGCGCCTCCATCGGGGCGGGCAATGCGGCCTCGACCGACGTGATGGATAAAGCTGCGGCCTCGGCCGACGTCGCACCGTTAACCGAGGCCGAGAAAGCCGCCCTTACCGGCGGCTGCGCGAAGGACGCCAAAGGTCTTGCCGGTTGCGCAAGCTGCGCCAGCAAGCGCGGGGACGCCGTCGATGCGCGGCACTTCGTCCTCGGCGGCGCGCTGCTATCAACCTTCATCTTCGGCTTCCCGGTGTTCTGCCTCATCTGCCCCATCGGACTCACCTTCGCCACCATCTTGCTGCTGGTGAACCTGTTCGCGCAGGGCGACGTCACGTGGTCGATCATCGTAGTGCCGGCAATCCTTCTGGCAGAAGTCGTGTTCTTCCGCAAGTGGTGCCACAAGCTCTGCCCGCTCAGCGCGTTCATGAGCCTGATCGCGAAGGCGAATAAGACGTTCAAGCCGACGATCGACGACGCGAAATGCCTGGAAACCGCCAAGGGAGCGAAGTGCGGCCGGTGCGGTCGCGCCTGCGAGGAAGGCATCGACCCGCGCCACCCGCAGCTTTCCGAGGCGGCATGGAGCGAATGCACGAAATGCCGCTCCTGCGTCGACGCTTGCCCCACGCATGCCATCACGATGCCGTTTTTGGCGAAGGCCGGAAAGAACGTGAGCATCGCCGAGCCGGTCGATGCGGGTGGATCGCGCGGCACCGACGGGACGCATAGCGGCTCCGGCAGCTCGAACGGCGGATCCGGAGCATCCGCCGAGTAAGTGATGCGGTGCCAGGCACGCCGCATCACCGAGCTCCACCAACCCTCTCACCGGGGAGGCTCTACCCTCCGATCGCACGGTAGAGCCTTTCGGGCAGAGGGCGGCTTGGCAAGGGATCTGGGGCAAGCCGCCCTCCGCCCGGGAGCGACGACCCGACCATCACCACCCCTCCCTCCATTGAGTTGGGTCGCCGACTCCCCCTTCGTCAACACCACTGATCACGATCATCGCGTTCACTTTTCGAAAGCCATTCGAGCAGGAGGTTGATATGGCTCAGACAACGGATATCAAGGCTGCGCGCATCATGGGCGGCGTCGGCTGCGGCAAAACGCAAACGCTCATCGACCGCATTCGCCATCTGCTTGAAGGCGGCACCGACCCGGCCGGCGTGCTCGTCGCCTGCGCGACGCCCCAAGCCGCCCTGGCCTTCCGACAGCGGCTTGCCGGAGCATGCGGCGAAGAGGCCGCCCGCAATGTCGAGGTCACCACGCCGCGGGCGGTCGCCCTCGACGTACTTTCCGACGCCGAGGCCCGTCGCTGGAGCGGCCGCGAGCCTCGCCTGCTCACCGCCTACGAGGAGCTGTTCCTCCTTGAGGACATGAAGGTGAGCGGCCTGCGCCCGAAGCGTCTGCGCGAGATGCTGAAATTCTTCTATCGCAGCTGGACCGAGCTTGCCGACGACGACGAGAAATGGCTGCTCGCGGGCGAGGAAACCAACATCCATGACCTTCTGAAGGCAAACCTCGCGTTCACGCAGGCCATCGCCGAGCCCGAAGCGGCCAATCTGGCGGTAAACTACCTGCGCACCCACGTCGGCGCTCGCACGGCGCATTCATATGCGCACGTCTTCGTTGACGATTACCAACTGATCAGCAAGGCCTCTCAGGTGCTGATGGGCCTCCTCTCGCGCGACTCCCTTACTATTGCGGGCGATCGCGTCGCCTGCGTCTCCGTTTACGACAGCTATCCCTATGCTGCCGGTCTTGACGAGTTCGCCAACGCTTATCGCGATCGAGAGGATATCCAGCTAACGGCAAGTCACCGCTGCCCCGCTTCCTCTGCTGCTGCGCAACGGCTTCTCGCCGACCCTGCGTTGGCCGCAATTGCGTCAAACAGCCCGGGCGCGGATGATGCGGCAAATGAGCCGCAGTCCGAAGGCGCCGACGCGACGGAGAGCAGCCGCTGCGACGACGGGGCTGATGTTACGTTCACGGCTGATGAAGGCGGCTCATTCGTCAGCGATGCGAGCGCTTCCGCAACGCCGCTTACCTTCGACCTGCCCGAGGACGAATTCCTCGGTATCGCCGACTACGTTTCGCAGGCGATCTCCAACGGTTGCCTCCCCGAAGACATCGTTGTTGCGACCCCGAACGGCATCTGGAGCCGCAATATCGCCAAAGCGCTTGCAAGCCGTAAGGTTCCCGCCGAGACGCTTGCCGACCGCCAGCCTGTTCGCGGCGATATTCGCGACTATGGAAAATGCGTCCCGGCCCGCATTTTGACCGCGCTCGACCTGGTGGCTGACCCCAGCAACGCCCTTGCCTGGCGCTGCTGGTGCGGATACGGCGATTGGCTTGCGAACAGCTCGGCGATGGCCAGCCTGCGCGCGTATGCGGACGATCGCGGGTCCGGGCTCGTTGAGACGCTGGCGCACGTGTTCGACGCAGGGCACGATGTCGCTCTTGCTTGCGACGCCGTCACCGCAAGCGCTGCTGGCGGCTCTGATCGCGATGCGTCCCGTGCTGCGGCAACCGCCACTGACGCAACTACCGCGCCTACGGACCACATCGTCGGCGCCCAGCGCGTGGCAGACGCGCGCAAGGCCGGCCTTGCGATGCTCGCCGCTGCCAAGGATCTCGCAGGCGAGGAGCTGCTCGCGAAGCTGACCGCAGTCGTGACGGAAGAGGCCGATGCGCCCGTGCCGCCGGTGATCCGCACCATTTGCCTCGAAGACGGCCGCGACGATGAGCAATCCGGCAACTCCGCCGCCGCAATGGCTGAACGCTTCCGCACGCGCCTGCTTTCGCCAACCGTCTCAAACACCGGGGTCGTGAGGGTGCTTCCCTACGACCAGTGCGTAGGACTCTCCCCAAAGATCCTGATCGTAAGCGGATTCGTGAACGGTTTCATCCCCTGCCGCGCCTATTTCGACGGCGCGGAAATGCCGCTAGACAAGCAGGAGCGCGAACACGAGAAGGATGCGCGTCGCGTTTACGCGCTCGCCGGCAAGGCGAATGAACGGCTAGTGGTGTCTCGCTTCACCAACACCGACCTCGAATCAGCCGGCGTACTGAAGCTGCACATCGGCCGCATCCGCCTACGCGATGGCGTGCGCATGTGCCAGATCCCGGCCAGCGACTTCACCGAGCAGCTTGTTCCTACTGAAAGCGGTTTCTAGAACGAGACGCCAAGACCCCAGAATATAAGGCCCCATACCACGCCCATCGCCCAAAGCCCGGCCAGAATCGCGCAGTTCTGAGCCGGGCGTCTATTCGTCCGGCAAAGCACCAAGATGCCCACGCCCGCAGAGACCAAAAGCCCCGACATCATCGCGCCGGCACTCAAGGCGCCCTCGACGTACAGCTGCGCGATAACGACCGATGCCGCACAGTTCGGGATAAGGCCGACCAGCGCGCTGGCGAAGATCGAAAGGACCGGATTCGATCCGACGAATGCGGCGAATGCGTCTTCCCCGACCGTTTCGATAACGCCATTCAGCACAAGCGTGATAACGAAGATGAACACCGTGACCTGCAAAGTATGCTTCACCGCGCTCGCAAGGATCGAGCCGTGCTCATGATGGTGCTCGTGTGCGCCGTCGTGCTCGAAGTCGTAGGCCAGTTCGGGGTTTTCTTCGCAGGTGTGGCAATCGCCGTTGCAATGACACCGGTCGTGCTCGCACAGCTCGTGAATGCGCAGCTTATCCTTATCGCGACGCGCTAAACGCATGCCCGCATCCACAACGAAGCCCATCAGCATGCCGATAACCAACTTAGCCACCATGATTTTCAGAATGGTGAACGGATCGATCTCTTCAGCAAGGAAGATCGGCAGCATTTCATCCGACGTCGAGAGAAACACCGCAAACAGGGTGCCCAGCGTAATCACGCGGCCAGCCCACAGCGTGGACGCCGCCGCCGAGAAGCCGCACTGCGGCAGGATGCCGACAATCGCGCCCAGAATAGGGCCGGCAGCACCAGCCTGCTGCAGAGATTCGGCGGACTTATCGCCGGCTTTATGCTCGATCCACTCCAGGGCCAAATACGTGACCAACAGGAACGGGATAAGATACAGCGTGTCCTTCGCCGCATCGGCGAGGACAGGCAACGCAGTTTCTGTAAAGGTAGTCATGCGGTTAAGTGTACCGAACTCGTCAAGGCTCCTTCGCGAATCATCCATATCCCTGGAAAAATCGACATCCCGCTAAGCGCGATACGAGTGCGCTGGGCGCCAAACGGACCCGTTAACGCAAATGGGCCCGCGACGTAGCATCGCGGGCCCATTAAGGACGGCACTTCTTGCTATCGCTATGCGAGCGCTGCCCTCAGCTCACTCAAGCAGCTGAACTTCGTCTCCACATTGCCGTTTTCGCGGTCGATCTTGGTGACGATGCCGGTCCACTTCGGCTCCTTGGCGGAGCTGCTGGCCTCAGCCGCTGGTTCACCGGCACTCGATGCTTTCGCGCCTTCGTCATCGAAGGCCAGCTCGTGCTCGCTCGAGTAGCCGGCGCGCCCCTGCTCTTCAGACGTTGCCTTGCGCAAACCGTAGGCCTCTTCCTCGCCTGCTTTGAACTCATCGGTCTGCACGACGTAGCGGTAGTCGAACTTCTTCTGCGTCGGCAGCTCTTTCTTGTCGAAGCCGTATTCCAGCCCCTCGAGAATGTTCTGCATCGCGGCGACGTCGTCGACATCTTTGAGCCCGACCATGCCGCGCTCGCAGTTGAACAGGGCCGTTGGCGACACATAGATGGTGCGGATTTCCCGGCGGCGCTTCTCCTCGAACCAGGCGATCGCAAAGGCAACCGCGACGATAACCACCCACCAAACGATGGCGACTGCGAGGTCGAGCGGGCTGTCGATCTCGCTAAAGCCCAGAATGTACCAGAGGGCCAGCAAAAGGGCAGCCAACACGGCCAATATGGCCAAGACGATATAGTTGCTCTTCCTCATCAGTTACGCCCCCATCGTTGCCGGCGAGGGCGCGACGGAAGACCCCTCCGGGTCCTTACCGTCGTCACCACCGCCCAGGATATCGTTCATGTCCTTCTTCAAGCCGCGCGTGTAGTTGCTCCGGCGGATCAAGACCAGAGCACCGTACACCAGCGTCACGAAGATGCCCAGGAACATCAAGTAGTGCACCCAGCAATGGGCCTTCGCCTCGGAGCTGCCCAAAGGCGTCTCCTCATCGTAGATAAGCTCCTCGTTCGGCTCATCCACGGAGTTCGCGTTGTCGTATTCCGGCGCGGTGACGATTGCCGACGTGGTCGCATTCTCCGCAGGCGTGCTCGGCGTCAAGCTCGTGGTGCCACGCGGCGTTGTGCCGTTCGTGCTGTTGCCCGGATTAACCGGGACGACCGCAGCAGCCGTCACCGTCAGCGTTCCCAGGTTCTCGACGATGCGATAGTTCTGGGAGTCGACGTCGCCCCACGTGATGCGGTAGGTGTTCTCGGAGCTGCCGACCGCGATCTGCGCGCCGGTTGCCGCCGCGCTCACGCGATCGCCGCCCACCAGGCCGTTGATCTCAAGCGTGGCGCTCGTCAAAGCCTGTCCGTCATAAACCTTCGTCGCGCTGCCAGTCGTCACGTACAGCGTCGCGGGCGTGATAGCGATGCTGCCGTCAACGTACACGATGTCGAGCTTCGACGTGACGTCCTCGCCGGAAGCGTTGCGGATCACCAGCTGATCAGCCGTCGCGGCAACGGCGCCCTGGGCAACATTGGTTGCAGTGGCCGTGGAAGCCGCCGTATCGACCGTGTAGCCCGCAGGCACGCCGCTGACCTCGACCGTGGCGCCATGGGCATTGCCGTCGTAGGTGAAGGTGCCACCCGTGGTTGTGGCCACGATGCTGCCGGCGTACTCGGTCACCGTCAGCGTTCCGACGGTCTCGCTGATGGTGTAGTTGGACTGCTTGGCCGTGCCGGTCCAGGAGATCTCGTAGGAGTTCGCGGAGGTGCCGACGGCGGTCTGCTTGCCGGTCGTCTCGAAATCGGCCGTCTCGCCCGCCACGAAGCCGCTGATGGAGCCCTCGGCCGTGAGCGGCGTGCCGTCGTAGACCTTGTCGGAATCGGGTGTAACCACCACAAGCTCAGCCGGGTTGATCGTGATTGCGCCTTCGTTGACCTTCACGTTCAGCTTGGACGTGACGTCCTCGCCGGAAGCGTTGCGGATCACCAGCTTGTCAAGCGTCGCCTTCACGGGCACGACGGTTGCATCGGTGGCCGAAGCCGTCGTCTCGGCAGTTTCAACCGTGTAGCCGGCCGGAACCGTGCCGACCGAAACGGTTGCAGCATGCGTCGAGCCATCATAGGTATAGGTACCGCCCGTCACCGTGACGACGATCTCGTCGGCGGACTCCTTGACCGTCAGGGTGCCAACGGTCTCGCTGATGGTGTAGTTGGACTGCTTGGCCGTGCCGGTCCAGGAGATCTCGTAGGAGTTCGCGGAGGTGCCGACG
Source organism: bacterium (assembly GCA_963613135.1). Classification (GTDB taxonomy): domain Bacteria; phylum Actinomycetota; class Coriobacteriia; order Coriobacteriales; family Eggerthellaceae; genus Senegalimassilia. Next base: position 36,749 of record CAVDXU010000014.1, read on the forward strand.
GCGGTCTGCTTGCCGGTCGTCTCGAAATCGGCCGTCTCGCCCGCCACGAAGCCGCTGATGGAGCCCTCTGCCGTGAGCGGCGTGCCGTCGTAGACCTTGTCGGCGCTCGGCGTCGCAACGTTCAGCGTTGCAGGCGTGATGCGATAGCTCTTCATCACCGTGCCGGAGTAATTGCCCGCGCCGGTGATGGTAACGACGATCGTACCGGCATCGGTGAAGTCCTCGGTAGCGTAATCGACCGTGTAGTCGCGGCCCTCGACGAGCACATTGCCCTGCCCGTCGGTCACCGTGGGCGACCACTTGTGGGCCGTGCCGTCGTAGACGGAGTCAGACGGGTCGCTCACCTTAGCGCCGGAGTAGTCAGGATCCGGGTTGACCGGGTCGGGGCCGGGCGTGATCTCCTGGGCCTTGACCGTCAGGGTGCCAAGCTCCTCGGAGGCGATCCGGTAGTTGGAAGCCTTCGCCGTGCCCCAAGCCAGCTCGTAGGTGTTGTCGGAGCTGCCCGCCGCGGTCTGCTCGCCCGTGGCCTTGACGGTGGCCATCTCGCCGGCAACCAAGCCCTCGAGCGTCCAGCCGTCGGCCTTGGTCAGGGCCGTGCCATCGTAGACCTTCTCGGCCGACGCGGTCGTGACCGAAAGCGTCGCGGGCGTGATCTGGTACGTACGCTCGACCTTGCCGGCATAGTTGCCGATGCCGGTCACGGTGGCTACCACGGTGCCCACATTGGTGGTGTCGGCACCGAAGCTGACGATGTAATCGACGTTCTCAACGAGAGGATTGCCGTCCTTGTCGAGGACGGCCGGCTTCTGCTCCTGGGCAACGCCGTTGTACACGACGTCCTTAAGCTGCCCGACCGTGACGCCGATGTAGCCCGGCGTCGGGTTGTCCGGATCGGTGCCCGGGTCGATGGCCTGAGCGGTGATGCCCAGCGTGCCTTCGGCCTTACTCACCATAAAGTTATCCTCGGTGAAGCCAGCCTTGAAGCGGTAAGCGATGGCGTTCGTCGCGCTGTCGCCGACGTTGGTCACCGATCCGGTGGCCGCAAGACCCTCAACCTGGCCGGCGAACACGTCATCAGAGCAGGTAACGTCGGTAGCCGTATGCTCGTTGCCGTCGTACGTCCAGGTCTGGCTCGCAGACGTCAGCGTCACCGGGCGTTTGGTGATCTGATACGTCACTTCGCTCGTGCCGGTGTAGTTGCCCTTGCCCGTTATGGTCACGGTCACTTCGCCGGCGTTGGTGGCGTCTGTGTAGGACAGTTCGTAGTCAACGCCCTCGACTAGCACTTTGTCGCCGTCGGTGACGATGGGCTTCTGCTGCTGCTCGGAGCCGTTGTACACGACATCGGACGGGTTAGAGGAGCTGAACTCGCGCTTCAGGACGGGAACGTCAGGATTGTCCGGATCGGGAACCGGCGTGTTGCCGATGGTCTCGCTGCCCGAAGCCTCGACATCCTTGCCGGCCGGATCGGTGCCCTTCGCGGTCGCCACGTTCTCAAGCGTGCCGGCCTTGATGTCCTCATCGGTCACCACGTAGCTGGTCGTGTAGGTCTTGGACTCGCCCTTGGCCAGCGTCACCGTCTCGTCGAGGCCGGTCTTTGCGTCGGCCACCTTGATGTCGGATACCGTCACGTTGCCGGTATTGGTCACCGTGATGGTGTACTCGACGGTATCGCCCGCGGCATAAGAGCCGGCGGCCGCGGTCTTCATGACGCTCAGCGCACCGTCGATCGCCTCGGTTTCGGAGGTCGTCTCGCCCTTGCCATCAACGTGCCCGCCCTTGGGGTCGGTTGCGCTGGCAGTCGCGACGTTCTTGACCGAGCCGGCGACCATGTCGGCCTCAGTAACGGTGTAGGTCTGCGTGAAGGTCTTCGACTCGCCCTTCGCCAGATCGAAGCTATCGCTTTCGAACTTGGTCAGCTCATCGGAGACGACCACGCCCGTCAGGTCAACGTTGCCGTTGTTGGTGGCGACGATCGTGTAGGTAATCACATCGCCCGCCGTCACGTCGGCGGTCTTGTCGGCCGTCTTGCTGATGTACAGCGAGGGCGCGGCCTTCTCGGTCGGATCGGTCTTGTCGCCCGGGGTCACGTCGGTGCCCTTGTCGGACGGGTTATCCGCGGTAGCCGTCACGTGGTTCGCAACGAAGCCCGCCACCACGTCGGACTGCTTGACCGTATAGCTGTAGTGCAGCGTGGCCGTTGCGCCCGGCTCCAGCGAGGCGATGGTCGCGCTCTCGCCCCCGGCGAGCGTCGCGCCCTCCAGCTGGTCATCAACCGCGATGTTGGTCAGGGTCAGGTTGCCGCTGTTGGTCAGCGTGACCGTGTAGTTGACCGTCTCGCCTTCCTTGAGCAGATGATCGGCGGCCACGTCGCTCGTCTTGGTGATGGACAGCTTCGGGTTGGCCGAATCGATCGGCTTATCGGAATCGCTGCCGCCGATGGTCTCTCTGCCCTCGCCGGAAGGCGTCACGTTCTCGCCGCTCTTCGGATCCTTGACGGGATCAGCCTTGGCGGTCGCGACATTCTTGTAGGAGCCCGCCACGATATCGGACTCGGTGACGACATGCGTGGTCGTGAAGGTCTTGGACTCCCCAACGGACAGCTTGTCGATGGTCTTGCTCAAGCCGGTCTGGACATCGGAGACCAGGACGTTGTAGTACGGCACGTTGCCCTTGTTGGTGACGGTCACGGTGTACGTGACGGTGTCGCCCAGCTTGTAAGCGCTGCCGGTCGGAGCGTCGGCAACCTTTTCCACGACCAGCGTGGTGTCAACGTTGTCGACCTCGGAATCGGTCTCGCCCGGAGTCGGGTTCGGCTTCACCTTGTCGTCGTCGGTCGTGCCGCCGGCGGTGGTGGCCACGTTGACGACCTTGCCGGCCAGGATATCGTCGGAGGTCACAACATGCTGGGCCGTGATGGCGTCAGTCGTCGCGCCGGGCGCGAGGGCGTCCACGGTCACGGGAGCGAACCCATCGGCATTGTTGTCGACGACCTGGAAGTTCCTCGCCGTCAGGTTGCCGTCGTTGGTGACGGTGATCTTGTACTCGATGACATCACCGAGCGCGAACGCGCCATTGCTACCCGAACCGCTGTTGGTCACGGTTTTGACAACGCGCAGGTCGGCCTTGCCGGTGTCGATCGGCTTGTCGGATCCGTTGCCGCCGATGGTCTCGGTGTCCTCGCCGGAAACCTCGTGCTTGCCGCCGCTGCCGTCGGTGATGGAGTCGCCCTTCGCGGTCGCCGTGTTGACGTAGCTGCCGGCGACGATGTCGGCCTCGGTGATGACATGCTTGGTCGTGAAGGCCTTCGACTCGCCCACGGCCAGCTTCTCGATAAGCTCGCTCAAACCGGTCTTCTGGTCGCTCACCTGGACATTGGTGTAGTCGATGTTGCCCTTGTTAGTGACGACGATCTGGTAGGAAACCTCTTCACCGAGCTTGTAGGACACACCGTCGGCCGGGGCCGAGGCGGTCTTTTCCACTTCGAGGGTGGTGTTCACGGCGTCGATGACCTTGGTGTCCTCGCCGTCGCCGTCGACGCTGCCGCCCTTCGGGTCGGTGCCGGTAGCCGTGGCGGTGTTCACCACGCTGCCCGCCAGGATGTCGGATTGCGTGACGACATGCGTGGCATCGAAGGTCTTGGACTCACCCGGTGCCAAGGAATCGACGGTCTTCTCGCCGAAGCCGTCTGCGTTCGGGTCGGCCACCGTGACGTTGCTCACGGTCTGGTTGCCGGTATTGGTCACCGTGATGGTGTAGTTGATGGTCTCACCCAGCTTGAAGGCGCCATCCGCAGCGGAGCCGTTCTGCTCAGCCGTCTTCATGACGGTCAGGGCAGCATTGGGCGTATCGGTCGGATCGGTATCCTTGCCGCTGTTGTCGATCTCCTTGTCGGAGGAATCGGTGCTCTTGGCAGTCGCGACGTTAACCACCGTGCCGGCCTGGATGTCGGCCTCGGTGACGACATGCGCGGCCTCGAACTCGGCAAAAGCGCCGGGAACCAGAGCGTCGATCGTGCGATCAGTGAAGTTGTCGGCATTCGGGTCGGAGACCGTGATGCCGCTGACGGTCAGGTTGCCCGTGTTGGTGACGACGATCTTGTAGGAGATGGTCTCTCCCAGCTTGTAGGACTTGCCGTTCTCAGGCGTGCTGGTCGTCGTCTTCTCGACGCTCAGGCTTCCGTTGGCCGGATCGGTCTTGTCCTCCGTGTCGCCTGGGGTCACCTTCGGGTCGCCGCCGTCGGTCTTGCCGCTGGCCGTCGCGGAGTTCACAACCTTGCCGGCCAGGATATCGGCCTCTGTCACGGTATAGACGTAGCGAACCGTCGCGGACGCACTAGGTGCCAGGGTTCCAACTTCGGCGCTCTGACCATCATCCAAGGTCGCACCGGCAAGTTGGTCGGAAACCGCGACGTCGCGTACGGTCAGGTTGCCGTCATTGGTCACGGTCACCTTGTAGGAGATCTTCTCGCCGAGCGCGTAGCTGCTGCCGTTGGCGGGCGTGCTCGCCGTTTCCTTGACGACGCTCAGATGCGCATTTTCTTTGGCGATGTCGACTTCGTCAGTAGCCTTGAAGCTCTTGCCAGAACCGGAGAAGGACACCGTGGCGGTGTTCACGAACGTGCCGGCGAGAATATCGCTCTCCTTGACGGTGTAGGTAGCCGTAGCCGTCACAGTCGCGCCGGGCTGCACGTTCTCGAAGACGCTCTGGTCGAGCGCAACGCCCGGAATCTCGGAGATCGTCATGGTCTTCGGCTCGGCGTAGATGTTCTTCGCCGTGATGGTGAACGCCACCTGCGAATCAAGATCGTACGTACCCGAGGCGTGCGTCTTCGTGATCACCTTGCCATCATCGATGTCATCGGTCACCGTCAGCTTGCCGACCGCCGGGACAACCGTGTAGTTGGACTTAGCCGCCGTGCCGTCCCAAACGAGGCTGTAGGTATTGTCGCTCTGGCCGACGAGCGTCTGCGCGCCGGTGGTGCTGAACGATACCGTCTCGTTCTTGACCAGGCCGTTGATGGACCCTTCGGAGGTGAGCGGCGTGCCGTCGTAAGCCTTGGTCGCATCGGGCGTGCTCACCGTCAGCGTGGCCGGGGTCACCTCGATGGTGCCGTCGACGTACTTGATATTCAGCTTGTCGGTCACATCCTCGCCCTCGGCGTTGCGAATGACAAGGATGTCGGCGGTGGCTGCCACGACGCCATCGGAGACGTCCTTAGCGGTTGCCGTGCTGCCAGCCTTATCAAGCGTATAGCCGTCCGGGATGCCCTGCACATCGACGCCTGCACCATGGCGGATACCGTTGTAGGTGAACGTGCCGCCCGTCGTGGTGACCACAATGGTGCCTGCGGACTCGGTAACGGTCAGCTTGCCGATGGACTCGTTTGCGATCGTGTAGTTGGAGCCCTTCGCCGTCTTATCGAACTTCAGCGAGTACGTGTTGTCGGATTCGCCGACCACCGTCTGCGAACCGGTCGTTGCGAACGTCACGGTCTCGCCGCTGACGAGGCCCACAACCTTGCCGTCGGCCGTCAAGGGCTTGCCGTTGTAGGTCTTGGATGCCGAATCGGTCTCGATCGACAGCGACGCGGGCGTGATCTGGTAGGTGCGCTCGACGCTCCCCGTGAAGTTGCCCTTGCCGGTGATGGTCGCCGTGATGGTGCCCGTCACGTCGGTGAAGTTGACCGTGCTGTAGCTGACTTCGTAGTCGACGCCCTCGACAAGAGCCGTGCCCTCGTTGTCGGTGACGGTTGGCTCCCACTTGTGGAGCTGGCCATCGTAGGTGACGTTGATCGGGCTGTCGACCTCGACACCCTTATACGCCGGATCGGGGTTGTCCGGATCGGTGCCCGGATCGATGGTCTGCCCGGTTATCGACAGGGTGCCGACGTTGGTCTCAATCACATAGTTGCCCTCTACAAAGCTGGCGGCCTTGGTGTACGCGATGACGTTGCTCACCGTACCCACGTTGGTGATGGAGCCCGTGGCAATCACGGAGGAAACCTCGCCGGAGACGAAGCCGTCGCCGCCGACGGTCACTTCGGGGCGCTCAAGCGCAGTGCCGTCGTAAACCTTCGAAGCCGTCTCGCTGGAAAGCGTCACGTTGCGCACGCTGATCTCAAGCGCAGCCGTGCCATACACGTAGCCATCGTAGTTGGCGGGCGAAGACGCACGAACCTGAACCGTCTTGGAATCGGCAACGTTCTTGGCCGTGATCCCGGACGGATCGGTTACCCAGTCAACGCCGTTGACGCTGTATTCGACGGTCACCGCATTACCCGAGATGCTCGTACTCGCATCGGAGTGCGGCAGCGTGACTTCCTCGCCGTCGTACATCTTGCTGTAGCCAACCGTACTCAGCGAGATGCCGTCCTCTGCAGACGCCTTGGTCACCGTCAGGGTACCGGGCTCAAGCGTGATGTCGTAATTCGAAGCCAGGAATCCGGCAGCTGCATGCGTCGTGTAGGAAATCGTGTTCTCGGTCGAACCGTAGTCGGTGATGGTGCCTGTGGCCCTGATGTCGGTCACCTCGCCTGCAACGAAGCTGTAGCTGCTCGTAACATCGGCATTGGGGCTCGTCAACAGGTTGCCGTCATAGGTCTTCGACGCGTTACCGCTCTTGATGGTCACCGGGCGCGGCTTGATGTTGTAGGTGCGGGTCACGGTGCCCTGGTAGTTGCCGATGCCCTCAACGGTCACCGTCACCATGCCGGCATTCTTGGTGTCGCTGGAGAAGGTCACCTTGTAATCGCGGCCCTCGACCAACGAGCTGCCGTCCTTGTCGGCAACGGTCGGCTTCTGCTCCTGGTTTTGGCCGTTGTAGACGACGTCGGAAAGCGCGCCAACCTGGACACCGTTGTAAGCCGGGTCGGGATTCGCGGGATCGGTACCAGGATCGATCGACTGCTTGGTCACCTCAAGCTTGCCGACCGTCTCGGCAACCGAGTAGTTAGAGGACTTTGCGCCGGTCCAGGCGATCCTGTAGCCGTTGTCGCTCTTGCCAACCTCGGTCTGAGAACCGGTCGTAACGAAGTCGATCGTCTCGCCCTCGACCAGGCCGCTGTAGGAACCGGCAGCCGTAAGCGCGGAGCCATCGTAGACCTTTGTCGCATCAGGCGTGGTCACGGTCAGAGACGCGGGGTTGATAACGATGGTGCCAGCAACGTAGGTAATATTGAGGCTCTCAGTCACGTCGTCGCCGTTGGCGTTGACGATCATGAGCGTGTCAGCCGTGACGGTGACTCCGCCGGCCGGGGTCACGTCGGTCTCGGACTCGCTGGACGCGGCCTCGGCGAGCGTATAGCCCTCGGGCAGCTCGCTCACCGAGACGGTCGCACCGTGCGCCTTGCCGTCATAGGTCCAGGTGCCGCCCGTAGTGGTAACAGTGATCTCACTCTCGGAGTTCTTGACGCTCAGCGTGCCAAAATTCGTGGTGATGTCATAGTTATCCGCGGAGAAGTCGGTCTTGAAAGTGTAGTTGACGGTGTTTACGGCGGTATCGCCCACGTTGGTAACGCTGGCGGAACAACCAAGACCATCAACCTGGCTAGCGAACAGGTCGTCAGTGCACGTGTAGTGGTTCCAGCTCTGCGCCTTTCCGTTGTACGTGAACGCCTTGGACTCAGAGGTCAGGGTGACCGGGCGTTTTGCGATGGTATAGGTGCGCGTCACCGAACCGGTGTAGTTGCCGGCGCCAGTGATGGTCACCGTGATGGTGCCAGCGCTGATGAAGTCACCCGTGCTGTAGCCGACCTCGTAGTCTACTCCCTTGACGAGAGCCTTGCCCTCATTGTCGGTGACGGTCGGCTCCCACTTGTGGGGCTGGCCATCGTAGGTGACGTTGATCGGGCTGTCGACCTCGACACCCTTATACGCCGGATCGGGGTTGTCCGGATCAGGGCCTGGGTTAATGGACTGCTTGGTCACCACCAGCGACCCAAGCGTCTCTTTGACCACCTTGTAGTTGCCCGCCTTGGCGGTATTGCCCTCGGCATTCCAGTTAATGGAGTAGGTGTTATCGGATGAACCCTGCTCGGTCTGAGAGCCGGTCGTCTCGAACGCGGCAGACTCGCCCTCAACATAGCCGGTCACGCAGTCGGCCCAAGTGCCGGCCTTGGTAAGGGGCGCGCCATCGTAAACCTTGCTACCGCCCGGCGTGGTGATGACAAGCTCGCGCTCGGTGATCTTGTAGGTGCGGGTCACGGTTCCGGAGTAGTTGCCGATGCCGGTAACAGTCACCGTCACGGTACCGGCATTGGTGGTGTCCTCGGAGAAGGTCACCGTGTAGTCGGTGCCCTCGGTGAGCGCGCTGCCGTTGGCGTCGGTTACAGTCGGCTTCTGCTGCTGGCTCTGGCCGTTGTAGACAACGTCGGAAAGGCTGCCAACCTCGACGCCCTTGTAAGCCGGATCAGGATTATCCGGATCGGTACCCGGATCGATTGTCTGCTCAGCAATGGTCAAGCCGCCGTCGACAATGACAAACTTAACGTTGCTATAGTTCGTATCGATATTGGAGAAGTCACCGGACACAAGACCCATCGGGTAGAAGCCCGCAACGGTACCGGAGACGGTGCTGTGCGCAGCATCACCGACGAAGCTCACGCTAGCAGCAGCATACGCATCGTTGGAAATGCCGCTAATCACATAGCCGGAAACGGTCTTCTCAGCGCCGTCGTAAACATAGGAAGCGGAGTTCTCCGTAATGGTCACCACTACCTCGGCGCCGTTCGCCCTAACGGAGAGCTTGCCCTCATTCTTCGTGATGCTGTAGTTGGAAGCCTTGAACTTATCGGTCGCGGTGTAGGCAATCGAGTTTGTTACCTCGCCCTCGGAGACGTTGGTCACGGAGCCCGTAGCGGCAACGTCAGTGACCTCGCCGGCCACGAAGCCAACGTTGCCGGACTGCTGCCAACCGGTCACGTTGGGCAGGGTGTGGGCAGTGCCGTCGTAATCGAAAATCTGGCTACCGGATTCAAGGGTGACCTCTCGGGCCTTAATCTGGTAAGAAGTATTGACCGTGCCGGTGTAGTTGCCGGTACCGGTCACGGTTACGGTCACGGTACCCACGTTGGTCACGTCATCGCTATAAGAGAGCGAGTAGTCGGTGCCCTCGGTGAGCGGGTTGCCGTTAGCATCCTTAACGACGGGTTTCTGATGCTGCTCGTCGCCGTTGTAAACCACATCGGCAGGGGCCTCGACGGTAATACCTTTGTAGGCATCCTTGTCGTCGGGGTTAATGCTTTGCGCAGCGATCTTGACCCAGCCGTCGTCGGTCACCATGAAGCCAACGCCGGTGAACTGGGAGAGGTTGTTGACGAACTTGCCCTGGTCAAGGTTCAGCGGGGACGTACCGACATCCTTGCGGCTTACGTTCTTGTCGCCGGTATAGCTGAACTGCTGATCCTCGGTAAGGCCCTCGCGGCTCACGTACTCGGCATAGTCGGAGTCCGCAGGTTCGATCTCGTCATAGGTCCAGCCCTTGGCGTCGGCGGAATCGGAATCGTTGTTGTAGTGGTATTGGCCGTCGTAGACGTAGGTCTTCTGCTCGCCGGAGAAGAAGAGGAAAACGTTCTCATCGTTATCGGTGACCTCGAGCTTGCCCTCGGTCTTACCGATCACCTTGTAATTCTCGGGCTGGGTGCCCTTGTTGAAGCTGTAGCTGAAGGCATTCGGGGACCAACCGACCTCGGTCTGCGTACCCGTGATATCGAAGGTCGCGCCCTCGTCGCCCACGAAGCCATCGCCGGTCACGGTGACGTCGGACTGGGTGTTGCGCGTGAGCGCGGTACCGTCAAACTTCTTGGAGGCCGAAGCAGAAGCGAAGGACAGCATGCGCTTCGTGATCGTGAGCGCCTCCACGCTCTCGGCGTACTGACCCTCGGCATAGTAGTCGGCCGTAGCGCGCAGCTTGATATCCTTGCTGTCGCTATAGTTGGTGGCCGTGATATCAGACGGGCTGTCGACCCAGGTCTTGCCTTCGTCGGCGCTGTACTGTACGTGCAACTCGCGGCCGAACTTGTCCTTCGCGGTCGCGGTGCCTGCGGCCACCGAAGAGCCATCGTACTTACGCTGGATGTCGGTGGTGCTCCAGACAACCTTATCGGCTTCGATATCGGCAGGCGTGATAGTAAGTTTTCCATCGACGATAACGAATTCGACGTTCGTGAAGTTGCTACTGACGTTCTCGAAGTCGCCCGCCACGAGACCCATGTCGTATGCGCCGACATTGGTGCCCTTGGCAATCTTATGCGAAGCCTCGCCAACGAACGAGAAGCAGCTCTCGGTATAGAGCCCATTGCTTGTCGCGACGGTGTAGCCTTCAACCGATTGCTCCTGGTTGTTGAACACCTTGGAGTCGCTGTTCTCCGTAATGGTGACGGTCACCTTGTCGTTGACGGGGTTCACGGTAAGGGTGCCGTACTGCGGTGTGATGGTGTTGTAGTTGCTCGCCTTGGTGTTGGCGTTGAGCGTGTACGAGAAGACGTTGGCGCTATCGCCGGCGTCGGTCTGACTGCCGCTGAACGTGTACGTGGCGCCCTCGCCCTCAGCGAAGCCAGTCTCGGTGGCAAGCTTGGTATCGCCATTGGTGAGCGCCGTTCCATCGTAAGTCTTGGATAGATCCGCGGACTTCAGCGTGACGGTTGCCTTGTCGATGGTCAGGGCGCCGGCCTTGGGGGTGATCTCGAACTGGTCAGTGACCACGTTGCCACTGGCATCCTTAACGACCGGGGTGCCCTCGACGTTGACCGCATAGGTGCCCGCATCGGTAGCAGTCACACTGGCGGTGTAACCCTCTACCGTGTACGTCTTCCCATTCTCGGTGAAGGTCGTCTGCTTGAGGCCGGATACCGTGTGTTCCTTGCCGTCATAGGTCACGGTATCGGAGTTGGCCTCAACGGTAATCTGGTACTTGGCATCGCGGGTTTTGACGGTAAGCGAACCGGGGGTCGCCGTGATCTTGTAATTCTCAGCCTTTGTGCCCTTGTTGAGCTCATAGGTGAACGCGTTTTCCGAGGTGCCGGGCAGCGTGCGGCTGCCAGTCACGGAATAGGTCGCGCCCTCGCCCTCGGCGAAGCCGTCACCTGCGACTGTCACGTTGCCGTTGGTCAGCGGATCGCCGTCATAGAACTTCTCGTCCGAAGCGGATTTCAGCGTGACTTCACGTTGGTTGACGGTAACGGAGCCGTCGGTCACAACGAACTTCACGTTGGAGAAGTTCTTGCTCTTGTTGGAGAAGCTGTCCTCGGTGAGGCCCATGTAGGTCGTGCCCGCATCGGTCCGCTCGGCCGTGGCAGCAGCGCCACACTTAACAAGGTCGGCGGTATAAAGCTTGCTGCCCTCGATGCTCACCACGTCGTAGCCGGTAGCGGCGTGAAGCTTGCCGTCGTACTTGGCGGATTCCGTCTTGCCCTTGATGGTCACGGTCACTTGATCGGTGATCGGGCTAATGCTCAGCGTGCCCGTTTCGGAGATGATGGTGTAGTTGTCCGGATTAGTGCCCGCATTGAGAGCGTAGGTGAAGGCGTTGTCGACGCTGCCGCAATCGGTGATGGTGCCGGTCACGATATACGTAGCGCCCTCGCCGGAGACGAAGCCGTCACCGCTCACGGTCACGTTACCGTCCGTCAGCGGGGTGCCGTCGTAGGTCTTCGAATTGGTTGAGGAGGTGAGCGTGACCGCGCGCTTGTTGATGGTCAGCGAGCCGTCCTCAACGACGAACTTTACGTTGGTGAAGTTCTTGCTGGTGTTGGCAAACTGCTCGGACTTGAGGCCCATCGCGTAAGCGGTCTCAGAGGCGTTCTTACCCGTGGCCGTCGCGGTACCGGAGAAGGCGAAATCCGACTTCTTATATAGAGCAGTGCCCTCATCGCCGATCTTAATGCTCTGAACCGTGTAGCCCGTGACGCTCTGTTCAGCACCGTTGTACGTCACGGTGCCCGTGTTGCCCTTGATGGTAACGACGACCTCATCAGCAACGGCGTTGACCGTCAAGTCGCCTTCAACCTTGGTGACCTTGTAGTTGCTGGCCTTGGCAGTCTTACCGTCGAAAACGACATCGAAGGTATTATCGGTCGAGCCGGCATCGGTGCGAGAAGCAAAGTTGGAGTAACTTACGCCTGCCTCTTCACCCTCGACGAAGCCACCAGCGGTCACGCTAGCTTCAGCCTTGGTCAGCGCAGAGCCGTCATAGGTCTTCGATGCGGAGCCAGACGTAATGGTGACGTCCTTGGGCGAAATGGTGAGCTTGCCGCTCTTCGTGGTCACAGAGAACTGCTTGCTCACGTCATTGCCACTAGCGTCTACAACGGTCCAGCTACCATCCTTGTTGATGCTGGTGATGGTCTGCGTGTAATCGCCAGCATCCTTGCCGGTGACGTCAGACTTGTAGTTCTTAACCTGGAACGTCTCGCCATTGAATTCGAACGTGTCGCTCTTGACGCCAGACATGGTCTGGTCGGAACCGTTATAGGTCTTGGTCTCGGTAACGCCTTCAAGTGCGATCTGATACTTCGCAGTGCGGTCCGTGACCGTCAGCGTGCCGTTCGCCGTCGAGATGTTGTAGTTATTGAGGTTGGTACCTTCCTTGGCCGACCAGCTGTTGGCCTTAACCGTGCTCGGCGTGGAGCCAACAACGGTCTGCGAGCCCTCGATGGTCGCAGACGCGATGCCCTCGCCGTTGACGAAGCCATCAGTAGTGAACTCATCAGTGGTCAGCGCCTTACCGTCGTATTCCTTTTCCGCAGAGCCGGCAGTAATGGTCGCGTCCTTCTTATTAATAGTGAGTTTGCCATCGACGGTGGTGATCTTGAACTGCTCGGTGACAACGTTGCCAG
>CAVDXU010000015.1:0-19085 GCA_963613135.1 bacterium
GCGCGGGGGGGCGCGGGGCGCTCGAGGGACGGGCGGGCTGCCCCCCGCCGGAGCAACCCTCATCTGGGGTGCAAGGTTTGCTCCGCCCTCCCGCAAGGCTCTGCGGCCTTTTCGCCACCTGCATGCAAGATCGACGGCGTACGCTTCCCTCCCATACGCAAAGGCGAAAGGGGATGGACATGGGGAACGCGCACGGAATGCAGGTGACAAGCGAGCCGATGTGCAACCGTCGGAGAGATATACCGGAAATACGGACGCGCAAGCGGAAAGATAGGGGTAAAACGGCCTTCAACGTCCTGTCGTTTTTCGCTGCCGTGATTCTGCTGATCGTGGCAACGTCGACCGCCCCCGCCCATGCGGCGGATTCCACCGTCTCGCTTTCCGTCGGAGCGAGGATACCCTACGCCGGCTATTCGACGAACTGGATGCATATCGATGGGCAGATGGCCTACTGCGCAACGCCCAGCAAGAAAACGCCTGCTGCCGGCACCTATACCGCCTCCGCTCTCGCATCGCCGAGTGATCGCAACTACGAAGCCACCGCCGACCTGTGGTTCTCGTTCGGCTGCCCCGGTTTCGACAAGTCGCTCTGGCCCGACACCTGGTACGACGGCAGCGCGATGACCAACGATCGCTACGTGGCCCTGGCGCACATCCTGGTTTCCGACAGCTACGCCTCCGACGGCAATGCGGCGCTGTACGGTTGCTCGTCCGCCTTTCGCGCATGGGCGCGCAACCACGTCATCGGCTTCGACGAGAACGCGAACGAGATAAACCCGAACGCCACCGGACGGCGCATCCTGGCGCGCGCAAGCGAGGTTCCCGCATCGTTTCAGGCCTTCGAGATACGCACCGGAACAGCCACGCAGGCCGTTATCGGCTTCCGCTACACGCCCGCCGGAAGCGTCGAGCTGAGCAAAACCCTCTCGACGACCCAGATCTGTGCGAACAATCCCCTGTACTCAAGCGCGGGCGCCGTCTACGGCATTTTCCGTGACGAGCATTGCACCGACCTCGCCCGCGAGATGACCACCAACGACGACGGCTACGCACGCGCAGACGAGGTTCCCTGCGGCACCTACTGGGTGCGGGAGATAACGGCGCCGGCGAACACGGCGCTTGACGATCGAGCTTATCGCATCGAAATTGCCGACCGCCAAACCGTGCGCGTGAACAGCGCGGAAGGAGGCTCCGTTTACGACCAGCCGCTCTACGGGTCGATAGACTTGCTCCTCGCGAAACGCGATGCGGAAACCGGCGCGCATGCGCCCCAGGGCGCCGCGTCGTTTGCCGGCGCCGAATTCTCGGTGCGCTATTTCGCGAACCTGCAATCGGATACGTCGGGCAGCCCAACGCGCACCTGGCGTTTCAGAACCGACGAGAACGGCACCGTTTGGCTCGGCAGCAAAGAACAGGTAGAAGCCGCCTACGCCGGAGGCGACGCGCTGATCACCGCCGAGGACGGCACGCCCATCTTCCCGGTGGGCACCTATTCCGTGAAGGAGGAGAAAGCGCCGACGGGATATTTACCCAACGACAGCGCAGCAACGTTCGTCCTGTCCGGATCCGAGCCCGACAACGTTGGCAAGAGCATCTACCACGTTGAGCCCAACCAGCTGACGAGCATCGGACTTCCCTTTGATGAGCAGGTGTTTCGAAACGACCTGAAGCTTGCGAAGAAATCGCACGACACGAATGCCTCGCTCCGCGTTCCGTTCGCGATCACCAACGTGAGCACCGGCGAGTCGCACGTGATGGTAGCCGACCGAAACGGCAATGCTTCGACAGCAAGCGCCTGGAACCCCCACAGCCGCAACACCAACGGCAACGACGCGCTCATGCACGCCGAAACCATTTCGCCTGACGATATGGATGACACCGCAGGCATCTGGTTCGGCCTCGACGCCGCCGGGAATCACGCGCCCGTCAACGACGAACTCTCGGCACTTCCCTACGGCGAATATCTGCTTGAAGAGCTGCGTTGCGAAGCGAACGAGGGGCTTGACCTGATCAGCAAGTCTTTTTGGATCGAACGCGATGCCGGAAGCGCGCAAGCGGTCTGGATGAGCCTGTCGGACCACACCGCCGATACCGACGATCCCGACGAACCTGATGAGCCTGATGAGCCTGATGAGCCGACCGAGCCCGACGATCCGGATAAGCCCAGCGACCCGGACAAGCCGGACAACCCCGAAGAGCCGGACAACCCCGAAGAGCCGGACAGCCCGGCCGAGCCCGAGCAACCCGGCCAACCTGAGCAGCCGGAAAATCCTGAAGAGCCCGACGGCGACTCCCCGGATGAAAGCCAGAAGGACGGCAAAACCTCCGAGAAGAACCAAAGCGGCAGCACGAGCACGACGGATGCCAAGGCATCAGAAGAGGGGCTCGCTAAAACCGGGGATCCCTGGCTTATTCCCTCAATTGGATTTTTCGCCCTTGCCGCCATCGCCGCCATCGCCAGCGCGCTTTACGCGAAACGCGCCTACGGGGCTTGCCTGAGAAGAAGGAAGCGGAGTTATCTGCGCTACCGCTCGTAGCCGGATGCGGAAGCTCGGCCAATCGACACCGTCAACGCATCATGGCCGAGCTTCGTTGTCGCCGCGTTAGGCCAGGGCAGCTAGAAGAGAATGGATATGCAGGTCGTCATCAAGCTCGGGATGGAAAGCCACGCCGATTTGGTTGCCCGATCGAACGGCGACGATCCGTCCTTCCACCTCGGCCAGCACCTCGGTTCCTGCGTGAGCCTCCTTGATGTAGGGGGCGCGGATGAAGGTCATCGGTATATCGATGGCAGCCGACCTGTTATTGGCGGCATCGGCATCTCCGGCTCCAACTGTTTCTTCCGCGACGCTCGCGTCGCCGAGGTTGCCAACGGTTTCGCGGCCCGCAAGACCTCTGCAGGGAGCCGTCACGCGAAAGCTGCCGAGCTGCCGGCCATATGCGTTGCGCTGAACCGTCACACCGAGCGTCCCGATGACGCCCGGCGCAGCCGCTCCCGCCGCGACGGGAGCCTGCGGATCGCCGGGTGCGGGAACGCCCTCTTCAACGGTGCGCGCAAGCAGGATGAGCCCCGCACACGTTCCGAGCACCGGCATGCCGGACGCTATCCTGTTCCGCAGACCGTCAAGCATCCCCAGCTCGCGAATCATCTTCGCCTGAGCGGTGCTTTCGCCGCCCGGCAGCACCAACGCGTCGAACGGCTGGCCAAGATCGGAGGCCTGCCTCAGCTCGACGCAGGCGCACCCGACCTTTCCAAGCGCCCGCTCATGCTCGATAAACGCACCTTGAACCGCTAATACCGCAACACGCTTCATGATTACTTCCCGCGTTCGGCCATGAGGAGCGCGATCTCGCTCTCGTTGATGCCCACCATCGCCTCGCCAAGGTCCTCGGACAGTTCCGCGATAAGCTTCGCGTCGGTGAAGTTCGCAACCGCCTTGACGATCGCCTGAGCGCGTTTGGCGGGGTTGCCCGACTTGAAGATGCCCGAGCCGACGAACACGCCCTCGGCGCCGAGCTGCATCATGAGCGCGGCATCGGCCGGGGTGGCCACGCCGCCGGCAGCGAAATTCACCACGGGCAGCTTGCCATTCTCATGCACGTATTTCACCAGCTCGACCGGCACCTGCAGCTGTTTTGCGGCCTCGAACAGCTCGTCGGCTCGCAGGTTCTGCACGCGGCGGATCTCCGCATTCATCATGCGCATATGGCGCACGGCCTGCACCACGTCGCCCGTGCCGGGCTCACCCTTCGTGCGGATCATGGTCGCGCCCTCGGCGATGCGGCGCAGAGCCTCGCCCAAATCGCGCGCGCCGCATACGAACGGTACGTTGAACTGCGTCTTGTCGATATGGTACGTATCGTCGGCCGGCGAGAGGACCTCGGACTCGTCAATGTAATCGATGTCGATGGCCTGCAACACCTGCGCTTCGACGAAATGGCCGATGCGGCACTTCGCCATAACCGGGATGCTGACGGCTTCTTGAATGCCCTTGATCATCTTCGGGTCGCTCATGCGCGAAACCCCGCCCGCCGCGCGAATGTCGGCGGGAATACGCTCAAGCGCCATAACCGCGCACGCGCCCGCCTCCTCGGCGATGTGCGCCTGCTCGGGCGTGGTGACGTCCATGATGACGCCGCCCTTGAGCATCTGGGCAAGTTGACGGTTGAGGGCGACGCGCTCGCTCGCGTCCTTGATTTTCTCTTCGGCCATTGGCTGCTCCTTCGTTCGGCTTTTGCTTGGTTCGCAAGCCTATTCGAAGTCTGGTCATGCTGTTATAGTCAGTTTTGGCAATTTTTATATGACCAGATGTTCAACGTGAAGCATCTTGAGAAAGTGGCACGACCATATGTTCTCTTACAATATGGAAAAACGGGGCTCAGTCAGCCTCTATGAGTATTTGTATCGATGCATTCGGCACGACATAGCCCGCGGCATCATCCCGCCGAACCAAAAGCTTCCCTCGAAACGCACCGCTGCAAAGCACCTGGGGGTCAGCCTCATCACCGTCGAGGCCGCCTATCAACAGCTTATCGCCGAAGGCTACGTGAGGACCCGCGAGCGCAGCGGCTATTACGTCTGCGAGCTGGCACCGGCAGCGCAAGGAAGCACGGAACGCAAGCACCCTGACGCAGGCAAGCAGACCGCGCAAAAGCAGAAGCCAAAGCAGCCTTCCATCGCAACAAGCCTCTTCCCCTATAGCACATGGGCGAAAACCATGCGCCTTACCCTTGCGGAAGAGACGTCGGAAACGCTTGCCCAGGCGGCCTCAGCAGCCGGGTCACCGCAGCTTCGAGGAGCGATCGCTACATACCTGCACGACTACCGGGGAATGAGCGTCCAGGCAGACCAGATCGTCGTGGGCGCCGGCTCGCAAACGCTCTACCAGCTGATCATCCAGCTTCTTGGCCGCGATAGGATATACGCTGTGGAGGATCCCGGCTACCCGTTGCTCACGCGTATGTATCAGCTGAACAACGTCTCGCTCGCCCATGTCCCCATGGATGACGAGGGGATTCGAATCGATCAGCTTCAGGCGAGCGAGGCAACCGTCGCGCACATCATGCCCTCGCACCAATTCCCCACCGGGGTGATAACCAGCGCAAGCCGCAGGCGCGAGCTGCTCAATTGGGCTCGCAAAGATGCAGAGCAGACATCGGCAGGGGCGGAGCAGACGGAATCGCTGCCAGCGAAAGCCGATCGGGCAGGGTCGACGAAGACAGAGACAACGCAGTCAGAGCCGGCACCGGCAGGGATGAAGCGGCTGGAAGCAAACCGGCCAGCGCCGCGAACCCCGGAGCAGCCGACGACGAGCACGACGGGGAAACTCATGCCGGAGCAACTCACGTCAGAACAGCACGCGCCGGAGCGCTGTTCGTCGCCGAGCGAACGTTACATCATCGAAGACGATTACGATTCCGAATTCCGCATGACGGGAAAGCCGATATCTTCGTTATTCAGCATCGATGCCGCAAACCGGGTGCTATATCTGAACTCGTTCGCAAAAAGCTTGGGGGAGGCGTTTCGCATTGCCTACCTCGTGCTCCCACCCCAACTGGCGGAAAAGTTCCACTCCGAGCTCGGATTCTACGCGAACACCGTCAGCCCCATCGATCAGCTGACGCTTGCCCGCTTCATCGCGAACGGCCATTACGAACGCCATGTCAGCCGCCTTCGCACGCAAGCAAGACGAACCCAGAGCATCATCGTCGAAACGCTCAGCGAAAGCGTGCTCAAGGACCGCGTTTCGTTTCGAGGGTTGAACAGCGGGCTGCATTTCATCTTGAGCGTCGAGGGCGTCCCCGACGAAAAGAAGATCGCCGACGCCATCGCGCAAGCGAGCATTTCGCTTCCGCGCATAAGCGAGTTCCAGCATGGGAAGGGATCGATGGGCGATAAGACCGACCATGCAGCTCGAAAGGGCCCCCTAAGCTGCGCGACGCAAACAATCCCATCGAACCTCGCACCGCGGGCGGAGCCGTCCGGTTTCATACCCCAAACGAAAGCATTTGATTTCGTTGTGAGAACAGATGCGATCGCGCCCGACAAGGCGCAAGCATTTGCCCAGCGGATAATCGAAGCGCTCAAGTAAACGAATCGATCGAACGGGAAGGCTGAAACGGAAAGCGCGCGGGATGGCTTCGCAGCGGTCGCCGGCGGAGCATATTTGCGCTGCACGCGGCATCCGTTCGGGGTTACCCTCAGCGAACGTTCGCATCGCGCGGAAGGCGCCGTTCAAGGTGATCTGCGCCGCACGCAGCATCGTTCAGGGTCGTCTGCGCCGGACGTTCGCGGCGTGCGCAGAGCCGGCAAGCAGTCAGCGTCTCCCTAGAACGCTGCGTCAATCGGGTCGCTCACCTGCACGTCTTCCTGCCCGCGCTCAAGCGCGGTCAGCGCATCGAGAAACGGCTGCTGCGTCCCGTCGAGCATGCGCAGCTTCAGCGTCACCGCATCGGCGAAATCGGTATCGAGCACCTTCGCCCCATGATCGTCCGCCAGGCGCGTAAGCTGCTCGTAGCGAGGATACGCAATGCGCACGCGTAGGTCGACGCAGCGCGACACCACCACCAGCTGGGCCGATTCAATCCCTGCCTGCGTCGACTGCGTATACGCGCGGACCAGTCCGCCCGTACCCAGCAACACGCCTCCGAAATAGCGCGTGACCACGCACGCCACGTCGGTCAAACCCGCATGCTGCAGTACTTCAAGCGTCGGCAAGCCCGCCGTTTTCTGGGGTTCGCCGTCATCGGAATAGCGCACGCGCCCCGCCGCCCCGGCTCCGCCTTCGCGCAGGATGTACGCATATACGTTATGCCTGGCCATACGGTTAGCAGCTCGAATCTCATCAAGGAACTCAAGAGCTTCTTCCTCGGTCTCGACATGCGCCAAGCTGGCGATGAAGCGGCTCTTCTTCTCCTCGATTTCGGCAACGGCACGCCCCTCGATGGTGGTATACGAGCTCACCGGCGACTCCTTCGCTGCGAAACGCCGGACGCTGCACCACGTTCGCGCAGGCCACGGCACTGTTGCCTTCGTCTAGATAGCAAAAGACCCAGCCGAAGCTGGGTCATGATTGCGAATGGTGCGGGCGAGAGGACTTGAACCTCCATGGGGTTGCCCCCATACGGACCTGAACCGTACGCGTCTGCCAATTCCGCCACGCCCGCGAATTGGCGCCTTTCTCAAGGCGAGAAAGTACTTTACCCCACTTAGCGAATCGTGACAATACCTGATTTTAAAAATTTCAACGATCCGCCGCATCTCCGTCAATGCAACCACCGACGGCGCTACCACTTCCGATACCGCCACGTCGTGACACCGCGACCGCCTGCGCAACGACGACAAACACGAGCAGGGCAACCGTCACCGCAAGCAAGACGGTGTCGCTCGCCGCGCCCGATGCATACGTTGCCGGCAATGCACCTGTCAAGAACACCTGCGGGGCCAGATACAGCACATCGAACCCGGCATGCAGCAGCGCGCATGGCCATAGGCAACGCATTCGCGCATACAGAGCACCCAGGATTACGCCGAATAGCAAGGACTGCGCGAACTTCAACGCCGTTTGAACCAGCACGGACGGCTCTGACCCCGGATCGGGCACGCCCACGTGCAGCAAAGCGAACAGCAAGGCAGATATGAGCACTGCGCGCTGCGCAGCGCCACCGAACATCGCCCTTTCTTTCGCGGACGAAGAATCCGCCGCGCACCCAGAGCGAGCACGCCTCCCTTGCTCGTCTTGGCCCAGCGCCTGCTCAATCGCCTCTATGCCCAGCACGCGCATAAACGCTTCCTCGTATATGCCGGTGAGCACGCAGATCCCCAACAACAAAACGAGGTTCCGCGCCACTTCGCCACCCGAAAGCACCAAGACAAGCGCGGAGACGTCAGCTGTGCGAGTGCCTGAAAAATCCCAGGTAGCAAGCGTAATAGCACCGCCAATAAAGCCAACGGCCAACAATGCCACCGATACGAATTGCATTCTGCTTCGATGTTGTACGCTATTTGTACAACGATTGAGGGCATTAGGCGCGGCAAATCCGACGCCCGCAAGAGCCAGCAACGCCAGCACCGTTTCCTGCATGCACGCCTGCGCCAAATCGCCAGCCGGCATCACGTTCATCGCGGCAAACGATGCCAGCAGCACGGCGATGAACGCCACAACCGTTTTCCCGTTCCGCACGAGCGCTCACCACCCTCCCCATACCAAAAAAGTCGACGGATCAAGACCTTGCGAAGCCACCGGCCCGTTGCTCGCAATCAAAACCTCGAAAAGCCGGCGGATCGCTGCTGGCGAGCCGAAACCCCGCGAGCCATCAGATCGTCACTTGCGCCCAAAACCCCGCGAAGTCACCGGCCAGCCGCTTACAACCAAAACCCCGCGCTACCGTCAGCTCACCGACTGCAGCCAAAACCCCGCGAAGCCGGCGACCCGTTGCCCGCAATCAAAAAAGGCCGGCACCTTTCGGCACCGGCCTTTGGTCTTGCATTCAGTTTACTCTAACGCTGCGCTTACAGCCCGAGCGCCTTCTTCAGAGTTGCCACGCGGCGGCGGCTGACGGGAATCTTGTCCTCAACGCCGTTGAGCGAGAGCAGCAGCGTACCACCGGCAACGGGCTCGATTTCCTCCACCATGGAAAGGTTGACCAGATACCCGCGATGCACGCGGAAGAACCCATGCCCGTCCAGGCGGTTTTCCAGCTGCGCCAAGCTGACGGTGCTGAAATAGCGGTCCGTGTCCGTTTGCAGGTACGCGTAATCGTCGCGCGCCATGACGAAACGGATTTTGTCGATGCTGATAAGGATTTTCTTGCCGGCCTTCTCAACGGGAATACGCTCGGACTTCTGCGCCTGCATGTGCAACTGGACATGTTCGCGGACGCGCGCGATAGCCTGCGCCAAACGGTCGGTTTCAACGGGCTTGACCAAGTAATCGATGGCGTTCACCTTGAACGCATCCAGCGCAAACTCGCTATACGCGGTCACGAAAACGACCGCCGGCGGGAACTTCAGGTGCTGCAGGGCCTCGGCCAGCTGCAAGCCCGTTGCTTCGGGCATGTTCACGTCAAGGAACATGACGTCGCACGGATATTCCTTCAGTTTCTCAATGGCCTCGCGCACGCTGGCGGCTTCGGCCACCACTTCCGTTTGGCCCAATTCGTCGAGCAGGAACTTCAGTTCGGAGCGCGCAGGTGCCTCGTCGTCGACGATCATGGCTTTAAGCATGTGGCCTCCGCTTCTTCGTTAAGATTAATGCTGGTATTGCTCGTCATTATACGGCAAGGTTCAGGACGGCGGAACATCACAATTCCAGCTGCATCAATTTAGCGATGGTCAGAACGTATACGCGAAACGCCTCCTTCAGAGAATCCTCGCTTGCCGCCTCGTCGGGCCCGTGCATGCCGCCCGCCCAATCCGGTTTCGCAACCCACGGCTTTTCAGGACCGAAGCTTGCCGCGTTTGAGAATTCGCGCGCATAGGTGCCGCCGCCCATGGTGAACGGCTTTGCGTTTTCGCCCGTGGCCTCGTTATATGCCGAAAGCAGCGCCTGCACGAACGGACCCTGCTCGTCCATGAGGAACGGCGCGTCGTCACGTGTTTGCGTGCAGCTTCCCCCGGCAGGCGCGACCAGCGCGCCCAGACGCGCCGTCAGATCCGCGGCCGTCGTCGTGGTCGGATAACGAACGTCGACGGTCTGCACGAAACGGTCGCCGTCCATGTACATGCGCCCGCCAACCGCGGTCAACGCGCCGAAATGCTCATCGGCGCACGCAAGGCCCAATCCGCTCCCGTCGGTAGCGGCCATCAGCTTGCGCACAACCTCGAAATACGCACGTTCCATGCTGGTGACAAGGTTGTTTTCCAGCAGATACTCGACGATCATGCCGATCGCGTTCACGCCGTCGTCCGGCAGGCTCGCGTGCGCGCTGCGCCCGTGCGCCGTCAGGCGGGCAAGCGGCATGCCCTCACCGCGGACGATGGCGATGTCCACATCGGCGCTTACCTGCTCGGCGTCGGCGATGTCCACCAGGTCGCCCTCGACCTCGGCACCGCCGCGCACCGGCTCGATGTCGATGCCCGATGCCGCCGGCAACGTGGCCGCATCAGCGCGAACCACCGCCGTCGCCGTTCCCGCCACGGCATTGACCGCAACCCCGCCGTCGAAGCTGACGACGCTGCGCTGCTCGATCGGGACATCGGCGCTGGTGAGCAGCGCGTTGTAGATTCCCTTCTCGCCATAGCAAACCGGGAATTCCGCATCCGGTGTGAACAGGAAGGCCGGATCATCGTGGTGGGCGCGATAATACGCTACGTCCCGCATGCCCGTTTCCTCGTTCGCTCCGAAAATGAAGCGCATCGTGTAGGGGAACAGCTCGCATTCCCCCTGGTCCTGCAGCTGTTTCCAGAAGCGCATCGCATGCAGGGCGACGACGAGCGGCCCCTTGTCGTCCGTGGTGCCGCGCCCGATCAGATAACCGTCCTTGCGCGTGACCTGGTACGGCTCATAGTGCCAGCCCGGCCCGGCCGGGACCACATCGGTGTGGCAAATGAGCCCCAGCTGCTTGTCGCTTTTACCGGGGAAGTCCGCATAGCCGATATGCCCGCCGTCGTTGTGCGCGTCGAATCCCATGCCCGCCGCCAGGTCAAGCGCGGCGGCAAGCGCCTTCGCAGGCCCCGGACCGTACGGCTGACCTGCATCGGCGTCGGCGTTGGCAAGATCCTCCACGCTGGGAATGTGGATCAGCGCATCCATGTCGGAGACGACCGACTCCCAGTTCTCGTCCAAGTACCGCTCGATCAGCTGCTCAAGTTCCGCATCGGCAGCGGCGCCCCGCTCAGTCCCCGCATCGGCAACGGCACCCTGCCCAGCCCCCACGTCGGCAGCGGCGCCCCGCTCAGCGTCGGCAGCGCCACGCCCACCGCGCTCGTCCGCCAAACCCGCCCTCGCCGCGCCTTCCGCGGCATCTAATGTTCGACTCATGTTTGCACCCCGATTTCTGTTGTGCCTTCAAAGCGCTTCCGGTATACTGCTAAAGCTACGTGCCCGAGTGGCGGAATGGCAGACGCGGCGGTCTCAAAAACCGTTGTCTCACGACGTGCGAGTTCGACTCTCGCCTCGGGCACCACTTCAACAGCAACGGCCCCGCACTTGCGGGGCCGTTTTCGTTTGCAAGCTTCTTCGATTATAGCCGCGCAACCGCGCCTTCCAAGCGAGCGCACGCGTCCTCGATCATGGAAGTCGGGCTCGCCAGGTTCATGCGCACGAAGCCCGATCCCTCCGGCCCGAACATCGTGCCCAGATCGAGCCACAGCTTCGCTTCCTGCTCGACCAGGCGCTTGATTCCTTCGTCGTCCAACCCCAGGCCACTGCAGTCCAACCACGGCAGGTATGTGCTCTCAAGCGGAACCAACCGCACGCCGTCCATGCGCCCGACCGCCGCCTCAAGCACGCCCAAGTTCACGTCGAGCACCTCTTTGAGCTGGTCAAGCCACTCGGCGCCGTGCTCATAGCAGGCCTGCGTCGCCGTCACGCCGAACACGCTCGGCTCGTCGTAGCCGGTGCGCCCCAACGTGCGCTTGAACGCCGCGCGCAGATCGGGATTAGGGATGAAGATGTTCGACAGCTGCAAGCCGGCCAGGTTGAACGTCTTGCTCGGCGCCGTGCAGATGACGGCGTTGTTCGCGAACTCCTCGCCCAGGCTGGCATACGGCACATGGCGAAAGCCCTTGCGCGCGAAGTCGGCATGAATCTCGTCGGCGACCACCAGCACGTGATGGCGCAGGCAGATCTCGCCGATGCGGCGCAGCTCGTCTTCGCTCCAGCAACGCCCGACCGGGTTGTGCGGGTTGCACAGGATGAACAGCTTCGCGCCGCTTTCCTCAATCGTGCGCTCAAAACCCTCGTAGTCCATGGTGTAGCGCCCGTTTTCGTAAACGAGGGGGCTGGTGGCCATCTTGCGGCCGTTGTCCTGGATCATCAAGCGGAACGGGTAGTACACCGGCGGCTGGATGACCACGGCGTCGCCCGGCTGCGTGAACGCCGTCACCGCCATGGCCAGCGCGAACACCACGCCCGGCGTCTTGACGAACCACTCGCGCTCGGGACGCCAGCCGTGACGCGTCTCGAACCAGTTCTGCACCGCATCGTAGTAACCGTCGGTAGCCATGGTGTAGCCGTACACACCATGCTGCACGCGCTCGACCAGGGCATCCATCGCAGCCGGGACCGTTTTGAAGTCCATGTCGGCAACCCATAGCGGCAAGTCATCGGCCGCATGCCCGCGGCGGCTCCACGCGTCCCACTTCAGGCAGCCCGTGCCGCGCCTATCGATGATGGTTTCGAAATCGTACTTCGTCATGGGGAAATCCTCGTTTCGCAAAGGTTGAGTGTTCATGTTCGTCGGCGCCACCCGCGAGTCCGCGCCCCGCAAGCCAGCAGCCATTGCGTGGCCGCCGCCAACGAGCTGGCGCCGCCCGCAGCACCGCCCACGAGCCAACGTCCCGCGCCGTCGCCAACTAGCTGCCCGCTACGCCAGCGCCTGCTCCAAATCGGCCAGCAGATCGTCGACATCCTCGATGCCCACCGACAGCCGCAGCAGCCTGTCGTCAATGCCCAAAGCTTCGCGCATCTCGGGCGGGATGGAGCCATGCGTCTGCACCAACGGGTACGTGACCAGGCTTTCCGTACCTCCCAGGCTTTCCGCGAACAAAATGAGCTTCGTGCGCTCCAGCACGGCCAGCGCGCGTTCGTGCGTGTCGGTTTTGAACGAGATCATAGCGCCGAAGCCCGTCGTCTGGCGCTTCGAGAGCTCGTAATCGGGATGCTCCGGATCGCCCACGTAGAACACGTCGGTGACGTGCGGATTCGCCTTCAGAGCCTCGGCGATGCGCAAGGCGTTGCGCTCCTGCTGGCGCAAGCGCACGCCCAAGGTTTTCAGGCTGCGCAGCATCAGCCAACTGTCGAAGGGGCCGAGCTGGTTGCCCTCGCTCATCGTGGCGTTGAACAGGGGCTCCAAAAGAGTACGGTCCCGCAGCACCAAAAAGCCCGACAGCACGTCGTTGTGTCCGCACAGGTATTTCGTGCCGCTGTAGATGACCACGTCGGCCCCGTATTCGAACGGCTTTTGGAAGTACATGGTGAGGAAGGTGTTGTCGACCGCCAGGTACGCGCCGTGGGCGTGCGCAGCCTCGGCGACGGCCGCGATGTCGGCCACCTTCATAGTCGGGTTCGTCGGCGTTTCCAAAAACACCAGCTTGGTGTTAGGGTTGAAGGCCGTCGCAAGCACATCCGCATCCGCCAGGTCTACGTAGTCGAATTCAATCCCATACTGCGTATAAATTCCGCTGAACAGGCGATATGTTCCGCCGTACAGGTCATCACTGACCAACACGTGGTCGCCTGAGCGCAGCACTTTCAAAAGCGTGGTGATGGCCGCCATGCCGCTTGAAAACGCCAACGCCTTCAGGCCGCCCTCGAGCAGCGCGATGGTATTCTCCAATTCCAGACGCGTCGGGTTACCGCAGCGCGAATAGCAATAGCCGGTCGACTCTCCCCATGCCGGATGCGCGAACGTTGCCGACTGATACAGCGGATAGCTGATGGAACCGGTGCGCTCATCGATTCCCGCATACCCGCGCACCGCAATGGAATCAGGGCCCCAGTCCTCGTGTTTCGACTGGTCAATGCCAAGCAGGCCATCGATCTCGTCCGCCATCGCCTCAAAACTCGAGTCGTTCATGTGCGTCGTTCGCCTTTCTTAACCTGTGAGGTTTCATTTTTTGCCGAAGGACAGTTTACGCGAAATTTTTCTCAGTATCCCAGAGGGCATATAACCCAGATATACGATTTACAGAACATTAGTTATCGGGGATCCCTTACCGCATTACCCTTCATTACACGTACGCCATCAGCCCGTTTGCAAAGCGCCGATGGGTCGGCACGTGGGGTCGGCACGTGGGGTCGGCACGTGGGGTCGGCACGTAGGGCCGGTCCCGCGTTGCACATGCCTCAGCCCGCTTGCAAAGCGCACGCAAAACAACGGCGACCCCGCCCTGCCATCGCGGCAAAGCGGGGTCGCGCCATCGCGTCATGCTCGGAAAACCAATCGTCGGCTACTTGGTGATCTCAACCTTGATGTTCTCGTCGCCCAGGCGAAGCAGATCGCCGTTCTTCAGGCAAACGGGATTGCCCTCGACAACGCGCTCACCGTTCAGGTACGTATGGTTCGTCGAGCCAAGATCCTCCGCCATCATGGAACCGCCGACCCTTGAAATGCGCAAATGCGCGCGGCTGACCGCCGTGTTGTTGGCAATGCGCACGTTGGCCACCGAGCCCTTGCCGACCGTCGCGGGGAACACCGTCACCGGCAAACGCTCGCCGTTTTCGCGCTCAAGAATCAGGTTGCCCGCATCGTTGGGCGTTTCAGGGATTCCCGAAAGACCCGTCAAGCCGGCACTGCTGCTTGCGTCCGAAGAAGACGGCGCGATGGCGGCAGACGCGGATACCGAAGGCTGGGCCACCGCGGGCTGGGCCGCCTGGACCGGCTGCTGCGCGGTTGCGGGCTGCTGTGCGGGAACAGGCTGCGGAGCGGGCGCGGAAGCCGGCTGCTGCACTGGTGCGGGCTGCTGCGCGGGCACGGGAGCGGCAGGCTCGGACGCGATCGGCTGGGCGGAGTCGGATCGCACCACGCGCGGCCCCTCTGACTCGTCCGCGAACAAAGGCGAAACGACAACGGGGTCAACCTCGATAGTGTCCTCCGGGAAAGCCGGCTGCGGCGTCGGGGTGGGCACCCTCACAAAAGGCTGCGGGGGCGCCGGAGCATACTGCTGAGGTGCAGGCTGAGGATCAACGGGCATCGCTTGGGGAGCCGGGGCAGCGGGTGCCGCAGCAGGCACCTGAGTCGCAGCCGCAGCCTGAGCAGCCGGGGGCGCGGGGGGCGCGGCGTTCACCGGTGCAGCCGCAGCCGAGACCGCCGCCGGAGCAGCGGGGGCAACAGGAGCAGCCGGCGCTATCGGCGGAGCAGGAGCGATGGGTGCCGCCGGAGCAGATGCGACCTGCGCCACTTCCATCCTGGTGCCGCAATACTGGCAAAAGCGATTCTCATTCGGATTCTGCTTGCCGCAGTTCGTGCAAAACATCGGGCATCCCCTTTCAAACAACGCGCGCAGGCGTCGAGATTCCTATCAACGCAGTATCATTCCGCGCCATAGCGAAAAGTTGCGCAACTCCAGTCTACGGCGATATGGCATATGAAACCACCACACGAGCGCGCCTCCATGCATCGTTCAGGCACGAGCAGCCATCAGCCGAGCCGGGCCGCCGGTCGGCAGCAGCCGCCCACCCGCCGCCCCGCCGGCGCCTACTTCCGAATACCGTTCCTCAGCAGCAATCCGCATGCAACCAGGCACACCACGCAGAACAGACCTAAAACGCCCCAGGTGGAGCACAGGTGCGCCATGGTGAAATCGAACGCCGCGTCGAACTCGTGCTCGTATATCTCAGGCGTGATCATATCGTTCTCGTACACCTTAAGGTCAAGCGCGTTCAAGTTGACGGTGGTTCCCAGCGCCTCCATGCCCCAGCGGCAATGGATGATGTTCGAGAAAACGTCGAGCGCCCCCTCCAGTTCGAACAGGAAGCCCGAGAACAGAACCTGCGGCATGATAAGGATAGGAGCCAAAGCCAGCGCGCGATCCGAGTTCTTGACCAGGGCCGACACGGCAAGTCCCAGGCACATGGCCGAGAAGGACATCATGAAGTTCGACACGAACAGCTCGACGGTCGGATTGAACAGCGTCTCATCCGGAAGCCCGCGCACCAACACGAACGCAGCCAGCAACAGCGCGGTCTGTATCAGACACAACACGCCCATGACCAGCACTTTCGATATGATGTAGGCGAACAGGTTCAACCCGCCCGCGTATTCTCGCTGCAAAATCGGCCGCTCTTTGCATATCTCTTGGATCGAGTCCAGAATGCCCATCCAAAACGCCGCGCAGCACATGGCGAATAGGCACGCCTGCGTGCTCTCGAGAACGCTGAAGCATTCGTCACCGCCCACCAGGCCGATCAGCCAACCGAGCAGCGGGGCCTGCAGGATCAGCAGCGCCAAACGCTGCAAGTCGTTCACCATCAGATGCGTCATGCGGCGCGAAAGCGTCCATAGCTGTGCGATGAACGGCGGGTTCTTCTTCAGGCGAACAGCGGGTTTGCCGCCATCCTTGGGGAGATCGGGCATGGGGCGGCTCGTGTATCGCTGCTCGTCAGCCCACTGGCGGCTTTGATCCCGGTCGCTCAGGCAATCGTAGATATCGACGAAATCCTTCACGCCGAAGTGCCGGCACGCCTCCTTCGGATCGCCGGAGAAGCACAGCCTGCCGCCGTTGCCCATCATGACGACGCGGTCGCACAGCTCGATGCTCTGCGTCGTGTGCGTGACCAGCACGATCGTGCGGCCGGCGTGCGCCATGTTGGCAAGGGTGGCCATCAGGTTGCGCTCGATTCCCGGGTCGAGGCCGCTGGTGGGCTCGTCCAGGAACAGCAGCTTCGGGTCGGCAAGCAGCTCGACGGCGATGGAGGCGCGCTTGCGCTGGCCGCCCGACAAGCTTTTCACGTAGTTGTTCACCTCGTGCTTGAGCCCTAAAAGCTCCAGCACCTCCATGGCGCGGGCACGTCGTTCAGCCTTGGTGGTATCGGGCGGCATGCGCAGCTCGGCGGCGTAGTTCAGCATGTCGATCAAGCGCAGGTTGTCGTACACGATGTCCTGCTGCGGCACGTAGCCGATCGAGTTCTTCAGCAGGCCGTAGTTCGTGTACAGGTCGATGCCGTTGATCTCCACCGATCCCTTGGTGGCGGGAACGATGCCGTTCAGCTCGTTGAGCAGCGTCGTCTTGCCCGCGCCCGATCCGCCGACGATCGCCACGAACTCGCCCGGCTCGATATGCAGCGACACGTCGTCGGTGATCACACGGTCCTTGCCGTGGCTCTTGCACGTGCGGATCAGGTGACGCGCCACGATGTCGACGCCGTCGGTCTTCAGGTTGTACAGCAGCTCGTTGTCGTGAAGCACCAGGTGGGCGTTGGCCAAAGCAACCATGTCGCCCGGTTTCACCACCGCCTGCCTGGCCACCGGCAAACCGTTGACGAACACGCCGTTGTAACTATTGCGATCCGTTATCACCCATTGGCCACCTGAATAGCGCTCAAGCGTGGCGTGATGGGCGGATACGGCCGGCAACGCAAGCACAATGTCGTTTCCCTGCACGCGGCCAAGCGTCACGCTGTCCTTGCCGGCAAGCGAATAGTGGTGCCAGCGCGAATGGTCGTAGGAGAACAACATCATCACGCAGGCCTTGCCATCATCAGGCTTGCCGATGGTGACGACATCGCCCGGCTTCACGTTCGCGCGCGGCCGACGGATCCCGTTAACGCGCAGGCCGTTCGTCGAATTGTTGTCGAACAGCATGCAGCTGCTGCCCTGAACGACTATCTGCCCATGATTGCGCGAAACGATGCCCGAACGGGACTTCAGCACGATCGCGTTGCCGTCGGATGACCCGAACGTGTACACGAACCCGGGCTTATCAAGCACCCCGTCGAACAGGACCTCTTCCCCTTCGACCACACGAAGCCTGAGCTGAGCGCCGGAGTAACGCAATACCTGCCGCTCCACCTCGCGATCGAAAAACTCCGTTCCCTTTTCCCCAGCTACCGCTTGCGCACTATGACGACCCGGCATCATGCACCCACCTTTACTTCCGAAACCGTCCCATTCACCAAGTCGCATGCGACACATGCTCCCTTTGATGAGGATATATACATTGTACCGTCGGCGATACCGGCCGAGACGCTGGCCACTACTTGCTGACCAAGCCATCCGTCAACGGCATCAACCGAATCATTGAGCAGACCCAGCGAAGTGCTGGCTATATCCAGCTGGCCGCTGGATTCGAAGGCGAAAAGGGTATCCGTACCCGCGAGGATGAGCGGCGCATCGGACGTTTCGGAGATCTCCTTCATCTCGCCGGTGGCCGTCATGCGGCTGATGTGCCCTCCCTTTTGCGAATACAGCAGCGACCCGTCGCTAACGCAAACGCCCTGCAGATTTGCCGAACCGCCGCCCCACGACTGGAACGTCACGGCGCCTGAGCCGAGCGATGCGCGCTGAGCGGTCCAGTTGCCGTCGTTGACGGTTATGGCGTACAGCTTGCCTTTCTCGACGAAGGCGCACAGCTTGCGGCACTGCTTGGTGAGAACCTGCTTCGGCTCGCCGCCGCTTGCGGGCAGCTGGTAAAGCGTGCTCGTGCCGTTTTGAGCCACGACGAAGTACATCGTTTCATCCCAAAGCGACAGATACGAGATGGCGGACCCTTCCGGGGCCTGGTAAACGACGACCGAGGCCTCGCCGGGCTTACAGGATTTAATGGTCGTAGACGACGAAGAACCTGAGGAACCCGAGGAAGAACCCGACGACGAGGTGGCTTTCCCGGACGCCGCCGAAACGTAGTACAGCTTGCCGGCGCGCAGGTTCAGGTAGCTGGCCTTATCCGCACAGATTTGCTCAAGGTCGGAGTCGGCATTGCCCTGCTGCTTGTACAGGCCGCTCGAAAGCG
The DNA here is from genome assembly GCA_963613135.1 of bacterium. GTDB lineage: Bacteria > Actinomycetota > Coriobacteriia > Coriobacteriales > Eggerthellaceae > Senegalimassilia. The sequence continues at coordinate 18,614 of CAVDXU010000015.1, forward strand.
CGAAATAGCGCGCATTGGCGTCGTTCGCGACCAAGCCGCCGCCGGCGATGTTCGCGGCATAGTTGCCCTCGTCGGTTCTGGTCGGCAATTCCAGCGACACCGATGTCGATGCCGAATTCTGCTTGGCAGCGGTAGCGCGATCCTTCAGCGCTACGTCGGACGAATACGCCGAGAATATGGCAACGGCCACGACGACGATGACCGCGACGAGCGCGACGCAGCCCGCGATAAGCGCCGCAAGCTTCTTGCCGCGTGGCAATTTGATCTGCGGCTTAGGAGCGTCGTACGGGCTTCTCCCATGCTTGCCGCGCGTTGCGGGTTCTTGTTTGATCTCAGGCTGGCCCGTCAACACGCCGTAGCGGTCGGATTCGTCTTTCTCGGTAACAGGCGGCATAGCCGTGAGGGCATCAGAGTCCGCCTGATCGTCTTCGAATCGATCATCCGTGCCCGCACCCGCGTGCAGCGCCCCCGA
>CAVDXU010000015.1:19124-28345 GCA_963613135.1 bacterium
CGGCTCGGCCTCAGCGGCATGCTGCGCTCCCGATGCCGGCTCGGCCGGGGCGGCGTGCAGCGCCCTTGACACCGGGTCGTCCTCGAATCGATCGATCGAAGCATGCTTCCCCCGACGCGCCTTCGACTCATCGAACGAAACCGTAAACCGAGCGCCGCCGAACCCGCTGGCCGAAACGGCATTCTCAACAGGATTATCAGCCCCAACCGAAAGAGCCGCCCCGCACAGGGGGCAGGCTTCCGCCCCCGGGGCAAGCTCGCAGCCGCAAACCGGGCATATTCCCACAGTAACTTCCAAACCTTTTCCGAAAAAGAAGGGCACCGGCTCATTCGGTGCCCTTCGCCTAACACTTACGCTGCTTGAGCCTCGTCTTTATCGTTCTTCCGACGAATCAACGCCAGGATGCCGAATATCACAAGGGCAATGACCGCAGCACCGCCCACCAGCGATCCGACGAATAACGGCGTATTGTGCATCCACAAGAGGAACTTGTCGGAGTTGACGTAGACGCCCGACACCGAAATCTCGTCGCTGACGTTGTCGGCCGCATCAATCGCGCTCACCGTGATGGTCTGGTTGTCGCCTGCCGCATTCAGCTTGACGGTCTGCGTGGTCGAAGCCTTCAAGTCGTCAGCAGAGTACTCCTTCTTGGTCTTGTTCGCGCCATCGGAGATCTCAACCGTCGCACCGGCCAGCTTCAAGTTGTCCTCGAAGGTCAGCGTCACATCCTGGCTGTCGCCCTCGTAGGTCTTGTTGTTCTCGACACCGACGATGTTGCAAACGGGCTTCACATCGTCAACCCAGAAGCTCACATCTGCCGAAGACTTGCGGTTCACATCCTTGGCGCTCATCGTGTTCTCGGACACGTTGGTGGCGTTGTCCACCGAATGCATGGTCACCTGGTAGCGGCCGCTATCCTTGAAGTTGTCGCGGTTGACGGTGTACGTGTAGGTATGCCATCCGGTCGTATCATCGTTGGCGGTACCCGGCTCCACGCTGTACTGGCTACCCTTCTTCAGGGTGGTGTTGTTGGAACCCTTCGTCAGCTCAACGGAGGCCTGGCTCGTGTCGATGCCCGAGGGGTTGATCTCCTCGACCTGCACGTCCTTCACCTTGCTGATGGTGTTGCCTGCGGAGTATTTCATGTACTGACCGGACATGGCAACCGCGTTGTCGAGCAGGCGATACGTCGAACCGTAGCGGTTCACGGACCAGATGACGGCCTTGGTGGTCGTACGCCCGGACAGATCGCTCGCCGTGACGATCATCTGATACACGCCGTCGTTTTCCGGCTTGGAGGAATCAGGGTTCGCCCAGTTGATATTCGTGTCGGTCGAAGAGGTGGTCATCGACTTGGTGGGCTCGTACGGGTTGGTGGTCGTGCCCGATCCGCTCAGGCCGATGGCCTCGATCGTCGTGCCCGAGGCACTTGCATCGGAAGAGATGTTGGTGTCATGCACGGAAACCGCCGGAGCAGCGTCGCCCTTGTGCGCGGAAAGCTCGGGGGCCGTAGCGCCGTTGAGGGTGATGTTAACCTCCGGGTCGATGGTGTCGACGATGAACTCCTCGCACGTGTAGCTCGAAAGCGTGTTGTCGGCCAGGTCGACGCCGTCGATGGTCATGGCGTAAACGCCCTCACCCGGGAACGTCACGGTAGCCACATGCACATCGCCATTGTCCGACCAACCGCTCACGGAAGGAGCACCGGTGGTGGAACCGTTGCCGGCGCTGACGGTCGGCTGCACGTTGATCAGGTCGCCGGAGAAGTTGTGCTCGTTGATGGTGATGGTGGCCGTACGGGACTGCTGGTAGTACTTGCCGTTCACCACGTTGTTGTTGTCGAAGGACACTTCCATCGTCGGCGTGGTCTTGTCGACGGTGAAGGAGTCGCCAGCGACCGAGGCCGTGCGGTCAACGATGTCCATAATGGTCGGATCGGTTACCACGTAATCGGCGTCATCGGTGAAGGAAAGCTCGTACTGCCACGTGTTGTCGCCGATTTGCGAGAAGTCGGTCGGATGAACCGTGATGGCCTCGGAGCCATCGCGATACACAGTGGTGATCACCTGATCGTTCGCGTAATCCTGTACGTAGTTGAAGAATTCCTCATTGATGGTGATGGTCACCGTGCGGTTGGTCTGATAGTAGCTGCCGTGGCGAGCATCGTAGGTATCCCAAGAAACGTTGATGCTCGGATCGGAAGCATCGCTCACCAAGCGGATGTACTCCATGGGGATGACATCCGCAGCCTCAGCCGCCGTGGTATCCAGCTTGTTGCCGGCGTTGTCCCAGGACTGCACGCGAATGCTATCCCTCGCAACATCCTGATTGCCATCAATAGTGAATTTATATGCGGGGATGCCCTCTGTAGCAACACCGTCATCGTTCGAGAGGCCACTCACCGTGCTCAAACCGCCATTGATGCCAAATTGCGTGGATGTATTATTCTCTGAATCAGCGTATTCGGCTTTTGTAGCGTCTACATTTACACCAGAAGTGGTTGCGTCGATTTCACTTTCACCGGCCAGCTTAGTGCCTTTATCTTCACCCGTCCAACTATCCGTCACGGCAAAGCTGACATCAATTTGGTCTTTCTGGAAAAAGATACCGCTGAACGTCTTGTAAGGCGTACCAACATCCCAGCTACGCAAGCGAGGTGCAATGCTGTCGAGATTGTACTGGATGCCCGTCACCTCACTGATGACGCCATCCGTATCGATCGCATAAATCGATGCCTTATGAATGCCCTGGCCGCCATTCAACGTAACTTCCGCATCAATAGCCCCAAAATCGCTTTCAGATTGAGGGATGCCGTTTGAAGCATAATTCAGCCCATGGTCAGCCCATTTGGCCTCAGGAATTGTATTAACCCAGGTATTCGTGCAATTTCCGGAGCTAAGGTCAACTGGCTTCTTATCTTCGTCGACGCCCTGATTGGCTTTCAGGACAAGATTGGCATCTTTTTGGTCCTCTTGGTCTCCCGCTGAGCTCTCCTTTCCCCACTCATACGACTCCATAGCATTGATAGTGACGGGGTTCGCATCAACAATCTTGTAGTTGCCATAGGCGGCGCGAGATGTCGCGTTTTGCTCGTCGTACCCCATCTTTACCTGAGAGCTATCTTCTCTCCCGACGATCAGTTGTTGTAGTGCTCCGTCAGTTTTGTATGCACCATCAGCGAGTGTGACTTTTTCGTAAAAATCGGTGTTTTCATCAGGCCGAACCGCATTTTCGTCGCCTTCGGTAGCTTTCACGATAGCCGCTCTAACCGCTTTATTCGCATCAGCTTGAATGTGGCCCTCTTGGCTCATGCTGTAGATGGCCTCTTCACTTTCATACCTACTGCTATCAAGATTGGCCAATGGCAAGCGATACGATTCGGTTAGATCACCACACTGGATCTCGAGAGGATTGACCATCACCTTGACTTCATGAGTCGCGATGACATCCCCTTTGTCGTTTTTCCATTCCAGCTTCGCTGTCTGTGACGCTGCTGTTTTATCGACGCCGCTATATGTTGCGTTCGACGCTTTGATATTGAGAGTGCCATTATTCTTTTCATCGTAACTAATGGAAAAGAAATCCATATAACCTTGCTGGTCTTCCTCTGTATTAGGGTTGCCAAGGAGTTCAAGGGCTTTCGTTACGTTGGCCTCGTTCTGCTCGGGTGTCAGGTCGTCGGTTGCCTCAAACGTAAAGATGTTGCCAATCTCTCCGTCTGGGTTACTTGAATAAGTAAGGGACTCTTTACCGGTATCACCGGAATACCTATCATGGAGAACCACCGTGCCCAAATCATCCGGGAACAGGTTGATCATTGTGACATCTTGGGTAAACGAGTTTTTCAGAGTTACCGTTGCAGGTGTCTCGTCAGCTGCATAGCTTATCTTCTCGTTATCGCTGTTAGCTTTGAGATCAGAAATTGTGGTTGATCCATTCAGCTTCTGCTTGTCGTCATCACTACTAAGATCATTAGCGGTTACGCTAAGATCGTTCGTCTCGATACCAACCGTTATGGTTTTTTCGGTTTCAGAGGGTTGCACCTGAGAATCGTCTCCGGAACCGTCGGAGCCCGAGGCGCCGCTCTGGTCTCCGCCGTCGGATCCGCCGGCTCCCTCTCCTGAATTCTGTCCATCAGCTGAAGCGACGGAAGCATCCCCGCCCTGGTTCTCTCCGCTATTATCCTTTTTCGTCCAGGAAACCGTTGTCTGCGACAGCGAAGTGCCGTTTTTCACCGACAACTTACCGACATAGTCATAGGTGTATGTTGCTCCAGAGATCTTGTAGCTATAGCCCGTGAGTGTCTTGTCGTAGTTGAAACCAACAGTAAGGGAACCATTCTCGCCCCCAGTTGCAGTTACCGAAAGGCTGCCATCCTTGCTACTGTAAGAGGCATTGATATTTTTATCATCGCCGGTGACACTCGTCACCGTAACGTCTTCCGACGTGTTCCACTTGTGGCCGGAAACTTCTAACTTCTTGTCATCGAGGTTCACCGTTGGATCGCTGCTCCTCGTTGCGGAAACCGAGATCTTCTCGTCAGCGATCGCCGACTTGATAGCAGTCTTCAAGGCTTCATCATCAACGGACAATTCCGTCAGCTCGCCAAGCTCCACCTCGTCTTCGCTGATTTCGTTCCCTTTTTCTATCTCGCTCTCCACAATCTTGCTCTTCAGAGTCTCACCGATCGCGCCATAACCTTCTTTAGCGCGCTCGCTGTTATACCAAGAGACATACTTGTTGGCGACAAACGAAACCATATCATCTTCCAACAGATTATTCTTTAGTTCAGAGGTCGCATCGCCGTCAGCTTGATCATTGCCGCTCGTCTTGATAGCAGCCGTGGCAGCGATTTTCGCGGATTCCGAAGCTTTGAACTGAGCATTTTCCCAAGCAGCTTTTGCATTGTCATCATCTTTAATCGTATCGTCCGACGGATCGGCGATCAGGCCACTGATTGCATCGATTCCGGCGCCCAGCTTATGGGCCCCCTCGCTGGCCTGCCAAACTTGCACCGAATCGTTGGTAAAGCCGTAGTTCTTGAAGACCATTAGGGTCGGGAGGCCAGTTGCTTCGTCGGTTCCCTGGATGGGGCTCCAGGTCTCGGACTCGGTGGTGCCGCTGCCTTCTTGACCGGGCTCGTCGTCGGCGTAGGCTGTTGCGCTGGTCGTGGGGACGGTAGGCACAAGCAGTGCTGCAAGCAGCACCGACATGACAACCGATAACGGCTTTCTTGTCGCTTTCTCTATCGCTTCGATCATCAGGTTTCCTTCCTTCCGCACGGCCTCTAGCCCTCAATGACTTCGTCAGTATGCACTACGATGATATTCTGCTTAATAATAAACCGGAATTCGTCTTCCTCCAGTTGCACAACATCATCGTCGTCCTCATCGGGGTTGTTTTCGTCCTCGACGGGCACCGGCGTCAACATGCGCGTCGGCGAATCGGGATCCTCGTGATCCGCGGAAGCCTCGTCTGCCGCGGAAGCCTCGACGGGCGACTCGTCCGCGGAATCGGCCGCCGCCGCGGGCTCGGGCTCGGGCTCGGCCGCCGGCTCCGTCACCGCCACGCCAGCCTCAGCCGCCGCTGCCGCGGGCTCAGCCTCAGCCGCCGCCTTCGGCTCGCTGCCCAGAATGCCGGTCGGGGCCTCGGAGTCCTCCTGCTCGACGAGCATGCCGGTGGGATCCTCGGTCTCGCCCTCGCCCATCAGCATACCGGTCGGGCTTTCGGATTCGCCCTCGTCCAGGAGCATGCCCGTGGGGCTTTCGGTCTCTTCCTCATCCATGAGCATCCCGGTCGGGTTCTCGGACTCAACTTCGTCCATCAGCATGCCCGTGGGATTCTCGGACGCCTCGCCGTCATCGAGAAGGCCGGTGGGATTCTCGGACGCCTCGCCGTCATCGAGAAGGCCGGTGGGGTTCTCGGAATCATCCTCGGCAAGCATGCCGGTGGGGCTTTCGGTCTCTTCGTCCCCAGCCAGAAGGCCGGTCGGATCCTCGGAGGTTTCCTCCTCGTAGGACTCCAGCGCATCCGCAGCGGATCCGGACAGGATATCGGTCGGATCCTCGGAAGCCTCAACCTTCGTTCCGCGCGATGCGGCCTGATCAGCGCGCGACGGCGTCTGGCCAGCAGCCGGCACGGTCTGACCAGCAGGCGACGGCGCGGCCGCCGAGCCTTCCGCCACCGTTGAGGCCGACGGCACGGGCGGCACCTCGACCGACGGCTTCTTCCCCACAACCCTTCTCGTCTTCCCGTGCGCATGCTTGCCGCGCGACGTCGTCGTGCGGTCATCCGGCGGGGCGATCAGGTCGGAATTGGTCGAATCCATGCCCGAGATGGCAGCAGGGCCGGCGGAAACCTTCTTCGCCGCGCGAAGCCTGCCGCTGCGCGACGGGGTCGTGCGCGGCTTCGATCCGGAAGCGCCCTTCATGGGCTTGTGGCGCAGGAAGCGCACCGCATCGGGCACGCCGGCGCGGAAGAAGATGATGACCGCCGCTACCGCGCAGATGACAGCCACCGCGAAACAGGCGATGGCGATGTAATAATAGACTGCATCCATGCTATCCCCCTAGTTTCCCGACTTTGACGCGCCGTACACGGTGGTTATCTTCGGCAGCACCTTGGTCTTCATGCGATTGAGCGTTTCGGTGCGGCGCTGCTTGTCCTTGTCGGACAGGTCGCCTTCGTTCTCGGTCTGCTGCAGCGCGGCCTCGACGGTTTCGTACATGGCGTTCATGTCGTTGCGGCTCACGCCGGCAACCTTGGCGAACTTATCCATATACGTCTCCATCGCGTTGGCGATGAGCACGCAGCTTTCCAGACGCACCTTGACGCTTTTCTCGGAGTCGGACTTGCTCGTGTCCAGACGACCCGCCAGTTCCTGCAGGTTCGTCCAGTAGTTCGAATAGGTTTCCTGCAGCTGATCGTCGTCGTTTCCTTCATTGACCTGCTGCGATATGTTCGTCACGAAATCGGCGATGTTGGCATACATCTTGGCGCGGGAGTTGTTCTTGAACGTTGCGTCCTCTGCAGCGATCTTAAAGTAGTCGCCGGCAGCCTTGATGCGCACGTCCTGGTTGTCCTGGTCGCTTCCGCCGTAGCTGTAATAGTTCCAGTACAGCATACCGATGTCGTAGCACAGGCTGGAGTACTCATCGGAGGTTTTCAGCTCGGAAAGGTTCTTCTGGTAGGCCGCGTCGAACTGCTTCTTCTCCTCCTCAGAGAACTCGTTGTCCTGCTTGTAGCAGTTGATCAGGCCCTCATACGCCTCGGCGGCCTTCGGCTTGAGCTTGATGGCCTGCAGGTACGATCCTTCCGCCCCGCCCGGCTCGGACTCAAGGTTGTCCCACTTCAGCGTGTCGCCCGACGGCGTGCCCTGATTGGTTTTCACCTGGTCGTTGCCCAGGTCGATCCAATGCTGGTACTGCTCGGTGATCTGGACGTCGCGCGCATGCAAAAAGCCGAAGCCCGCGAACGTCAGCACCACGGCCAAGCCGGCCGTCACGCCGAACGAGATGACCTTGCTCTTCTGCTTACCGCGATAGGCGCGGGTCAGCTGCTCGTAACGGTCCAGGTCGGCCGACATCTCGTCGCAGGTTTGGTAGCGTTCCTCGCGGTTGAGCTTGGTGCACTTGGGAATGATGACCGACGCGAAACCCTCGCCCACGGAGGGGTTTAGGTCGCGAACGTCGGGGATGGGCGTCTGGCTAGGCGCCTTGCCAGCCAGCAGGTGCCACATGGTCGCGCCGAGCGCGTAGATGTCCGAACGCGGGTCGGTCTGCCCGCGGCCCTGGTACTGCTCGGGCGGCGCGTAGCCGTCGGTGCCGAACGCCTTCGTGTCCTGGGACTTGTTGCCCTTGAACGTACGGGCGATGCCGAAGTCGATGATCTTGACGTAACCGTCAGGATGCAGCATGACGTTCGACGGCTTCATATCGCGATAGATGATCGGCGGATTCTGGCCATGCAGATACGACAGCGCATCGCAGATCTGCAGCATCCAGCGCTGCACGTCGGCTTCGTCCTGCGGGCCGTCCTTGCGCACGACGTCGGCAAGCGTCTGGCCGGGCACGTGGTCCATGACCATGTAGATGAAGTCTTTGGTCTTCTCCATGTCGACGATGCGCACGATGTTCGGATGGTCGATACGCGACAGGATTTCCCATTCGCCGACGAGCGACTGCTCAATAGGGTCGCCGTAGGGGTCCTTGGCGGTGCGGTCGACCTCTTTGACAGCCCACTGCTTGTTGGGCATCTCAAGGTCGCTCGCCATCCAAACGCGGCTCATGCCGCCTTTGCCGATCATGTTCAGGATTTTGTATTTGCCCTTGAGGATGTCGCCTTCCTTCAAGCCCCTGCGTCGCGGCGCCATTAGCGACCCCCTTCCATCGTCTGCAGCAACACCGCGGTGATGTTGTCGTTTTCCTTGCGGCTCATCACCAGGTTGATGGTGCGGCGCAGCACGTTGCCCGGAGCGGCGTCAACGGAGGGATCGCCCTCGGCTGCCCAGTTCAGGCGCTCGGGATTCAAGAAGTCACGCAGTTCCTCATTGGTGAGCACGTGGCGGAACCCGTCGCTGCACAGCAGGTAGGAGGTGCCGCGCTTGAGGGTGCCATGCGCGATGGCGGGCTTGACCTCTTTCGACGATCCGATGCATTGCAGAAGAACATTGCGCTGCGGGTGTACGAGCGCCTCCTCGGGCGTCATGCGGCCGGCGTCCACCTCGCGCTTGACGAAGGTTTGGTCCTCGGTCAGCTGAGCGACGCCGCCGGGCGTGATCTCGTAGGCACGCGAGTCGCCCACGTGCACGATGGAATAGCGCGCGCCGATGCACAGCATGGCCGTCAGCGTGGTGCCCAGGTTCATGTGGCCGGCCTTGCCGTGACGCATGATCGCCAGGTTCAGGTCCTGGATCAGGCCGTTCCACTGGCCTTCGACGAACTGCTCGAAGCCATCGACCGATGACCCCATGGCCTCAAGGGACTGCGGCAGCTTCGTGTCGAACCACTCGGACAGCCGGCGCACCACCGTGGCGGAAGCCAGCTCGCCCTTCGCCAGACCGCCCATGCCGTCGGCGACCGCGACCAGGGCCACGTCGCCGAAATCGGTTTGCGCTATCTTGATCAGATAGCTGTCCTGGTTGGTTTCCTTGATTCTGCCGACATCGGTGCAACCCGTCGCCATGAACCGCATAGGCCCTTCCTTTCCTGCATGCATCGCGC
>CAVDXU010000015.1:29279-38209 GCA_963613135.1 bacterium
GAATGCTGATCCGCATTCGACGTGTTGGCCTTCTCCGGCTGATCGTCCTTCGGAGTCTCGCCAGCCGCATCTTCGGCCGCTTCCGCAACCTCCTCGGCTTCGGCCGCCTCGGCGTCCTCGGCGTCTTCCGCAGCCTCCTTGGCCGCCTCGGCCTCGGCCAGCTCCCCTTCGGCTACCGGGGCTTCCGGCTCCGCGGCCTCCGATTCAGCAGCAGCCTCTTCAACGTTCTCGTCGTCCTGCGCGGCCTGCTCCTCTTCGGGCTCGTCGTCGAAGTTTTCCTCGAATATCGAGGTCGATTCGTCGTCTTCACCAAAATCCATCCACGGGCCCACGCCGAGAACGCCGGTGTTCGGGTCGAGGGAGGCATGCTTGGCTTGGAACGGCAGATCGCCGAAACTATCCGAGGCATGCTTCGCGTCGGCTACGGAGGTTCCCGCATGAGCAGGGGTTTTCTTTTTCGGAGCGGCACCGAGCACGGTGGTGTCGGTATCATCGCCCCCGCCGAACTGGTTGGCACCTAAAACGGTCGTGTCGGCGTCATCGCCGCCGCCGAATTGGCTGGCGCCGAGCACGGTGGTGTCGGCGTCGTCGGCTGCCCACTCCTCGTCCTCGTCAAGTTCGTCGTCCTCGGCAGGTTCTTCTTCCGCTGCAGGTTCTTCGGACACTGCAAGCTCTTCAGCCTTCACGGGTTCTTCGGGCACAGCAAGTTCTTCAGGCTTCGCAGCCTCTTCCGTCTCGGCGGGTTCGGCATCTTGACCGGAATCAACCTGGCCTTCGAACTGATTCGGAACGCTATCGTCGAAATCGCCGAGCACCGTGGTGCCGCCGACGTTGGCGCTGTTGGCCGAAGCATCGCGTCCGAGCCCGGTCGTGTCGTTGTCGTCGCCCTGGCCAAGCTGCGACCCTCCGAGGATGGTGGTGCCGTCGTCGTTCGCGTCAACCTTGTCAAGACCGCCCGCACGATGCGAAGCAGGAGCGTGCTTGGGCGCCGGCTCGGGCGCGAGAGCGTGCTTGGCTGCAGGCTCGGGCGCGGAAGCGTGCTTGGCTGCAGGCTCAGGCGCGGGCGCGGGCTCGGGCGCCGGCGCGACGAAGTTGCCTCGCGCACCGGGGATATCCTTGCTCGTAACAGCCTCGAGGCCGAAATCGGCCTCGTCACCGAGCACCGTCGTGCCCGGCCCCTGCTGGGCCGCGAGGTCTTCCGCCGGCGCGACGTCGACGTTGGCCGGTAGATCCCCAATGGCATTCGTGTCGGGGCCGTTCGCGTCCTCGGAACGACGGGGGATGTCGGAACCCGCCGACCCCTGGCGCGCCAGCGTTCCCAGGAACTGGGCATACGCGATGGGATTGAACGCCGGATTGCTCGCAAAATACTCAGCATAGCTGGCGATCACCCGCTGCGCCTCGGCATCGTTGGGCTTCGCCTTCTTGAACAGATTCGCAAAGAACGACCGCATCGACTTCAGATCCGGATCAACCCCGGTCAGCGGCGCATAGGCGAACGCCACGCGCTTCTTCCAGGAGTCGTTGAACACGTACTTGTCGTCGAGCACCAGATTCATCAGCGGAAGCCCGTTTTCGATGCAGCCCTCGATCGTTGCCTTCACCTGGCCGAGCACGAAGCGCACATCGGATGCCCCGACGCCACGCGAGAGGAATGCGGAAAGCGTTTCCAGGCGCGTGATGTCGAACACCACCTCCGCGCCCGCCGTCATCGACGTTCCGTACCCGAGCAGCGTTTCCGGGCGGCGCTTCTGCAAGACGCCGTGTGCCGACTCGTTCAACGTCGTGCCGCGTCCCGCGCTGACATGCAGCTCCTGCGACCCTTTATGTTTGCGAACCTTGCAGCGCAGCGATCCCATTGCCATTCCTACTCTCTACAACCAACCATGTCGAAACCAAGCGAATCCATCCCTAGGAACAGGTACTGCGACGCTCCGGAAAGCTCAAGCACCTGTTCGGGCAGTATTTCCACAAGCTGCTCAGAATCACTCGGGGCAACGCTTGCAAGCACTTTCCCATCCCCGTCGAGCACGCGGATACCGCGGCTTCGCGATTCGTTCTTCGCATACCAGATGTTATCTTTGCATAACAGCACGCATTGCCTGCGAGAAACATGAGGATCGGGGTCAAAAATGTCGCAATCGGAATAGCGCCCGACCGCATACGTTTTCGAAGGCTCGAGAGCCCACACCCCCGATACGCGATCGGTCCTACACGACACGCGGATCAGGCAGGCGATCGCGGATTCCGCGCTGCATCGAGCCGGAACGACCTCGTCAAGAAGCGTTTCCCCTGCAAACTGATGAGCCTTCGCCGCGTCTAGGTACCCATACGTCATGATGCGCAGCATGGCGGATGCGATCAACGAGAACCGAGCCTTGTCGTCAAGGCAGGCCAGCTCAGCCCACGACTTGACCAGCTGCATCTCGTTGGAGGCGCGCACCACGTCGACAACGCGTCCGCCGAAGCGCTCATTCCCAAGCCCGACGAGCACGTCGGCCCAGACCACGCTGCCCATTTCCTCAACAAGCGCCGCCGTATTCGGATACAACGGGGCAAGTTGGGCGTACAGCCAATCGACGACGCCCTCGATCAGGCCCGCGTCTTCTTCGCACGATGTGCGCAAAGCTTCGGCATAGCGAGCGGAGTGAACGGTTCGGGAAAGCGAGGCGGCAACGGAGCGGCGAATACGCGGGTTGCTATGGTTGATCAGGTTGCCCTTTTCGCTGAGGCGTGCGAACAGGATTTTGTGATTGATCGTACCCTTCGACAAAAGACGCATATGCTCGAGAAAAAAGAACATCGCGGTGTACCAACCGGCACCCTCTTTTCGCTCAGTCATCTCGATATGTTCGGTAAGGCTTGTCATGCAATCAGGTTCTTTCTCACGCAATCGTGAACAAAGCGTGACCAATTCGTCATACTATCATTCTTGAATCACTATTAAGAGGGGGGGGGTAATTTCTTGCGGAAGGGCGGTAAATCCATCGCTTGCCCAGCCCATTTGGCGCATCTCCTCGGCCACTTCGGCAGCGGACGGCCTTCTTGCGGGGTCGGGCCGCATGCAGCGGGCGGCGAGATCGGACGCGTTGGCCGCGCAATCGGCGTCGAGCGGGATGCCTGACCGCGCTTTCGCCGGCGAAGTTGCCGAGCGGGCGGCGGGCGCAGGCGAGCTGGCCGGGCCGGCGGGCGACGCGTTCGACAGAACGTAGCTGATGCAGGCGCCCAGGGAGTAGACATCGGAGGCCGCGCTTGGCGGGCACATCTTGCATTCGGGTGCCGAAAACTCCCTGGTAGCAGGAATGGCGAACGAACGCGGATTTGCCGCAAGCGACACCGTGTCGAAATCGACAAGCGCAACGGGGCGGGCAGCGACCGCGACGTTGCCAGCGGCGGGCACGATAACGTTCGAGGGCTTCACGTCGCCGTGCGCGAACCGGCAAGAGGAGTTCTCGATCTCGGCCAGGGTTTTCGCCAAACCGAAGAGCGCATAAAGCGCCGCGCTGCCCGATTCGCCGGAGGGACGGGAAACAAGATCGAGCAGCGAGGGACCTTCGATCCACTCCGTCGCAATCGCAAGAGCCCGACCCGCGCCGCCATCGGAAACATCCCAACAGCCCAGCATCGAAGGCATCGCGCCGGCCGTATTAAGGCGCGGAAGTGCATCGCGAAGATACGCCGCATGGCGCTCGGTCGTGCGCAGCACCTTCAGGCACCACGGCCCTTCGATGCGGGAAAGCTTATCGCGCAGGCCCTCGGGAGCGGCATTCAGCATCGCTCCGGCCGGAGCGGATAGGGAACCGTCGCAGCGATACACGATGCCATGCTTTCCGCACGAGATCATTCGCGTCGCCATGACGGTTCACTTCCTTTCAATGTTTCAAGATTCCGGCATCTCCGCCATCTGACGCGGGATGCAAGTTATTCGGATTTGACTCTTAATAGTAAAACGTAATGTCACAGAAGCCCGTTGCGCAACTCGTATCCAGGGTAACTTTAACCTCGCTCAAACAATTGACCTGCGATCAATACATAGATCGATGCGCTTGTCTCGTCGCTTGATACAACTGTGTATGCATTTATGCACTTTCGTTCGCGCAGCGTTCCAAAAACGTGACGCGAAAGCAGGAGTCCGGAAGGCTCTTTTCGATGCGGAGAAAAGCACGCCGGATCAGCCAAGCTGCACCGCCCCCGAGAGATTCGATTCCTTCCCGTGCGATAGCGCGGCGTTGTTCTACAATCGTGGCGAAACACTTGACGCTAGGAGGGCACATGGCAGTTATCGACGCGCACGCGCACATCTATTCGCACAAAATAGCCGCTCGGGCGGTCGAGGCCATCGGCGATTTCTACAACATCGAGATGTTCGGCGACGGCACGCCCGAGGGTCTGCTTTCCGCGAAGGAACGCTGCCCCATCACGCACTTCATCGTGCATTCGGTGGCGACCACGCCGCATTCGGCGCCGACCATCAACAACTCCATCGCCGACGAGTGCGCGAAGCATCCCGAGTTCATCGGGTTCGGCACCATCCACCAGGACTTCGAGGACCCGGCCGACGAGATCGGACGCTTCGCTGAACTGGGGCTGCACGGCCTGAAGCTGCATCCCGACACGCAGCACGTGAACATGGACGACCCGCGCCTGATGGAGGTGTACGCCATCTGCGAGGAGCTAGGGTTGCCCGTGGTCATCCACACCGGCGACTATCGCTATGACTACTCGCACCCGCGCCGGCTGGTGAACATCCTGCGCGCCTTCCCCGACTTGGTGGTGGACGCCGCGCACTTCGGCTGCTGGTCGCGCTACGAGGTGGGCTACGACGTGCTGCACGAAGTGGCCATGAACGATCGCGTCTTCCTTGACGAGTCGAGCTCGCAGTATTTCCTGGGGCAGCGCCGCACCGTCGAGCTGACGCGGCTGTGGGGCACCAAGCGCATCATGTTCGGCAGCGATTTCCCCATGTGGGACCCGGCGCACGAATACGAGCAGCTTGTCGGCGCCGGCTTCACCGACGACGAGCTTGAGGACATCCTATGGCATAACGCCGAACGCTTCGCCGGGGTGACGGTGGAGTAAGGGAGCCTGCGGGCGCGGGGCGCAGGCCGCGCGGGGCGCGTGCGGGTCTGCGGCCGGGCGCGAGCCGCGGGTGAGCGAGGGGCCGCGGGTGGGGCCGCGGAGCGCAGGCCGCGCGGGGGCGGGCTATTCCTCTTCGAGCGGCTTTCTCACCAACGTGAGCTTCACTTTGTCGATACGGTGCCGGTCCATCTTCGTGACCTGCAATTTCGCCGTCACTTCGCGCCCCTCGAGCGTGAGAGAGTCGCCTTCCGAGGGAATGCGGTCGAGCACATCCATGATCAGGCCGCCCAAGGTTTCGCAATCCTGCGCGTCCTCGGGCTCGAAGCCGATCAGATCCTCGAAGTCGCCGATGGCCATGCCGCCATCGACCATCATGACATCATCGGTCAGCTTTCTCACGGAATCGTTGTCGGCGTGATGATACTCATCATCGACATGGCCGACGATCTGCTCCATGATGTCGGACATGGTCACGATGCCCGCCGTGCCGCCATGCTCGTCCACCACGACGGCGATCTTCGTCGAACGCTCTTGCAGCACTTGCAGCAAGCGGGCGACCGGGATGCTTTCGGGAACCGCCTCGATCGCGCGAATAGGCAAATCGTCGATGGTGGATCCCTTCGACAGCAAATACAGGTCCTTGATGTGCGCGAACCCGACGATGCGGTCCTTCGTTTCGCGGCACACCGGGTAGCGCGTGTACTTGTGCTGCAGCACCTGCGCCATGTTCTGCTCAAGCGAGTCTTCCAGGTCGATGCAAACGAGGTCGGTACGCGGCGTCATGATGGCCTCGGCGTCCTTATCGCCCAGGTCGAAGATGTTGTCCACGTACTCGTTTTGCTCGGGATCGATCAGGCCGCTTTCGGTCGATTCGTCGATAAGCAGCTTGATCTCGTCATCGGTGTAGACCTCGCGCTCGTTGGCCGGATCGTGGCCGGCCAGGCGCACGACCGCGTTCGTTATGCCGTTGAACAGCACCATGATGGGATACGTGACCTTGTAGAACGCCATCAGCGGACGAGCGGTCAGCAGGGCATAGCGCTCGGTGGCGAAGATGGCGAACGACTTCGGGATAAGCTCGCCGGTCACCACGTGCAGCGTGGTCATGATGAAGTAGCCGATGGCCACGGCGACCGCGCCGACGACGGCCTCGGGCAGGCCCAGCAGCTCGAACAGCGGGCGGATGAGCGCGGAGAACGCCGGCTCGCCCAGCCAGCCCAGCGCAAGCGAGGCAAGCGTGATGCCCAGCTGGCAGGCCGAAAGATACTTGTTAACGTTCTCGGCGATTTGCATGGCGCACTTCGCGCCGGGTTTCCCCTCTTCAACCGCAAGCTCAAGCTGCGACTTGCGCACGCGCACGAGCGCGAATTCGGCGATGACGAAGAACGCGTTCATGGCCAGGAAAAGAACGACCAGAACCAGGCTTATGCCTATGTTCATGAAGGAGCACTCCTTAAACGATGGGTTTCCCTCCATTGTGCCAGCTCGCGCAGGTGCGATGCGCGATTCCAACGCGATATACAGAACTAGCAGGAAGCCTTTACCGAACCGTTACGTGGCCGAAGAGGGCCGCTCGGCGTCGAAAGGAGCGGCGTGCGGGGCCGGGAGCGCCGTTCGGTGCCGCAATGGGCGCCGTGCAGCAACGGGAGGGCGCCGCCGATCGGCGCCGCGGAGCCTTCGTGCAACCCTATTCGGCGTAGGCGCTCACGGTTTGCGCGATCTCCTGCATGGCCGACGATGCAGAGGTATCCGTCAGGTCTGACGCCAGCACGACCAGGATATACGGGCTTTGCGTCTCGACGATGCCGCCGTCGTTGAGCACCTCGTCAAGATCGCCCGTCTTGTGCGCGAACGTCGCACTCGAGGGCAATCCCAACTCCATGCCGGTGGTTTCGTTCTGCCCTTCAAGAATGGCCAGCGCCTCTTTGCTCGCGGATTCGCTGACGAACGTCCCATCCCAAATAGCCTGCAGGATCGTCGCTACGTCCTGAGCCGACGTGTAGTTTTCGACACCGGAATTCAAATCCATCATCATCCGGTTGAGCGTCGTGGCTTCCAGGCCGAAGCTTGACGACCAGCTATTGACATTGCTCATGCCGACTTTGTCGATGATCATGTTCGTGGCCGTGTTGTCGCTGTCCTGGATCATATGCTCAAGCAGCTCGCGATACGTCCAGGTCGATCCCGCACCTTGCGCGCCGATAACGCCGGAACCGCCCACGATGTCGGACGACTGCAGCACCACCGTGTCATCAAGGCTCAGCAGTCCCTTCGACTCCTGATCGAACAAGGCGCCCATGATGGCAAGCTTGATCATGCTGGCGGCCACATGACTGTCTGACGCGTTGACGCTCGCCTTCCACGACCCGTCGACAGCTTGGCACGCAACGGCGTACGACCCGGAATACTGCTCGACAATCGACGAGATCTGCCCTTTGAGCTGCTCGTCTTCAGTGTTCGCCTGTGAGGTTGCGCTCCGCGGCGCATCGCTTACGCTTGTGCTCGCCTGCAGCGCCTCGACGTCCGACACCTGCGCCTTCGAGCTTCCCGAAGACGACCCTTGCGAACATCCCGCGCACAGCGCCACGGCCAGCAACGCAACCGCAGCGCATCCAACAGCCTTCTTCATCATATGCAGAATCCGATCACAACGCCCTCAGCGGTGGAAGCGGTACCGCCGTTGTCGATTTCAGGGCCCATATCGCCGAAGGAAGTCGACGTGTTCGGCGCTGAGGAGCGCATCCACCACACGCCTTCCTCCGAAGAACCGCGTGCAGAGCGGATGAGCGCGTCGTGACCCTGCTCGCCCTCGACGCCCTGCTGCTTGAACCAGGCGTACTGCACGCCCTCCTGGTTGTCGATGTTGTCGATGTAGGACGTGTCGGCTCCTTCGTTCCACGAAATCGGGCCGAGGCACTCCATCCAGGAAAGCAGCCACACCTTGTCGGTGGTTTGCGTGACGCAGGTGGTGCTCTGCGATTTGCCCGTGTTGTTAGTCATCTTGACCACCTGCTTGGTGGCTTTTTCCAGGTCGGCCGGGAACGAATTCACCACGGTGCCGTTAAGCCACGTGCGCATGCCCGACTTCGACCAGCCGCCCGAATTCGTCCCGGTCGCGTTCATGGCGTGCGTGGTGAGGATGTCGGCGCCGATGAAGGTGAACGCGGCGCATTTCGACGTGGATGAAGCCAGCTTGTCGACGTACACATCGGCGATGAAGACGTCCGTGGAACCGGCGCCGGTCTCAAGCGTCTTCTTGTCGCCGGTCATGGTGCCGTCGGCCTTCACCAGGTTGTAGGTTGCCGCTATCTTGATGGCCTCGTCGCGCGTTTTCGCCTCGGTTTCTATCTTGTCGGCGATTTTCGCCAGGTCGGACCAGGAGTATTCGGAAAGCTTCGCCTTGACCGCGATTTCGTTGCTCTGCGTTTGCTCGGCGCTGTCGGTTTCGTTCGTGGTGGATTCGCTGTCTTGCGTCTGCTCGGTGGTCGTCGACTCGGCTTCCTTCTTGCTGTCGCCGTCGTTGAAAGCCCCCATGGCGAACGCGACTCCCAGCGCCACGATGGCAACCACGGCAAGGGCTCCGACGATAATGCCGACGATTGCGCCGGCGCCCAGACCCCGGTTGCCCGCGTTGCCCGGACCCGACGCAGGACGTACCGTTATACCGGAGCCGGAAGCGGAACCTGACGGGCTCGCGCCGCGAACCGCGCCGTAGCCTTGAACCGCCACACGGGGGTCGTCGCCGGATACCGCGTCCATAACGGACGTGGTGGATGACGAAGCGGAGCCGTCAACCGGCGCGACCGCGCCCGAAGCGCCTGTCACACCTGCCGGGCCTGTCACGCCTGCCG
>CAVDXU010000015.1:38265-47111 GCA_963613135.1 bacterium
ATCTCGCAGAACGAGCTGCCAACGGAAAGCTTGTTGCCGCACTGCACGCAAAAGCCCTGGCTCGGCTGCTCGGCAACCGTTATAGGCGTTCCGCAATTCACGCAAAAGCGGCAATCGTCCCCCAGACGCGCACCGCAACTCGGGCAATTCATTGACATGCTCCTTTTCCGTACTTCGTCAGCTTTCACCGTTGAAGAATTCTAGGCACCAAGGCATAAGCGTTGTTGCGCAACAGCCGGCGAGCGCACCTTGAGCGGCGGGCTGGCAGGCTGGCAGGCTGGCGGGCCGCGCGGCCGATGGGCTGCCGGGCTGCTAGGCTACCTGCCTAGCTGGTCACTCGCCCGCCGGGCCGCCTCTCCCGGCCGCCGCCAACCGCCCGCCGGACCGCCTCTCTCGGCCGCCGCCAACCGCCCGGCGGCTCACGCGTCGTCCTACTTACGAGCGAAACCTGATCTCGCCCGTCTCGGGATCCATCGACTCGACGATGGCCAGCGACTCCAGATGATAGCCGCGTGCGCGCAGGTCGTCGCCGCCGGGTTGGAAGCCCTTCTCAACCGCGATGCCGATTCCCTCGACGGTCGCGCCCGCCTTTTCCACCAGATCGATCAGGCCGTTCAAGGCGCAACCGTTCGCCAAGAAGTCGTCGATGAGCAGCACGTGGTCGTCGGGCCCGAGGAATTTCTTCGAGACGATGACGTTGTAGATGCGCTGGTGCGTGAACGACTGCACCGTGGTGTTGAACATCTCGCCGTCAAGGTTGATGGACTCGGCCTTCTTGGCGAACACGACCGGCACGCCGAAATGCTGAGCCGCCACGGCCGCGATGCCGATCCCCGAAGCTTCAATGGTGAGCACTTTGGTAATGGAAATGTCGGAGAACAGCCGCTTCCACTCCTTGCCCATTTCGTTGAACAAATCGATGTCCATCTGATGATTCAGGAAGCTATCCACCTTCAGGACACCTTCCGACTTCACCACGCCATCGCGCTTGATGCGCTCTTCAAGCAGCTTCAACTTCCGCTCCGTTCCACGTCCGACCGAACACGGGCGCGCGCCCGCAAACAACCTATTCCCCATCGGGATACAGATGAAGAACATGATAGCGCAGCTTATGGAGCGCATATCGAATGCGAAGAAGATTTTCGCGCGGGTTTAACGTCGAGCGAAATGCTCCTGCGAAACCAAGACCTTCGACAGAGCGGCCCGATCGAGTTCGCAGCCCAGACCATGCTCGAAACAGGCGCGATTCAGGGTAACGCCGCCGCGCTCGACCGTATAAGGCGGATTGGTCACATCGACGTCGAAATAGCGCGAGGTTGCCCCGATATCGCCGATGTCGCGGATGGCCGGCAGCGTGCCGAACGCCGCGCCGAGCCTACGCGCGATGCCGGTATCGTACATGCCGCCGATCCAGACGCGCATCCCACGTTGTTGGGCCATGCGCGCGAACTGCAACGACGGCTCCACCCCGCCGAACTTGCCGATTTTAAGCGCATAGCAGGCCAGCGCCGAGTGATTGAGCGCGCGCTTGAGGTCGGCCGCATTCCGAATGGATTCATCCAGGCAGATGGGCGTTTTGATGCTGCGCTGCAGCTTGTCGAGCCTGGCGAAAATATCATGCGGGGCCGAGGCGGGGATCCGTCGCGGGTCGAGCGGCTCCTCGATCCATTCGACATCGCATCCGCCAAGATCGCGCAGCTCGTCGATTTCGTTTTCGGTGAAGCTCTGATTCGCATCGAGCGTTATCGTCAGGTTGGGGAACGCCTCGCGGACAGCATGCACCGCACGATATGCCTGACCGGGCGTTACCTTCATCTTGACACGGGAATAGCCCTCTTCAACGCACGTGCGGACCGCCTCGACCGCTTTCGCAGCCGTAAGCACCGGGATCACCGCGCCGCAGGGAACCACCGCACGCGACGCCCCGTCGCCGATCTGCCCGCCGATCACCTGCCAAAGCGGCTTCTCGACGATCTTCGCGTACAGATCCCACAGCGCCGGCTCGATCGCCCCGCGCGCCATCGGCGCGTTGACGGCCCCCGGGCAAGCGGCGAACAGGCCGTCAGCCTGCGAGGGGTGCAGCAAGGCGTTCGACAGAATCGCGGGAATCAGCTGCTCGCGCAAAATGGGCAGATCATGGTCGATGGTTTCCGGTAGATACCAATCGGTTGCGAACGCCGAGCACTCCCCCAGCCCGGTGCGGCCTTCGTGATCGATTACCTCGACCAGCAGCGTTTCGCGGGACGACAACGTGCCCTTCGCCGTTGCGAAGGGCTTGCGGAACGGCAAGCGGATGCGGTAAAGGTTCACCTGCTCGACCTGGATACGCTGGTCGTACAGCTCGCGCAGGGCGGCGCGGTCAACCTTGCCGATCCCCGATCGGGGGAAACGCTCGAGCGCAAACAGGTTCTCCGGGCGATACACGCGCGAGAGCTGCGGGGAAACGCAACTTTTCACGTAGCGCGCAAAATCCAATGCGCTCAGACGCCGCACGTCGCTTGCGGCAGGTCCGGCGGCAGCAGCCCTGCCTGAACCCGCGCCCGCAGCGGCAGCAGCCCTGCCCGACCCGGCGACGGCGGTTGCCACGCTGCCCGAACCGGCAGCGGCCACGCCGCCCGCAACCGCGGCTCTACCTGAACCAGCGGAGCCCGCGCCCGAGCCCGCTCCCGAGCCCGCTCCCGCGCCGGCCCGCTCGACGAAACCGATCGGACGCCTTCCCCACTTCTCATCAGGCGCGCCGAAGACGTACGCGTCGGACACGCCCGGCACGCGCATGAGCTTCTCGCAAATTTCGGCAGGATAGACGTTCTCGCCGCCGGAAATGAACATGTCGTCCGTGCGCTCCTTCACGAACAGGGTGCCCGACGCATCCATGGCGGCCGTGTCCCCCGTGAGGAAGAATCCGTCGGCGGTATGCGCGGCCTGCGCGTTCAGATACCCGGAGAACAGGCCCGGCCCGCGCACGGCAAGGCGGCCGAACCCGTTGGAGGCAGGGTTCATGATGCGCGCCTCATATCCGGGGAGAAGGTTCATTCCGCCTGAAAAATTGCGCCCAACCAGGCAGTTTGCAATCTGACTTGCCGTCTCGGTCATGCCATAGCTTGCGAACACACGCGCCGGCAGCGCGTACGCGCGCTCAAGCGTCTTGGCGTTCAGCGGGCCGCCGCCGAGCAGGATGCATTCGTAGCGGGATAGGATCGCCGCTTTCGGCGAATCAAGCATGTCCTGCAGCATCTTGTCGACGACGGAAATGTGCGTGACGCCCTTGCGAGCGGCGTCGACGAGCACCCGATCGGCGTTGAAACGGCGATACAGGACGAACTGGTTCGAGTTCAGGATGCTGCGCACCACCATCTGCAAGCCGCCGACGTGGTACAGCGGCAGCGCGATCTGCCAGATGCCGGCGCCGCGGCGATTGAGCACTTCGTTGGATACGCGTGCCGATCCGCATAAGTTATCCCAGGTCAAAGGCACCGCTTTAGCCCGACCGGTGGTCCCGGAGGTGAACATGATCACCGCGGTCTCATCGCCGACGAACACATGCGATCCGTGCTCGGCGAAATGGATGATGCTCTCGACGGCATCATGGCGGGCCATGTCCTCGCGCCGGCGGGCAACCTGCTGCGTCGACGCGCGGCCCAACGCGCGGGTCGTGCGAGCCTGCGTGGCGGCAAGCGTCGACCGCGTTGCGAACGACGTGCGCGCATGCCCGCCTTTGCCGTTCGAGGCGACGCCGGAGATCTCGTCGGAGACGATGGACATCAAGGATGCGGCGCTTGCCTCGTCGATGGTCATGACCACGAACCCGGGACGAACGCGATGCAGGTCGGCCAAACGCGCCCGCTTTTCGGCGTCCGTCAGGCGATTATTGAGCGCTACCAGGGAAAACCCGCCGTATGCGGCCGCAAACAGCAGCAGCACGAACGCCGGGGAGTTCGGCAGATCGACTGCCACGGCAGCCCCGCGCCGCACGCCGCGCCGGCGCAACAGGCGAGCGATGCCCGCCGAGAACAAATACGTTTCCCGAAACGACAGGGCGTCAACGGCGCCCGCTTCATCGACATAGGTAAAGCAAGTGCGCTGGGGGTTGAGCCGCACCATGCTCTCGAACTCGCCGATCATACCTGCAACAGCCTACCTCACGCTTACCGTTCAAATCCCTCGTGCCAAAGCCGGGCTCCCGCACCCGCGCCTTCCTTTACCTTCCCCCGTTTCACCTGCGCCGAAGAGCCCTTACGGGAACTTCGGGTACTTGGAGAAGTCGGGCTTGCGCTTTTCCTTGAACGCGTCGCGGCCCTCTTTCGCCTCGTCGGTGGTGTAGTAGAGAAGCGTCGCGTCGCCGGCGAACTGCTGAAGTCCGGCTAAACCGTCGGTTGCCGCATTGAACGACGCCTTCATGAAGCGCAGGGCCGTGGGGCTGAACTGCAGCATCTCGCGCGCCCACTGCACCGTTTCCTCTTCAAGCTGCTCGAAGGGCACCACTTTGTTGACCATGCCCATCTCAAGCGCCTCGGCCGCCGTGTATTGACGGCACAGATACCAGATCTCGCGCGCCTTCTTCTGACCGACCATGGCCGCCAGGTAACCCGCTCCATAGCCGGCGTCGAAGCTGCCCACCTTCGGGCCGGTCTGCCCGAACTTGGCCGTTTCAGCCGCAATGGAAAGGTCGCACAGGATGTGCAGCACATGCCCGCCGCCGATGGCGTAGCCGTTGACCATGGCGATGACCGGCTTGGGAACCACGCGGATGAGACGCTGCAGGTCGAGCACGTTCAGGCGCGGGATGTTGTCCTCGCCGACGTAGCCGCCGTTGCCGCGGATCTTCTGGTCGCCGCCCGAGCAAAAGGCCTCGTCCTCGTGGCGGCCGCCGTGATTGGCGCCCGTCAAGATGATGACGCCGACCGACGCATCGTCGCGCGCCTCGGTGAACGCGTCGTACATTTCGTTGACCGTCAACGGCGTGAACGCGTTGCGACGTTCGGGTCGATTGATGGTGATCTTCGCGATGCCGTCGCAGGTTTCATAGATGATCTCGCGGTACTGCTTGCCTGCTTGCCATTCGATGCCCATGATCGCCTTTCCGGCCCGCGCGATGAAGCGGCGCGAACCTGTAACATATCAGAAACAATGATAGCGCGTTCATCACGAAATACGAGAGCGAACGCGCCAAGTAACCAATTGTTTATGCGGGCGGAGAACCGCGCCGAAGCGGCGGCGATGCCGCGGCGGGGTCGCTACCTCGCAACGGAGCAGCAACGAGGCCGCACCCGCCCGGCGGCGCGTTCGCCTACAGCGCCTCGCGCAGCGCCTCCACCGTCCGGTTGTACTCGACCTCGACCTTCTTGAACATCTCGTCGGTGCCCTCGAGCGAACCGGCGCGCAGCGTCTCGGTGATCTCGATCACCGAATCGAACATGTTCGCGAAACCCAGGTTCTGCACGACGCCCTTGAGCGAATGCGCGGCCATGAACGCCTCCTTCACGTCCTGCGCCGCGAGCGCATCGCGCAGCTTGCCGAAGCTCGGCTCGTCCAAGAACTTGCCTGCAAGACGACTCACCAGCGAATCGTTCATCAGGCGGCTCAGCACGTCCTCGTAGTCCGCGCCCATCTTCTCGTATGCCTCTTTGATCGACATCGTCACTGCTCCTTGATCAGTTCCTTGCTAAATGAAATAGGGGGGGGGGCAAGCTCTTGGTCTTCCTCCGCTTCCGTGCGGATGCGATCCTGCACGTCGACCAAGCACTCCAGCAGCAGCGGGTTGAACGTTCCGCATTCGCCGTTCATGATCATCTGCATGGCCACCTCATGAGAGACGGCGGCTTTGTACACGCGCTCGCTGGTCAGGGCGTCGTAAACGTCGGCGACCGAAACAGCCTGCGCCGAGATGGGGATCTCGTCGCCCTTCAGCCCATCCGGATACCCGCGTCCGTCGTAGCGCTCGTGATGCCAACGGGCAATGTCTCGCGCGACTTTCACCAGGTTGCTGTCGTTGTATTGCTCCAGGCGTTCGAGCATATCCGCGCCGATGGTGGTATGCGTCTTCATGATGGCGAATTCCTCGTCAGTCAGACGCCCCGGCTTGTTGAGTATTTTGTCGTCGATGGCCAGCTTGCCGATATCGTGCAGCGTCGAGGCCATGGCGATGGTGGCGCGCTCGGCCGCAGGCAGCGAGTACTCGTCGGTCTTCTGCACCAGGCGCTCAAGCAGCACCTCGGTGATAGTGCGAACATGATGAACGTGCGGACCGCTTTCGCCGTTGCGCAGCTCCATGGCGCCGCCCATGATATCGACGAGCATGCGGCTGTCGCGTTCGCGCTCGTAAAATTGCTGGGACAGAAGCTCAGTCAGTCGACGCTGCTTGGCGTACAGGCGCATGATGTTGCTCACGCGCTGGCGAACGATGCGCGCGTCGAATGGCCGGCTGATGTAGTCCGAGGCACCCAGCTCGTAGGAGCGCAATACCACCTCGTCGGAATCCTCCGACGATATCATGATGACCGGGATGTCCTCGATCCAGCCGCGACGGGTCATGATGGAAAGCACGTCGAAGCCGCTTTTGCCCGGCATGACGATATCCAGAAGCACCAGCGATATCTCGGCACCGCGCTTCTCCAGCTCGTCGATACCGCTCTGGCCGTTGTCCACCTCGATGGTATCGTAGTCGTCCTGCAGGATCTCGCTTAAAATGTCGCGATTCATCTCCGAATCGTCGATGATGAGGATCGTTGGGCGGCTGAATTCCGTTCCACCATCAACGACGTCGAGCTCGGTGACAACGGAACCCTTATGCTGCTTGGCGCGATACATCAATCGGTCGGCGCTGCGAACAGCCTCGTCAACGCTTCGACCGGCGGCCAAAACACCCCCGATGCTCACTGTGACGTGCATCATGCTGCCGTAACCGGGCAGGGACACGCGCGATAGCTCATCGGCAATGGTTCGCAGCTTCAGGGCGAAATCTTCAGCGGAAATGCCGGGCAACACCAAAACGAACTCGTCGCCGCCGTAACGCACGATGATGTCGGATTCGCGCACGCATGAGCGCATGGTCTTGCCCACGGCCTTGATGGCCATGTCGCCTGTGTGGTGGCCCAGCGTATCGTTGATCAGCTTGAAATCATCCAGGTCGATAAGGGCGACGCCTGCGAAAAGACGCTGGCGTCGAAGGGTGTCTTCGTAGAAACGGCGATTATACACGCCGGAAAGCGCATCGCGGTACAAAAGTTCAGAGCTGAGCGCCTCGTCGGCCATGGTAATGGGCGTGGCCGTCAGCAGCACGCGCGCCTCGCCGTCCACCTCCACGTAGCGTGCCGTTGCCTGATGGCGGTTGTCGTCCATGCTCAGCGTCTTGGTTTCCTCGCCATGGCTTTCGAGCACGTCCAAGCACACCTGGCGCATGCAGGGGCAGTCCTGCCCGAACAGAAGGCAATGGCGCTCGGTCTCCACCTGCTCTTCGGTAAGCAGGCTCACCACCGGATACAGCAGGCGAAGGCGAACGAGCTCCTCTTCGTACTCCGCGTGCGTCATGCGCTGAGGAACGGCGAGTTCCCGTCCCGCCGCATCCGTGCTCTGTGCTTTCCGCGTATCCATGCAGTTCCTCATTCTCCCCGCAGCCCTCAAGGCGGCGAACTATATGTTAATTGCTCCCCGTATGCCTTTTACAGCAACCAAGGCGTGGCAGGCTTCCCATCGTCACTGCTTATTCCTTCGGAAATAGGGGGGGGGGCAGATCCGTCCGCGCAAAACCGCGACAGGAGGTTCAGCAACCTGTCCACTTCAAACGGCTTGGTCACATGCGCAACCATGCCGGCTTCGCGCGCAAGGCGCCTGTCCTCGGCAAAAGCGTTGGCCGTCATGGCGATGACGGGCACGGCCGCCGCGTCGGGGTGGTCGAGCGCCTTGATCTGCCTGGTAGCCTCGTAGCCATCCATCACCGGCATCATCAAGTCCATCAGCACGACGCCGAACGTCCCCGGCTCGGAGCTGCGGAAGACGTTGACCGCCTCCTGGCCATCAACGGCGCGCGTCACCTTCACCCCGGCGTCGGTGAGCAAAAATTCGGCGATCTCGGCATTCAGATCGTTATCCTCGACCAGCAGGACATGCAGGCCCTCCAGCGAAATCTTGCCGGCGGCGGCGGAACCCTCCACGAGCTCGCTTACCGGGGCGTCGCACACCTCGAAGGGCAGCGTGATCACGTACGTGGTCCCAACTCCCAGCTCGCTTTCGAAGGTCAGCGACCCTCCCATGACCTCGACCAGGCTTTTTGCGATGGGCATACCCAAACCGGTGCCGCCGGCCGAGACGCCGTTCTGATATTCCTGGGCAAAGGGGTCGAACAGGCGATTCTGGAATTCCTCGCTCATGCCGATGCCGGTATCGGCGCACGTGAACCGATACGAGGCCTGCGTGCCGTCGAAGGAGACCTCCTCGAAGGTGAAGTCGATGCTGCCGCCGTCCTTGTTGTACTTCACGGCGTTGCTCAGAATGTTCATGAGCAACCGCTGCAGGTGAGACACGCTTGTCAGCACCCACGGATGCTCAACGGAAACGGACTTCGTGGTGACCGAGATGTCGCGCACGGCGGCCTGATGGCCGATGACGTCGTTGAGCTCGTCCACCATTTCATTGAGATCAACGGGCTGCTCGTCGAGCAGGATTTCCCCGCTTTCCAGCTTCGACATGTCTAGGACCTCGTTGACCAGGCCAAGCAGCAAATTGGACGAGCTTTCGATCTTGTTCAGGCATTCCCTCTGGCGCTCGGGGTCGTCAGGGCAGCACTCGGCCACCTGCACCATGCCCAGGATGCCGTTGATGGGCGTGCGGATGTCGTGGCTCATGCGCTG
>CAVDXU010000016.1:0-43830 GCA_963613135.1 bacterium
AGGGCTTTGAGCAAACGCTGCAAGATACGCATGATTTTGCAAGCCGGGTCGGGTTGGTAGGCGGCTGCTCGGCTTGCTCGGTTGGAGCCAGCATCGGTTAGGCTTCGGGTCTGCAGCGGTTGCCCATAGGTGGTGCTGCGGCCTTGCGGCGCTAGAGTTTGCGTAGGTGGCACCAACAAGTATGCTGCGGATTACCGAAGGCGATCGGCGAAGGTCTGCTGGAGGTGAGCGTGTTGATGCAGCCGCCGATATCGACGGGCGCGGTTGCGAGCGCAGAGGTTTCCCGGGTTTCGCGGTCGCTGCTTGCTTCGCCGGCATCGGCGCCGCAGACATCCGAACCGGCAGCCTCTGAGCTGCCGGCATCGGCCTCGGCGCCAGCAGCCTTCCACCAGGCTCCTTGCGGCATGACGACGGTGCCGGCTATCACGTCGTCGGTAACTTCAGCCGGTAGGCGCAAGGTGCCGAACCTGTTCGAAGCTTCGACGATATCCCCCGACTTGATATGGCGAGTCCGCGCGTCGGCGGGGTTTACGGAAATAACCTGAGCAACACGCTTTGATACTGCGGGAACGTTTCCCCATGACGAGTGAATGCGCGCGATGCTGTGGAAGCCGAATACATGCAGCGGCTCGTCCTGGCGGCTTCGCGTAGCCGCTGTCCGCTCCTTTGCGTCGTCACGGGCCGGGCGGTTTGCTTCGCTTGCGTATTCCTCCGGCCCCCATTCCGGCACGTAGGTTGGAACAGGGGTGACGGATCCTTCATCCGGCGTACCGTGCAGCGACCGGGCGATCCGGGCAAGGTCTTCGCTGAAGATCTCTATTTTCCCTGAGGGTGTGTCCAGTGGATGCGCGGTAGGGTCGTCGCGCCAGCCGGCAAGTGCGGTAAAAGGTCTGGACCCAACGTTATCTCGGAAACAAATACCCTGTTCAACAGCCTGTTCAAAGAGAGGAAGGCTCAGGTCTCTCATCCGGTCGGACTCGTAGAGATCGCGCGTCCACTCGGTTTCGTTTTTGCCTTCGGTGAATTCATCCTCGCACCCCCAGCGCCGCGCGAGATCTTGGCAGATATCCCATGCGCCGCGTCGTGCGAAGCGAGCACCGAGGGCGCCGTCGCATGTGACGATGCGGCGGCCTTTGATGTCGGCATCCATCATCCCGATCTGCTCCATGCGGAAAAGATCGGGCAGCACGATGTCCGCATAACGAGCCGAGTCGGTGAACTCGACGTCGATGTTCAGGATGAATTCGCATGTCGAGGGATCGCCGAGCACGCGATGCGCTCTGTTGACGTCGCCATGCTGGTTGGTGAGGCAGTTTCCTCCGTGGCAGACGATCGCCTTGATGCTGTTTGCGAGATGCGATTCGTGGTAGGCGGCTTTTCCGTCTTCAGGTTCCGCTTTGGTCAGGGTGCGCTCAACCGAGGCGCGCTCAACCGAGGCGCGCTCGACCAATGTGCGCTCAGCCAAGGCGCGCTCAACTGGGGCACGCTCAACCGAGGCATGCGCACTCTCGCTATCGGCCGAGGCGAGGCCCCGCACTCCCTCCTGCGTGCCGAGCGCCGGGCCGTTTTCGACGGCATCCAAGAACCGGTACGACGGAATCCGTGGCGAAACAGGGTTTTCGCCTGCGTGGACGCGCGTGAGGAAGCCACCGCCCCAGGCAACGTTCATGCCGCTGTTGGTTCCGGGCAGGCCGACTTGCCCCAAAGAGATGGCGAGCAACATGATCATGCCGCTGGTCATCTCTCCGTTGCTGCGCCGTTGCGGCCCCCAGCCCTGCATGATGAAGACCGGTCGCGCGTGCGCGAGTTGCCGGGCCAGTGCTTCGATCGTGTTCTCGTCGATACCCGTGATACGCGCTGCCCATGCGGGCGTTTTCCTGATCCGGTCGTAGCCGGACCCATTAAGGTAATCGATGACGGAAAGGCGTTGCCCCCGTCGATGCCGCGGAAGCGTGCTCTCGGTAAAGCCGATGCAGTGCTCGGAAAGAAAATCCCAGTCCAGCGCATTATGGGCGAACGCGAGCTCGTGCAGCAGCGCAGCGGCAAGCGCCCCGTCCGTCCCGGGATTGATGGGAAGCCAGCTGACGACTGCCGCTGGGGATGTGGGGCCTGCGTCGGTTGCGTCGGTTGCGGTCTCCGTCTTGCTCGCGATCTTCGCGGAATTCGCCGGGTCTGTCGCGGCGCCTGCGCCGCCTCTATAGGCTGTGCTGCTCGCCGACCTGGTGCGTGGCGGCATCGACCCGTTGCGCCGCGGGTCGATCATGATGATGCGGCCGCCACGTTCCCCGACGCGTGCGACCACGCGATCCCAGGCGCCATGCGTGGTCGCACGTGCGGTGCCCGTCTCCGCGGGCGATGATCCGAACATGATGACCAGCTCCGCATCGGAGGCAGCGTCGAGCTCGCTTCCGCCGGGAAATAGGCAACCGGGGCCGTACATATGGCGAACCATTGCATTGATCTGCGGATTTGAATAGGTATTGTAGTAGCTAAGGTAACCGCCGAAGCAATTGAGCAGGCGCTTGAACGGATTGGCGGTCGTGCATGACTGCCCCGTGCTGTAGGCGAGATAAACGGCGTCATTGCCGTATTCGTCCCGGATGCGCGATAGCTCCCGTGCAGCAGTGTCGAGCGCTTCGTCCCAGGAGATGCGCTCGAAGCGATCCGTTCCGCGAGGCCCCACGCGGCGCAAGGGCCACATGAGCCGATCGGGGCTGTTCGCCCAGGCGCGCATCGCCAATCCGCGATGGCAGGCCGGAGCCTCCTTGCGAGCACGGACGCAAACCAGCTCGCCGTCTCTCATATGCAGTTTCAGCGGACAGCGCCCGGGGCAGTCGATGGCGCAAAACGCCGGCGAAACGGTTTCCTGCTCGCAGGTCGTGCGCGGCGTCGGCGAGACTTTGCGGAAGAGCCGGTCGGCTATGTTCGGGACGGTGATCATCGCCTCATTATCGGCGGAATCCCGCTTGCACGGAGCATCGCGCAAGCTATTGCGCGGTTATCACATAGCTGCAATGATCGTCGCCTGCGCCGATTTGATGCTCGAACGTGAGTTTCAGGCCGGGGTGCGGATCCAGGTTCCCGTAATCCCCCTCGGAGAGAATGCGCTGGCAGAACGTTCGCTTTTCTTCCGGCGTCGCACCGACTTCGTCGAGCGCCTCCATGTGCGGACAGAATCCGAAGTCTTTCTGCGCCCTGTCGTGCCCGGCGCAAACGAACTTCTGCTGGAAGGCGAGGTATCCTCCCTTCGACGTTTGCGCGAGCAAGGCCGATGCCGCATCGTGCACGCCCTCCCAGACTTCCCCGCATTGCGCGCCCCAAGCGCGGTATACGCGACCGAGAAGCGCAACGGCATCTATCTCGGGATGTTCGCGCTCGAGCTCTTTCCAGATCAGGTAAGTGACCTTGCTGCGAGCCTTTATGGCACCTTTGAGCGCGCTTGCGAGTTGATCATTGGATACAGGCTGGTCGACGGCGACTTTCGCGTGGAGCGCCGCGAGTGCGGCATCGGGGCGATCGGCGTCGTTCGCGCGGCTCGGGCTTGCGTCCTGGCTCTTGCGGTGGCGCTCGTCATCGTTGGCGTTCGGGCTTGCCGATTTCCCGCTCAGCCGTTGCTCGAGCCACTCTTGCACGTTGGCTGTCGTGATGATTTCAAGATGGGCGAGTGCGGCGTGTGCTGCATGTTTGGCGGCGGGACGTTCGGCGACGGGAAGATCCCGCAGCCCGATGGCAAGCGCGTCGCTGGCGGAAGCCGTCCACTTGCGCTCGTAGCTTTCCCTCTCCTTGCTAAGCCCATATACCGCGTCGCCATCTCCGGTCATGCCGGCGCGAACGGTTGCGGTTCCCGCTTCGTCCACGATGGCATCCCCGTTTTCGGGCTGGCTAATCACCACTCCGTATTGCTCGCGGGCTGCGGCGATCGACAGCAGCCCGCGCTTAGCGTCGGCGAGCACCGCTTCAGGGTCGCGAAGCTCCGGACTTCCCCAGCCTCCGCCGGCAGGGGAGCGGAAGCTGATGATGTCGCCGGGCTCGAAAGGGAGCGTCGCTATTTTCGAGAGCTGCTTTTCGCGCGGCGTTTCCGGATTCAGAACGACGGATCCGCACGTGCCCGCGGATCCTCCCGCCAATCCCCACGGGGCGAAGCGCAGCCTTTCCTGCCCTCGTGCGCCCACGAGCGAGCGCGCGTGCAGCGTTTCGAAGTCAAGGCGGATGGCGTTGCCCCCGCGCCACTGCCCCGCGCCGGCGGAGTCCGGGATCAGTTCATATCGTCTGACCAGGATATCGGTGCGCGATTCAAGGCTCTCGACCGGGGTGTTGCGCAGAAAGCCGGTTTCGTGCGTGACGCCATCGATGCCGTCGGCTCCACGCATGCCTCCTCCGCCTCCGCCCATCGGCTCGACCACGTTGGCCCGGTATGCGCCGCCGCGGGAGTCATCGGGCACGGAGAGCGTGACGATGGCGGCCTGCCCGCCTCCGGCCGCCTGAAGCAGATGGGGAACGACCTGGCTGAATGCTCCGAGCACGGCGTTGTAGAGCCGCACCGAAACCGGATGGCGCAGTCCGCCGGCTGCGGGATACAGCGCGTTGACGACGGTGCCTTCGGGGGCGATGATGCTGATGGGTTCGGTTAACCCCCCGTTCACCGGGATGAACGGGTCTTGCGTGATGATGAAGTTGATGAGCCCCTGGTAAATATACGGATGGTGGCTACCGTTCGTGATCAGGTTGAACGCGGTGCCGACTTGCGGATCGCAGCGAGAGAAGTCAAGGGTTACGCGCCCCTTGTCGGCGGTTGCGTCCACAGCAAGACGAATCGGCACGTCGCTTTCCATGTCGTCATCAAGGTAATCTTCGAACGAATAGGTGCCGTCGGGGATTTCGGAGAGAACCTTTCGAGCGCGCTCGCGCGCCTGCTCTATCAGGTCTTCCTGACTGGCACGCAACGTGTCCGCGCCGAACTTCCTCGCCGCATCCAGTATTCGGGCCTCAGCGGTGTTGACGGCCGCCATCATCGAATCGATGTCCCCCATCAGAAGCTGCGGCTGACGGCTGCTCGTCAAGATGATCCGACGCACGTCGTCGACCGGCTTTCCCGCGCGGTTCAGCCGTACCGGGGGGATGCGCAGGCCCTCCATTTGGATATCGGTTGCTTTTGGCGTGAGGCTGGTGGGCACGGACCCGCCGACATCGGCGGTGTGCACGAAGCACCATGCATAGCAAAGAAGGCTTCCATCAGCGAAAATGGGCTTGATCAGGTGCACATCCGGCAGATGCGTCGAAAGGCCGTCGCTGTTGTACGGATCGTTCGTGACGATGATGTCGCCTTCGGCCATTGACGC
This sequence comes from bacterium, assembly GCA_963613135.1. Taxonomy (GTDB): domain Bacteria; phylum Actinomycetota; class Coriobacteriia; order Coriobacteriales; family Eggerthellaceae; genus Senegalimassilia. The sequence goes on from CAVDXU010000016.1 coordinate 5,340, forward strand.
GTTCCCGCCGGCTTCCTCGATGGTTCGGGCAAGGGACAGCCCCATGAAGATGGTTACGCCGGCTGTTTTCGGGTAGGCGAAGAATTCGCCGTCGGGCGTGATGAGGCCCGTGGCGAAGTCCGCGGACTCGGTGACGTAGGAGGAATAGCTGGTGCGTTCGATAGCCGAGCACATGCCGCAGCAGATGGCCGAGTAGTGGTTACGGATGATTTCCAGCAGGGAAGCATCGATTCTCATGAGTACCCCTTACAGTTCGCGCGCGCTTCGCGTGATGATGAGGTTGCGGTTTTCGTCGCAGGTGGCGAGCCAATTCGGAAGCACGAGCGTGGTGGTGTCGTCTTGCTCGATGATGGCCGGGCCGCTGATGCGGTCTTTGGGGGCAAGCGCGTCCCGGTCGAAGACATCGGCTTCTTGCAGCACCCCGTTGTGCCTGATGGTTCGTGTGGATACAGGTTTCGCGGCAGGCAAGGCATGCGAGCCTCCGTCCGGGAATGCTGCCGCGTTCGCGCGCCGGCCGGCCTCGCCGTCTCCGGCAAGCTCGGGGGGCTTTGCCGTGATGCGCGCACTCAATCGTGCGATCCTTACGGTTGCATGCGGTTCCGCGTGCCCATAGAGGTGCTCATGCTTTTCGTTGAAGGCTGCCACGAGCGCGGCGTATCCGTGCGCCTTCAGCGCGGCGCGATCGACGGGAATGGGGAGCTGATACGCTTGGCCGTCGTAGTGCGCGTCGGCGATGAACGCGATGGAGACCTTGGCTCCCTCGAGAACGGCGGCATTCTGCTCGGCGAGCCATGCGCGCGCTTTGCTCTCAAGGTTTGCGAGCTCGTCTTCTATCTGATCGGGCGCGGATTCGTTCAGCGCCAACCGCACATTCGAAGTTGCATCGTAGGCGAAGTCGGCCGACAGCGCTCCTTGCGCGCATAGCGTTCCGGGACGTCGCGGCACGAATACCCCGCGCGCGTTGATTTCCTCGGCAACGATGTTGGCCACGACCGGGCCACCCCCGCCGAAGGCCACAATGTCCAGCTCTCGCGGATCGAAGCCTTTCTGCTCCATGATGTTCGACAGCTCCGCGAACATATTGGCGGCGGCGATTCGAACCATGGCGTCGGCCGTCTCGTCGATGGATTTGCCCAGTTGCGCGGCGAGGGGCGCGATGGCGTCGCGGGAGCGTTTCCCGTCTAGGGCCATTCGTCCGGCGGCGAAGTGGCCAGGGTTCAGATACCCGCAGACCAGAAAGGCGTCGGTCAGGGTCGGCAGCATGCTTTTGCCGTAGCATGCCGGGCCGGGGTCGCTGCCGGCCGATTCCGGCCCAACCTTCAGCAGGCCGCCCGCATCGATCCAGGCGATGCTTCCGCCCCCGGCCCCGATGGACTGAATGTCGATGGCGGGCATGACCACGGGGATGCCCGCAAGCTCGCTTGTGGAGGAAAGCGTCGGCCTGCCGTCCGTCACGAGCGACACGTCGGTGCTCGTTCCGCCCATGTCGAAGGTCAGGAGATTGCCCCGCCCGGCCGCCGCGCACGTCTCAACGGCCCCGATCACTCCGGCGGCAGGTCCGCTGAACAGGGTTTTAACGGGGGCCGCCGCTGCTGATCGCAAATCTTGGATGCCGCCGTTCGATTGCGTGATGAAAGGCCGCGTGGCGAGCCCTTCGTTATCCAGGATGTGCTCCAGGTTGCTGAAGTACTCTTCGACGTTCTTCTGGATGTACAGGTTCGTCGTGGCGATGCACGCCCGCTCGTATTCGCGCATTTCAGGCCATAGCTCGCTCGAGCAGCACGTTTTGAGTTGCGGGTGGCGATCGGCGATTATCCGCGCGGCCTCGGTTTCATGTGCGGGGTCGCGGTAGCTGTGCAGAAAGCAGATGGCGATGCCCTCGACGCCCTCGAGGACGGCTTGGTCGGCGGCCGCCTCGACGGAGGAGCGGTCGAGCGGGGTTAGCTCGCGCCCCGACGCATCAAGGCGTTCGCGTATGCCGAACGCCAGGTTGCGGGGGACAAGCGGCTCGGGAAGCCGAGACGCGAGGTCGTAAGGGACCGGCAGCCTCAGCCGCTGCAGCGTGAGCATGTCGCGAAAGCCCTCCGTTACCAAGAGCGCTATCTTCGAGCCCCGACGTTGCAGGAGCGTGTTCAGGCCTATGGTCATGCCGTGCACGAAATACTGCGCCTCGGCAAGGTCGAGCCCTTGCTCGTCGCGAAGGATGCGCAGCCCGTTCTCGATCCCTTGCTCGGGGTGCGCGGGGACGGTCGGCACCTTCAGGCTGGTTGTCGATTTTGCTTCGGCGTCTATCAGCGTGAAGTCGGTGAACGTGCCGCCGATGTCGATGCCCAGGCGGTAGCGTGATGGTTGGCTCATGGCGAACTCCCTGCTTCCTACATGACCTTTGAAAGGCCGATCGTTCGATCGATAACGATCAGCACGATGATGGATACGGCGACGAATATGACGGAAACTGCGGTGACGGCGGGGTCGAAGGTCTGCTCGATGTAGTTGAACACGCGAACCGAGGTGGGCATTGCCTTCGGCGAGGAGAGGAACAAGGAGATGGAAACCTCGCCGAGCGAAGTGACCGCCGCGAACACGGCTCCGGCGATGATGCCCGGCTTGATCAGCGGCAGCGTTACGCGTCGAAACGTTTGCGCCGGACTTGCCCCAAGGCTTAGGGAAGCCGCTTCAAGGCGCGGGTCCAGGCTGGCGATGCTGGCGTTCACGCAGCGAACCACATAGGGCAGGCAGATGACGGCTTGTCCCGCGGCCATGCCCGCGATAGATCCCGCAAGACCAAGCGTGCTGAGTACGTAAAGCAGCGCGATGCCCAGCACGATTTGCGGGATCATCAGCGGCGAGAGCAAAAAACCCTGAAGGGCCGATGTCGCCCTCGACTTCGATGAGTGCAGCGCGTAGCTCGCCAGCGTTCCCAGCACCACCACGATCGGCGTGACGATGCCCAGCAGGATGAGCGACGTTTGGATCGCGCGCATCCAGCCGCGGCTGGAGAACACCTCGTTGAACCATTGCAGGGAAAATCCCGTGGGCGGGAATTCGGGGAACGCCGTGGGGGAGAATGCCGAGAGCGCGATGACGACAATCGGCAACGCCAGGAACACGAACACGAGGCCTCCTGCGACGTTCGCCGCGATATGCCAAGGGTCGATGCGCCAGCGGCCCGATCCGCTTGTTCTAGCCATATATCTTCGCCTCCCACCGCTTTAGAAACACTTCAACGGGAATGATGATGAGCGCCACCAGCGCCAGCAGCACCACCGCCATGGCGGCGGCCATGCTCAGGTCGGATATCTGGATGGCTTGTTGGTAGATGGCCAAGGGCAGGATGGGCTGCGTGCCGCCTCCGATGAGCAGAGGCGTGATGTAGCTGCCTGCGGTGAGCGAGAACACGATGACGCCGCCGTTGATCGCTCCGGGGACGGTGAGCGGCAGCACCACGCTGAAGAAGCTGCGCGCGCGACTTGCCCCGAGGCTCATGGACGCTTGCCTCAGCTGGGGTTTCACTTCCCCAAGCGAAGTTGCGAGCGGCAGCACGGCGAACGGGAGCAGAACCTGAACGTAGGCGAGAACGACGGCCCCCATGTTCCAGAGCAGCGTGAGCGGCTCGTCGATAACGCCGAACGTTTCAAGAACCTGGTTCACCAGGCCGTTTTGGGAAAGCATGACCACCCACGCGAACGAGCGGACCACCACGCTGGTAAGGAGCGGGGACACGAGCACGACGTACAGGAGCGTTCGCACCCATTTGCGCTTCGCTTCCACCAGCAGGCTGGCTGCGGGGTAAGCGAGCAAAAGGACAAGAGCGGTTGTCAGGAGCGCCACGCCGAGCGTGACCGCGATATCGGCCAGATAGGTGGGGCTGGTCAGGAGGTCTGCGTATCGTTGGGGGGTCAATGCCCCGGCGCCGGCATCCTGGAAGCTGATGACAACGAGCAGCAGCATGGGAATCACCATGAACGCAATCAGGAACAGGATTGCCGGGATGGCGAGAGCCAGTCGCATATTGCGGCGCTTTCCCATCATCCCACGTCCTTGAGCTGCAGTGCATCCGCATCGTTCCAGGCCACATAAAGCGTGTCGCCTTCTTTGGGCAGCGGTTCCGGCGAGGCGGGGTCGAGATCGAGTTCGATTTCGCCTCTTTTCGCGAACGCGACTGTCGCCCGCGTCGTGCTGCCCAGGTACACCACGTTGCGTACGGTAGTCGCATGCACTGCGCCTGTGGCGGTGCGGCTTGCCAGAATCCGCTCGGGGCGTACGGCGAGGATGAACGGGTCGTCGTCGGCGAGCTTTCCGATTCGCGTCGGCTTGCCGAACGTTATCGCGCCGGATTCGTCTTCCCAGTCGGTGGAGGCAAGGCGACCGTCGGCCAGGCGTTCGGCGCCGGTCGTGTTCGCTTTCCCCAAAAAGCTTGCGACGAAGCTGTTCGCGGGCTTCTCGTACACTTCCTGCGGTGAGCCGATTTGCTGCACCTTACCATCGCGCATGATGCCGATCCGGTCGGCCATCGACATGGCCTCTTCCTGATCATGCGTGACCATGATGGTGGTGATGCCGGTTCGCTGCTGGATCGATCGCAGCTCAACCTGCATCTCCTTGCGCAGCTTCGCATCAAGGTTGCCCATCGGCTCGTCGAGCATGAGTATCTCGGGGCGCGGTGCGAGCGCGCGGGCGATGGCGACTCGCTGTTGCTGCCCCCCTGAGAGCTGGTGCGGCCGGCGTTTTGCGAATTCTTCCAGGTGAACCAGTGCGAGGCATTCCTCGACCCGCCGACGGATCGCCTGCTTATCCCTCGTTTTCAGGCGCAGGCCATAGGCGACGTTGTCGAACACGGTCAAATGGGGGAACAGGGCGTAGCTTTGGAACACGGTCCCGATGTTGCGCTTGTTCGCCGGAACGTTAAGGATGTCCTGGCCGTCCACCGTGATGGCACCGCAGGTGGGATCGACGAAGCCGCCGATGATGTTGAGTAGCGTCGACTTTCCGCATCCGCTTGAGCCGAGCAGGGCGAAGAACTCGCCGCGTTCGATGCTGTAGCTGACATCGTCAAGCGCGCGTGCGCCGCCGCCGTAGGAGTGCGTGACGTGTTGGATCTCGATGAAGCTCATGGGGTTCGCGTTGCCTTTCTCGTCTTCCCGTTGCCGTGCCGAGCTCTTGCTTGCGGGATGGTGTCTAGCCCATGGTTTGCTGCCAGCGCGTCGACCAATCGGCGAGGTTCGGGGTGGCCACGCTGTAATCGACCCAGTCGAGCTTCTCGTAGAATTCTTCTCCGACCTGGGCTTTCGATAGGAAATCATCGGAATAGGATGCGTCTTTGTTGCACATGCCGTAATAAGACAGCTCGGCGTATTTGCTCTGCTGCTCGGCTTGGCACAGGTAGTCGAGCAGGCGATACGCGTTGGCCAGGTTCGGCGCGCCCTGCGGGATGACCCAGCTTGCGATGGCGGCGACGGGGCCGTCGGTCGGGTAGGCGAATCCGATGGGCTGACCCTGCGATTGCCAGGCGAACGCGCGGCCGTCCCAGAAGGGCACAGTAGCCACGTCGCCGCGCTGCAGCAGCGTCTGAATGGTCCCCGCGCCGTCGGGGTACGCCGAGATGTTCGGCTTAAGCTGTTCGAACTTCGCGAACGCTCCGTCTATGTCGGCGCCGTTGCTCGTTTGGCTCCAGAAGAACTGCAGGCCGGCGCTATAGGTCAGCGGGCTGATGCCCAGGCTCTTCGAGAAGTCGTCGCTCCAAAGATCGGCCCAGCTGGTGGGCGGGGTTGAGACCAGGTCGGTTCGGTAGGCGATTCCAAGCTGCCCCATGGAAAAGCCTGCGGCGTACAGCTTGCCGTTCTCGGTGAATCGCGTCTTCACGCTATCGAACAGGTTCGCCAGGTTGGGAACGCGCTGCGCGTCGAGATCCTGGAGCAGGTTGGCGTCGATCGCCTTCTGGATGCTGTCGGGTTGCAGGATGAGCAGGTCGTAGGGCACGTTCTTGCCGTTTGCGGCGGTGAGCTTCGTCAGCCATTCGGCATCGGCTCCCGATACCACCTGCACGTCGATGCCCGTCTCGTCGGCGAACGAGTTGAGGGCCGCTTGCTCGATCGACTTTTCCCAATCGCCCGAATAAACGCCGATGATGACGGAGTCTGTTTGCTCGAGGTCGGCAACGGCGGCCGGTGCATCGCCCGTCGCCGAGGAGGCGCTTCCTGCGCAGGCCGTAAGCGATGCGCCCGTTACGGCCGAAAGGCCCGCAACGCCAAGGAGCTGCAGGAAATTTCGACGAGAGAACAGGGTTGCCGTTCGGGATGCGGGTTGCGTGAAGGAAGCGGCTTGGCCGCGATGGGACGTTTGGCTGAGCTTGCCGGGTTTCGGCGATGCCTCTTCCGCCTCGTCGATTCGAGCGTTGCGCAGGTTGGGGGTCATGGTGGTCCCTTTCTTCGTTGATTGCAATACCTAGTAAACCTATAGGTCAATTACAGGAACGGAAGTATACTACGCAGATAGGCGTATGGGTATATAATTTAGAGGTTGCATATATCGAATATATGCAAGTGCGTTATCGAAATTAACGAACGCAAACCATTTCGGATATAAAGGCGGTTTCGTATGAAAAAGCTGTACGAGCAAGCAAAAGGCCTGCTTCCAAGCATGATCGCATGGCGGCGGGCCCTTCATCGGATCCCGGAACTTGATCTGTCCCTGCCGAAAACGAGCGCATTCGTCCAGGATCGTCTTCGCGATATGGGCATTTCGTTCACCACGCTGGTCGACGGCAACTGTGTCGTCGCGACGGTGGGGTCGGGCGAGCCCTGCATCATGCTGCGCGCCGATATGGACGGGCTGCCCATCCAAGAGCAATCGGGCGAGCCGTTTTCTTCGAAAAACGGCTGCATGCACGCTTGCGGTCACGACATGCATGCGGCGAGCCTGCTCGGAGCCGCATCGCTTTTGAAAGCCCGCGAGGAAGATCTCAGGGGAACGGTGAAGCTGCTGTTCCAGCCTGGGGAGGAGACGTTCAACGGAGCGCGTGCCGCCATAGAGTCCGGCGTGCTCGAAAACCCGCGCGTTAGTGCCGCCGTCGGCATGCATGTGGCAAGTCAGGCGCCGAAGGGGGTCGTTCTCCATGGCGGCGTGACCATGGCATCGGTGCTCGGGTTCCGCATCACGGTGGTGGGGAAGGGTGGTCACGGGTCGACGCCGGAGGACTGCATCGATCCTATAGTTGCGGCGATCAAGATCCACGAAGCGCTCGAGTCTTTGATGGTTCACGAAAAGTCGCCTTATGCGGACGCGACGTTGACCGTTGGCAAATTCCAGGCCGGCGAGGCGGGAAACGTCATCCCCGAGCAGGCGGTCATGGAGGGCACATTGCGCGTTTTCGATGATGACCAGCGCTCTTATCTCGTGGGGAGGATTCGCGAGATAGCGCCGGCGGTTGCTGCGGTCTACCGTGCGACCGCGCGCCTTGACGTGCTCACCGACGTCCCCGAACTGTCGAACGACGAGGATTTGGTGGATGAGTGCCTCGAAGCGATGGTCGAGGCCGTTCCCAGCTTGCGTCCCATAGGCGGGCTGCACGCCATGGGCTCGGAGGATTTCGCTCTGGTGTCCAAGCGCGTGCCAACGGCGTATTTCATGCTGGGGGCGATGCCGGATGATGGGGACGAGCCGCATAGTCACCATACGCCGCAGGTGCGCTTCAACGAGGATGAGCTGGCGATAGCGGCGGCATGCTACGCGGCATCGGCGCAATATTGGCTTGAAAAGCACTCGAAGGGGTGAGGAGGGCCCGGAGGTATTCCGTATGGAGCGCCGCGCGGCGGCAGTTGGCTGCGTTATACTGCTCGAATACGCATTTTGCTTCGCAACGAAACCGAAATAGAAGGAGAGCGCGATGCTAGACATTAAGTTCGTCCGCGAAAACCAGGAAGCCGTCGCCGAGGCGATGAAGAACCGCCATGCTTCATGGGATGCGTCGCGTTTCTCCGAGCTTGACGAAGCCCGTCGCGCCGCCATCACCGAGGAGGAGGCGCTGCAGGCCGAGCGCAACGCCACGTCCAAGAGCATCGGCCAGATGATGGCCGCCGGCAACAAGGACGAGGCCGAGGCTGCGAAGGAACGCGTCCGTCAGATCAACGACAAGCTCGCCGACGTCTCCGCCAAGCGCGAGGCCGCCGACGCCGAGCTGCACGACATCCTGCTGCGCACGCCGAACATGCCGGCCGATTCCACGCCGGTGGGCGACGACGAGAACGACAACCCCGAGGTGCGCCGCTGGGGCGCCCCGCGCGACTTCGAGGCCGAGGGCATCACCATGAAGCCGCATTGGGATCTGGGCGACGACCTGCACCTTATCGAGTCCGAGCGCGCCGTGAAGCTCGCCGGCAGCCGCTTCGTGCTGCTGCACGGCCAGGCCGCCCGCCTCGAGCGCGCCATCATCAACTTCATGGCCGACACGCACACCTCCCGCGGCTACACCGAGTGGTGGTGCCCGGCCATGGCCAACGCCAACACGCTCACCGGCACCGGCCAGCTGCCGAAGTTCGAGGACGACCTGTTCAAGACGCGTGAGGGCCTCTACCTCATCCCGACGGCCGAGGTGCAGCTGACCAACATCCACGCCGGCGAGGTCCTGGAGGCTTCCGACCTGCCGCTTCACTACTGCGCCTTCACCCCGTGCTTCCGCGAGGAGGCCGGCAGCGCCGGTCGCGACACGCGCGGCCTGATCCGCGTGCACCAGTTCGACAAGGTCGAGATGGTCAAGTACGCCAAGCCCGAGGAAAGCTACGACGAGCTGGAGGCCATGGTTGCCGACGCCGAGAACATCCTGCAGCTGCTCAAGCTGCCGTATCGCGTGATCAGCCTGTGCACCGGTGACATCGGGTTCTCCGCCGCCAAGACCTATGACCTGGAGGTTTGGCTGCCCAGCTACAACGGTTACAAGGAGATCAGCTCCTGCTCGAACTGCGTCGATTTCCAGGCGCGCCGCGCGAACATCAAGTACCGCGACCCCGAGAACTTCAAGGGCTCGCGCTACGTCCACACGCTCAACGGCTCCGGTCTGGCGGTCGGGCGCACCATGGCCGCCATCATGGAGAACTACCAGCAGGCCGACGGCACCATCAAGGTCCCCGAGGTGCTGGTGCCCTACATGGGCGGCGTCGAGGTCATCGGCGAGCAGAAATAGCTCGAAGCTGTTTTCGCTTTCGAAAGTAGGGCGCATCGACCGTGGTGACTAAGCGCAGGAAACCGCAATCGGACAATGAACAGGGCGCGTCGGCAACTCCGGCGCGCCCTTCTCAACAGGCAAAGCCGAAGCGGCGCATCGCCATGCCGCAGAGCTCCGCGCGCTTGAAGCAGCACCAGGGACGACCGCAGCAGCAGGCATCGGTGGGCGCGCCCGGGGCCGAGCCGTCGCGTGCGGGGGCTGCCGAGTCGGAGTCCGGGTGCAAAGGGGGGTCGCCTGCGCAAAAGGCGGCTTCCGCTCCGGCGCGCCCGACCAAGCGCTTCTCCGTCGCTCGCGCTCAGACGGACGCTGCGGCTGCCGCTGAGCAACTGGCGCCCTCCGTCGAGCGCTCCGATGCCGAGGCCGCGGCCGCAGCGGCTCGCAAGGGCGCAACGGATGCCGCTCGCCGCCGTCTTGAGCAACGCCGCCGCGCCGGTGCCTTTCGCCCTGATGGGCAAACCGGATCGGATCCGCTCTCCCAACGCTCCTCTCTTGATGGCCAAGCTGAACAGCAGGGGACCGACGCCGAGGCGAAGGCGGTCAAGAAGTTTCATCTCAGCTGGCCCGCCGCGCTCATCGGCGTTCTGCTCGCCATCGTCGTGGCTCTGGTTGCCGTGTTCTCATGGGACCGCTGGCTGCGCTTCGACGACGCGAGCGACTTCCAGGGCACGTGGTACGCGAACGGCACGGCAACGACCATCAGCATCGACGGCGAGCAGATGCACCTGACCGACGACGTCGCCTATTCCTACGCGCTCGACACCGGTGCTAAGACCATTTCATTCACGTTCGGCACCTACGAGGGCCAAGGCCGCTACCGTTTCAGCGCGGATCGCAGCGAGCTCGTCATCACTGATGGAGCCGACTTCTCGTTTTGGGGAAACCTGTTCGACGACATTTCCTGGCGTTTCGGCCAGGCGATCGATAACCTGCAGGGCAAGGAAATCGCGCGCGAGGCCGCCGTCGATGGCGTAACCGTGCTTGATCGGACGAAGACGCAGTCGTGACGGATCGATCGGTTTTGGTCCGCATTGTGCGCCTTGAGGTGATGCGGGGGCATCTGACCTGCATCATTGAGCTTGCTGCGGGTGCACCGCGCACGACGTCGAACGCGCTTGTGGAGCGCGTGCTCAGGGGTTTTCCGAACTTGCCGCGCCACGCATGCGTGAACGAGCACGGACGAACCTTCGGCGACGTGATGGCTCGCACGCCTACGCCGCACCTGCTTGAGCACATGATCATCGACTTGCAGGTTCGCGAAATGGCTTCCGCTGCGCCTGCCAAGTCGGCGCCTGCCAAGTCGGCGCCCGCCGCGCCCGCACCTGCCGCGTCCGCACCTGCCGCGCCCGCCGACGTACCCCTCGTCGGAACAAGCGAATGGATCGACGAGGCGGCCGGCCTCGCGCGCATCGACACAAGCTTCGCCGATGACCAGGTTGTCCTCCGCGCCCTGCGCGACGCCGTAGCGGCGTTGAACGATGCCCTTGCCTTTACCCTTCCGCCCGCACAGACGCCCGCGCCTGGGTCGTTGCGTCCTCCCTTTGCGAAGCCCTACCGCCCTGAGTTATGAGCCGTCCAATCTAACGAAACGGCAACTGTTTTCTGCAGGTGTGGAATTTCTGACCGGTTGGAAACATATCTCCTCGTATAATGTTCGTTACATTCGTAGAAATGCAAGGCTTAAGGAGGCCGCTATGAGCAGATTTGGATTCTTCCTGGCAGGTGGCGTTATCGGTGCTGCGGCGGCTTGGCTGTGCACCCCCGGCAACGGCAAAGAAAACCGTACGCTTGTCGCCGAAAAGGTGAATGCGGTTTGGGGTGACGCTCAGAACATCGGCGCAAACGCTGGCGACACGGCTCAGCAGGTCGTTTCCAGCGTGACCGCACAGGCCCAGGCGGTGGCCGGTAAGGCTTCCGCGCGCGTGCAGGAGGTTGCCAGCAACCTGAAGCCCGCATCCGAGAGCAGCGACGAGCTGCGCGAGAAGATCAAGGCCGCTCGCCAGCGCATCGCCAATCAGGTGGCTAAGAACGCCGGCGAGGCTCCTGCGTCTCCGGTCGAGGCCGTAGTCGAGCAGGTCGAAGACGTCGAAGCGCCCGCCGAGGCATCTGTCGAGGACGTCAAGGAAGTTGTTGCCGAAGCTGCTGAAGAGGCCGAGAAGGCCGAATAGCTTCCCGTTTCGAAGTGATCGTCGCGAAGCGGTCGCGTTCCGGTTCCGTAAGGTTCCGACGCGCCGCTTCATTTTGTATGGGGGATAGACAATGGCGAGCAAGCTCATCACCACGAAAGAGCTCACCGGCACGCGAGTGGTCGGCGGCAAGAAGGGGAACAAGCGAATCGGCAAGATTCGTCGTTTCGTCTTTCATCCCAAGGAAAAACGCGTGATCGGTTTCGTGGTGAAGCGCCCTGACCTTCTGTGGATGTTCCATCGCGCCGACCAGTTCGTCCCCATCGACGGCTACGACCTGATCGACGGTCGCGTCGTGTTGCGTCCCGATGCTGCCACCAGCGGTAAAGCCGCTTGCAAAGCTATGGGCTTGAACTGGGATGATTGCATTATCTGGATCGGCTTGCCCGTCATGACGGAGTCCGGCAGCTCGTTCGGCTATGTCGGCGACGTCACGTTCAATCGGCTGACCGGCACCGTTGATTCTTTCGAGACCGACAGCGGCGCAGCATCCAATGCGCTGCTGGGAAAGCGCTCCATCCCCGCAAACATGATTCGCGGTTTCAAGCGCGGCATGGGCGCGGCGGTCGCCCCCATGGGTTCCGAAGGCGTGGAGACAGACGAAGTGCAGCTCGGGGCGATGCTGGTTGCCGACGAGGTTGCTCAGCTCGATTCGGAGGGCGGTGTCGCGGAGGCTGCGGGCCAAGCGACCGCGGTCGCCGTTGACAAGGTTCAGTCCACGGTTGACAAGGCAAAGCCCGTGGTGAGCAAGGCTACGGCTGCAGCGGGCGAGGCGGTTAACAAAGGCGCTTACGCCACCGGCCGGCAGATCGGCCGCTCCAAAAACATGTTCAAGGATTTCAAGGCCGAATACGATAAAGCGGTTGCTCCTTCGGGCTCGAAATCGCAAGCGGGCAGCACCGCGAAGACCGACGGAGCGTCTAGCTCCAAGAAGGCGGCCAAGGGTCCTTCCGCTTCCGCAGGCAAATCCACGGCGGCTTCCGCATCTTCGCAAACCGGCGCCTCGTCCACGAAGAAGGCTGCCAAAAAAGCTGCACCGAAGAAAAAGAAGAACATGTTCGCGGCGTTCAAAGAGGAATACGACAAGGCAAGCCGATAGAGACCCGCGGGAGGTTCGTGTAGGTTGGCGCAGCGTATGGCAAAACGGTCGAAAAAGCAGATGAAGAAGCGGATGATGCGAGATTCGCGTCCGGATAGCGAGACTTCTCGTCAGTTCGCCCAGGGGCGCAAGGAGGCTATTCGCGACCGCAGGGAGGCCATTCAGGAACGAGTGAACGAGCAGACGGAGGTCCGCGGCAAGCCCGTTCGACGCGGCGATATCTTCAAGATCGTCGGCCTGATCATCTTCGTCGCTATCATCGCCTTGCTTTCATGGTTGTTGTGGCCCTACATGCATACGCTTTTCGAACCAGGCGGCATCGACACGGTTATCAACGACGTCCGTGAAGCCGGACCTTGGGGCTTCCTTATCTTGCTGGCGTTGCAGTTTTTGCAGGTCGTCGTTGCGTTCATTCCCGGTGAAGCCACGCAGATGGCGGCGGGGATGCTCTATGGGCCGTGGCTTGGAAGTCTCATCATCTTCGTTGGATGCCTGCTTTCGAGCGCGTTCGTGTTCGTGGTCGTCCATAAGCTCGGCGCCCCGTTCGTTCGGGACATGGTGTCGGAAAAATGGATGCAAAAGTTCGATCGCTTCCAGGAGTCGGGCAAGCTTGAGCTGACGGTTTTCATCTTGTTCCTGATTCCCGCCATGCCGAAGGACGTGCTTACGTATTTGGTCCCCCTGACCGAAATGCGCATGCGCTCGTTCATGATCCTGTCGAACGTTGCGCGTATCCCGGGAATCTTGGTGTCCGCTTATGCGGCAAGCGGTTTGGTCGATGGGAACGTATGGCAAAGCATCGTTATCCTGGTGGTTCTTTGCATCGTCGCCGTCGTGTGCCTGATCTTCCGCGAACAGTTGATGGCCGCCGTGGCGAGGCTGTCGCATAAGAAGCAGCGATGAAGTGGCGATGAGGGCGAGATGGCGAGACGGCGAGACGGCGCAGGGCGAAGCTGGAGAAGCGAGGTGACTGATGGGCGAGAAACAACCAAGCAATCCTTTCGATGAGGTTGCAGCCGCCGAAGCGGAGCTCTCCGCCGCCCAGGCGCGTCTTGCCGCCGCCCGTCGGCGTGCCGCGCAGGCGCAGCATCAGGGTGCACCGCAGGACGAAGCGGCATCGAGCGACGGTGCGTGCCCTCGCCCTCAAGCAGGGGGGCAGCCGCAATCGCAGCAGCCCTCGTCGCAGCAGCCCCAATCGAATTATTCGGCTCCGGCTTACGCATCGGCGATAGGGGCGAAAGACCATGTTGCGGCCGGTCTGCTGGCGATTTTGCTCGGCTGGCTCGGCGTGCATAAATTCTATCTGGGCTACTACAATGCCGGCTTCGTTATGCTGGGCGTTTCGGTCCTCGGCGGCATCGTGACCGCAACTCTCGCAGCTGGAGCGATATGGATCATCGCCATCATCGAGGGCGTGATCTACCTCACGAAATCCCAAACCGAGTTCGAGCAAATGTACGTGGCGAACAAGCGTGAATGGTTTTAGTCGATCGTGTTGCGGTGAACCGGCGCACCGCGAAAGCCGCAAGCCCCGCACTTGCGCGCTGCCGCTTGCGTTTCCGTCTGGTAACGCTTCCACCGAATGTCCCCGAAGCGGATGATCGCAAGGTACGATACAATAATCATTTAAAGTTCCAGCTTGTCGGTTTACTGGCGGGCGCCCGCATATCTGTTAGGGGACATCATGAGTACCGACGCAAGCTCCAACCATACCGAAACCATCACTGAGGCGGACAAGCAGAAAACCTTGAAAAAGGTTGTCGTCTCCTCGTTCCTGGGGAACTTCATCGAGTGGTTCGATTACGCAAGCTATTCGTATCTTGCAACGGTGCTGGCGCTGGTTTTCTTCCCCGGCGAAGACAAAATGGTTTCCACCATGATGGCGTTCGGCGTGTTCGCGCTGGCATTTCTGGTGCGTCCGATCGGAGCTATTTTCTGGGGGAACATGGGTGATAAAAGGGGCCGCAAGTGGGCCCTTTCCATTTCCATATTGCTTATGTCCGGCGCCACGTTCCTTATCGGCTGCCTGCCCAGCTACGCGGTTATCGGCGTGCTTGCTCCGCTTGCGCTGCTGCTGCTTCGCATGGTGCAAAGCTTCTCGGCGTCGGGCGAATACGCGGGCGCATCTACGTTCATTGCCGAATACGCCCCTAAGAATCACCGCGGGTTCTATTGCTCGATGGTTCCGGCCTCGACGGCGTTCGGCCTGTTGATCGGCTCTTTGCTAGCGTCTTGGATGTTCAACGCCTTCGGAGCTGAATCGGATTTCGTCGTCAATTGGGGATGGCGTATCCCGTTCTTACTGGCAGGGCCGCTTGGCTTCATCACCCATTACATTCGCGAGCATCTGGAAGATTCGCCGGTGTATGCGAAGATGCAGGATGATCTGAACAACAAGGGGCTCAAAGGTGAGGACAAGCCCATTCGAACCTTGTTCAAGGATCATCGTCGCGTGCTCATCATCAGCTTTGGCGCATGCGTCTTGAATGCGGTTGGGTTCTATGCGGTTCTCACCTATCTGCCGAACTACCTTGAGGCGACGTTGCAGTACGATCCGGGTTCAGCTTCCACCATCACCACGATCGTGCTGGTGGTCTACATCGGGTTTATTTTCCTGTCAGGGCGCATTTCCGATAAGTTCGGGCGCAAGAAGATGCTCGTTGCGGCATGCGTTGGCTTCATCGTTTTCACGATCCCGGCGTTTTGGCTGCTTGGAACCCTCGACTTCGTCACCATTCTGGTTGTCGAGCTTGTCATGTGCCTGCTGCTGACCATTAACGATGGCACGCTTGCCAGCTATTTGTGCGAAACGTTCCCGACCGAAGTGCGCTATTCGGGTTTCGCTCTCAGCTTCAACCTTGCAAACGCCCTGTTCGGCGGCTCGGCATCGTATATATCGTTCGCGCTGATCAACGCGACGGGCAATGCGCTCATGCCGGCGTTCTACATGGTCGTGATCGCCGTGCTGTCGTTGATCGCCATGTTGCTCTCCCATGAGCACACGGGCAAGGATTTGAGCGAGGTTTAAAGCGTCTCTTTCGTGCGGCCTGCTTGTGGTTCGCCAGGTTTGCCTGGCCCACCTAGCTTGTCTGTCTGCCAGCCCACCTGGCCCGCCCGGCATCCCCCTGCTTGCCACTTGAAACCCCGGCAATGCTGACACGGGGGACGCTAAGGCGCGAGTCGAGGCCGCTTAAATCGTGATGACCCCGCACGCGAGCAGGATGAGCCCGATGGCGGCAAGCACGCAGATCCCTGCCATGGTCGCTTTCTCGCCTTTGCTTACCGGCACGTTCTCGTTTCGCTTGGCTTTCAGGAACAGCGCAAAACCCGGGACGTATCCCACGCAGGTCAAAAGAAGCAGTCCCCAGCCTCCGACCAGCACGCCGATGGTCAGGAAGATGACCGCATAGAGGCCGATGATCGCTTTGAGGGGCTCCTTTCGGCTGATCGACAGCTTTGCCTGGTATGCCGCTATCGTTGCCCACGTGACCGCAATGGAGACGGTGCACATGCTGAACGCGAAGTTGTAGGCGTCTTCGCTGAACATCAAGACGACAAGCATCACCTGCACGCATGCGCCGACCACCAAAAGGCTTCGCTGCGGGGCTCCTTTGGCGTTCGTTTCACCCCAAGATGCGGGAAGCAGCTTGCGTTCGGCCATCTCCGAAGACGTTTCCGTCGGCAAGATGGTGAACGACAGCCAGGCGCCGGCGGTGCTGATGATGATGGCAAGGCTGATGAACGCGCCGCCCCAACCGGGTGCCATCGCTTCGAAAACGTACACGAGGGCCGGGTAGTCAAGCGCGGCAACCTGGTCAAAGCTCATGAAGCCGTACGGTAGCAGCGAGCAGCCGATGTAGACGACCAGCAGAACAGCGAGCCCGATCATGGTCGCTTTGCCGACGTCGCTGGTCTTTCGCGCGCGGGAGCTGATCACCGCCGCACCTTCGATGCCGACGAACATCCACATCATCGCGATTTGGCAGCTCATCGTCTGGCTTGCGAGGCTTCCGAGGGGTTCAGCGCCTTCGTAGGATGCGCCGGCCGCCACGGCGTTGTTGTAGGCGGTTCCCCAGAAATCGGCGGAGAAGACATCCGCGTTGAACAGCGCAACGCCGAACGATAGAAAAAGGATCAGGGCGCTGAGCTTCGTGATCATGACGATGGCGTTGAGGAACGCCGCCGACTCGACACCATTGATGATCAGGAACGTCATGAGCCAGAGGATCACCGACGCAAGGATGACGCAGGGCAGCGAGTTTCCGTCGATGAATGCCGGGAAGAAATACCCGAGCGTCGACATCATCATGGTGGCGAACGCGATGTTGCCCAGCCAACCTGAAAGCCAGTAGCCCCAGCCCGAAACGAATCCGGCAAGGGAGCCGAACCCCTCTTCGGCGTATTCGAAAACGCCGTTGAGATCGGGACGCAGCTTCGTGAGGTTTGAGATGGAAAGCGCGAGCGCGGTGAAGCCGAGGCCGACGATGACCCAGGCGATGATCACGCCGCCGGGGCTGGACACCTGCGACAGCTGGCCGGAAAGAGCGAATGCTCCAGTGCCGATGCAAGATCCGACGACCATTCCGATCAGGGCAAATAATCCGATGCCCTTCGATGTTTCGTTGCTCATGAGATTCCTTGTCGTTTATGGTCGTCTGCGATTCCGCCGATGCCGATGCGGATGCCTGTGCGGATCGGATTTTCAGCCTTGAGCATTTTCCCATATTTACGGTGGCGGGCATGGAGGAAAACGGCCTTTTACCGTTGCGAAATGGTTATTCGCTTGTTACAAGACGGTATCCAACTGGCACACGATCGCTTTCGTCTGATAAAGTGTGCCGAGTAAATCACGAGGCTAGGTAGGAATACCCGGCAAGGAAGGGAGGAAACGATGGCAAGCTCTATCACCGAAAAGCTGAAGAACATCGGCCCCGGCGCGCTCGTCGCAGCCGGCTTCGTCGGTCCCGGTACGGTCACCACGTGTACCGTCTCGGGCGCAAGCTACGGCTACACCATGCTGTGGGCGTTGCTGTTCGCCACCGTCGCAACCATCATTTTCCAGGAGATGGCCGCCCGCATCGGCATCGTAACGCAGGAAGGTTTGGGCGAGAATATCCGCGATCGCATTTCGAATCCCGTTTTGAAATGGATCGCGATTGTTATCGTCATCATCGCCATCTTCATCGGCAATACCGCTTATGAAACCGGCAACATCACCGGCGGCATCCTGGGCATCCAGGCCGTTGTCGACCTGCCCATGATCCCGATTGTCATCGTGCTGGGCATTCTGGCGTTCGCCTGCATGTGGATCGGCTCCTACAAGCTGGTCGAGAAGATTCTCACCGGCATCGTCGTGTTCATGGGCGTCGTGTTCCTGGTCACGGCCATCGCCTCCCCCGTCGATTGGGGTGCGACCGTCTCCGGCTTGTTCACGCCCGCGCTGCCCGAGGGTCAGGACGCCTCGAAGGGCATTCTCACCGCAGTCGGCCTGATCGGCACCACCATCGTGCCGTACAACCTGTTCCTGCATGCTTCCGGCGCCGCCGAGCGCTTCAAGGATCCCGAGCAGGTTGCCGACGCACGCTTCGACTGCGTGCTGTCCATCGGCCTGGGCGGCCTCATCTCCATGGCCATCCTCATCTGCGCCGCCGCGAACATGCATGCCGCCGGCATCACGGTTTCCAACGGCAAGGACATGGCGCTTGCCCTAAGCCCGCTTCTGGGTAATTGGGCCACGGTCATGATCGGCGTCGGCCTTCTGGCCGCCGGCTTCTCCAGCGCCATCACTGCGCCGCTTTCCGCCGCCTACGCCGTCAACGGCGTGCTCGGCTGGGGCAAGTCGCTGAAGGACCTGCAGTTCAAGGTCATCTGGATGATCGTGCTGGTGTGCGGCTGCTTGATGGCGGTGTTCCTGGGCAAGTCCCCGACCCAGCTCATCCTGGTGGCGCAGGCGGCGAACGCCATCCTGCTGCCCATCATGGCGTTCTTCGTGATGTACGTGGCCAACGGCAAGAACCTCGGGAAGTTCCGCAATCACGCGTTCTCCAACGTCTGCGGCATCGTGTTCATCCTGATCACGCTGTTCATGTGCTACCGCAATATGTCCAGCTTCCTGACCAGCCTGCAAGCGCTCATCGGCGCCTAGCAGCCGGTAGGCAAGCGAATTAAACGCGAAGGGGTTCGCGGCTTGTATGGCCGCGAACCCCTTCGTTTTTGCAAAAGAAAAGGCCGCCGGATAATCCGATGGCCTGCGGTTTCATGGTGCCCCAGATACGATTCGAACGTACGACACCCGCTTTAGGAGAGCGGTGCTCTATCCCCTGAGCTACTGAGGCGTGTTCTGCATTGTAGCATTAAACCTTATGAACGGGCGGTTTGCGCGCCGTTATCACGCGTTGTGCGCAAAGCTGGGCCCGGCGCCGCGTAGCCGCCCCCGGCCGTTTCTGGCGCGCAAAGCCGTTCGCAAAGCCTTCGCAAAGCCTTCGCAACGCCATCCGTCATGCTCGGCTTGTTTTGGCGGGCGAATGGGCCGCTGTTCGTCTTGCCTGAAGCGCACGGACGCAATCAACGAGCAGGAGGACGCATATCGGCAGCGCGGGGAGGAAGTATCTATACTGCACGCCGTCTACGCCGGCAACGCCGTCGGGGGTGTATTGCAGCCACAACGCGGCGTATGCCACGAAAGCGAATGCGAAGACGACCAGGCAGGCATATAGCCAGAAAAAGCGCGGCGTCCCTGTTTCGCTCCGTGGCGAGCGGGCGTATGCCGCGGTCACTGCGGCAGCGGCAAGGCACACGACGAAGCCTAGCCAGAAAACGGCAACTCCTTGCGCACCGAAACGGTACGATCCTTCGGCATGGATCGCGCTATACAGCATATGCTGGCAAATCGTCGGAAGCAGCGCCAGGCCTTCGCTCGTTCGCTGCGTGACGAGGTCGAATGGGACGACGGCGGGGCTGGTGGCGAATCCCGAAGTGCCCATCTTCATCCATGCGACGTCAACGACTACCGCTGCTAGAAAGCATGCTGCGATCGGATAGGTTTTCCTCAGCTCGCCTTTCCCTATCATCAACGGCAGCGCCAATGCGAACAACGGGGCGTTGGAAAACTTGGTGCACGCCATCAAAAGACCCGTTAGCCCCAGCGCCCAGCACTCCCGAGTTGTCGGTCTCGTCGACACGCATCGGTATGCTAGACATGCGAACAGTATGGATAACACCAGGGAAAACGAGTCGGCCGAGATGGCGAACGAGAACGTGTACCATGTGCCCGGAAACAGCAGAACGGCTGCCCCGACCCATCGGTGTCGGGGCAGCGCGACGACCGCCGCCGCCCCGACAAGGGCGTACGTGATAAGCATCGCGAATTCCGCAAGATAGTACTTCGCCGCCGCAGGGACATCGAGGGCGTCCCCTGCGGCAAAGGCGATGAGTTGCGGAAGGTACGCAACCGGATTATAGACGGCCGTGTTGTTGAAAGGGGCTTCGACGCTTCCATCGCTTGCGATGATGATGGAGTCGACATCGATGGCGCTGTTATCGCGCCCCGCGTTCTCGACGGACAGCTCGATGAGATCAAGCGAAACGCGGCCGCCCACGTTTTCCGACGCTATGCAGTGATATTCGGATGTCGCGCTCACGGGATGTGCGATGACGTCTCCGTGGAGTATGCCCGAAATGCGATACACGTGAGCCCAAACATCGGGAGCGTGAATGCCGATGTCGGTAACCGCGATCCCGATCCCTCCTGGGATGAGCAGGATCAACGCCATCAGCGCGTAAAGGGATCGCTGGGGTAGCGAACGTAGGAAGCGGATCATCGGCCAACCTTATTTCGGGATGCGGAAGCTGCTGGAAGCATGGTAACAGTCTCTGCGTCCAAGGATGGCATAGCGCGATGATACGTTGGGGTGAAGCCAGGCAAAAGCGGATCCGTTACGCTTGAGCTAGCCGCAGCAGCTCGGTCGGGCTGGAAAGGATCACGTCCGCGTCGGCTTCCTGCAGCGAGCTTGCGGGGTTATAGCCCCAGTCGACGCCGATGGCGAACGCGCCTGCTCGGTGTGCAACGAGAATATCGCCAGACGAATCGCCCACATACGCCGTGCGCTGCGGAGTGGATCCCAGTTCTTGAATGGTGCGCAGGAGGCCGGCGGGGTCGGGTTTGCGGGGGATGCTCTCGCATTCGCCATGCAGCACCTCGAATGTGTCGGGGAAGTGCATCGGGATAACGTCCTTCACGCCGCCTTCGTATTTGTTCGACAGCACGGCCAGTTTGCAACCGCGTGCCTTCAGCTCGGCCAGGGTTTCGGTCATGCCCTCGTAAGGCTTGGTGAGCTCAAGGCCGATTTCCGGATACAGCTGCTTCCAATAGGCCAGCGCCTCGGCACAGCGAGCGGCCGAGGTGCTTTCAGGAACCGCGCGATCGATCAGGCGCGCCGCGCCGCTGCCGACGAAGCTCAGGATCTCTTCGTAGGAATGAGTTGGGTATCCGAAGTGCTCAAGCGTCCTATTCGTGACCACGACCAGGTCGGGCATGGTGTCAAGCAGCGTTCCGTCCAAATCGAAGATGAACGTATCGAAAGTGGTGCTCGCGTTCGGCATGGCTTGCTCCTTTCGTTTGCGGGCGGCGGCGCGTTCGGCGAAAACAAAAAACGGCGACCCGAAGGCCGCCGCAGCGATTATCAAATGGAGCGGGTGACGGGACTCGCGTATTCGCTTTCGCGAATCCGCACCCCTCCCTCGCAAGCTCGGTCGGGCGTTTCGCTAAAAACATGCCGCCGGCATGTTTTCTTGACGCGAAACCACCTCATCGGTTCTCGTCCCGTTAACGTCTCGCGGCTCTATTCTCAATGGATGCGCTCCATTGCTTCAATGTCAAATGGAGCGGGTGACGGGACTCGAACCCGCGAATGCGAGCTTGGGAAGCTCGTGCCTTACCACTTGGCGACACCCGCTTGATCACTCGGCTTACCGCCGATGTTTGGGCATTATAACCTAAAAACAGCGGATGCCGTGGATTATCAAGAAATCAAGCATGATTGGCTGCAGATCGTTACAGATGGTGCGTCAGCAGATACTCCGAGCTGGTGTCGAGCGCTTCGGCGAGATCCTCCACGAGCGAGAGTCGAATGTCGGCGGTGCCGTCTTCGATCCTGTTGAGCTGGGGGCGTCCGATTCCGAGCATCGCGGAAAAACGGGTTTTGCTGATTTTCTCTCGTTCGCGAAGCATCAGGACGTTTCTTCCGACGATCTGCGCGAGTGAGGGCCCATCCGCGCTGTGATCGGTTAGCGGGTTGCTATGTGCGCTCATGCAGTCCATGGCCTGACCATAATGCGACCCTCTGACCGAGGTGTAACCTGGCGGTTACGTTCAAGCTATTTCGCTTAATCATTCCAAGTGAAAATGATGGTAAATCGTCCATTCGCCATAAACCGATATAGCTATGCCCGATACCAATGTTGATGATTGGATCGGATGCGGATTCCGATAGAGATCCGGCTCTCAGGGCTGAAGGCGAATTGGAATCATCCTGAAAAGAGCCTGAAAGCCGCATGAACGCTTTATACGCGCCACGTGGCCGTTTTATGGTTGTTGGCGTTCGATGCTAGAATGCACTTTGTTCAATTTTGCGTCCGACCTCGCATAATAAGGTTAAGGCTGGCAAATTGAATTGAATTGACGAAAGCTTCGAAACGAAATCAGCGCAGGTAAGGCGCAGTTTCGCGCGGGCGCTGCAAGGGGCGTCAAAGGCAAGAAGCCAAGCCGTTCACGAGGAGATTGCATGTCTTTGAGGAATAACCGTCGCTCTCGCAAGAATGCGTCGATGAACTCGCAGCAGCCCACGGTTGCTTCAGGTTTCACTCCGGCGTACACTCCTGGCTCGCAAGGCCGCGGGGCGAACAGCGCATACAGGAATCAAACGGGTGCAGGCCAATATTCCCGCAACAGCTCGAATTACTCGAGCCGAAAACGCAAGTCCGGCAAGGGCAAGAAGATCGCCATCGGCGTATTGTGCGCCGTGCTGGTCGTCGCCATCGGCTGCGGAGCCGCTTTCGCCGTCTGGTACAACGGTGTTTCGAAGGAGCTGAACCAGGGCGATTACACCGATGAGCAGATCGAGGAAATTCAAGATCAGCTTGTTCAGGCATCCTACACCGAGCCGTTCTATGTCCTGCTTATCGGTTCGGACAAGCGTGACGACGGGGATGATGCCGATGGCGCGCGCTCGGATACCAATATCGTTGTGCGCGTAGACCCGGTCAACAACCAGGCAACGCTCGTGTCCATCCCTCGCGACACCATGATCGACATCGATGGCTATGGCACCAACAAGTTCAACGCCGCCTACAATTACGGCGGTGCGGCGGCAACCATTCGCGAAGCTTCCCAGCTCACAGGCGTTGGTATTTCGCACTACGTTGAGGTTGGCTTTGATGACCTCATCGCGCTCGTCGACGCGGTTGGCGGCGTCGACGTCGAGGTCGATGAGCTAATCGACGATCCCGATGCCGACGGCACGGCCAGCAATCCCGACTGGGAGCATGTGGTTATCGAGCCGGGCTTGCAGCATCTGAGCGGCAATGCGGCTCTGACCTTTGCTCGCAGCCGTGCATACGCCGACGGAGACTTCACCCGCACGTCCAACCAGCGCAAGCTGATCGAGGCGCTTGTCGACAAGGTTCTTGCGCTGCCCGTCACCGAAATGCCCGGTGTCGTCCAGGCTGCTGCCAAGTGCGTCACTACCGACATGAAAATCACCGATATCCTGGCGCTTGCGCAGCAGATCAAGGGCAACAACAACGGTGAGATGACGTTGTATTCGGCGATGCTACCCTCTATCACGGGCTACGTCGATGGCGTTTCCTACGTGTTCGCCGACGAAGATGCCCTTGCCAAGATGATGAAAATCGTCGAATCGGGTGGCGACCCGAGCGGCATCACCGGTTCCACCAGTAAGCTTGCGCAGGAGAGGATGGCCAGCTCATCCTCAACCGGCACAAGCAGCTCGGGATCTTCCTCCAGCACGGGTGTGCATTCGGGCAACGACCTCACGCGCAGCGACTCGTCGTCCACCTACGATAGCGGATCGAGTTACGGCTACAGTTCAGGCTACGGTTCCGGCTATA
This sequence comes from bacterium, assembly GCA_963613135.1. Taxonomy (GTDB): domain Bacteria; phylum Actinomycetota; class Coriobacteriia; order Coriobacteriales; family Eggerthellaceae; genus Senegalimassilia. Next base: position 28,969 of record CAVDXU010000016.1, read on the forward strand.
GTTCCGGCTATAGTTCCGGATATACCTATGACTCCGGAACTTCCAGCGGCGGATACTCCGATTCTTACTCATATAGCGGCTCGGGGACATCCGGCTCGTCGGGAACGGGAACCGCCACGACCGACACATCCCAGAGCTATGCCACGACTCCTTCGTACACCACCGGCAACGCTGATGGCGGCGGGGCTACCGGATCGGCGGGCGGCTACTAGGCCTGGCTGAGAAATATCGCTCAACATGGAAGGACCCCCTCGTCGAGGGGGTCCTTCCATGTTTCGGCGCCTGCATTCCGCGTTGCGGGTGCCGTTATGTTCCTTCGGAAAAGCTACTTGGTGGCGTAACCGTCCGGATTATTCGACTGCCAACGCCAGCTATCGGCGCACATGCGGTCCAGGTCGAACTCCGCTTTCCAGCCGAGCTCTTCGTCGGCCTTGTTGCATGCAGCGTAGTTCGTGGCGATATCGCCTGCGCGACGAGGCTTGATCTCGTAGGGGATCTCGTGCCCGCATGCCTTCTCGAAGGCGTGCACGACATCGAGAACGCTCGAGCCCTTGCCGGTGCCCAGGTTGAAGATGCCCACGCCACGACGGCTGCCGTCCTCGGCCGCTTCGCCGGCGATTGATCCGATGCCGATGGCCTTGCCGGTGCCGACCTTGCCGCCCATCCAATCGAGGGCCGCAACATGGCCGCGCGCCAGATCGACCACGTGAATGTAGTCGCGCACGCCCGTGCCGTCGGGGGTGTCGTAGTCGTCCCCGAACACGCCGACGCAGGCAAGCTTGCCGACCGCAACCTGCGCAACGTAGGGGAGAAGGTTGTTCGGGATGCCCTTCGGATCTTCGCCGATCAAGCCGCTTTCGTGGGCGCCGATGGGGTTGAAGTAACGAAGCAGCACCACGTTCCACTCGTTGTCGCCTACATACAGGTCCGTGAGCACCTGCTCAAGCATGCTCTTCGTCCAGCCATAAGGGTTGGTGGCATCGTGCTTGGGGCAGTCCTCGGTGATCGGGATGAATTCGGGCTCGCCATAGACGGTTGCCGAGCTGGAGAAAACGATGTTCTTCACGCCATGCTCGCGCGCCACACGGCAGAGCACCAGCGTGCCTGCGATGTTGTTCCAGTAGTACTCAAGCGGCTTCTGCACGCTTTCGCCGACAGCCTTGAAGCCGGCGAAATGAATGATCGCGTCAACGTTGTTTTCGCTGAAGATCTTGTTGAGAGACGCATCGTCAAGGATATTCGCCTCGTAGAAGCATAGCTGCGGGTCGTCGGCGGAAAGGCCGCAGATGGTGCGGATACGATCGACGGCTACCTTGCTGGAATTGCTCAGGTCGTCGACGATGACCACGTGATAGCCGCGGGTGAGCAGCTCGACGCAGGTATGGCTGCCGATAAAGCCGGCGCCGCCGGTGACGAGGATGGTCAGATCCTCGTGGTTTTTGGCGAGTCCCTTGTTTGCCATGAAGGCTCCTTCCGAAATGCTGATGCGAGTCGGCATCGCTTTGCGGGCGAAGCCGTCATGCCCATAGTAGCAGCACCCCACAATCGTATGGATGAATATTTGCAAAGCAACACGCCGCATGATATGCGGGAAAGCGCATTCGGCCGTTTGCGACCGCAAATGTGTCGATTGTGAATGTCGGCGCAAAAATTTAAGACTATCCTTGACAGAGGATAGATGCTCTCGTAAAGTATTCCCCGTCAGAGATAACGTCCCTCAGTTATCTCTCCTCGTTTCACTCGTCCGAGCAAAGGCCGCTTCCCCCGCGGCCTTTGCTCGTCTTAGGGGGAGGTAATACCGCAACGAAGCGTCGTCATTCCCCGGTGTCGCTTCGATAAGGCGTTCTTTGCGGGAAGGGAGGGGCCGGCCTCGCGACCGCTTATCGGCGCGGGGCCTTCTCAATTTTCTTCAGAAGCGCCCATGCCACCTGCTTCTTGTCGGGCGTTTCGAGCATTGCCTCGAAATCGGGGAACGCAATACAGGTTCTGCCGAACAAGCGCGTGTCGCTGCCGACGGCGACTTCCTTGCGGTAGGCTTCACCCAGCATGTTCGACGACGATTCGTCGGTGGCGATAAGGTGGAATGGGTCGAGGCCTTCGATCAGGGTGAACAGCGCGTTGCCTTCAAGTTCCCGCGTTACGACGTAGGTGCAGGCTTCGGCTCCGTATCCAAGTGCTTTCGCGGAGCTTTCAAGGGCTGATCGAGCTGCATCGCTTAGCGCCGTTGTGCTGACGATGCAGAAGTCGCCCGCACGTGCTCCGCTGATGAATTGCCCGAACAATTCCCATGTTTCATCAAGGGTGACCTCGTATTTGTTACCAGTCATAGATTTTTTCACACTCGCTCTTGCCCTTGAACGTACATAGTCGTATAACCCATGATAGCAAGATCGGGCGCTGCGGGTTGTTCTGATTGCGCGCCGCGTCCTGATACGGTTGCCGCCCCGAGCGGGCGGCATGGAGGAAAGGAAGTTCGCATGTGCACCAACGGGATCAACACGGGCCAGTTCGAAATGATGATCGAGCAAATCGACGACCACTTGAAGCTCGAGCGCCGTTGGGCTCACACGCTCGGACATAAGGCCGGGGATGCGGGATACCAGACGGTTTCTGACAAGCTGCACGAGGCGCAGGCTTTGATCGACGACGTTCGTGCCCTGCTCGACGAGGCGAAAGACGCTCTCGAGGACGATGCCCAGGCGGCAGGTGGCGTGACCGTGTCGTTGGTGTAGCTGCAAGGCTATGAGCAACGATCTGATGAGGTTCTCGGTTGCGATGCCCGAGGACCTGCTTGCGCGCTTCGACCGTTTGGTCGCACGGCGCGGCTTGGCCAAGAATCGCAGCGAAGTGGTTCGCGATCTGGTAAGGGACGCTTTGGTCGAGGACGAGTGCTCGGCTCCAGGGTCCTATGTTGCGGGAACGCTCACCATCGTATTCGATCACCATGCGAGCGACCTGCAGGAAAAGCTGCACACTATCCAGCACGAGTACTTCGACAACATCGTCTCAACGATGCATGTGCACCTTGATGAGCATATGTGTCTGGAGGTCATCGTGCTGCGGGGTGACACGGGCCTGGTACAGGACATCGCGAACCTTATATTAGGAACGAAGGGCGTGCAGAACGGCAAACTCGTTTTGACGACTGCGCACGACGGGCATCGAAGTGAGGGGCATTTGCATGGATGAGACCGTGATGCTTGGCCACGGTAGCGGCGGAACTATGATGAAACGGATCATAGACGAAGTCTTCTTCGCCGCGTATGCCGGCGAAGAGTTGCTGCGTGGCGACGATGCGGCGGTGCTGCCCGCTCCCGCGCCGGGCGAGCGCCTGGCGTTTTCGACCGACAGCTTCGTCGTGACGCCGCATTTCTTCCCCGGAGGGGATATCGGGCGTCTGGCTGTGTGCGGAACCGTGAACGACGTGGCGACCAGCGGCGCGAAGCCGCTTTACCTAAGCTGCGGATTCGTGCTTGAGGAAGGCTTTCCCATCGCCGACTTGAAGCGCATTTGCCAAAGCATGGCCGAGGTGGCCGCCGAAGCGGGCGTGCATTTGGTCACGGGTGACACCAAGGTGGTCAATCGCGGCCACGGCGATGGCGTGTATATCAACACGGCGGGCATCGGGATGCTGCCCGCGGGCGTGAATCTGGGTGGCGCGCAGTGCCGACCGGGAGACAAGGTGCTGGTCAGCGGAACGCTCGGCGACCACGGCATCACCATCATGAGCTGTCGCGAATCGCTATCGTTCAAGGCCGACCTGCAAAGCGATGCGGCTCCCTTGAACCATCTTATTGCAGAAGCGCTCTCGGCGGCGCCGGGCACGCGCTGCTTCCGCGATCCCACGCGCGGCGGCCTGGCCTCCACGCTCAACGAGCTGGCCGCCCAATCCGGTACCGATATCATCATCGATGAGCAGGCCGTTCCCGTGAAGCCTGCGGTGCAGGGCGCGTGCGATATGCTCGGCTACGACGTGCTTCAGGTTGCCAACGAGGGCAAGATGGTGTGCGTTGTAGCGCCCGAAGATGCCGATGCGGCGCTTGAGGCCATGCGCGCGAACAAATACGGTGCCGACGCTGCGATCATCGGCGAGGTATCCGAGGCCAAGCCCGAACGCGGCCCGAAGGTGTTTCTGCGCACGGCGTTCGGCGGTACGCGCATTCTCGATATGCTTGTCGGCGAGCAGCTCCCCCGCATTTGCTAGGGAGGATGCCGTTCCTCGAAAGGGGTCTCGCTATTTCCTTGATTCATCTTGAAATCAGGGTGAAGAGTGGTAATGTGCCTGCAATGTTTCATTTGGGGATACCTTGGTAGCATTTCCAGCAGCCAGGTGTTAGACGAGAAGGAGTTATCATGGCTCATCCGGTTATCGAAGCTGACGAGTGCATCGGTTGCGGCATTTGCGTTGATGCGTGCCCGCAGGAGGTTCTCGAGGTCAACGGCGGCGCCGCCGAGGTTGTGAACGAGGAAAACTGCATCGCTTGCGGCGATTGCGTCGAGGAGTGCCCGATGGGCGCCATCCCCGAGGTTGTCGAGGAGTAACGTCTGACGCGCTTTTCGCGAACAAGCTTTCATGAAAAGGTCCTTGCCATGCGGCAGGGACCTTTTTTCGTATGAAGGGTCCAGCGGGCTTTAAAATGGTGCAGAAATCTTGTAATCCTGCGTTGACAAAACGTAACTTTAAATTTCGCAAATAACTTGACAGACGCAGACTAAGATTTTATATTGAAACACGTTGGAAAAAGGTTAAGCCTCTTGGGTCTAGCCGCCAACCGCCAACTTCGGTTACAAAACTCCAAGTGAGAGGAAGCAATACAATGAGCAAGATCTTAGGTATCGACTTGGGCACCACCAATTCCGCCATGGCCGTCATGGAGGGCTCCGAGCCTGAAATCCTCGTCAACGCCGAGGGTGATCGCACCACGCCGTCCGTCGAGGGTTTCCGCAAGGACGGCGAGCGCGTCGTCGGCAAGGCCGCGAAGAACCAGGCGGTCACCAACCCGGAGAACACCGTTTCGTCCGTCAAGCGCTTCATCGGCCGTTCCTTCAGCGAGACCGCTGACGAGCAGGGTAAGGTGAGCTATTCGGTGAAGGCCGGCAAGGACGGCCGCACCGTCGTCGACATCGACGGCAAGGACTACACGCCCGAGGAAATCTCGGCAATGGTTCTGCAGAAGATGAAGAACGACGCTGAGAAGCAGGTCGGCTCTCCCATCACGCAGGCCGTCATCACCGTCCCCGCTTACTTCAACGACGCGCAGCGTCAGGCCACCAAGGACGCAGGAAAGATCGCCGGCCTCGAGGTGCTCCGCATCATCAACGAGCCGACTGCCGCAGCTTTGGCCTATGGCCTTGACAAGACCAACAAGGATCAGAAGATCCTCGTGTTCGACCTGGGCGGCGGCACGTTCGACGTGTCCATCCTGGAGCTCGGCGACGGCGTCTTCGAGGTTGCGGCCACCGCTGGCGACAACCATCTGGGCGGCGACGACTGGGATCATCGCGTGATCGATTGGCTCGCCGACAAGTTCGCCAAGGACAATGGCGGCATCGACCTGCGCAAGGACAAGATGGCTCTGCAGCGCTTGAAGGAGGCTGCCGAGAAGGCGAAGATGGAGCTGTCCAGCACCACGCAGGCGAACATCAACCTGCCCTTCATCACCGCTGATGCCACCGGCCCGAAGCATCTGGACTACACGCTGACGCGTGCCGAGTTCGAGTCCATCACCAAGGACCTCCTCGATCGTTGCCGTAAGCCTGTTGAGCAGGCTCTTCGCGACGCCGGCATGTCCCAGGGCGAAATCGACGAGGTTATCCTCGTCGGCGGTTCGACCCGCATGCCCGCCGTGCAGGAACTCGTTGAGCGCATGACCGGCAAGAAGCCGAACATGTCCGTGAACCCTGACGAGGTTGTGGCCATGGGTGCCGCCGTTCAGGGCGGCGTGCTCGCCGGCGATGTTGAGGGCATCCTGCTGCTCGATGTAACCCCGCTGTCGCTCGGCGTCGAGACCATGGGCGGCGTCATGACCAAGATGATCGACCGCAACACCACCATCCCGACCCGCAAAACCGAGGTGTACTCCACGGCCGCCGACAACCAGACGTCCGTCGAGATCCACGTCCTGCAGGGTGAGCGCCAGATGGCCCAGGACAACAAGACGCTCGGCAAGTTCCAGCTGACCGGCATCCCGGCTGCTCGCCGCGGCGTGCCGCAGATCGAGGTCACCTTCGACATCGACGCGAACGGCATTGTGAACGTTTCCGCTAAGGATCTGGGCACCGGCAAGCAGCAGCAGATCACCATCAGCGGCTCCACCGCCCTCAACGACGACGAAGTCGACCGCATGGTCAAGGACGCCGAGGCTCACGCCGAGGAGGACAAGAAGCGCAAGGAAGAGGTCGAGACCCGCAACAACTGCGATGCCCTAGTGAACGCCACCGAGCAGACGCTTTCCGAGTTGGGCGACAAGGTTCCCGCTGATTCCAAGTCCGCGGCGGAAGAGGCCATCAACGAGGCGAAGACGGCTCTGGCCGGCACGGATATCGATGCCATCAAGGCCGCAACCGAGAAGCTGCAGCAGGCGGGCTACAAGTTGGCCGAAATCGCTTACAGCCAGAACGCGGCCCAGCCCGGTTCCGACGGCGCGGCAGCTGCGGCTCAGTCCGACGACGGCCCGATCGAAGCTGACTACGAGGTTGTCGACGACGACAAGGAAGGGAAGTAGTCATCATGGCTGAGCAGAGCACGCCCGAGGCCGAGCGCGCGACGCAGGCCGAGGTTGACGCAGCATCGGCGGCCGAGGAGGTTGCTGCGGAGGTGATCGATGGTTCCGAGGAAACCTCCAACGGCACCGAGGGATCGACCGTCGAAGGCGCAGCGGAGGACGCCGCCCCCGAGCCCACGAACGACGAACTCGTGGCAAAGGCCCAGGCCGAGGCGAAGGAGTGGCAGGACAAGTACCTCCGTCTGCATGCCGAGTGGGACACCTATCGTCGTCGCACGGCCGAACAACGTGAAGCGGAGCGCGTCCGAGCGGGTGAAAAGCTTGTTGAAAGCTTGCTTCCGGTCATCGACGACTTCGAGCGCACGATCGACTATGCGGAGAGCAACGGCGAAGCTGGCCTGATGGACGGCGTGAAAGCCGTGCGATCGAAGTTCGTCGGGGTTCTCACCTCAGGCGGCGTCGAGGTCATCGATCCGGTCGGGGAAGCTTTCGATGCGCTCGAGTGTCAGGCTGTTGCCACGGTCGATGACGCGAGCGTTCCCGATGAGACGGTGAGCCAGGTGTACCAGAAGGGATACAAGATGGGCGCCAAGGTGCTCAGGCCCGCGATGGTTACGGTCACCACGGGGGGTCCGAAGCGACCCAAGCCCGAGGCTGAAGAAGAATAAACGGTGCGAGGGCGGGCGGCATGTCCGCCCTCGTTATTAGAAGAAAGGCGGTGGGTCGCATGCCGGCTACTCCGGATTATTACAAGACGCTGGGCGTTCCGCGCACGGCGTCCACCGAGGAAATCAAGAAAGCATTCCGCAAGCTCGCGAGAAAGAACCATCCTGACGCCGGCGGTGATGAGGAGAAGTTCAAAGAGATCAACGAGGCATACGAGGTTCTTTCCGACGATAAGAAGCGAAAGCTGTACGACCAGTACGGTACCGCGAACGAAAACCAAATCCCTCATGGGTGGGGTGGAGGCAATCCGTTCGCCGGTGGCGGTGGCGGGTTCGGCAGCTGGGCCGATATCCTCGAAAGCATTCGCAGCGGCGAAGGTGCGTTTGGCGGCGACTGGAATTTCAACGGCGGCGGCTTTGGCGGCCGTCAGCCCCGTCCGCGGCGCGGCCAAGACATGAACGTGACGCTCGACATCACGTTTGATGAGGCGTTTTCCGGAACCGAGAAACGTGTGACGGTGCGCGTTCCCGGGCGCAGCGACTCGGAAACGCTGACGGTGAAAATCCCGGCCGGCGCCGTCGATGGCGGACGAGTCCGCTTCCGCGGCAAGGGCGCGGCGGGAGATGCGGGCGGCGAAGCGGGCGATTTGCTGGTCACGACGCGCATCAAGCCGCATGACTACTTCAAGCGCGATGGCGCTGACGTGCTCGTCGATGTTCCCGTCAACGTTGCCGAGGCGGCTTTGGGTGCGAGCGTTGTCGTTCCCGCCCCCGATGGCACGAAGGTGCGCGTGAAGATTCCTGCCGGCACGCAGGACCAGACGGTGCTGTCCGTGCGCGGCAAGGGTGCGCCTCGGGTGAAGGGCACCGGCGATGGTGACCTGAAAATCGTCGTGAAGGTTCAGGTTCCGAAGCAGATGAACGATGAGCAAAAACAGGCGATGGAGGCGTTCTTGCAAGCTTCGCCCGACGACGTGAGGAGCTGGTAGCAATGGCGGAATGGAATGACCGCAATCGCCCCCTTTACATGATAGGCGTTGCAGCCGAATTGGCTGGCGTCCACCCGCAAACGCTTCGCGCATACGAGCAGAAGGGCCTGGTGACCCCGCAGCGAACCAGTGGGAACACGCGCATGTACTCGCAGGCGGATATCGAGCGCTTGAACTTGATCAACGAGCTGACAGGCGAGGGCATCAATCTGGCTGGGGTTATCCGTATCCTTGACTTGCAGGGCCGTCTGGACGAGCGCGATCATGAGATCGACGACTTGCATAAGCGTGTCCGCAGGCTTGCTGATCGCGTGCATGAGCTGGAAACCCGCGAGAGCGTCAATTCGCTCGTGCAAACGCCGACAGCCATCGTCGTACGACGCCAATCGCCGTTTCTGTAGTAAAGGCAATAAGCTGAATAGCGTATTCCGAACGCAATGAAATCCCGATCGAAGGAGGTTCGAACATGAGACTAGACAAACTTGCCGTCACCGCTCAGGAGGCCTTCCAGGCATCCATGGGAGTTGCCGGCGACGCGCAATCGAGCACCATCCAGCCTATTCATTTGCTGAAGGCGATGCTCGATGCATCCGAGAACAACCTATCCGCAATCATAAAGCGCATTGGTGCAGACCCCGCTCAGCTGGCCCGAAATGTTGACGACGCAATCGCGAAGATGCCCAAAGCTTCCGGTTCGGGCATGCCCATGGCTATGCCGAGCTCCGACCTGATGAAGGTTATCGACAACGCGGTGAAAGCGGCTGAGCGCATGGGCGACAGCTATGCCACGACCGAGCACCTGCTCATCGCCTTGGCTGAAGACAAATCCGATGCCGGACGCATCCTCAACGGCGTGGGCATCACGGGTAAAACGGTCGAAGAGGCTTACGGCTCCCTGCGCGGATCCACGCGTGTGACCGACCAGCAGAGCAAACCCGAGCTTGACGCCCTTAACCAGTACGGGCAGAATCTTACGCAGAAAGCGCGCGAGGGCAAACTCGACCCGGTTATCGGCCGTTCCGAGGAAATCCGCCGCACCATCCAAGTGCTTAGCCGCCGCACGAAGAACAACCCGGTTCTTATCGGTGAGCCCGGCGTTGGCAAGACCGCCATCGTCGAGGGCTTGGCGCAGCGTATCGTGGCCGGCGATGTGCCTTCCGGCCTGAAAGACCATGACGTTATCGCGCTTGACCTGGGCGCAATGGTCGCCGGTGCGAAGTACCGCGGAGAATTCGAGGATCGCCTGAAGGCTGTTCTCCGCGAGGTCAAGGAAAGCGACGGGCAGATCATCCTGTTCATCGACGAGCTGCACACCATTGTCGGGGCGGGCTCCACGGGCGACAGCTCCATGGATGCGGGCAACATGCTCAAGCCGGCTCTCGCGCGCGGCGAACTGCACGCGATCGGCGCAACAACGCTCGACGAGTACCGGAAGTACATCGAGAAGGATGCGGCGCTCGAGCGTCGTTTTCAAACGGTGATGGTCAGCGAGCCAACCGTTGAAGACACCATTGCGATTCTGCGCGGCTTGAAGGAAAAGTACGAAATCCATCATGGCGTGCGTATCACCGATGCGGCAATCGTCTCCTGCGCCGAGCTGTCGAATCGCTACATCTCCGACCGCTTCCTGCCCGACAAGGCAATCGACCTCATGGACGAGGCGGCAAGCCGTCTGCGTATCGAGATCGACAGCATGCCCGAAGAGGTCGATATGGCCGAGCGCAAGCTCACGCAGATGCAGATCGAGGAGCAGGCTCTCATGAAGGAGTCTGACGAGGTCAGCAAGGAGCGTCTTGATAATCTTCGTCGCGAAATCGCGGAGGCGCGCGATGGGCTGGCCAAACGCAAGGCCGAATGGCAGAACGAAAAAGACGTTATCGAGAACGTGCAAACCCTTAAGGCAGACTTGGAGGCAGCCCAAAACGACGAGGAGCGCGCAACGCGCGAAGGCGACCTGGTGAAGGCCTCCGAGATTCGCTACGGTCGCATCCCTGAGCTTCAGCAGAAGCTTGAACAGGCCGAACGTGACCTTAATGCCAAGCAGGAAGACGGCGCGATCCTGAAGGAAGAGGTTTCCCAGGAAGAAATCGCCGAGGTGGTGTCGGCTTGGACCGGCATCCCCGTGTCGAAGATGATGCAAGGCGAAATGGAGAAGCTCATCGATCTGGAAGCCAAGCTGCACGAACGCGTGATCGGGCAGGATGAGGCCGTATCCGCCGTTGCCGGAGCCATTCGCCGTAACCGTGCGGGCTTGTCGGATCCCAACAAGCCCATTGGCAGCTTTTTGTTCCTCGGGCCGACCGGCGTTGGCAAAACCGAGCTCGCGAAGGCGCTCGCCGAATATCTTTTCGACAGCGAGAAGGCCATGGTGCGTATCGACATGTCCGAGTATATGGAGAAGTTCAGCGTGCAGCGCCTGATCGGCGCCCCTCCGGGGTACGTTGGCTACGACGAGGGCGGTCAGCTGACCGAGGCCGTGCGCCGTCGCCCCTACAGCGTTATCCTGCTCGACGAGGTCGAAAAGGCTCATCCCGACGTCTTCAACATCCTTCTGCAGGTGCTTGATGACGGGCGTCTGACCGATGGTCAGGGCCGCCTGGTGTCCTTCAAGAACTCGATCATCATCATGACCAGCAACATCGGCTCCCAAGCCATTCGCGAATACGAGAGCGCGAATGCCAACAAGGAAACCATGGGCGATGTCATGGAGAACGTCATGAAGGGCGATGTGCAGTCGGCGGCGAAGAGCCTGGCGGATCTGTCGAACGCCATCAACGACGCGCTGCGCAATACGTTCCGCCCGGAGTTCCTGAACCGCATCGACGACGTCATCACGTTCCACGCGCTATCTATCGCGAACATGGAACCCATCGTCGACCTGCAGCTCAACGATGTTCGCAGCCGTCTGGCCGATCGTCGCGTGACGCTTGATGTAACGCCTGCCGCTATGGAACGCCTGGCTATCGACGGCTTCGACCCGGTTTACGGCGCTCGTCCCTGCAAGCGCCTGGTTCAGCGAGAGATCGTCGATCGCATTGCGCAAAAGGTTGTCGAGGGCGGGTTGCCTGATCGCAGCCATATTCTCATCGACATCGACGAGGCTACCGATGATTATGTCTGCAAGATAGAGCCGCCTCTTGAGCTGGATGGCTTACTGAGCGAATAGGCATGCGGTGCGGGCGGTAAAGGCGCCGCTGCATAGACGAGCCGACGCCCTGCCTTGTCGCGACGGCGCCACGGCAAGGCGCCGAGAGCGAAATGTTTTGAAATGGGGACTCGCCCACGGGCGGGTCCCCATTTTGCTGCATCGTGCGCAGCAAGGGCTTCAGTCGGGTCTCAATTTCCCTCTCAGCTGCCCCGGATCCCCTTCGCTGCATTCGATTGGGGTTTAAGCGGCTGCGCCAAAAACCGCGCCAATGGATCCGGCCGGTGTTAGATGGTTACGCGTGCTGCTGTTCCACGAGGTCCATAAGCTCTTGCTTGCTGTGGACATCAAGCTTCGTATAAATATGCTTGGTATGTCCCTTGACCGTGTTCTCGGTGAGATACAGCGTTTCTGCGATAAATGCCTTGGTGCGTCCCTTGCAGAGCAGCTGCATGATTTCCAATTCCCGGGGTGTGAGCCCCTTCTGCTTGGCGATGTTCTCGCAGCGGTCGGCGATGGAGGCGTAATCGCTCGGTTCTCTCGAGGGTTCGCCGGACAATTCCGCGAAAATCCACTTGGTATTCTGGTCGCGCAGGTCAAGGCAAAATGTTGATGTCAGCAGCAGGGCAAACATCAGGGCGACCAACGTTGCCGTATCCATATGACCCTGGGGAGCCGCGCTTGCCATTGCCGATCCGAGTGCAAACGGAGCCGCATAGCAGGCCCAGCCGCCACCGAACACTATCGGGGCGCTTATCTTCGCGTGCCGCGCGACGTCGGTTATGGTGAGCCAGGTAAACAGCACGATCAGATCCCATGCGCTGCTTTCCATGCAGCGCATTAGCGTGACCTGGGGTATTGCTGCTTGAAGCAGCATGTCGAGCGCAAGAACCAGAAGCGTGATCCGCCACAGCTGCGAAAAGCTGAATGATTTGTTGAACTTCAGAACCACGACGAGCACGACGATCGATATGGTGATCTCGACCAATCGAGACGCCAGGAAATCCATTGCCGCAACGGAGCTTTGATTGCCCGCGAACCGTCCGATCAAAAACGCCGTGATAAAGCTGAAAACCGCTACAGCGACGCACATTCGCCATAAGCTCTTCAGGTTATGGGATTCGAACCGAATCGTGGGGGCAACCGCTAGCGGCTTGTCGCCAAGCGACCTCCAGCAAAGGAAGATCGATGCTGCCGGCAGCATCATGGCGACGACGCCTTGGATCGTGAGCGGGCAGAAATGCAGCACGGATTTCAGGACCGACCCGCCGATGTTGCCCAGAAGCAGGCATCCGACGGCGTACCGAAGTTCGATTCCCGCGTAGAAAACGCCCCACTGAAGATACAGCCAGCCCAAAACGCACGCGCATGCAATGGACGCGATGAGTTGCATCGGGGCAAGAAAGGCGATATTGAATGACAGGTATAGCAAAGCGCAGCTTATCGCGCCGAGCCCTGCGGTCGTTATGCTGGCGGCGCGAGAGGTGAGAAAGCTCATGTGCTTAGATGCGTAAGCGCCGCCAAGGATCATGGCGACCGAAAGCGTCAGGTAGGCGATCTGCCATGAAACCGAAGCGCCCATCTCTTCGCCATGGACGCCGTTGCAGACGAATCCCCAAGCAAGCGGACAAGCAATCCCGATATGGGAAAAGCGATGCATTGCGCGCCGCTTCAATTCCTCTTTTGATAGCTGCTGCTCGTTGCCCGCCTGGGCGGCAGAGTTCTTTTTCATATTTTGTCCCCTTCTTTAGCGAAGGAATCGTAGCATACTCATAATTTTCAGGCTGAAACAAGAAGGCGAACGGCACAAAGTTCTCAACTGGGGAAACACCCTTGCAACCCCTTTCGGGGCAGCGCCATTTTATTGAGACAAAACCGAAAACGCCACTATAGGGGGGATGTGCAAGGCCGCCCAAGGTCATATTATCGGTCTTGTCAAAACGCATACCCGCGGAAGTCGACAACAGTCGCACGGAGCCGTCCCCCTTACGGCTCGAGCATCCCCCTTGTGCTTATGTGCGGCGATCCCCTCCTTGTCCTCCTTAGACTTCCGAAATTCACTCAGCGGCTCGCCAAACCCCCTCCGGCGAGCCGCCTTTGTTTTTCCAGCAAAACGGCGCGGATGGTCGCAGTTTGGGGCGGGGAGGCAAGGGAGTCCAAAAGAATCATCAAGTGCGTAGGTGCTGTTGTCTGCGTGCGAGGTTTCGCGTGAGTCCCTGAAAAGGGATGATTGTCTGAGCTGATGCATGAATCTGTCGGCTGCAACCTACGCACCGCGCGAGACGTTTAAAAAATAAGAGGCCTTTAATTGACGAGGTTCGGCGGCTATCGCGATCGATTGTGAATGCTGCCGACTGGGGATAAGCGTCGATACGGGAAGAAGCGCCTGCCCGGGTATGACGCTTATCCGGGGATGCAGGCCATCAACGCATTTCTCATCCGCGAAAGGGTGGACATTGGAGAGGCGGCGGAAGAGGCGCTTGAGACGGGCACGATACCGATCTTTTGAGAAGGCTTAAGGGACACCGCGAGAAGGTTGCAGAAGAAAAAAAGGGGGACGCTTCGAAAGAGCCGGCAAGTCGCAGTCACTAATATATATAGATACATTCACGACAGAGCCGGAGGAATGGTTGGGGGCGGGAGGCTCGCGGGAGATGGGCGGCGATCCAGCTCGTTAGCGTACATTGCAAGAATGTTTTTCGACGAAGCCTAGCGATCAATCGGATGGAAGCGGGCAAGCAGGACCTTCCATCGGATACATGATCCTCGAACGGATCGCCCAGACATGCGGACCAGTCAATCGAAGTGCGGGCCAGGATGCCGAAGCGTGCCGGCCGTCAATCGGAGTGCGGGCCAGAATGCTACGATGCGGTCTCGTCCTGCAGGATACGGTGCCGTCTCTGCTGAAGCAAAACGTGCTCGCAATATTCTTGCTGCCGGAATGGCTTCAGCTGTCAAGCGCCGCGGTGGGTCTTGGGTGCATTCGTCGTAAGAGCAGTCGTCCATTGAAGGTTGCAATTCGTCAGCGTGTGCTCGAATCGTGAGGAAGCACGTGGTGGCCGTCCCACGTAAGCACGCAGCAAAAGAGCACCCCCCGGCGAACGCAAGCGATCTTCTCGAGACGGATGTGATCGGTTGAAGAGCCACGGATTCCGCTCAGCCTCTTGCGGAGTGCATTCGGCGATAGAGGGCAGCGATCTATGATATGTGTGCAAGATGTGAAGATGAAACCATTTACGGAAACACCCCTTGCATAGGGTATGGGATGCGCGTAATATACCAACTCGCGCCGAACGCGGAAGCGGACGGCGAGCCCGCCCGGAAGGGCGCGGCGGGAA
>CAVDXU010000017.1:0-41971 GCA_963613135.1 bacterium
CCGACGTACTGATTCGTAGTCAGTCCCTCTATCCAGCTGAGGTATTGGCGCACGTTTAAACAGCAACGGATATTATGCCTGCGTGCAGAGGTTAAGTCAACCCTTAATTTATGTAAATAAAGAGAGGGCGCAGTTCGTGATGAACTGCGCCCTCTTGTGCGTTGCCTAGGTTGCGGAATTACCCAGCGCGACTCGGGTGCCCGGCAGCTAGTTCCTGCTGCTCGTGCTGGAGCCCGCGTTCGCGGTTCCTCCGCCGTTAGTGGAGTCGCTGCCGGTTCCATTGGAGGAGTTGCCGCTCGTACCAGACCCGGATCCGCTGCTGATCACCAGATGCACCGTCTTGCCGGGAGCAAGCTCGCTGCCGCCCTGCGGCGTTTGGCTGATGACGTTGCCGGCCGTAACCGAGCTGCTGTAGGTGTACTCGGTGGTCACCTGGAAGCCCGCGTTGGACAGCGTCGTGTACGCAGCGCCCTCGGACTGGCCGACGACGCTGGGAACCGAAGAGGTTTCCGCGCCCTTGCTGACCACCAGGTTGACGGTGCCGTTTTCCTTCAGCTTCTCACCGGCGGAGGGGGACTGGCTGATGACCAGGCCCTCGGAAACGGTGCTGGAATACTGGGTTTCGACCGTCACATAGAAGCCGGCGTTGTTCAGCGTGGTGGTTGCCGCGCTGCGGGTCTGGCCGACGACGTTCGGGACGCTTGCGCCCTCGCTGCCGAGCGACAGATAGTAGGTGACCACGGTGTCCTTGGCAACCTTCGAGCCGGCAGCGACATCCTGGCGGATGATGCGATCTTTGGCGACCGTGTCGGAGTACTCTGCGGTGCCAGCCTGGTATTTCAGGCCGCTCGCCTGCAAGGTCTTCTTCGCTTCGTCGGCGGTCATGCCCTCAAGGTCGGGAACCTCGATTTCCTGCGCGCCTTGAGAGACCGTCAGGTTGATGGTTGTGCCCTTCGCCTTCTTGGTTTTAGCGGTCGGGTCTTGGCTGATGACCTTGCCGCTATCCACCTTGTCGGAGTAGGACTGCTCGACCTTGCCGACGGTGAAGCCGGCGGACTGGATGGCGGATTTCGCCGCATCGAGCGTCTGGTTGGTGACGTCGGGGACCTCGATGAGTTCGCTGTCGGATTTCGAGGAGCTTGCGTTTATGGCGAAGGCGGCGATCGCGACAACGGCGATGATGGCCACCACGGCCGCAACGATAGCCGCGACCTTCTTGCCGTTCTTCTTCGGGACCGAGTTGTCGCCGTTGAATGTGGACGCCTGGCCCGAATGCTGCTGACCGCCGATGGGCTGCATGACGGCGGTTCCGTCGGCGGTGCCCCCCATGGGCGGCACGACAGCGCCCATGACCTGCGTTTGAGCACTGGTCAGATTGCTACCAAGCATGACCTGGCGCCCGGACAGGTAATCGCTGAGCGCGGTGCGCATGTCTTTGACAGTGGCGAAACGTTCAAGCGGGTTCTTCGCCATGGCCTTCATGATGATGGCTTCAAGCGAAGGGTCGATATCGGGGTTGATCTCACGCGGGGGGATGGGCTCGTCCTGAACCTGCTTCATCGCGACGCTGACGGCGTCGGGCGCATCGAAGGGAAGCTTGCCCGTGGCTGACTCGTACAGCACGATGCCGAGCGAGTAGATGTCGCTCGCGGCAGTGAGCTCTTTGCCTTGCGCCTGCTCGGGCGAGATGTAGTGGGCGGTACCCAGAACGCTTGCCGTCTGCTCTTTGGTGGAATTCTTGGCGCGCGCGATGCCGAAGTCCATCACCTTCACGTTGCCGTCGGGCTGAACCATGATGTTCTGCGGCTTGATGTCGCGATGGATGATGTCCATGTTGTGCGCGACCGAAAGCGCCTGGCATACCTGGCTGCCGATTTCGGCGACCTTGCGCTGATTGATGGCGCCGCGCTGCTTGATGGCGGTTTTCAGGTCGGAGCCGCGGACGTACTCCATGACGATGTAGTACGTGCCGTCGTCCTGACCCCAGTCGTACACGTTGACGATGTAGGGGCTTTGCAGGTTGGCCGCCGATGCGGCTTCCTGCTTGAAGCGTTGGGTGAAGTTCTCGTCTGCGGCGTACTGGGGCAACATCACCTTGACGGCCACCAGTCTGCCGAGCACGTTGTCCTGCGCGCGGTAGACCTCGGCCATGCCGCCGACGCCGATGCGCTCGGTAATTTGGTAGCGGTTGTTGAACACCCTGCCGATCATGTTTCCGGTCACGTTTAAACTCCTTTTGAATACATGCGAGGGCCGTAATTTAGAGTATCCGATATTCTACAACCCCAATCGCAGTTTATCTATAAAAGGCCTTGAACCTCCAAAGCAGTTTTCAGGATATCGTGAGCTTTCTCGCTGCCGACGCCTTCGTCGCCATCTTCGATGACCACGGCGACAACTACCCCGGCGTTATCGGCAGGTGCCATACCCACGAACCAACTGTCGTTGGAGGATTCCTTTTCTGCGGTGCCCGTTTTGCCGGCAACCTCGACGCCGTCGATGGCGGCTACGGTGCCGGTGCCGCTTTTCACGACGCCTTTGAGCACTTCGCGCACGCGCTTGGCGGTGTCCGCGCTGATGGATGTGTTCAGCTTCTCGGGAGTTGCGGTAAACGATCGCTCGCCGTTGGCGTTGTAGATGCCATCGACGAGGTAGGGTTTCATCTCGACGCCATCGTTGGCGATGGCGCTGCCGACCATGGCCATCTGCAGGACGGTCGCCTGCGGGCCCGCCGCGCTTTCGTGGTTGAGCGGGTTGACCGGCTCGCCCGCGGCTGCCCATGCGGTTTCCCATTCGGTCATCTCGTCGGGCTTGGCCATGAGCGAGGTGTACATCACGAGCGGGAATTCGAAGGTCTGGTCGAAGCCGAACTTCTCGGCGCCGCTCACCAGCATTTCGGCGCCCATCTGAACGCCGAGCTGGCCGTAAACGGTGTTTGCCGACCACCAGGTCGCCTGTTCGAGCGTCTGCGTGCCGTAGCTGGTCTTATCGAAGTTGGTGACGGCCGCGTTGCCGATGTTCATGGTGCCCGGGGACGAATACGTGCTCGATTCGCTGGCGACGTTGTTCTCAAGCGCGGTTGCCAGCGTGACCATCTTGAATGTGGAACCCGGGGCGTACAGCGCTCCCGTCGCTCTGTTGACCAGGCTCGAGTCGTTCGATGATGAGCTGTTTTGCAGCACCGTGAGGAAGTCGGAGGCATTGTAGGTCGGCGCGCTCGCCATGCCGAGGATGGCACCGGTTTTCGGGTCCATGACCACGGCGGCGCCCTTGTGGCCCTCAAGCGCGTCCTGGCACGCCTGCTGGATCTTCGAATTCAGCGTGAGCGTGACGTCGTTGCCCGCCGTTCCGACGCCGGCCATGTCGTTGAGGACATCGGTCCAGGTGGCGAAGCTTTGCGTTCCTTTCAGGACCTCGTTGTAGGAGTCCTCGATTCCCGAGGTGCCGTATTGCTGGGAAACGTAGCCGACCACATGCGTTGCCAGATCGCCGGCGGGGTAAATGCGGTCGTAGCTGCCGTCATCGTTGAGCGCGCTGCGGGCAAGGACGATGCCGTCGTAGGTGGAGATGGTTCCGCGTTCGCTCTTCTCCTCTTTGGCGAGCGTGTGGTTGTTGCCCGGCATGGTTTGATATTTATCGGCGTCGACGACCATGATCAGTGTGAGGTTCGCCACCAAAGCCGCGAACAGCACGCTGCAGAACAGCATGGAGTGCGTCAGGCGCTTGCCCAGGCTGATGCGGCCGAGCACGCTGTTGGCGTGAAGGTTGGTCGTGGTGCCGCTTATCATTTCGGTTTCGATGCCCGTGCCCTCGTCGCCCGCGCGCAACAGGAAGCCGACGATGATGAAGCTGCCCAGGAGCGACGATCCGCCTTGGCTGATGAAGGGCAGGGTTAAGCCCGTCAGCGGGATCAGGCGCGTGACGCCGCCGACGATGATGAACGCTTGCAGGACGATCATGCTGGTCAGGCCCACGGCAACGAAGCTGGAAACATCGCTTTTCGCGCGAGCCGCGGTGAGGAAGCCCCGGATGGCGAAGCAGAGGAAAAGCAGGAGCACGCCGGCCGCGCCGAGCAGGCCGATTTCCTCGGCGATGTCGGCGAAGATGAAGTCGGATTCGACGACGGGGATCTGCGAGAAGTTCTCGGTGCCGCCCGCCAGCCCGTTTCCGAGTCCGACGCCGAACAGGTCGCCGTCGGCGATGGAGTAGATGGCCTGGCATAGCTGGTAGCCGGTGTTCTGCGCATCGGAGAACGGGTCGAGCCAGGTGGAGACGCGCACCTGCACATGGCTGAACGTGAAGTACAGCGCGCATCCGCCGGCGGCGAGTAGGACAAGGCCTACGATCAGGTAAAACTTCTTGCCCGTGGCGACGTAGAGCATGACCAGGAATACGAACAGGAACACCATTGCGCTGCCGAGGTCCTTCTCGAACATGGCGATGACCATGGCGATCGCCCACATGAAGATGAGCGGCGCGAGCGAGCGTGCGTCGGGCAGGCGGAAGGGGCCTTTCCGGATGGTGAACACCGAGAGCAGCTCGCGGTTCTGCGCCAGGTAGCTGGCCATGAACAAAACGATGACGACTTTGGCGATCTCGCCGGGTTGGAAGGAGAAGCCGCCGATGTGCAGCCAAATGCGGCTGCCGTAGATTTCCTGACCAAGACCTGGGATCAGCGGCGATAGCAGCAGGAAAAGGCCTGCGAGCATGAGGAGGTATTTGTAGTTGGCGACTTTGTCGAGGTTGCGGAACAAAGCGAGCACCGCAATCATGCAGATAACGCCCAAAAAGAGCCACATGACCTGGCCTTGCGCCATATTCGACGCATCGGAGAAAGGCGCTATGCGGGTGATGAACGCGATGCCGATGCCCGACAAGGTGAAGGCGATCGGCAAAAGCGCGGGGTCGGCTCCGGGCGCGAATTTCCGCACGGCCAGGTGCGCGACCACGAACGACGCGAAGATGCCGATGGGGACGGAAAGCGAGTTGAAGTCGACCGCCTGGCCTTCGCGGATGGCGATCATGACGAACAGGAGCGCAACCACGGGGGCTGCGACCAGGAGCAGGATGAGTTCTATGTTGCGACGAGCCATCCGGTGCTACCTCTGGGCTTCCTCGCGATACTTCGACACCAGGTCCTGTGCGGCATCGACGTTATCGCACTCGATGCCCTCTTTGAGGTGCTCGATGGTGTTCGGTTGCAGGGAACTGGTCGAAACGTCGGTGGTCTCAACGTGCTTTGAAAGCGAAACGCCCATAACCTCCCAAGGTCTTCCCTGGTAGATGGCAACTTTGTCGTTGTCGATGCCGAGGTATGCCACCGTGTCGAGCCATTTGCCGACACCCCATGCCGTTCCACCGATGATGGCGGCAAGCAAAAGCAGGACGAGCACGACGGCGCGCACGGATTTGCGGGCGGCTTTGCGCTCGCGCTTTTCGGCGAAGCCCGTGATGTCGGCCACGATGACGGTGACGTTGTCGTGGCCTCCGGCGGCAATCGCCTCGTTGACCAGCTGGGATGCGCAACGTTGCGGGTCGCGTACCCGGCGCATGGTTCTCTCGATGCCCTCGTCGCGCACCATGGTCGATAGCCCATCGGAGCAAACGAGCAGGCGGTCGCCGGTTTCGACGTTGATTTCGTAGATGTCGGGGCGCGTGTTGGGATCCGATCCCAGCGCGCGCGTGATGACGGATCGCTGCGGGTGGTTGCGCGCTTCCTCGGGCGTGAGCTGCCCTGCTTCGATCATGTCGGCCATCAGGCTGTGGTCGCGGGTGAGCTGCTGGAGCTTGCCTTGGTGCAGCAGATAGGCGCGCGAATCGCCGACTTGGGCGATGACCAGGCGCTCCCCTTCGATCATGCAGGCGGTCATGGTGGTGCCCATACCCTCGCGGCCCCGTCCGTCGCGAGCGGCACGGATGATCTCGCGATTGGCCTCTTCGGCGGCGTGCTCAAGCGCCGGCCCGTCGGGATGTTCGGGTGCGAGATCGGCCAGCACGTTGACGGCGATTTCCGAGGCGACCTCGCCTGCGGCATGTCCGCCCATGCCGTCGCAAACGGCGAACAGCGGTGGTGCGACGATCAGGCTGTCCTCGTTATGATCGCGCACGCATCCGACGTCGGTGCGGCTGCCGAACGAGGTGGTGGCTCCCTTGCGCGTCCTGCGCGTCGAGCGGTAGGACGATTTCTTGTCACGTGCCATTATGAGTGCCTAACCCGGATGGCCACGTCGCCTACGTTGACGGTGTCTCCGCTGCGCAGGGCCGTAGGCTCTCCGATCAATTGACCGTTGACGGCCGTACCGTTGGTGGATCCGAGGTCTTCGACGAACAGGTTTTGGCCCATCAGGCTGAATCGGGCGTGACGCCCGGAAACGTAGCCCGCTCCGATGACGATATCGGCTCCGGGGCTGCGGCCGACGATGACCGGGCCGCGAACCACGATGGACACGCCGCGCAATTCCTTCGGCCCTCGTTCGACCGACAGGTTCCACGTGCGTTCACGTTTGCGCTGACCGCGAACGGCGCCGATGCCCGTCTTCATGATCGCGAAAAGGAACAGGTAGAGCAGTGCGACGAAAACAAGCCTGATCAGGAGTAGGGCGTAGTCGATCAAAAGATTCTCCCAGCTTCCTTAGGCGAAGGTGAACACGAGTTCGGTCGTGCCGATCGAGATGCGGTCGCCTTCGTTGA
This sequence comes from bacterium, assembly GCA_963613135.1. Lineage (GTDB taxonomy): Bacteria > Actinomycetota > Coriobacteriia > Coriobacteriales > Eggerthellaceae > Senegalimassilia. Next base: position 6,691 of record CAVDXU010000017.1, read on the forward strand.
GGGGCTGGCTCGCGATCGCCCGGCCGTTGACGTAGGTGCCGTTGGTGGAATCGAGATCGGTGATGATCCAAGCTCCTTGCGCGCTCAACGTGACCTCGGCATGGCTGCGCGAAGCGTTGATGTCGGGGACGGTGATGTCGTTGCGGGATTCGCGCCCGATGGTGTTTCGGGCGTTGTTCAGCGAGTAGGTGCGGTTAGCCGTGGTATCGATAAGGCGTGCGCGGCCTGGATGGTTGCCGGCCGCTGCGGCTTGCGAGCCGCCGTTGAACACCATGGTTTGCGGGGCCTGCATGCCTTGCTGGGGTTGGGAGACCCCCCTCATGCTCTGAGCAGCCGCCTGGGCTGCACCGTAGCCGGCTGCAGCTCCTGCCGCCGCGCCATAGGCTTGCGGCTGGGGCTGTGCCTGGTTGTAGGCGGAATTGCTCGGCGCGGGTGCGTACTGAGCCGCTTGATGCTCGGGCTGATAGGAGGCCTGCGGCTGGTTTTGCCCGTAGCCGTAATCGTCGTAGCTTGGCTGATCCCATGCGGCCTGCTGCTGAGGCTGGTTGAAGTGCGGCTCGGCCGGTACGGCGGCGCTGTTGTGCCCGAAGCGCTGGGCGGGGTAGGCGACCTCTGCTCCGTAGTTGCCGTTGCCGAGGCCGTATCGCTGCATTTCCTCGTCGCGCAGCTGGCTGATGATGGGGGCGGCGACGGCTTCGGCGATGACATCGAATTTACCGTGGCGCAGGCCTTCGTCGACGATGAAGCGCACGAGCGGCTGCCCGTCCATCATGAGACCCTGTTCAGACGCCTTCGCGGCGAGATAGGTTTCGGTTTCGCCGGCCAACGTCGGGTAATAGCCGAACAGGCGGCGGTCGTCGTCGGGATTGACCAGAACGGTGTATAGCGTGGGCGCGTATTGCTTGCCCGCACCCACCATTTTTTCGCGACGCATCTGCTTCTCGGCCTTTTTCGCTATTTGGACAGGGGAGATGGGGGCGTCGAACATTTTGTCCGCTGCGCCCTCGAATGTGTCCTCCATCTTGCCCTCGACCTTGGAAAAGATGCCCATTGCTGCTCCTTGCGTTGCATATATCGGCTGAGGCGTGTCCGCCTTTGTTAACGTATCGGCTCATTGTGCCACACGCAGGATAACGACGTGGGCATATCAATGCAATCGTCATGATATTGCAACGTCATGAAAGAAACCTGAAAGCGATTTCGGGCTGGCTCGCGCGGGTAGCGGGGCGTGCGGCGGCGCCCCTGCGGCAAGCGGCGGCGTGCGGCGGCGCCCCTGCGGCAAGCGGCGGCGTGCGCGATTGCCGCGCTGTCGGCGGCCTGGGCGCGGTAGCCCAAAGGTATTTCGAGGCGTCGGCGATTGCGGCGCCGCCTCGTTGCCCTATTCTGCCGGCTCGGTGCCTTCGACCGTGCGCATGAGATCTTGCTGGCTATGCACGTCGAGCTTGCGATAGATATGGCGGATATGCGTTTTCGCGGTGCCTTCCGAGATGAAGAGCTTCTCCTGGATATAGGCGGCGTTGTGGCCTTTTGCCAGGAAGAATAGGATTTCGGTTTCGCGTCGCGAAAGCAGATAGGTGTTCGCGACCGCCTCGCATTTGCGGCGGAAACGGCCGCCGCCGCGAAGGCGCTCGTTGGGGTCTTCGGCGCCGGCGCTGCTGTGGCGCTCCATGGCAAGCCGCGCCTCCGAGGGGGAGGCTTGATGCGTATTCGGCGCGGTTTCCGCTGCGGGGGCGGCGGAAACGTTCGATTCCGAGGAGCGAGAGGCTGCCTCGTCGGCGCTCGTTTCGGCGCCGGGCTTTTCCGGGGCACCGCCGCCCGCGCCTGAGGGCGCATCAGCGGAAGCGGGCTCCTGATCGGGGTTGTTGTCGGCGCGATCCGTTTGGGTGCCTTCGTTTCCCCTTGGTGTTGCGGCGGTAAACGCGTCCTTATCCGCGACGCCCGTGCCCGCATCAGTGATGTTCGCGTTCGTGTCCGCGGCGGCCGTTTGGGCGTCGTCGCTGGTCGCAGGCATATTTGCGGTTGGCACGTATGCTTCCGCCCGTGCAATCATCTGCTCCATCTCGGCAGCCTGACCGCAGTTACGGATCGGCGCGGCCTTTACGGAGGCTGCCTCGCGTTCAAAGCTTGCAGTGACGGCCGTCACCAAAGGACAGGGGATGACGATCGCTTCCATTTCGTGCTCGCGAGGCAGCAGCGCGTAGGCGACCACCATGATCAGCAGCATGATGACGATGATGGTCTGTTCGCCAAAGATCATGGCTTGCACTGAATGAGCTGCGGCGATGGGCGCAAGCGAACCGAGCAGGACGGCGATGGCCATGGTTCCGCGGCCGACGCCGAACACCATGATGGGAGACAGGCGGAAACGCTGCGAGAGGTCTCCGAAGAAGATCCACATGAGCGACTCGAAGCATAAAAACCCTACGATGAGGAACGTGTTCGCAAGGGCGCTGCCTTCAGATCCCGACAGGGGGATGAAGAACACCGTCACAGCGATGAAGGGAATGAGCGGCTGGAAGAAGCGGCTCCACTTGCTGCTGTCGTTGAGCGCCATGATGGTGACGAGGATCAGCACGGTCGCCAAACCGGCTGCAGCGATCAGGAGCGGCTGCGCGCCCAGTTGATCGTCCGCGACGATGCCCTGCAGCGATTGGCTTCGCAGCATTCCGAGTGCGATGCCGAGAACGAAGACCGGCGAGGCGAAGCGCAGCAGGAACTTCCCTTTGTTGATGGGTAGGGGCTTGAACAGTGGAATCTCGTTTCGCCGATAAAACGATTCGGGCGTTTTTCCCCAGAGGATTGCGAGTTCCAAAAGGGGCATCAGCGCCGTTGCCGAACCGGCGATGGGCCATGGCGCATAGTGAAGCACGGTTGCGAACAGGGCGAATGAAACGAAAACGGCGATGGCCGAGTTGAACACGATCGTTGCGCTGTCGCATCGAGCGAAGGCTGTTCCCCAGAAGATGATCAGGATGGACGAACCGATGCCGGTCAACACGCCGGAAAGCAGCTCGAGCGCGGGCATCGACGTGAGCGATGGAAGCAAAAGCAGCGTTGTCCCCAGAAAGGACATCAGCGCCCCCGCCACCAGGAACCTTCGTGAAACGTAGACCCGCAGGAAGCGTTGATTGGTGATGCCCATGAAAATCAGGCAGAAGGAATAGATACAGATGGAGATCAGATAGGATAGCGAAATGCTGCTTCCGTACAGGCCTTCGAGCAAGCGCGTGGCTCCGAACACGGACGACGTGCCGAACATGCTGGCGAACACCCATGCCTGGTGCATGCCGTATCCAAGCGAAATCAAGCTCAATTCGCCGAAAGCGCTGTCGTTGCCGAAATCGGCGTTGATTGTGATTCTGGGAATGCGGATCCCCATATATACCCCCCGCTAAAAACATCCTCCGCCCTGATGATAACGCGAGAAGGGACCGGGGATGATGAAATTCGGGGCGAGATTATCGGAAAATGAGCTTATACGTCAATGTTTACCTGGTGTTATGAAAAAATCATCCTTCGAGGATGACGGCAACGCAAAAGGCCAGCGACTCTTCAGAGCGGCCGGTGGATGCGGGAAGCAACGTTGGAGCGCTTTCCGTGCAGGTTTTTCGGAAGCGGGCTTGCCTGGGCCGGCTGGTCGTCCAGCCCAGGAGCCCTCGGCGAGGCGGGCTCGCCGCATCGGTGGGGGTTAGCCCACCTTGATCACCACGTTGTCGTAGCGCTCGAGCTGGGTGTCAAGACCCGTGGTGCCCGGCGTGTCGTACGTGGTGTGCGTGCCCGGCTTCTGCGACATGGCCGCATGTACCGTGCACGTGTACTGCTTGCCGGACAGGTAGTCCGCCAAGCTGGTGACGTCATAGTTGTGAATGGCCGTAAGGCCGTTCTGGTTGTTGCTGGAGATAACGTCCTCGTTCAGCAGATCCTTGACGGTGCTGCCCTCGGGAACGAAAACCAGCTCGCTATGAACGCCTCCGCCTTGGGCGGTTTCATCGAGCACGCAGGTGATCTCATAGGCGCCCTTGCTCTCAACCTGGGTCCCCTCGTCGCTGTGGACGTAGTAGAACGCGTAGGCGGGCACGGCGATGAGCGCACACACGCAGCACGCAACCGCGATGGCAAGAACCTTCTTGCCCCAAGATGCGTTTGCCATAAGAGCCTCCCTTCTCGCAAACCTGGAAAAAGTGGATGCCCCGCTTCCGGCAACGCACTTCGCAGTATACGGGGCGCGCAGATGGCATGCAACGTTTGCGCACGCCTTTGACCTGCTGAAACGATGAATCAACCTGCGAGGATGATGTGTGCGCGCCACCACGCGCCGGAAAAGAGGCCGCATCCGCCCCTTTTCGTCATTGCGGGATGATGGTTCGCACGTCGGCCTTTCTATACTGAAGGCACGAAGAGGATTTGCCTGCGGCCGGGGGGCTGCGGGCAGTGTCGGAGCGCTTGCGGGTTTTGCCCGAGGCTCCGGCGGCGCCTGCGCTTAACGTGCGGCGCAAGATGCAAGAAAGGGGATTTTCGATGGCAGAAGAAAGCTTTGCCGACCTGCTGGATATCGATGAGGAATTCGATCCGTTGGAGGTCGATGACGAGGACATCGATCAGGAGGACATGGACGACGATAATCCGTTGGACACGACCGACTATCCGACGATGCGCAACATGCCTGAGAGCATGCATCGCGAGGCCGTGTACACGCCCGAGCGCCAGGGCAGCGCTGTCGACGCGGTTCTTTCCATGCTTGATCACAACCCGGCGCGCCGCCCGGTGCTGGTCTCCATTCTGGGTTGGTGCGAAGGCGGCTGCCTGAACAGCGAGCTGACCGAGAAGGTCGATGCGTTGCAGGAGGACAATCGCTCGGTGTACGGCACCACGACGCTGTGCCGCATGCTTGAGCGCGCCGGAGCCCTTGAGCTGGAGATGCCCGAAACGTCCGCCGAGCACGAAGATATTGAGGAAGGCGTCGAATACCTTGAGATCAAGGAACGGGTCGATCCGACCTGGAGGACGACCGAGGCCGGCCTGAGCGTCCATGCGCAGATGGTCAGCGGTGCTTCGTTCAGGGACATCGTGCTCGACCGCGACTCGCGCTACCTTGAGGTGTACCGTGCCGTCATGGGGGCGCTCAACGACAAGCCCATGAAGAAAGACGAGATCGAAGAGCTGGTGGACACCTTCGACGTGGTCATGAGCCCGCGTCGATTCGGCGGCCATTTCATCGATATGCTCGAGCGTACCGACGCTCTTGAGTGGAAGAACCATGCCTGGCAGCTTACCGATCTGGGAAAATCCATGATTGGCGAGGTTGAAGCCGCGTTTTCGAAGAAGGGGGAATAGAAGATGGCGGAGGATATGCAGGGTGGTGCCACGCCGGAAGAGGAAGTCGACCTGGTCGCTTTGATGGATGGTCGCGCTCGTACGTACGGCCTGATGGCGCGTCTGTTCTTGAAGGAAGTGGACAAGCCGGTGCTCAGCGAGCTGCAGGGGATGCGCTTCCCCGCGGCGACGGGCAACGCCAAAGTTGACGAGGGCTATCACCTGCTGTACGACTATCTGCGCACCTCGTGGGACGATAGCATCACCGAGCTCGCCATCGATTTCGTCCGCACCTTCATCGGACATGGCGTCAACGGGTTCTCGGCAGCTTATCCGTTCGAGAGTGTGTACACCTCCGAGCGTCGATTGATGATGCAGGAGGCTCGCGCCGAGGTTTTGCAGACGCTGCGCGAGAACAACCTCAAACGTGGACGCTGGACCGAGGGCGAGGATCATATCGCGCTCGAGCTGGAGTTCATGCAGCGCATGGCCATGCGCACGTCCGAGGCTCTTAAGGCGGGCGACGAGGACAAGGCCATTGAGCAGCTGCGCACGCAGCAGAAGTTCGTGCAGGATCACCTGCTGAACTGGCTCCCCATGATGACCGAGGACATGCGCCGTTTTGCGCGCACCATGTTCTACCAGGGCTTGGCCCAGTTGGTCATGGGGTATGTCGAAGAGGATGCCGAAATCCTGGAAGAGTTGCTCGACAGCATCGAGGAGGCGGCATAGAAATGGCCGGCGCGACGTTGACTCGCCGTGCCTTCGTTGCGGCCGCCATCGGGGCGGCGACGGTTGCTGGGCTCGGCGGGTGCGCCGGGCCCAGCGCCGTTTCGGGCGAAGACGCGTCCGATGCAGCTCAGGCATCCGCTGCGAGCGGGGCGTCCGCGAATGCGGAGCTGGTTGAATCGGGCATGCTGACGGTTGCCGCCCTGGCCGACAACCTCCCATATTTCCAGGATGCCAACAATGCGCGATCGGGTTTCATATACGAGTTGATGGAGGCCGCTGCCGAGCGGATGTCGCTGAGCTGCGCCTGGTCGAAGGCGACTTCTCGGGAATCGTTGCTGGCTCGCGCGAGCGATGATGGCGAGGCGATTCGGGGAAAGCAGGTCCGCGTCGATCTCGCGGCGTGCGCGTTCGATTGCTCGTCGGTCAGCGTGGCGGGCGATTTCGTTCGCATAGACTATTTAACGGTGACGCAATGCCTGGTTGCGAAGAAGTCGTCGAGCATATCTGGGATCGAGGATCTGTCCGGTGCGAAGGTCGGCGTGCTTGAAGGGTCGGTCGGCGCTGCGTGGGCCGAAGGCCTCAGCGACGCGAGCGTTATCAAATATGCGACGTTGACCGAGCTGTTCAGCGGGTTGCAGGCGCGCAACGTCGATGCCGTGGCGGCCGACGTTCAGGCTGCCCATCACTATCTGCGCGTGGCGTACGGCGACGAGCATATCGTTTGCGACATCGATGCGGGCGAGGCCCCCTACTCCTTGCTGTTGCCGCGTTCCCGGCAGGAGCTGATCTCCTCGTTGGAGGCCGTGCTGCAGGAGCTTCGCGAAGACGGCACCTATCAGCAGCTTTGCGATTATTGGTTTGCCGCCGCCGACAATTCACGCGGCAAAACCGATGCCCGCACGCCCGAGCAGGGCGCCCCCGGCCACGACAAGGGCGGCAGCGTTTAGGGGGCGTTTGCGGCTCCGTTGGGGGGAAAGGCTCCGTTGGGGGAAAGTGGGGAAAGGGCGCGCATGGCGAGGGGTCGCGATCCTCGTCGCGCGGGTGACGTTTGGCGCGCCACTCTTCATCGCTGTCCGCGGTGCGCGGGCGGCGTTTCGTGGGTCCTTTCGTCGCTTCCTGCGTCGTGCGGGTGACGTTTGCTGCACCCACCTTCGTCGCTCCCTGCATCGGGTGGAAAATGGTGTACCCTGATAGCATTCTTTTCCTCTGAAAGGACTGCGATCATATGAATATCTGCGTTTTCGGATCTTCGAGCGCGAACCTTGACGCGCTGTATCTCGATTCCGCCTATGAAGTGGGACGGTCGTTGGCGAAACATGGCCATGGCCTGGTGTTCGGCGGTTACGACACGGGCATGATGGGTGCGGTCGCCAAGGGCGCGCATGACGCCGGCGGAAACACCATCGGCATCGTGACCGAGGGGCTCAACAAGTTAGGCCGCGCTATCTTCCCCTGCACGGAAATCATCTGCACGCCGGACATGGCCGAGCGCAAGGAGCGCATGATGGCGCTTTCCGATGCGTACGTGGCGCTGCCCGGCGGTTTGGGCACGTTCGATGAGCTGTTCGTCGTTCTTTCCAAGGTGAAGGCGAACGAGATGTCGTGCAAGTCGGCGATCATGAACGTGGGCGGCTACTACGATCCGCTGGTCGAGATGCTCGATCGCTCCACGGCGACGGGTCTCAACTCGACGGATTGGCGCGACATCTGCGGCGTTTTCAGCAATGCCGAGGAAATGATCTCCTGGTTGGAATAGACGGAAAGCGGTATGCCCCCAATGGCGAAAAATGTTGCATACGGTACTGAAGTACAGCAGAAAATGGCTGATGGCGTGGCGAAACTCGCTGCCGCCGTCCGCGTGACCATCGGGCCGCGCGGACGCTACGTCGCCATGACCAAACCTGGCGAGCGCCATCCGAACGTCGCGAACGACGGCGCGATGGTGGCTTCGCATGTGGGATCGCAGGACCATGTGAGCCGCATGGGGCTTGAGGTCGTGCGCGAGGCTGCGATCGCGGCGAACAACGATGCCGGAGATGGCACCAGCACCGCAACCGTTTTGGCCGACGCGATGGTGCGCGAAGGCGTGCGGGCCGTTGCCGCCGGCAGCGATCCGCTGGCATTGCGTCGCGGGATACAGAAGGCCGCCGACGTCGTTGCGGATGAGCTGCTTTCGCGCGCTGTGCAGGTTTCCACGCGAGACCAGATGGCGAAGATAGCGACGGTATCGTCGGGGGATGCCGAAATCGGCGGCATGATCGCCGACGCGCTTGACGAGATCGGTCCCGATGGCGTCGTTTCGGTTGAGAAATCGAATACGTTCGGCCTGAATCTCGAGATCAAGCGCGGCATGTTGTTCGACAGGGGGTTCATCTCCCCGCATATGGCCGACGACATGGGCAAGATGACCGGCGAGCTGCATCAGCCTTACATCCTGATCACCGATCAGCGGCTCGCCGACAACTTCCGCGATATCGTGCCGGTGCTCGAAGAGGTTATCCGGTCGGGCCACCCGCTGCTCATCGTCGCCGATGACGTGCGCGGCGAGGCGTTGAGCTCGCTTTTGGCCAACCGCGAGAAGGGCGTGCTCGAAAGCGTTGCCGTGGTCGCCCCGGGCGCCGAGGAGCGTCGTCGCGCTGAGCTCGAAGACCTGGCCATTTTAACCGGTGGCGAAGTGATAACGCCCGATCGCGGCCTGGCGCTCGCCGATGCGCGCAAGTCGATGCTCGGGCGCGCTGCCGACGTGCAGATCACCAAGAGCCGCACGCTCATTATCGGCGGCAAAGGCAAAGCCGACGCCATCGAGGCGCGCTGCGAGGCGATACGCGCCGATCTTTCCCGTCCGCACTCCGAGTATGATGCGGGCGTTTTGCGCGAGCGATTGGCGAAGCTTACCGGCGGCATCGCCGTCATGAGCGTCGGCGCGGCAACCGAAACCGAGATGAACGAGATCCGCAGCCGGATCCAAGATGCCTTGCGTGCGACCCGTTCGGCAGCCGAGCAGGGTCTTCTTGCCGGTGGCGGCGTTGCCCTGGCGCAGGCTGGCCGCGTGCTCGAGGGGCTTGAGGTGGCCGACGACGATGAGCGCTTCGGCGTGGATATCCTGCGCCGCTCGCTTGAAGAGCCCCTGCGCGCGCTGTGCGCCAACGCCGGCTACGACGGCAACGTCGAGGTTTCCCGCGCCCGCGAAGCTGAGTTCGGCTACGGCCTGAATTGCGAGACGGGCGAGCGGGGCAGTATGCTTGAGATGGGCGTGGCCGACCCGGCGAAGGTGACCGTGACCGCGCTCAAGGCCGCTGCTTCGGTGGCGTCGCTGATCCTGATCACCGACTGCGCCGTGGTCGAGGCGGAAAAGGACGAAGACGCCGAGTAGCGGGTAAGGAGGGCGCGTGAGCGGGACGATTCACTACGAGGTTACCGAGTTCGCCGAAACGCTGAAGGCGAGCTTCATCGGTGGCGCCGAGGTGGATGATCGCTATGCTCCCCGCATCCTCGCCAACGACGGAGGCGTCTGCGCCAATGTCCTCGCCACACTGAAAAGCGAGCTGGTCGATTGCACGAGCTTCGCCTTCTCCGTGGCGTTCATAACCGCAAGCGGCATGCAGGTGCTCGCGGCGGTTCTTTCCGATTTGCGCGACCGGGGCATTCCCGGTCGCGTCCTCACGTCCACGTATCAAAACTTCAATAGCCCCGATGCGCTGCGTAAATTGCTGGAATACCCCAATATCGAGGCGCGCGTTTACCAGGGCGATTTGCACGCAAAAGGATACTTCTTCGACAAGCGTCAGCTTTCGACGGTCATCATCGGCAGTTCGAATTTGACGCAGAAGGCGTTGACCTGCAATAAGGAGTGGAACATCCTGTTCCGCTCGTATGCCGACGGGGCCATGCTGCTCGACGCGCGGCGGGAATACGACAAGCTTTGGGATGACGCGCAGACGGCGCGCATCGACGAGGAGTGGATTTCCGGCTACGAGGCTTTCCTGGATGCTCATAACGTTGAAGGGGCTGGTGGAAAGCGTGTTTCCCTGAAGGCGTTCTCGTCGGCGGCGGCTGAGGGCGACGGGGCGGGCGGCGCGCCGTGCTTCGAGATGCGCAAGCCGTCTGCGGCGGGTGAAGAGGCTTGTTGCGATGGCGCGCAACTTGGCGGATCCGCGTCAGGCACCGCGCCAGATGTTGCGTCAGGTGTTGCGTCAGGTGTTGGCGGCGCTTCGACGAGTGGCATTCGCCCCAACAAGATGCAGGCCGGCGCGCTTGAGGCGCTTGACGTGCTGCATGGCCGCGCCGAGCGGCGGGCTCTTCTGGTGTCGGCGACCGGTTCGGGCAAAACGTATCTATCGGCGTTCGACGTCGCACGTGTTCGTCCGGCAAAAGTCCTGTTCATCGCCCATAGGCAACGCATCTTGAAGGCATCGGCGAAAAGCTATGCCCGCGTGCTCGGCGGGGCATACGACTATGCGATTTACGCGGGGTCGAGTCGCCCCGCGCACTCGACCTGCCTGTTTGCGATGGTGGGGACGCTCGCGCGGCACCTGGATGAGTTTCGTCCCGACGAATTCGACTACATCGTGATCGACGAGGCTCATCGCACGGGTGCGGCGGGGTATCGCGCCATCATCGATTACTTCAAGCCGAAGTTTTTGCTCGGCATGACGGCTACCCCGAGCCGCACCGACGGATACGATGTGTATGCCCTGTTCAACCATGTGATCGCGTTCCGCATCACGTTGCAGGACGCGCTCGATTGCGACATGCTCTCGCCGTTTCACTACTTCGGCGTTGCCGATTTGGCGATCGACGAGGAGTCGGTCGACGACTTCACGCTGTTCAACCGCCTGACTAGCGAGGCACGCGTCGACCACGTCATCCGAAAGATCGAGGAGTATTCCGTCGAGAAAAGCAACCGTCGGGGCTTGGTGTTCTGCAGTCGCAAAGACGAGGCGCGGCGGCTGGCGCAGGCGTTTTGCGAGCGCGGATACGCGGCGCAGGCCGTGGACGGCGATACTCCCGAGGCGGTTCGCGACGCGACCATCGAGCGGCTGGAGCGTGGCGAACTGGAGTACATTTTCACGGTCGATATCATGAACGAGGGCGTCGATATCCCGTCGTTGAACCAGATCATCATGCTGCGAAAGACCGAGTCCGCCATCGTGTTCGTGCAGCAGCTTGGGCGCGGCTTGCGGAAGTTTCCCGGCAAGGCGTATACGCTGGTGCTCGACTTCATCGGCAACTACCAGCAGAACTACCTGGTTCCCATCGCGCTTTCGGGTGATCGCACCTACAACAAGGACGGACTGCGCCGCGTGGTGAAGGAGGGCAGCTCGGTGATTCCGGGGTGTTCGACCATCACGTTCGACAAGGTGTCCGAGCAGCGCATTTTCAAAGCGCTTGAAGAGGGGCGATTCAGTGACGCGAAGCTGATACGTAACGAATACGTGCATCTCAGGCAGTTGCTCGGCAGGATCCCCCGACTGGTCGATTTCGACGAGAACGAAGCGATGGATCCGCTGATCATCATCAAGAAGTACGGGTCGTACGCCGCGTTTCTGCAGAAATACGAGAAGGATTGCCCGCATGCGTTCGGCGAGAAGAAGCTCGCCTATCTTAAGTTCATCTCGATGAAGTTGGCGAACGGGAAGCGCATGGCTGATTTGCTGGCTTTGCAGCGCGTGCTTCGCGGGGGATCGATGGCGACCGATGATGCTCCCGGGGCGATCGGGCCAGGCTGCGTTGGCAGCGCGGAGGCGGACATCGCGGCTGGATCGGGGATTGCTGGCGGGACGACCGGCGTGGCGGCGGCACGTTGCTCGCGCTCTGTTGCGCGCATGCTTTCGGGGGAGTTTTCGACTCAGGGTCAGCAATTGGTGCGCTTCGAAGAGGGGCGGCTTGTGCTCTCCGATGGCTTCAGAGGCGCTCTGAACGATGCCGCATTCAAAGCATGCGTGCTTGATGCTATAGAGTTCGGCCTGATGAGAGGCCGGGTGCGCTATGCAAATCTTTACGATGGCACCGATTTCGTCCTGTATGAGAAGTACTCGCGCGAGGACGTCGCCAAGCTGCTTTGCTGGGAGCGAGAGCCGAACTATCAAAACGTCGGCGGGTATTTCTACGACGAGGCAACCAACACGTTCCCGGTGTTCATCAACTACGAGAAGGATCCGGACATCAGCATCACGACGAAGTACGAGGATCGTTTCGTGTCCGATCGGCGCATCATCGCCATCTCGAAAAGCAAGCGCAGCCTGCGATCGCGCGAAATCGTGAGGCTGGCGAACGCCGATGAGAACGGGATGCGGTGCTACCTGTTCGTGCGTAAGAACACGCATGACAAGGACGACGGCACCGAGTTCTATTTCCTGGGGCGTATGAGGCCGACGGGCACTTTCGAGCAGATCGTCATGGAGGGGACCGACACGACGGCGGTTGAGATCGAATATGAGCTTGACCAGCCGGTTCGAGCCGACTTGTACGATTATTTTCGAAGCAGCTTCGACGAGTGATCGCGTGCGCGGTGCGGGCGGGCCGGTTGCGGAGCCGGGCTGCACGGTGCAGGCGACGCCCCCCGGTTGCGGAGCCGGGTTGCGCGAAGGCGGCGTCCTCTGCGGCCGATGCTACTTCAGGAATCGAGCCTTCAGTGCGTCAACTACCTGGATATCGGCGGGAAGCCACTCGACGGTGTCGATGTGGGTCATGTCGAGCCACTTCGCCGCATGATGCTCGAGCAGTTGGAAACCCGAATCGTCGAGTGAGCAGAGGAAGCACTTCATGCTCAGGTGGAAGGTGGGGTAGTCGTGCTCGACCTGCACCAGGAAGTCGTCGACGGCGATGGTTGCGTCCAGCTCTTCGCGGATTTCCCGGACGATGGCTTCTTCCGGCGTTTCTCCCGCTTCGATTTTGCCGCCCGGGAATTCCCAGCCGCCTTCGAATTCGCCATAGCCACGTTGCGTGGCGAGGATCTGGCGATCTTTGACGATGATGGCGGCAACGACGTCGACGGTTTTCATGAGGGTCCTGTCTGCTAGGGGGATGGCTCCGTATGTTTAGCTCGCAAGCATAGCACTTGGCAGCCGCTTCGCCACCCTTACGGTTTGCATTGGCCGCAGGGGGAGTAGCCGCGCTCGATGAGTTCTTCGCGCGTTCCGGTGAAGTCCTGCTTGTTCGCGCTGGCGATTTCGTTTGCGGCCGTGCAGCTGGGCTTGTGGAACTTCTTGTTCTTGACGTTCAGCACGTAGTCTTGCTGGGCCGATGATGCGCTGGTGTCGGTATCGGCGTCGGTGGATTCCGAACTCGACTTGGTTGCGCTTTCCCCGGAAGTGCCGGTGTCGGTGCTGGTCAGCGCTGCGTCGCTTGCTTTCGCCGAGGTTTTGGTCGCCTCGCCCTTGCTCGTCACCTTCGGCGTAGCATCCGATTCCCAGCTTTCGCCGGTCACGTAATCTATCTCCACGCCCGGCTCCACGTTGTAGACGAACACGTTGAATCGGATGGCCTCCCCTCCGTCCTCGATGGACTCGGCTTCCATCTGCACGCCGCGTGCCACCAGGTCGTTTGCGGCGAAGAGGGGTGTGACGCGGTAGAGCACATGGTTGCCGGTGCTGCGGACGTAGTCGCCGACCAGCTCCTCGTAATGCAGCATGCCCACGACGTTGAACGTGCGCGTGCCGGTGATCAGGTTCTTCTCGTTGGCATTTTCCCCGCACAGCTGATGCGCGATCAGATGGCAGCGGTTGTAGAGCACCCCGTCGTCCACGAAGTCATACTTGTGCTGCACCCAGCCCGACGGGTGTACGCGCGAGATGTCGCCGCGCGCTTCGCTGGACACCGTGTCGGTCCCGATGCGCGCGAACGCCTCGCCGCAGCGTCCTTCGAAATCCAAGTCGCTGAACTGCATGAACGCGCCGCGATTCACGTCGTCCTCGGTGAATCCGGGCTGCCCGTCGTTGATGTCGATGCACAGCGCCCCGCTGTATTGCGGGATGTCGGCGATGGTCGCGCGGGCGGCGCTCGTTACCGGCGAGGCGGTTTCCGTCGTCTGGGTGCCGGTGCTGCCTGGCGCCTGGTCGGCGCTGCTGCCCGCCTCGCCTGCCGAGCAGCCGCCGAGTGCGAGGCACGCGGCCAGCAGCAGCGCTACAAAGGAAGTGGCGAACGCGCCCTTGCCCTTCGCGCGAGCTGCCGTCTTGGCGTCCGGGGAGTTCGTTCCGTCGTCGGCGCCATCGTGGCAGTTGCAGCTATCGCGCCTGGCCGGCCCGTTTTCCTTATCACCGCTGTTCAGGTTCATCTTGCCGAGGGCTAAGAACCGCGCGCGCATGAGGCCCCTTTCCGTCACGAGGCCAAATTCGCCCCGCCTTGTTCGTTGAAAGCCTTAGTGTAGGGGGATGCCTCGGACGTTTCCATGCGCCGGCCAGCATTTTCAGATTGTTTCAACCAGATATTGAAAGTGTGGGCGACCGGGCTTGCCGGCGTCTTGGGGAGAGCGCAACCGATACTATAAGCGGGTACATTCGAGTTATCCGCTACGTCTCAAGGAGGCCGCCATGGCGAACCCCACCGATCTTGCCCAATCCCTCGCTGATGTTGTTTCCAGCAATTCCGACTTGCTGCAGGGTTTTTCCGAGAGTCCCCTTGACGCTATCACGCAGGCAGCTGAAATCGGCGGCATCGACCTTGCCGGTGCCGATGTGGGCAGCCTGGCCGATTCAGTTGGATCGCTGGTTTCGGGCGGCGGGTTCGACCTGGGTTCGATCACCTCGATTGCCGGCGACGCGCTTTCCGGATCGGCGGCCGAGCAGGTGGAGGCCGTGACCTCGAATCTCGGTGGCTTAGGCGACATCGTCGGCTCCATCGGCGGCTTCGCCGCTTCGCTGTTCGGCAAGGAATAGGTTTTTCGCAAGCTTTTGTGGCTCGCGCGCGCTTTGTGCGCGGGCTGCGTTCGTTGCTACTTAAGCAAACGCACGGTCGCGGGCGGACATGCGCGGTTGCGCAAGCGGGCATTGGCGGACAATGTCCGTAATCGGAGCCAAAATGTCCGTTTGCGCGTGGAAATGTCCGCGATGCGATAATTGCTCAATGCAAAACGCCCCGCTTGCAGCTCATTGCGCAAGCGGGGCGTTCAGAATCACGTTCCTGTTAAAAGGCTTAATGACCTGGAGTTACTGGCAAACTTTGCCCGGGTTCAGGATGTTCTTCGGGTCGAAAACAGCCTTGATGCCGGCCATCAAGCCAACCGCGGTGTCGCCGAGGTTCTCGCGCAGGTATTCCTTCTTCGCGTGACCGATGCCGTGCTCGCCGGAAACCTGTCCGCCCAGTTCGGCGCACTTCGCGTAGGCCGCTTCCATCACCTTGGCCGACTGCTCCAGGAATTCGTCCTGGTTCATGTCCTGCCCGCAGCAGTAGATGTGCAGGTTGCCGTCGCCGGCGTGCCCGAACGAGCGGATGCGCACGCCGTGCCCCTCGCCAACGCCGAGCACGTAGCTTAAGAATGACGGGATCTTGTCGACCGGCACTACGACGTCCATTTCGTCGAGGAATTGCGTGTCGGCCTCGATTGCGGTTAAGAATGCGCTGCGAACAGCCCAGACGTTGCGCTTGTCGGAAGGCTCGCTGAGCACGAGCGTGTCGAAGGCACCCGCCTCGTCGGCGATGCCGGCCAGCACCTCGGCGCGTTGAAAAATCTCTTCTTCGTCGTTGCCATCGAGCGTGACCAGGATATAGGCGCCCGCCTCGCGCCCGGCCACCGTGGTGGGGATGCAGTTCGATCCGCTGAATGCCGCGGCCGAATCGACGATGTCGCGCTCGAAGAACTCAATGGACTGGGGATTCAGGCCCGCGAGCTTGATGCGCGGCACGGTGGTGATGGCGCTCTCGGCGTTTTCGAACGGCAGGATGAAGCTCATGTCCTCTTGCGGATTGGGCACCAGCTTCATCGTGAGCTCGGTGATGACGCCCAGTGTTCCTTCCGATCCGATGACCAGGTGCAACAGGCTGTAGCCGCTGCTCGTTTTCGTGACCGGGCGGCCGAGCTGCATCACTTCGCCGCTCGGCAGCACCACGGTCATGGCCAGCACGTAGTCGCGCGTGGTGCCGTACTTCACCGCGCGCATGCCGCCGGCGTTGGTGGACACGTTGCCGCCGAGCGAGCCGGTTTTCTCGCCGGGGTCGGGCGGGTACATGAAGCCGTGCTCGATGGCGTCGGCCGCCAGGTCGCACAAGCGCACGCCGGGTTGCACGCGCACGTTGAGGTTGCTCATGTCGTAGGCGATGATGCGATCCATGCGCATAGTGCACAAAACGACGCCGCCGAATAGCGGGGTGCTGCCCCCGACCAGGCCCGTTCCCGCGCCGCGCACCGTGACGGGGATGTTGTGCGCGAAGCACAGCTTCATGATGTCGGACACTTCCTCGGTGTCCGCCGGCAGCACGACGGCCTCGGGCGCATGCGTGCCGTAAATGGGCATCTCGTCGTGGAAATAGTCCTCATTGATGTCGTCGCCGACGTAGCAGTTGTCCTTGCCGACGATGGCTTTGAGCTCGAGGATCAGCTCGGGCGTGAGTTGGTTGTATTCGGTCATTGCTTCTCTCCGAAACACGTTTTTCGGCGCCTTGAAAACGTCGAGCGGATAGGTTCGACGGGAATGATAGTTAATTTCCGGAAAGCCGAGCGCGGTGGTGGGGGATTCTCACGCAATCGACGTTTTGCCTTGATGGTATTTTCAGGGCTCCCTCCTGCTGCAAGGGCGCCTTGTATAATGCCCGTATGGCGAAACGGAAACTCATACTTGATCGATACAAGCCTTTGGCGCAGGCAGGGGCGGGCGGCTTCGGCACCGTTCAGGTTGCCTGGGACACGCGCATCCAGCGTAAGGTGGCGATCAAATGCATTCAGCTGTCCGAAACCGAGCTGCGACGTGCGTCGCTGCCCGGGGCGGATGCGGTTTCCGCACCGCAGGTCGATCCTGCCGACGTTCCTCCTTGGGAAGATATTCCGGGCGAGGGGGCTGGTGCCGGTGCCGGATCGGCCGGCGGTTCCGCTCCGGCCGGCGGCTCCTTTTCGGCCGGCGGCTCCGCTGCCGCAACGCAGGGATCGCCGGCGCTTGATCCCGGGTTGTCCGTCAGCCTGACGCGCGATGATACGCCGCTCGTTCATACGCTCGTGCGCATACCCGGCCTTGACGAGGCGCGAACCGCCGCGATGCTTTCCGATCAGAACATCGTGACCGTGTACGATTTCGAAATCGAGGACTCGATTGCGTATCTGATCATGGAATACGTCGAGGGCATGACCCTGACCGAGCTTTTGCGCGACCACGATGCGGAGCTGACCCTTGATGTGGTGGCCGCGGTGTTTGCCGGTGTGGCGCATGCGCTTGAGGTGGCGCACGAGAGCCAGGTTCTTCATCTGGACATCAAGCCGGACAACATCCTGATCAACCAGCAAGGCCAGGTGAAAGTGACCGATTTCGGCCTTGCGACGCTTGCCGACGCCTCCGGTTTCGGCAGAACCGGCGGCGGCACGATCGGCTACATGCCGCTTGAGCAGATGCGATCGGAAAGCCTTGACGTCCGCTGCGACGAGTGGGCTCTCGCGTCGGTTACCTATGAGATGCTCTCCGGCGAGAACCCCTTCTTCGCTCCCGATTTGTGGGCTGCGCAAGAGGCTATCGAGGAAGCGGAGCTCGTTTTGCCCTCGCTATGCTGGGACGAGCTTGACGAAGAGGCCGATGATGTTCTGTTCATCGCGTTGGACCCCGACCGCGAGGAGCGTTTCGGCTCAATCGAGGACTTCGCAGCCGAATTCGAGCCGCTGCTCGGCGATGCGCGTCGGGGCAAGCGGGACTTGGCGGCCATCGTGCAGGGACCCGTTGAGGAAGAAGATGAGGATGAAGAGGCTGCTCCGCGTGTTCCGCTGCGAGACCGTATTACCGAGCGCGAGGTAGGCCTGGCTTCTCGAGCGTGCGGCGGTGCCGCCTCGGCGCTGCTTGCATTCTGGTCGCTGTGGCAAATCCCCCAAGCGACCGGCATCGATAACCCGCTGTTCTGGGGAATCGGTGCGCTGATTGCCTTCGCCGGTTTCGTGCGTCCCCATTTTGGGGCTCTGCTGAGCTTCGTCGCCTTGTCCGCCGCGTGCATGGCGCAGGGTTGTCCTGCCGGAGCCTGTGCGTTTCTCGCCGCGACGATCGCGTGGTGGTGGACGCTTGGGCGCTTCGGTGACTCGCTGGCGAATTGCGCCTTGGCGGTGCCGCTTGCGGGGGCTGTAGGGATAGGCCCGCTGGCGCCGATCGTGGCGGGACTGAGCTTGCGAACCCTGCCGGCTATGGGATCCGCGTTATTCCAGGCCTTTGCGGCTTTTGTTCTCGCAAGTTTCGGATCGGGTTCGATTATAGGCTGGAACTGCTTTTTCACCTGGCCATATGCGGCCAATACTACGCAGGGGATGATGCCGGCCGACGCCATGCTCGCGATGCTTTGCCGTCCGGAAACTTGGGTCATCGCGGCAAGCTGGGTGCTTGCAGCGGGTGTTTGCGCGCTTACGTGCTCGCGCCCATCGCGGGCATTCTCGATCATGGGAGCGGTCCTCGGTACCGTGGTGCTGGTGGCGGGTCTTGCTGTTTCGGCGGGCTGCTCAAGCGCTTGGAGCAGCCTGCTGCCCGATGCTGCCTCGCTCGCGGCCGTGCTGGTATCGGGCGCGTTGGCGATAGCGGCGTGCTTTTTGCTGCCCGATTGGGAATCGGGCGAGGAAGGCTCCGCGGAGCCGGACGCTGACTTTGGCGGATAAGCCCGACGGGATGTTTCGGCGTTTCTGTGTGGGACGCCCCGCGCCACCAGTCGGGATTCCTCGACGTTGCCGTGCGGGATACCCTGAGCCGTCTGCCGGGATGCCCCGGCGCCGTCCGTGCGGGAAACCCTGAGCCGTGTGCCGGATGTCTCGCGTACTCGCGGGAATACCCTGGCGTCGATAAAAAAGCCGCCGCCGATCGAATGAACGATCGGCGGCGGCTCAGTGTTGCAGGTGAACCGAGCGGCCTCAGGCTGTCTTCTCGGCTGCGTCCTCGAACGCTTGGACCCGCCTTCCCGCTAGTTCAGCTCGTGCTCGGCAAGCAGCGCCTGGCCGCCGCCGGTTGTCGGCGCGGCATCGCCGGCCTGGCTGAGGAAGCAGCTGGGGCGCACGATCGCCATGCGCTTGCCGCTTTCGCTCTTCACGCGGATGACCTGCATCTTCGTCTTCTCTGCAAGCTCAAGCTCGGACTTCATGAAGTATGACAGCACCAGCAGATGATTGGCCTTCGCGACGCCGCTCATGAAGTCGCGACGCTCGGCGGCCATGATGCGGTCGCGATCCTGTTCGGTGCTGATGATCTCGAACGCGTTGCGCTGCGGGAAGAAGCCGTCAATGCAACCGATGACGAACAGGTTGTCGTATTCGGTGCCGGCGAGGTTCTGCATCGTGGTGATGTGCATGACGTGCGGGTCGTCCGGCCAGGAGGGATCGGTCACGCTGGCGCGCTCGAGCTCGAAGAGCTGCTGAGCGGTCTCGTCGCCGATCATGGTCGCCGCAACGCTCTCGAACTCGCTGATTCCCTCGCCGCCGATCGCCTTGAGCAGGCCGAATCCGCGTCGGCTGCTGTTCTTGTTGATGAATTCCTGCCCGGAGCGCCATTTCTCGGCGAGCACGCGAGCGCGCAGGAACGGCTCTTTCGCGCCGAATCCGGCGTTGCCGATCTGCTCAAGCGCTTCGCGCAGCGTGATGTTCTCGGCCTCGGCGAAATCCTGCAGGCCCATCCATGCGTCGCTGTTGGTTAGCGCGTTGTCGAAACCGCACCAGCTGCGCCATGCCACCATGTCGTTAGGGTTGGCAAGCAGATTCAGCTTCGTGAACGCCACCAGGGCTTTCGCGCGGCTTGAATCGCGCGGATCGCCGGCGAGCGAGCCCATCGCGCCCGCGACGCTCACGTTGAAGCCGCGGCGGCGCAGCATCTTCTCGGCCATGATGGCCCAGCGGCGGTTCGGGACGACGATCGCGGTGCGCGACTCGCGGACGTTGCTGTTCAGCGGCAGCATGTGGCGCAGATATTTCGTGATCCCGTTGAGCTCGTCTTCGGGCGTGTTCCACTTGATGGCCAGCACGCCTTCGGGCAACGCCGGGATCTCGGCCGCATCCTCGTCCGCCTCTTCATGCTGCGCGACGATGGCCTGGGCTGATCCGGCGATGTAGGCGCCATCCATGCCCTCGCAGCCGGCGAGCGCGTCGGCGAAGGCGATCACATCGGGGTTGCCATGGGCGCCTTCAAGATGGAACACCTTCACGTCTCGGCGCACCGCGTCGAACTTCACGAAGCCTTCGACATAGGGGTGCGCGCCGCGCGGGGTGCGCGTCTCGTTGGGGTTGCCCGCGATAACGACCTGCTTATCGGCCAGAAGGCAGATGCAGGATTGCTCGGCGTGCGAGAGGTTCTGGAAGTCGTCGCACAGTACGTAGGCGTATTGCGCACGGCTGTCCTTGCCCTCCTCGGACTTCAGGAACACCGAGCATAGCGCAGGCGCTTCCTGGGCCAGCATGCCCTCGCGCAGCTTCAGGATGCGTATGGCCAGGTTGTAGACCTCATCTTCGGCGCCTCCGCAATTCCACTCGTCTTTCGGCGCGTCGGCGGCCATCTGGCTGTAGAAATAGCCCAGCATCTTGCGCAGGATACGCGGCTTCTCGCCGGTGGTCTTCATGTCTTCCAGGAAGAAATTGTACTCAGCGTCGGATAGGATGCGGGGAACGCGGCCGGTCGCCGTGCGGGCGGCAGGGGTGTCGAGCACGGCCACGCAGGCGTCAAGAGCGGTGGAGATATTGACTTTGCCTGCGGCGGCCGCATCACCGAGAGCGTGTGCGAGGCGCTGGCGGATGGCCTGCGCCGCGAAGGCGTTCGTAGCCGCTATCAGAATGGATTCAGGTGCCTGACCTGCGTTTATGAGCGTTGCTGCTCGACGAACGAGCGCCTCGGTCTTTCCGGTGCGTGCGGCACCTTCGATTTTGACCATCCGGTCGGTGCATGCAGCGATGGCATCTATCATGTGTTCTCCCTTCAGTAGCGGCTATCTGTGGCCTTCACGATCGGTGTGCGAAGGCGGTTTTCAAACGGAGCGCCGGAGTGGCGCCTTGCAAAACATCGCACGATCCCATGGTCGGTGAGATCGGAGAAGCGGACTCGAACAGGGGGGTTTTCGCTTGTGGCCAGCTGCTGTGCCGGCCGTAAGCGAAAACCCCTGCCGTCGGATTTACGCTTCGACGACTTTCGTCGTGCCGTCAGTATACTCCACGAGCCAGGCATCGTAGGCAACATCGAAGGTGGGCTCGTCAAGTTCGAAGATCAGCTCAGGGTCTTCCAAGCCGCCCTCGGCGCCTTCCGTGCCCGTTGCTTCCGCCTGGTCTTCGGCAACCAGCTCGGGGGACTCCAAAAACGCCTCCTGGGCAGCGGCCTCGGCGGCGGCGCGCGCGGCTTCCTCGGCAGCAGCTGCCTCGGCGGCGGCGCGTGCTTCCTCTTCAGCGCGGATGGCGGCGGCCTCGGCGCCGGCTTTCACCTGGGAGGCCCAGGATTCGTCGGTCGGCATGGAAATGGCCTTGATGGAGGCCTTGTCGCCGAGCTTCCCGGCGTTGTAGGCGTCGCGCACCTGCGTCAGCACGGCGGATGCCCCCTCCTCGATGCTGCTGACGTCGTTGCAGCGCATCTTGACGGGAAGCTTGCCGTTTTCCAAGTCGATCTCAAACCACGTGAACGGGATTTCCGGGTTGCCGATCTCGCGCTGGCGCTTGTTGAAGATCAACGTCTGGTTGCCCACTTTGTGGAACTGGTTCGCGAACCAGCGGACCATGACGTCGTTCCACAGCTCGTCTGCGCCCTCGTCGGCGGAATCGACGTAGTGGCGCGTGCCGAGCTTCACCAGAAAGCGAAGCGTGTTCTCGATGGGAGCCTCTTCGCCCTCCGGGGCGGCCGGGGCGGGATGCGTGCGCACGAGCGCCGTGCCGATATATGCGTAGCAGCGGTTCACTTCAAGGCGCAGCTCCTGCGAATCCATGCGCTCGTCGATGTCGAGAATCATTGTCAATGAAGGTCTTGGTTGTGCCATGTTCTCTATCCCCTCTTTTTCGTCTTCGCGGCGAGCGACCCGCGATGCTCCGGCAGGGTTTCGTCTCCGCCCCGTTTGGGGCCGCCTTCACCCGTTTCGGTTTCATCGGCAGGTCATCCGCCTGTTTCCTCTTCGCAGTACCCAGTGTAAATGCCCTGCTCAATGCAAAATCATCCCGGAAGGATGATATGGGAGCGCTCATGCATCCGCGCCTTATGATTTGCGTATCCCCCCGCGTCCTAGTATCGAATCAACGCATTGAGCGTGCGGCGCCGCACCGGATCCGCCTCGCTGCCACCTCCTCCCTCCCACCCCCCTTGCCGGTGGCGGGACGGAATCGCCGGCGCCGCGCCGCGCGCTCAATGCGTGAAACGAAGGAGAGACAAGTAAAAGAAGGAGAGGAGGGGCATATGGCGAAACTATCACTGACTCGTCGCAGCTTCTTGAAGGCGTCCGCAATGGCGGGCGCTGCCGCAACCGTGGGGTTTGCAGCTGCGCCGTCCACGGCGCTTGCCGAGGGCGCGGATGCAACGGCTGGCGAGGTCAAGCGTATCCGTTCTTGCTGCCGTGCATGCGGCAAGGTTGAATGCGGTACGTGGGTTACCGTTCAAGATAATAAGGTGATCAAGGTCGAGGGCGATGAATCGAACGCCCACAGCCGTGGTCATTGCTGCGCGAAGTCTCAATCGTCCATGCTCGCACTGTACCATCCCGATCGTCTGCGCTACTGCCTGAAGCGCACGAACCCGAAGGGTGAGGACGATCCCGGCTGGATCCGCATCAGCTTGGCCGATGCCTTTGACGAGGCCGGCGCCAAGTTCAATGAGATCGTCGAGAAGTACGGCGGAGAGGCTAACTTCGCGATGGGCGGCACGTCCCGCGTTTGGGCTCAGCCTCCGTACGGCACCTTGAAGTCCATCTTCCCGACCCCGAATGCCCATCTGGCATACGAGATCTGCAAGGGCCCGCGCCACTTCGCCGGTATTCTGACCGACGAAATCGGTTCGCCCTGGATGGAGGTTGAGCAGGGTCCGTTGGTGTACGTGCAGTGGGGCACCGCAGCCGAGTACTCCAACTACGACTCCACCAACCGTACGGTTGTTGACTGCTCGCAGCGCGCTTATAAGCATATTCTTGTTGACCCGCGCATGACGCCGCTGGGAAAGGAAGCCGACCTGTGGCTGCCGCTGCGCGTCGGTACCGACCTGTGCCTGTCCCTGACGTGGCTGAAGTGGATCATCGACAACGAGGCCTACGACGACCTGTTCGTCCGTCGCTGGACCAACGCCCCGTTCCTGTGGAATCCTGAGAAGGATGGCCGCACGAAGAAGGGCTGGTTCATGGAGATGAACGGCGGCATCGACATGGAGTCCCGTATCCTGACCGAGGCCGACGTCGACCGCGACTGGATCAGCCAGTGGTGGGAGCCCGCAGACGAGCAGTACAGCTATCGCCGCTTCATCTGCTGGGACGAGAACAACAACAAGCCGACCTACTGGGATGCCGAGGCGTGCCAGTGGGAGGGCGAGAAGCACAAGATCCCGACGACCGGTACCTGGATCGAACATCCCTACAAGCCGATCGTTGCCGACGCTTGGCTGCCCGACCCGTCGCACTTCGCCGACCCGGCCGATTCCACCTACGATGCGTACTGGAACGAGGGCAACGAGGGCGGCAAGAAGTCCAACCCCATGGGCCTGCCGAAGAACCCTGCGCTGTTCCCCGGCGGCGTCGAGATCAAGCTGAAGAACGGCACGACCATCAAGGCCGACACCGTTTGGGAAGCCTTTAACGACAGCCTGTCCGAGTACACGCCCGAATACTGCGAGTCCGTCACCGAGGTTCCCGCCGAGAAGATCGTCGAGTCCGTCAAGATCTACACGACGCGCCTGAACCCGCTGCACGGCAACGGCGGCATTCACTACCAGCTGGCTCCCGACCAGACCGGCCACGCGGTGCAGAACTCCCGTTCTCTGCAGATCATCGCCTGCATCACCGGCAACTCCGACGAGCCCGCCGGCAACCGCGGTTCTTCCAAGGCCGAGGTCGACGGCTGCTGCGGCCGCGCGAACATGTTGGTCACCGACCACGAGCCGCGTGACTGGGGCATCCGCGACGGCATCGGCACGATGGAGCTCGGCAACACGCCGCGCGACCTGTCCATCGAGGACCAGATCCCGCTGATCCAGAACTTCGTCCAGTACCTCATCGACGAGAAGTCGCCTCTGGCCGAGCGCTACGGCAACCACGTGCCGACGCACGACGAGGCTTGGTGGATCGCCGAGCGCAAGGGCGGCGCCTACAAGAGCTCCCGCGCATGGCCTGGCCTGAAGACGTCCTTCGACAGCAACGCCAAGCAGATCTCCGCTGAGCGCTTCCCGCTGCTTCGCTACTGGAACCGCTGGGCCGACTCCGCGACCATCTGGGACTCCATCAACGGCATCGACACGCCCTACCAGATCCACGGCGGCGTGTGCATGTCCGGCGACTTCATGAACGAGTCCAACCTGCTTGAGGCCTGGGAGGCCCTGACCCGCCTGGACTTCTGGCTGGACTTCAACCTGTGGAGCTGCCCGAACAACGGCTGCGCCGACATCGTCATCCCCTGCCTGCACTGGCTTGAGGTCAACACCGGCCGCGTGTCCCAGGGCGCAGGCGGCCTCTTCGGCGCCGGCCAGCGTGCCGTCGAGCCGATGGGCGACTGCATCTACGACCCGGTTGGTGTCATCTGCCTGTACAAGGCCATGGGCGTCGTGTGGAACAACCGCGACCCCGAGTACGACGAGTGGAACAACCTCGACTACAACAACTTCGTCCAGATGGGCGGCAACGTTTCCTACGAAGAGCAGGAATACCGCGTGCTCAAGGACGCCACCGATTGGTGGAAGATCGAGGAGTACCCCGATGGCCCCGACTTCCCGCAGTATGCGGCGAAGTTCCAGGAAGAGGGCTGGTTCGACTGCCGCAAGTGGCATCCCGAGCGCTGGGGCACCTATCGTCGCTGGGAGATGGGCTACCGTCGTCAGCAGGGTGGCTACAACCTGTACGCCGCCATCGACGAGAAGTGCGCCTTCATGACCCCGACCGCCAAGGTCGAGATCTGGTCCACCATCGCCGAGACCTACATCCCCGACGGCACCAAGACCTTCGCGGAGACCTGCAGCCCGGATCGCGCCGCCTACGACGGCAAGATCCCGGACATCGACAAGTTCCCGCACTGGTTCGAGCCGAAGAACTCCAAGGTCGATGCTCCGCGTTACTACCACAAGGCGCAGGCGAACGAGATCACCACGACGGACTCCTACATCAACGACAACTACAAGGGCGACAAGTTGATGGAAGAGTACAAGGAGAACCTCGAGAAGTACGGCGACGACCACGCGTTCATCATGACGACCGGTTCCCGTCAGCCCGTGTACTTCCACTCCGAGCACCGTCAGCTGCCCTGGTGCCGCGAGCTGTGGCCTTCCCCGCGCGTCGAGATCAACCCGGCCGATGCCGCGAAGATGGGCATCGAGCAGGGCGACTGGGTGTGGGTGCGCTCCCCGTGGGGCGCTGTCCGCGAGGTTGCCGACCTGTACTACGGCATCAAGGAAGGCACCATCAACGCCAACCACGCCTGGTGGTACCCCGAGATGGACACCGCAAGCCATGGCTTCGAGCTCGTCGGCATCAACTGCGTCATGGACAAGTACGCGCAGTGCTGGGTGTGCGGCGCTTCCCAGCTCCGTGGCATCCCGGTGCTCATCTACAAGGCGACGGCCGAGAACTCCCCGTTCAAGAACCCGGTGCCGTGCGATCCTGAGGGCAAGCCCGCCATCACGAACGCCAACGACCCGCGTCTGAAGGAATGGCTGTCCAACGACCCGCGTCTGGCAGACGCCAAGACCGATCTGACGTTCGCCGACATGAACGCCAAGGGCTGCCAGCCGTCCGTCCAGTCGCCGGAGCTCATGTCCGGCGGCAAGCTGAACAAGGGCAGCCGTGGCAACGACTCCCTGGGTCAGTACACCAACAAAGGCTCGCTGAGCGACAAGCTCGGCTCGTACAAATAGGAAGGAGGTTCACCCATGGCTAATTACGCGATCATCACCGACTTGAACCGCTGCACGGGCTGCTTGGCCTGCACGGTCGCCTGCAAGGCGATCAACGGCGTCGATGTCGGCAACTTCTGGATCAAAACGCTGCGCATCGGTCCGCACCCCATCGAGGGCGGCTCGGGCCAGTACCCGGACGTGGAGATGTACTTCCTTCCGGTGCAGTGCCAGCATTGCGCCAACCCCGAGTGCGTGAAGGTGTGCCCCACCGGCGCATCCCACATTCGCGAGGACGGCACCATCCAGATCGACAAGTCCAAGTGCATCGGCTGCCGCTTCTGCGCTCTGGCCTGCCCCTATGGCGTGCGTTACCTCAACGAGGAAGAGCGCGTCGTCGAGAAGTGCACCATGTGCGAGCAGCGCATCAGCCAAGGCGAGTTGCCCCAGTGCGTCGCCCAGTGCGGCGCTCGCGCCCGCTTCTTCGGTGACCTCGACAAGGGCGTCGACAACTTCGAGGGCCCGGCGCATCCGGACAGCCCGGGTTGCCAGTACGACGAGATGACGAAGACCCGCGTCAAGCTCAAGGACTACGTCGAGGCGTACACTGAAAACGATATCCATCATCTCAAGGACGCAGGCAACAAGCCTAAGCTGATGTTCCTGCTCCGCGAGGGTCGAAAGTGGAGGGAGTAGACTCATGAATCCTGAATGGCCTCTAGTTCTCTTCACGTTCTTCCTGTGCCTCTCGGGTGGCATCCTGGCTGCACAGGGCCTGCTCACGGTGCTCGGCAAGGGCAAGAAGATGCAGACCGCGTCGCTCATCGCGGCACTGGTGACCCTGGTCATCGGCGGTATCTCCGTATTCATGCACCTGCAGCACTGGGAGCGCATCTTCAACGCGTTCGGCGCGCTGCTCGGCGGCAACGGCTTCGGCGTCTCGGGCATCACGCTCGAGCTGTGGGGTTGCGTGTTCGAGTTCATCGCGATCGTGCTGTTCTTCCTGTTCCTGCGCCGCAGTGAAACGGGGGAGGCGCCCAAGTGGTGCGGCGTCGTTGCCATCATCGTCGGCCTGGCCCTGCCTGCCGTCACCGGCGACTCCTACCTGATGGAGGCGCTGCCCACCTGGAACACCCCGATGCTCATCGTGTACTACCTGGTGAACACGGTGTTCATGGGCAGCCTGGCATCGCTGATCATCGCATCCGCCACGGGTGCCGATGATGCCAAGGAGATGCTGTTCAAGCTCATCCTCTGCGGCGGCGTGCTGCAACTGCTGGTGGTGCTCGTCTACGCGTTCATCATCAACGGCTCCGCCGGCCTGTACTCGGCAAGCGTGTCGTACTACTTCGACCCGACGCTTCCCGACGTGCCGATGGTTGACCGCGAGGGCATCGTCGGCAGCCTGATCGCCGGCTCGAACGCCCCGCTGTTCTGGCTCGGCGCCATCATCGTCGGCATCGTCGTCCCGGTCGTGCTCGCCTACCTGGCTCGCGCCAAGGAGGGCACGCAGCTGACGGGCTATGCGGTTGCCGCGACGGTGACCTGCATGGCTGGCGGCATCATCTGGCGCGTCCTGCTCTACCTGGTCTGCCTGCGCATCTTCGCGCTGTACCAGCTGTAATCGGCGGTGGCGGGCGGCAGGCTCGACCGGCTGGCTGCCACCGAACGCAAGCCGAGGTTCTGGTCGGCTGAGGCTTGCGATTTGAACCTTGCAACGGAGAGGGCTTCCGGCATGAAAAAGCCCCGCTTCCGGCAATGCTCGGAGGCCCTCTGGTTCCGCTGCCCTACGGGGCGGCGGAACCGTTGTTTCCGGATGATTTTCTTATCGAAGCTGTCGGATTTTCGAGATTTGCCGTTTTGCGGTATTGCCATGTTCGGCAAGGTATTCGCCGCTTTGCGCCTACCTTTCCGAACCTGCCAATACCGGGCAGTTCGGCAACGCCTTCGAGTTGCTGGCCTATACTGATTATTCGCCCGCAACTATAGAAGAAGAGTTGCCATGGAGAGAGTTCGCTAGACGAGAAGAGGGGTCTTCATGAGCGAAAACAAGAAGAAAGGGGAGCCGGCTGCCGCAGAGCAGGAGGCTGCTGCTGGTGCGCAGGGCGCGCCCGAGCCGCCTGTGCAGGCGGGGGGCGAACCGTCCAAGAAGAAGGCGAAGGAGCCGATGAACGTTTCCAGGCGAACGCTGATCATCGGGCTTGGCAGTACCGCGGCTCTGCTCGGCTTGGGTGCTCTGCGCTACGTTGGGCACACGCCGCTGAACCGCCCGCCGGGAGGCCAAGACGAGGCGCACCTGGTGAATGCGTGCATTCGCTGCGAAAAATGCTACGAGGCGTGCCCGCGCAAGGTTATCTATCCGGCGCGTATCGAAGACGGCTTGCTTGGCATGCGCAGCCCCGCGCTCGATTTCAGCAGCGGCTGGTGCGACTTCTGCGCCGAGGAGAACAACGGCGTTCCGCTGTGCGTGCAAACCTGTCCTACCGGCGCCCTCTCGTTGCCGGAAGGGTCCAACGCCCATAACACGTTGATCGGCTTGGCCGTCATCGACCCGAAAACCTGCCTCGCCTATCGCGACACGGGCTGCCATTTCTGTTATGACGCATGCAAAGAAGCCGGCTACGACGCCATCGAGCTTGAGGGCAGCGGCTACAGCCCGCATCCCTACGTCGTAGGCGATAAGTGCGTCGGCTGCGGCGCTTGCGAGAGCGTATGCGTCTCGCTGTCGCAGGGCTCCATCGTGTCCGGTGCAACCGAGCGCGCTATCGTCGTCCGTCCGTTCGCGGCGCTGTAAGGAGGATGCCATGAAACTGAGTAAAATCCGCACGATCGTTGCCGCGGCTGTTTTCTGCATCCTGGCAATTTGCCTGATCGCGGGCGTGAATATGGGTACGCTGTCCGGCTTCGGCTGGGATTCATTCAGCGCTTTGTGCCCGCTTGGCGCCTTCACCACCATGCTGGCCACCAAAACATTGGTGCCGCGCGCGGTGTTCTCCATCATCATCATGGCCCTGCTGGTGTTTCTGGTTGGCCGTGCGTTCTGCGGCTGGATCTGCCCGGTGCCGCTGATCGGCAAGATCCGCGAGTTCTTCCGCTCGCCCAAGAAGCGCAAGGCCATGGAGAAGGCCAAGCACGACGAGGCCATCGACATCGCCCGCTTCGAGCTGGGTTGCGGCGGCAAAGGCGGCGACTGCGGCAGCTGCAGTGCCTGCAAGGAAAAGCGCCAGAAGCTCGACTCGCGCCATTACGTGCTTGGCGGCGCGCTGCTGTCCACCGCCATCTTCGGCTTCCCGGTGTTCTGCCTGGTGTGCCCGATCGGCCTGACGTTCGCCACCGTGCTGGTGTTCTGGCGCCTGTTCGCCAACGCTGATATGACCTGGTCGGTTATCCTCATCCCGCTGATGCTGATCATCGAGCTGGTGTTTTTGCGCAAGTGGTGCACCCGCTTCTGCCCGATGGCTGGCCTCATGAACCTGATGAGCCGCTTCAGCCGCACGTGGAAGCCCGTCATCGACGACTCCAAGTGCCTGGAAACCTCCAAGGGCACGCCGTGCAGCCGTTGCGCCATCGTGTGCGAGGCCGACATCAACCTGCGCCATCCCGAATACGGCGAGCGCACGTTGGCCGACTGCATGCGCTGCCATGCTTGCGTCGACGCTTGCCCGGCGAGCGCCATCACCATGCCGGTTGTGGCCAAGCGCGGGGAAGCGGTGAAGCTGGCTCCCAACGAGAAGTAGCCAGGCTCGGTAAGGTTTCCTTCGAATTGTCCGAGAGGTAAGCGCCCTTCACCGTACCATCCCTCTTCGTAAGAGGGCGCTCTGCCCATTGTCGTCGCGGCCTTTCCCTATTCTGGCCGCACGTACACAAAAGCCCGGATCTGCGCATGATCCGGGCTTTTGCATTGGTGAAGGGCTACCGGGTGTTTTGCGGCAGCGGGCAGTAGGATGTGCTGTCGTCATCGCCTTCGCGTATGCCCGGGCGGCGATCAGGCGCGACCGGAATCTTCGTGCAGGTGCAGGCGACGCGCCCGCTGGCGTTGTAAAATAGCCGAACCGCAGAGCATGCCCGGCGTCCGGGCTGAGAAGAAATGAGTATCGTATGGCCATCACCGGCAAGCAAATCCGTCAACTTCGCAGTCTCGCGAACAGCATCAAACCCACCGTCATGGTTGGCAAGGATGGCGTGACCGCAAACATCATCAAGCAGGTTGACGAAGGGCTTGAGGCTCACGAGCTTATCAAGGTGAGCGTGCTGTGCGAAACGGGCAGCCAAGCCGCCGAGGCCGGGCGTCAGATTGCCGACGAGGCGAACGCCGAGTTGGTGCAGGTCATCGGTAAACGCGTGGTTCTCTACCGCGAAACTTCGCGCGAGGACGTGGAGAAAATCCAGCTGGTGAAATAGGCGCACCCCGCCTTGTGGCGGGCAATTCGAATCTGGGCGAGGGCTTTTGCCGGCAAGCCTCGGCTATTTCAGGCAACGGCAGAGCCATTGATTGCCGGTGTCGGCCGCGTGCGGGCATCCGATGCAGCTCGGGCGCCCGCACGCCTCCTCGCTTTCGGGTGCGTCGCAGAATCCTTGCAGGTCAATGGCATGGTTGCTCGCCTCGGGGTCGGCTCCTGTCGTCGCGCCGACTGCAGCCGGCATCTGGGCGTCGGCAAGCTGCATCGCCCGAATCACCATGCTGGCGAATTGACGCATCCCAAGCGCGGTGGGGTGCGTCCCCTCGAGCGAATCGTAATCGCGACCGAAAGCGCGTACGTCCGCGACACGGCATCCTTCGGTGGCGGCGGCGTTGCGAATGGCATCGTTGTATTCGTCAAGATGAGCGCCACGAAGCCGGTAGGTGAACTCGGCATGGTCAACTCCCTGCGTTCTTCCCGGCAAGAGCGTTACGCAGTAAACCAAAGCGCTTGGGGCGAAGGTGCGAATATGCTGCAACATCTGCCGATACGCTCGCCCGAAAAGTTGCACGGCGTCATCAGGTGCGATCCCGGCTTCGGCTTCGGGGTAATTGCTCAAGTCCGTGCATCGGGGCGTGGCGTGCCCGCGACCGGATGCCTGCGCCGCCGCGCCTCCCCAGCCGAAGTCGTTGATGCCGATGAATGCGATGACGACGTCGGGCTGTTCGCCGTGAGGTCCTGCCAGTGCTTCGACGCGCTCCCTGCTGCAGGCGGCGGGAAAGCCCGCTCCTTCAACCATGCTTCCCGACCAGGCGTTATCAGCTAGAAGCTCGCCGTTAAGAGCTTTGATCACGTGTGCCCACCAGGTATCCGCAGGCGTCAAGACGCCCGATTTTTCAAGCCTCTCCTCGCTGTAGAACAGCGTGAATCCCTCCGGGGTGACACCCTCGAACGTCGATATCGAATCTCCCAAGATGGAGAACTGCAAGCCGGGCATGATGGCTCCCATCGTCAGTCGGCCTCGTTTTGCGTGCAACGAAAATCCAATGTTCGTGCATGGTAGCAAAAGGGTTGGCAGTACATGCGATCGCCATATAAGACCTATAAACCTATAGGGTAATAGGTCGTTATGGCGGGGGAATGGTCGACTTGTTGTTGTAAGCAAGCTTTCGGATGGAAGCGACCGCCGGATCATACTTCTGCTGAATCTTAAGAAACCCC
Organism: bacterium; assembly: GCA_963613135.1. Lineage (GTDB taxonomy): Bacteria > Actinomycetota > Coriobacteriia > Coriobacteriales > Eggerthellaceae > Senegalimassilia. Next base: position 38,495 of record CAVDXU010000017.1, read on the forward strand.
CCTTTCAACTGGATGAATATGAATACTAGGCAAGGAATATACCGCTGACATATTGATGTTGTACGAAAAACGTTGTACAATAAGCAGAAGTCGCGAAATTGGGGGTCTACATGGGTGAAGCAATGGTGACGGGGCGCATGGCCCCTGGGAAAAAACGCCGCGGAGCGCTGGTGCTTCAGCGCGAGGGCATTAATGCCTCGCAGGCCATCAACCGCATGTACGACCGCATCATCGAGGACGGGAACGCCGAGTTCCTCACCGACCGCTGCGTCGCAGATGACGAATCGGCTTGGGTGCGCGCCGCGGAATTCGTTGATTCGCTCTGCACGAAGCGCTCCATCATCTGGTCAGGGGGCCTTGCCGGATCGGCGGGCTCGGCTGGCGCCGCCGCCGAGGCGTCCGACAGCCATGCCCCGGCGCTTGCCCCAACCGCCGATCCTTGGATGGATCGATAGCGATGGCTCAGGTAAAGCTCCTTCTCGGCACCGACGTCGTGGTCGATTGCCTCTGCAAACAGGGGGACGACTATCGCGAGAACCGGCTCATGATGATCGCCGGACGAGTCGGCGAGTTCGACCTTTGGATCACGGCCGTTCAAATGGTCGACCTTATGAACGCCTTAAGCGAAGGCGGGAAGCCTGATCTCGTTCCCCGCGCGCTCGAGCAACTGCGCGGCTTGCGCACATTCGTCCAAATTCACGGCTTGGACGCTTCGCAGATCGACCGTGTGCTGGCAACTTCGTGGAAAAGCCCGAAGGACTCTCTTCTGTTCGAGGCGGCAATGGATCTGCGCGCCGATTTCATCGTCACGCATGACTCTGCGGCGTTCGAGAGCAATCTGGTGAAGGTGACCGACCCGCGCGGCGTGTTCGCATGGCTTGAGGAAACATTCGACCTAGCCTACGACGACGAGGGGATCGAGCCTTCAGAGTAGTTGTGCCGATACCTGTTCGTCACCTTCCTGTCACTTGACAGGCAAGAGCGCCATACTACAATCATCTTTAGCACTCACGGGCTGAGACTGCTAAACGCGCCCCGCCACCTGCGGGGCGTTTTGTTCGCGCTTTATGCCGTCGCCTTGCAAACTCCTGCGACGGCGTTGCGCGATCGACGCGTTTCGGCCCCAAAGCACGGATGTTACGGAAAGGAAGCGCTGCGTATGCGCAAATTCAAGACTGAGAGCAAAAAGCTGCTCGACCTGATGATCAACTCCATCTACACCAATCGCGAGATTTTTCTGCGCGAGCTGATCTCCAACGCCTCGGACGCCGTTGACAAGCTGTACTTCAAAAGCCTGACCGACAGTTCCGTCGAGCTTTCGAAGGATCAGCTGGGCATCAACGTCGCCTTCGACAAGGAAGCCCGCACCATCACCGTGTCCGACAACGGCATCGGTATGAGCAAGGACGACCTGGATCGCAATCTGGGCACCATCGCCCATTCCGACTCCATGGCGTTCAAGCAGGAGAACGCCGAGCAGCAGGGCGACGACGTCGACATCATCGGCCAGTTTGGCGTCGGTTTCTACAGCGCCTTCATGGTGGCGAAGTCCGTTCGCGTCGTGTCGAAGGCCTACGGTTCCGACGAAGCCTGGGCATGGGAGTCTGACGGCGTCGAGGGCTACACCATCAGCGAGGCCGAGCGCGAGGCGAGCGGCACCGACATCGTGCTGAGCCTGAAGGACAACACCGAGGAAGAGAACTACGACCAGTTCCTCACGGAATACGGCCTGAAAGACCTGATCAAGCGCTACAGCAACTATGTGCGCTATCCCGTGCGCATGGAGGTCCAGAAGAGCCGCCAGAAGCCCAAGCCCGAAGATGCCGGCGACGACTACAAGCCCGAGTACGAGCAGTACTCCGAAGAGGAAACCATCAACTCGATGGTGCCCATCTGGAAGCGCAGCAAATCCGATGTCACCGACGAGGAATACAACGAGTTCTACAAGCAGACGTTCCATGATTTCACCGATCCGGCCCGCACGTTCAGCATTCATGCCGAAGGCGCCATCTCCTATGATGCCCTGCTGTTCATTCCGGGGCGCGCGCCGTATGACCTGTACAGCAAGGACTACAAGCGCGGCCTTGAGCTTTACAGCTCGAACGTGCTGATCATGGACAAGTGCGAAGACCTGTTGCCCGAGCATTACAACTTCGTCCACGGCATCGTGGACAGCCAGGACTTGCAGCTGAACATCTCGCGCGAAACGCTGCAGCACAACAGCCAGTTGCGCGCCATCGCCCGCAAGGTCGAGAAGAAGATCACTTCCGAGCTGAAGAAGATGCTGAAGAACGACCGCGAATCATACGAGAAGTTCTTCGAGAATTTCGGCCGCTGCCTGGAGTACGGCATCTATACCAGCTACGGCATGCTGAAGGATGAATTGGCCGAGCTGCTGCTGTTCTACAGCGCCAAGGAGCAGAAGCTTGTCACGCTCGATGAATATCTAGCCGCCGCTCCCGCAGACCAGAAGTCCATTTACTACGCTGCGGGCGAAAGCGTCGACCGCCTGGCCAAGCTGCCGATCGTCAACACCGTGCTGTCGAAGGGCTACGACGTGCTGCTGTGCGTGAAGGACGTCGACGAGTTCTGCTTCCAGGCTATGCAGTCCTACGGCCCCGAGCCCGAGAAGGACGCCGAGGGCAAGGATGTCGAGGGAACCGGCCCGAAGGAGCTGAAGAACGTCGCGTCCGGCAACCTGGATTTCGCCTCCGAGGAAGAGAAGAAGGAGGCCGAAGGGGTCGAGAAGGACAACGAAGAGCTGCTGAAGGCCATGAAGGAGCAGCTCGGCGACGCGGTGACGAAGGTGGCCGTCTCCACGCGCCTGACCGATGCTCCGGCGGCGGTGACCACCGAAGGCCCCGTGTCGCTTGAGATGGAGCGCCTGATGTCGCAGATGCCCGAGGGTATGGGCGAGATGAAGTCGCAGCGCGTGCTGGAGCTCAACGCCAAGCATCCGGTGTTCGACACGCTGAAGGCCGCTCAGGAAGCGGGCGATGCTGAAAAGGTGAAGTTGTACACGGACATCCTGTACAACCAGGCGCTCATCGTGGAAGGCATGCCCATCGCCGATCCGGTCGCCTACGCCAACGCGGTAACCAAACTAATGTAGGTGGGTTGCGGCGGTCTGCCGGCCGCCGCAACTGCTCGACGCTGCGGGCCGACCTGGCACGTCGTCTTCGCCTTCAGCTGCGGGGGCATGGCGCATAAGGCCTATGCCCCCTTGCTTCAGACGAATACGACGCACCAGGTCGGCCCTCGCTGACTTTTGGTGGACCTGCGAGTCCATTATGCCGGCTCCGCCGGCATGGCCTAAAGGCCTGAACCTTCGCGCGATCCCGCAGGCTTGCGTACCTGAAGTACGCGGCGCCTGCGCGATCCCGCGAATTCCGGGCACCACAGGGCCCCTCGCTGACTTTTGGTGGACCTGCGGCGTCTTGGCTGCGCCACCTGCGGCGTTCTGGGTTTGACCTGCGA
>CAVDXU010000018.1:0-31607 GCA_963613135.1 bacterium
GGCCCGGGTGCCGCGAACCCCTAGTTCTTCAGCGAGTTGATGGGGGCGGGCATGCGGCCGCCGCGATGGGCGAACACGGTGCCTGCGTGCGCGTTGACGGGCATGACCGGCGCGTAGCCGAGCAGGCCGCCGAAGTCGAGCTTGTCGCCGACCTTCTTGCCGATGGCGGGGATGACGCGCACGGCGGTGGTCTTGTTGTTGATCATGCCGATGGCGCATTCGTCGGCGATGATGCCGAAGATGGCCTCGACGGGCGTGTCGCCGGGGATGGCGATCATATCCAGGCCGACCGAGCAGACGCAGGTCATGGCCTCGAGCTTCTCCAGGCAGAGTGCCCCTGACTCGGCCGCGCGGATCATGCCGGCATCCTCGGACACGGGGATGAACGCGCCGGATAGGCCGCCGACGCTCGAGGACGCCATGACGCCGCCCTTCTTCACCGCGTCGTTGAGCATGGCCAGCGCCGCCGTGGTGCCCGGGCCGCCGCACTGGCCCACGCCGATGGCTTCTAGGATTTCGGCCACGGAGTCGCCTTCTGCCGGGGTGGGGGCCAGCGACAGATCGAGGATGCCCTTCGCCACGCCCATGCGGCGGCTGGCTTCGCGGGCCATCAGCTCGCCGGCGCGGGTGATCTTGAATGCGGTGGCCTTGATGGCCTCGGCGACCTCGGTCATGTCGGCGTCCTGGGGCATGTTCGCCAGCACCTGGCGCACCACGCCCGGGCCGGAAACGCCCACGTTGATGACGGCATCGGCCTCGCCCGATCCGTGGAAGGCGCCGGCCATGAAGGGGTTGTCCTCGACGGCGTTGCAGAACACCACCAGCTTGCCCGCGCCGATGCAGTCGCGGTCGGCCGTGAGCTCGGCGGACTTCTTCACGATGCCCGCCATCTTCAGCGCGGCGTCCATGTTGATGCCTGCGCGCGTGGAACCGACGTTGACCGATGAGCAGACGCGCTCGGTGGCGGCGAGTGCGTTGGGGATGGAGTCCATCAGCTTGTTGTCGGCGGCGGAAGCGCCCTTCTGCACCAGTGCGGAGAAGCCGCCCACGAAGTCGACGCCCACCTCGGCGCCGGCCTTGTCCATGGCCACGGCGATGCGCGACAGGTCGGCGTCGGGCACGGCGGCGCAAATTTCGGCGATGGGCGTGACCGAGATGCGCTTGTTCACGATCGGGATGCCGAATTCGCGTTCCAGCTGCTCGGCGGTGGGAACCAGGTTCTCCGCGGCGCTGCACATCTTGTCGTACACTTTGCGCGCCATGGCGTTGATGTCCGAATCGGTGCATGAGCGCAGGTTCAGGCCCAGCGTGATGGTGCGGATATCCAGATGCTGCTTGCTGACCATTGCCAGCGTTTCGGCGATTTCCTCCGGTGTGATTTGCATGGTCGGTCCTTCTGACGGGCAAACGGTTTGTTGCGGATAGAATAGCAAACCGCGCCGCACCCCGCACCCCGCGCCCCGTTGCTCCACGAATGATTAATGAACGATTGCAGGGTATTGCCGAGCCTCGGAGCATATTAGGTGTTGGATCTCGCGCCCCCCATCAATGCGGGCCTGCTCCTGTGGAAACCTTGTTGGTTGGCTTTGGACGGTGCGTGGCCGTTGCGCATCGTGCCCGTTCTCGATACAATGACCTATTGAACAACTTGTTTAATATTGATCGGGTTGTTCAAAAGAGCTGTTGTTGTTCGGCTATATGTGCGGCGAGGAGGTTTCATGACGCAAGACCCGCAAGCGCAAGCGAGGCAAGCCGTCGATGCGGTGGAGGATAAACGCATCACGCGCTCGAAGGCGGCTTTGCGCGACGCGATGGTGGCGCTTATCGAGGAGCGCGGCCTGGCGAACTTTTCCGCTAGCGATCTGTGCGCCCGGGCAGATCTGAATCGCGGTACGCTTTACAACAATTTCGGCGACAAGGACGGCTTGCTTTCGGCGCTCGAGGATGACGTGATGCGCGATTTGGAGGGCTTCCAGGCGCGCATGCAGCAGCTGACGCTGAAGGACGTGCTGCGCTATCGCGTGAACAAGCAGCCCATGCCGTTTCTGGTCAGCTTGTTCGACTACCTGCGCGAACAGGGCGACTTCCTGCACGCCATCATGGGCCCGGCGGGCGATCCGAGCTTCGGGCCGCGCGTGCGCGACGCCGTCTGCACCGAGATCATCCGAACCATCTTGCACGAGCGCTATCGAAACAACCCCGCGCCGTTCGTGCAATATTACGTGGCGTTCTACGCGAGCGCCTATTTGGGGGTTATCACGCATTGGATCGAATCGGGCATGAAGGAGTCTTCCGAGGACATGGCGCGCATCGCCTTGCGCCTGTTCTTCATCAAGCCCGGCGATCCCATCCGACTGTAAAAGACGAGGCGGAGTTACTTATGAGCGAGAACAAGGTTATGGAAACGAACGAGCAGGAAGCTGGTCAGGCCGTGTCTGTGGCGGGCGCCGAATCGAAGACCCCGGTTGCGGCGGTTGCGGCAACCGCGTTGGCTTCCGACGAGGGCGGCTTGCACATCGGTATCGACGTGGGATCCACCACGGTGAAGCTGGCCATCCTCGACGATGCGCACGAAATCCGCTATGCGGTCTATCGTCGCCATCACGCCGACGTGCGCGCGACCATCGTCGAGGTGCTCTCCGAGGCGGCGAAGGACTTCGGCTCCGAGCGCATGACCATCGCCATCACCGGCTCGGGCGGCCTGCTGCTTTCCCAGTGGCTCGGCATCGAATTCGTGCAGGAAGTCATCGCCAGCAAGACGGCGGTCGAGACCTTCATCCCGAAAACCGACGTCGCCATCGAGCTGGGCGGCGAGGACGCGAAAATCATCTATTTCGACAATGGCATCGAGCAGCGCATGAACGGCACCTGCGCCGGCGGTACCGGTGCGTTCATCGACCAGATGGCGGCCCTGCTCAACACCGATGCAGGCGGCCTGAACGAGCTCGCCCAGCATGCCGAGACCATCTATCCCATCGCCAGCCGCTGCGGCGTGTTCGCCAAAACCGACGTGCAGCCGCTGCTCAACGAGGGCGCGCGCCGCGAGGACATCGCCGCGTCCATCTTCCAGTCCGTGGTGACGCAGACCATTTCCGGCCTGGCGTGCGGGCGTCCCATCCGCGGTTACGTCGCGTTTCTGGGCGGCCCCCTGCAGTATTTGCCTGAGCTGCGCAAACGCTTCTATGAAACGCTGAACCTCGACGAGGAGCACCGCATCGTCCCGAAGAACGCCCACCTGTTCGTGGCCGGCGGCTGCGCCATCGCGGGCGCGGCGAGCGCTACGGTGAAGGCCGAGAAGCTCGACGACGTGCTTGATCGCCTGAAGAACCTCGGCGACATGCAGGGTTCGGAGGTCGTGCGCCTGCCCCCGCTGTTCGCCGACGATGCCGAACTCGCCGAGTTCAACGAGCGCCATGCTTCCGAGTGCGTGCGCCGCGGCGATCTGGCCAGCTATCGCGGCGAGGCGTTTTTGGGCATCGATGCCGGCTCCACCACGTTCAAGGCCGCGCTCATCGGGCGCGAAGGCGAGCTTTTGTGGAGCCACTACGTTTCCAACAAGGGCGACGTGCTCGGTTGCGCGAAGGCTGCCGTGGCGAAGCTGTACCGCGAGCTGCCCTGCGACGAGGCCGGGAACGCTTTGGTGACCATCGGGCATTCGACCGTCACCGGCTACGGCGAGCATCTGCTGCTGGAGGCTTTGCGCGTCGATTCCGGCGAGATCGAGACCGTGGCGCACCTGCGCGGCTCGCAGGAGATGCTGCCCGGCGTGGAGTTCATCTTGGACATTGGCGGGCAGGACATGAAGTGCCTGCGCGTGAAGGACGGCGTGATCGACCACATCATGCTCAACGAGGCATGCTCGTCGGGCTGCGGCAGCTTCATCGAGAGCTTCGCGAGCGGCCTGAACCTGGACGTTTCCGAGTTCGCCAAGACCGCCATCAAGGCGGAAAATCCCGTTGATTTGGGCAGCCGCTGCACCGTGTTCATGAACAGCCGCGTGAAGCAGGCGCAGAAGGAAGGCGCCACCGTCGGCGACATCGCCGCGGGCCTGGCCATTTCGGTCATCAAGAACGCCCTGTTCAAGGTTATCAAAATCCGCGATCCACACGACGTGGGCAGCAAGGTCATCGTGCAGGGCGGCACGTTTTTGAACGACGCCGTGCTGCGCGCCTTCGAGCAGCTCGCCGGCGTGAATGCCGTTCGCCCCGATATCGCGGGCAACATGGGCGCGTTCGGTGCGGCCCTGCTCGCGCGCGACCGTTTCAGCCAGCAGGACGCCGAAGTGTCGGGCCTGCTTGCGCTTGATGAGCTGGAAGCCTTGGAGCCGACGCACAAGACCGTGCGCTGCAAGGCGTGCTCGAACCACTGCCTGCTGACCGTCAACGACTTCGGCAAGGACCCGGAAACCGGCAAGCATCGCCGCTTCATCACGGGCAACCGTTGCGAGAAGGGCGCCGGCGCGCTCGGGGCTGCGACGAAGGCCGCCGAGGTCCCCAACCTGTTCGAATACAAGTCGAAGCGTCTGTTCGACCATTACACGCCGCTTGAACCTGAAGCCGCCCCGCGCGGCACGGTGGGCATCCCGCGCGCGCTGAACATGTACGAGAACTATCCGTTCTGGTTCACGTTCTTCACCAAGCTGGGCTGGCGCGTGGTGCTTTCCGACCCCTCGACGAAGAAGACCTACGAGGCGGGCATCGAGTCGATGCCGTCGGAGAGCGTGTGCTATCCGGCGAAGCTCTCGCACGGGCACATCATGAACCTGCTGGACAAGCAGCCCGACTTCATCTGGTTCCCGTGCAGCAAATGGGAGCGCCAGGAGGACGAAACCGCCGGCAACCACTTCAACTGCCCCATCGTGGCAAGCTATGCCGAGGCGCTGCGCCTGAACATCGACGAGCTGCGCACTTCCAAGACCCAGTTCTTGAATCCGTGGCTTCCCTACGACAAGAAGGATCACCTGAAGAAGCGCCTGATGGTTGAGCTTGTCCAGGCGCATCCCGAGCTGTGCGGCGAAGGCGTTCCGGCGCCGACGGTCGCCGAGATCGACGCCGCCGTCGAGGCGGCTTGGGCCGAGGACGAGGCATTTAAAGCCGACATGCGCGAAAAGGGCGCCGAGACGCTTTTGTGGATGGAGCAGACCGGCACGCACGGCATCGTGCTGGCGGGCCGCCCGTATCATAACGACCCCGAGATCAACCATGCCATCCCCGAGCTTCTGACCAGCTTCGGCTTGGCCGTGCTCACCGAGGATTCCATTGCGCACCTAGGCACGCTCGAGCGTCCCATCCGTCTGGTCGACCAGTGGATGTACCACACACGCCTCTACGCCGCCGCCAAGGTGGCTTCCGAGCGCCGTGACCTTGACCTCATCCAGCTGAACAGTTTCGGCTGCGGCCTGGACGCCCTGACCACCGACCAGGTGCAGGAGATCCTGGAAGCCGCCGGCAAGGTGTACACGGTGCTCAAGATCGACGAGGTGTCCAACCTGGGCGCCGCGCGCATCCGCGTGCGCAGCCTGCTCGCCGCGCTGGCCGATCAGGCCGACGAAGAGGCCGAGGCGCATGCCGCCCGTCAAGCCGAGGACGCCGCGGGCTGCGGGGCGTTCAGCTTGAACGTCGAGGAACTGCTGGCCGAGGCTGAGGCCGCCGCACGCGGAGAGTCCGCAGGCGCCGCCGACGCCGAGGCGGTCCGTGCCGCCGCAGACGCCATCAAGCCGCCGGAGAGCTTCGCCGAGAAGGCCTCTCCCGCGGTGCAGGAAAGCTTCAAGCAGCGCGACGCCGGATCCAGCACGGAGTTTGCGCGCGCCCAGTTCACGCAGGAGATGAAGGATGCCGGCTATACCATTTTGGCGCCGCAGATGGCTCCGTACCACTTCGAGCTGCTGGTGCCCATCTTCAAGCGCTTCGGTTACAACGTCGATCTTCTGCCCTCGGTCGACCACGGGGCGGTCGATGCGGGCCTCAAGTACGTCAACAACGATATCTGCTATCCGTCCATCCTGGTAACGGGTCAGATCATGGAAGCGGTCATGTCGGGACGCTATGACACCGACAAGCTTGCCATCCTTATCACGCAGACCGGCGGCGGCTGCCGCGCGACCAACTACATCTCGCTTATCCGCAAGGCGCTCAAGGCCGTGGGGCTCTCGCATATCCCGGTCATCGCGCTGAGCTTCAAGGACCTTGGCGAGGTGAACCCCGGCTTCAAGATCACGCCCGCCATGCTCTACCAGGCCGTCTCCGCCCTGCAGTATGGCGACTTGCTGATGATGTGCCTGTACCGCACGCGCCCCTACGAGGTGGTGCCCGGCAGCGCGAACGCCCTGTTCGACCATTGGATGGACGAGTGCAAGCGCCAGTTGGGGCAGGGCGTGAAGCGCAGCGAGTTCAAGCGCACGGTTGCGCAGATCGTCGAGGACTTCGATACGCTGCCGCTTACGGGCGAGGGCACGAAGCCGCGTGTGGGCGTCGTCGGCGAGATCCTGGTGAAATTCCACCCCACGGCGAACAACCAGATCGTGGACGTCATCGAGCGCGAGGGCTGCGAGGCGGTCGTCCCCGGCCTTATCGAGTTCTTCCTGTTCGGCGCCGCAGGCGGTATCTTCCAGAAGGATCCGCTCGGCCGCAGCGCGAAGGGCGCCGTCGGCAGCAAGATAGCCTTGCAGGCGGTGAAGGCCCTGCGTGCCCCGGTGACGCGCGCGCTTGAGGAGTCGACCCGCTTCAACCCGCCGGCGAGCATCTACGAGTTGGCCGAATACGCGAGCGAAATCTTGTCGCTGTGCAATTCGATGGGCGAGGGCTGGCTGCTCACGGCCGAGATGGTGGAGCTTATCCGCACCGGTGTGCCGAACGTGGTGTGCACGCAGCCGTTCGCCTGCCTGCCGAATCATGTGGTGGGCAAGGCCGTCATCAAGGAGCTGCGCCGCTTGTACCCGGAAAGCAACATCGTCGCCGTCGACTACGACCCGGGTGCGTCGGAGGTCAACCAGATCAACCGCATCAAGCTGATGATCGCGGTGGCGAAGAGCAACTTGGCCGAAAAGGAAGCCGAAGCTCGCGCGGCTGCCCAAGCCGCCGCCCGCCCGGAGGCGGAAGCTGCGGGCGAGCTGGAAGTGGAGGAGATGCGCGCGTAATGGCCGGCAAGCTGATCATATGCCCGACGCCGATCGGGAATTTGGGCGACATGCCCCAGCGTGCTCTCGATGCGCTCGCCGCAGCCGATGTGGTGTGCGCGGAGGACACGCGCGTCACGGGCAAGCTATTGGCCGCGTTCGGCATCGAGAAGCGCTTGGAGCGTTTGGATGAGGCGCTGATCGGCTCGCGCGCCGAGGGCATCGTGGCGCGCGTGGCGGGCGGCGAGGTGATCGCGTATTGCAGCGACGCCGGCATGCCGGGCGTGTCCGATCCCGGTCTGCGCCTGGTGCGCGCGTGCCGCGAGGCGGGCGAGCCGGTCGAGGTGCTGCCTGGGCCTACCGCCACGGCGACGGCGTATGTGGCAAGCGGATGCACGAACGCGCGCTTCTACTTCGGCGGCTTCTTCCCGCGCAAGGCGGGCGAGCAGCGCGTTGCGCTCGACGCCGTGCGTTCCCTTGACGCGGCGCTTATTTTCTACGAAAGCCCGAATCGCCTGGTTGCCGCGTTGTCGGCGATGGCTGAGGCATTCCCGCTGCGTGAGGCGGCCGTCTGCCGCGAGCTCACGAAGCTGCACGAGGAAGTGGTGCGCGGCCCCTTGCCGGCGCTTGCCGAGCAGTTCGCCCAGCGCGCTGCGGGCGGTAGCATCAAAGGCGAGATCGTCGTCGTCATCGACGGCCCGAACGAGGCCGAAAGCCAAGCCGCCGAGGAAGACGCCGCCGACGCTGCGCGCTCTCGCGCTTCGCAGTTGAAGGCCGAGGGCCTGCGCAACAAGGATATTGCCAAACAGCTGGCGGCCGAGTTCGGCCTGCCCCGCAACGCGGCGTACGACATCGCGCTTAAGGCGTGAGGCGCGTGGCGGAAGTACCCGACATCATCGATGTCGACGGCCTTGAGGTGCGCCTGCTGCACAAGCGTGTGAAGAACCTTAACCTGCGCATCGCCCGCGACGGCGGGCATGTGGAGGTTTCCGCCCCCGCCTGGATGCGTCGATCGGATATCGTCGACTTCATACGGCGCAAGCGCAGCTGGATCGATGCCCAAATGGCGCGCATCGCCGAAACGCCCATGGCGAAGGCATCCGCCGCAAGCCCTGCCGAGGTGGCGCAGTGGCGCGCGGTGGTGCAGGCGTGCGTACCCGCGCTCATCGCCGCTTGGGAGCCCATCATGGGCGTGAAGGCCGGCAAGCTGGCGTATCGGAACATGACCAGTCGCTGGGGAAGCTGCCAGCCGTCAACGGGTCGCATCTGCATCAACGTGCGTCTGGCCCTCTACCCGCCGGAGTGCTTGGAGTACGTGGTGGTCCACGAGCTGTGTCACCTGCTCGAGCGGGGGCATGGGCCGAAATTTCACCAGCTCATGGACGCATTCATGCCCGATTGGAAGCAGCGGCGGGCGAAGCTTCGGTAGCATTTCCGTGTCGTAGGCCGCCCGCCTGCTTCTTCGTCATGCCACTCTACCCGCGCCGCCCCTGACTCCCGCGTCGTCCGCGACATCGGCCGCGCGTGCCGTCCCCGACCCCTCGATACTCGCGTCGCTCGCCTCTCTGTCGTCCGCGGCCGCCCATCCGTGCGCGTTTCGTGCGCATATCCGACGCTTTGGGCGCAACTGCTACCATCAGCTTCCATGGATACGAACACTGCAACCGCAAAAGGCGCCCGAGGGGCGTCGTCTTCTTCTCCCGATTGCGCGAAGGCGTCCGGGCGCGGCCCTGCCGAGCCGGCCTCCGCCGACCCCGAGCCGAAACCAACGCGCGACGGATTGCCTCCCCGCCAGCGACGCCTGGTCCTCGGCATCATGGTCACCGGTACCACGGCATCGTGCATCACCCAATCGATGCTCATCGCGGCCCTGCCCGCCATCATGAGCGAATACGCCATCAGCGCCTCCGCGGGGCAGCTCTTGACGACGGCCTACATCTTCACGCTCGGCCTTATTAGCGCTCTGACGGCATTCCTGATGAACCGCTTCAATTCGAAGAGCCTCTTCCTCGTCTCCATGTCCTGCTTCGCCGTCGGTTGCGCCGCAGCCATCTTCGCGCCGAATTATCCGCTGCTGCTTGCCGCGCGCTTGCTGCAGGCGGGAGGGGCGGGCATCTGCCTTCCGCTCGTGCAGCTGGTGGCGCTCAACATCTACCCGAAAAGCCAATACGGTCGCGCGACGAGCATCGTCGGCATGATCATCGGGTTCGCGCCCGCCATCGGTCCCACCATCAGCGGATTCCTCATCGACGCCTGGGGCTGGCGGTCGATGTTCTGGATTCTGGGAACGATCGCCGTCACCGTCATCGTGCTGACGACCGTTTTGCTGCCCGATGTGGTGCGCCGTCCGGACAAGCCCGTCAAGCTCGATGCGCCCTCGACCCTGCTGTACCTGGCCGGCTTCATCGCCGTGATGGTGGGCGCCTCGACGCTCGAGTCGCAGGGCGGCATCGGTGCCTTCGCCTTCGCGCCCCTTGTCGGCGGTCTGGTGCTGATCGGCGTGTTCGTTCGCCGGCAATTGCGCATCGACAACCCGCTGCTGAAGTTGTCGTGTTTCAAGAACCGCACGTTCGCCGTGTCTGCCGTCCTCGTCGTGCTCTCGCATATCGCGTTCATGGCGCCATCGATCATGGTGCCGCTGTTCGTGCAGGATATCCAAGGTCAGTCCGCCACGGTGTCGGGCCTGACCATCCTGCCCGGAGCCATCATGATGGGCGTGCTGAACCCCTTCACCGGGCGATACCTCGATGCGCATGGCCCGCGACGGCTCATCGTGGCGGGATGTACGCTCATTTTCGTGGGCACGGTTGCGTTCGCGCTCATCCCAGCCGACGTGCATGAATGGGTGGTAACGGTACTTTACGGGGTTCGCGCGGCGGGCATCGCGTGTTTGATGATGCCCATGACGGCGTGGGCCTGTTCGAGCCTCGACGATTCAGAACTGGCGCAGGCGTCGGCCATCACCACCTCCCTGCGGCAGATCTTCGGCAGCCTTTCCGCCTCGCTGTTCATCGCGGCGATGGCCTTGACGTCTCAAAACGACCTTGGCGTCGACCTCGGTGGTTTCGACTTCAGCTTCTGGCTGCAATGCACGGTGCCTATCGTCGCCCTGCTGTTGGGCACATTCGCGCTACCGAAGCCCTCGAAGCGCTAGGGCGTCCACCTGGGGGAGCGCCATCGGCATCGTAGGGAAGCGCGGTGCGATGGGGAAGAGGCACGGCATCGAATGGCCGGTGGAGCGCACGGCTTACCCGGGCGCCTGCATTAGCTATAGCCATAAAAGAAAGGGCCCGCAGGCCCTTTCCGCATCTTAGATCATGTCCATCTGAGCTGACGTGGCGTTATACCAGTGCTCCCAATTCGGCGGGCAGTATTTCTTCGCTGCCGTCACCGATATGGTGTAGCCGTAGCCGCGCGCAAGGCCGGCGACGTGGTCGCGGATGGCGTCTTCCCAGCTATCCCACGACTCGGAGCCCCATCCCCATGCGTTATGGCTGGCGAAGCAGTACAGACCCTTGGAGCTTTCGGTGTTGGAGATGGCCGGCGACCAGCGCGGATCGACGCCGTAATCCCAGGCCGCCTCGGCGAAGATCTCACCGGTGCCCGCCATGGGCGAACCCGAAAGGTAGGCATCGATGCGTCCGGACCATTCGCTGACGAAGGTGGCCTTGTCGCTCGACCAGTCGGCATTGTCGTTGGAGGGCTCGGAGATGGAGCCCGAATCGGATGAGTCGCTGGCGCTGCTTGAGCTGTCGCCGTCCGCGTCGGAGCTCTCCTTCGAGGCCGCCTCCTCGGCTTCCTTCTTCGCCGCCTCGGCCGCCGCTGCTTCAGCCGCCGCCGCGGCTTCGGCCGCCTGACGAGCCGCTTCTTCCTGAGCCTTGCGTTGGGCCTCCTCGCGTGCCGCCTGTGCGGCTGCAAGCGCCGTTTCGGCGTTGGCAGCTTCGGCGTCGGCGTCCTGCTTCGCCTGGTTGAGGCTTTGCTTGGTATGTTCGAGCTCGGACTTCAGCTCGCTCAAGCGATTGATTTCAGCCTGGTTGGAGTTGAAGATGTGCGTGACGTATTCGAACGCCTCGAAGAATTCGGTGATGCTTTGAGAGCTTAAAACCAGCTCGACCAACCCGGGTGCGTTCGCTTGCGCTTTATATAGCTTGACGCAGGCGGCCTTCGAGCGCTCGCGCTGCGCGGGCAGGCTCTCCTCAAGCTCGTCGATGCGCTGCTCGGTGTCGGAGATTTGCTGGGTGAGCTCTTCGACGCGTTGTATGGCCTGGTCGTATTCGACCGCGGTGCGCTCGACTTCCTGCTGCGCGGCGTCGGCGGTGACGTTGGTGTCGATGTCCTCGGCCCATGCTGTTTGCGCACCCGCGCCAGCTGCGGGAACCCCGCCGAAAAGCAACGAGGCGGCCAATGCCCATGACAGGTACTTGGCTGAAACGGTGCGGCTGTTCGAGTGCTTCGTTTTTTGTTTGTTAGAAAACATCCGCTGTCCTAACTTTTATAACAATTGCCGTTCATTATACGTGGCGGGATTTTCTTGTTGCAACTTGCCATGAAACGCGCACAAGCGTGTGGAGATGGCGTGTTGCGTGGTACAATCGACGGTACTGCTGAAAACCAGGTCGGCGGGGCATCATTCGCCCGTCTGAGGCCGCGAGCAAAAAGGAAACACCATGTCAAAGGGAACTTACTCGTTCACCACGCCCATTTACTACGTGAACGCCGAGCCGCATCTGGGCACGGCCTACACCACCGTCGCCGCCGACACCGTCGCGCGCTACCAGCGCATGAACGGCTACGACGTCGCCATGGTCACCGGCATGGACGAGCACGGCCAGAAGGTTGCCGACACCGCCGAGGGCAAGGGTATGACCCCGCAGGCATGGTGCGATTCCATGGAGCCGGCGTTCCGCAACGTGTGGGATTTGCTCGACATCACCTATACCGACTTCGTGCGCACCACCGAGCCGCGCCATGCGCGCACCGTGCGCAAGTTCTGGCAGGACCTCTACGACAAGGGTTACTGCTACAAGGGTTCCTACGAGGGCTGGTATTGCGTTCATGAGGAAACCTACTACGCCGAGTCCGACCTGGAGAAAAACGACGAGGGCGAGTTCGTCTGCCCCGACTGCAAGCGTCCCGTGCAGAAGGCTGGCGGCGAGGAGAACTGGTTCTTCAAGCTCTCCGATTTCCAGGATAAGCTGCTTGCGTTCTACGAGGAGAACCCCGACTTCATCCGTCCCGAAACGCGCAAGAACGAGGTCGTCACGTTCGTGAAAAGCGGCCTGAAGGATCTCTCCATCAGCCGTTCGACCTTCGACTGGGGCGTGCCGCTGCCCTTTGACGAGGGGCATGTCGCCTACGTGTGGGCCGACGCGCTGCTGGCATACCTGACGGGCATCGGCTACGGCGACGAGGGCGAGCGCGCCGGCGAGTTCGAGCGCCGCTGGCCCATGCAGTACCACTTCGTGGGCAAGGACATCACGCGCTTCCATTGCGTCATCTGGCCGGCCATGCTCATGGCGGCGGGGCTGCCCATCACGCACACGGTGTTCGGTCACGGCTTCCTTTTGACCAAGGGCGAGAAGATGTCGAAGTCGAAGGGCAACGGCATGAAGCCCGCCGACCTGGTGAAAATCTTCGGCGTGGACGCGTATCGCTACTATTTCATGAGCGACGTGCAGTTCGGCCATGACGGCAACATCTCCATGGAGCGCATGGTGCAGGTGTACAACGCCGATTTGGCGAACACCTGGGGCAACCTGTGCAGCCGCGTGTTCAACATGACGAAGAAGTATTTCGAGGGATCCGTTCCCGCGGTTCCGGCCGATGCCGCCTCGCGCGTGGCGAACCCGATGCTTCCCATCTGCGAAGACCTGTACGCGAAATACGACGAGTGCATGGGCAAGGTCGACTTCACCGGTGCCGCTGCCGCGGTGCAGGAGCTGGCCAGCCGCGTGAACCTCTACGTCGAGGAAAGCGCGCCGTGGAACCTGGCGAAGAATGAGGAGACCGCGGGCGATCTGGCGGCGGTCATCTACAACGCGCTCGAGGCCATCCGCATCATCGCGCTGTACATGGCGCCGTTCATGCCGAACACCTCGGCCGAGGTGTTCCGTCGCCTGAGCCTTGGCGACATCGCCGCGTGCGTTGACATCGAGGCGGCCACCAAGTGGGGCCAGCTGCCCAGCGGCAACGCCGTCGAGGTGGGCGAGCCGCTGTTCCCGCGCCTTGACGAGAGCCAGATCACGGTCGAATAGGTTTTCGGGATACGCATGGGTGAGGAAGAGCTGCAACCGGTATTCGCCGACGCGCTGTTTCGGCAGAAGCGCAAGAAGGGGCGGTTTCGCCTGGTGGAACCCGTGCGCTTGGGTTCGGCCGCGGTCGACACGCATGCGCACGTGCAGCTTTTGGCCAACCCGGCGCTCGAGTTTGCGCGCGCTGCTGTTTGGGGCGTCGAATTCGTGTGCGACATCATCGACGTCGCCGAGGACGACCCGGCGGTGTTTGATGCCTTCGACGGCTGGTACGACCAGGCGCGGCAGCTGATGCCGCAGCTGGTGGAGGCGTCGGCGGCGCTGCTTAGCGCCGGCGGTGACGAGGTGACGCACCTGCCGGCCGGCGCCGACGCGGCGGCGTTCGCGCTTCCTGCCGACGCGGCGAGCCGTCCTCTTCCGCACCTGCGCCTGGCCGCGGGCGTGCACCCGCATAACGCGAAGCTCTACGACGACGCCGTGGAGCAGCGCTTGCTTTCGCGTCTGGCCGATCCGCGCGTGTGCGCGGTGGGCGAGGTGGGGCTCGACTATCATTACGACCTTTCCCCGCGCGAAGTGCAGCGCACGGTGTTCCGCCGTCAAATCCGCTTGGCGCATACGACGGGCTTGCCGCTTGCGCTGCATGTGCGCGAGGCGCATGACGAGGCTCTCGCCATTTTGCGCGAGGAGGGCTTCCCGGCGGCCGGTGTGTTGCTGCATTGCTTCGACTTGGACTGGGAGACCTTGCGGCCATGGGTTGAGCAGGGCTGTTACGTCGCCTTGGGCGGTGCGCTCACGTTCGGGCGCTGCCAAGACACGCGCGATGCCGTCGCCCGTTGCCCGCGCGAGCTGCTGCTGACCGAGACCGATTCCCCGTACATGACGCCCGAGCCCATGCGCGGTATGCCCTGCGGTCCGGCGCATGTGGCGTTCACCGCGGCGCGCATGGCCGAGGTTTTAGGCTGCGCTGGCGAAGAGGCCCGGCGCGAGCTTTTCGGCCAGTTGATGGACAACGCTCGACGCCTGCTTGATCGACCGCCGACCGCTTGGCAGCGCGCACAGGGGCCCTCCGCCGCGCAAGATGACGCTGCTGGTGGCATCGATGCCGCTGCGTCCGTCGTTGCTGTCGGCGACGTTGGCACCGCCACGCCCGTTGCTGCTGTTGGCAGGGCCAGCGCCTTCACCGACCCTGCCGCCCGCGTCGATGTTCCCGGCGCGATTAAAGCGGTCGCTCATGACGAATCCGAAAGGATGCAACAATGAAACGTCTGATCATCGTTGGCTCTCCACGCACCGAGGGCAAAAGCGCCATGCTCGCCGAGCTTCTCTTCGAGACGTGCATCGAGGAATGTCCCGAAGATGAGGTATTCTTGGCGCCCGTTTCGACGCTTGATATATCAGGGTGCGTGGCCTGCGATTGGTGCCGCCGTCAAGTTGCGGGCGAGCTGGACGAAGAAGAGGCCGCCAAAGAGGAAGCCGCAGCTTCGTCCGACGACGCTCCCGCGCCCCGCCACTGCCGCGTTCGCGACGACATGGACGACGTGTATCCGCTCATCGATGCCGCCGACGAGCTCATCGTCGTCTCCCCGGTGTATTTCGCCGGCGCCCCTGCCCAGCTCAAGGCGTTGCTTGATCGCTTCCAGCCGTATTTCTGGACGAAGACGCGCGCCCGCAAGCGTCCGGCGACGCTGCATGTGGTGGGCGAAGGTGGCGACCCGCATGGTTTCGACCCTTTGGTGGGATCGGTTCGCTCAGCGGCCGCGGTTGCAGGTTTTCGCCTGGAGCGCGTGCTCGACTGGGTTGGTAAAATCGACGACGACGGCGAGATAACCGCGGAAGCCTGCGAATACGAGGTTGCCGGATCTCCTACCCGCCTGTACGCGCCGGGCCGCGCGGGATCTGCCGCGGGCAATGCTTTGGGCGGCGAAGACGAAGGCGGCCCCTTCGCATCCGACGAGGTTGCCATCGTCGATTTTCCCGCCGATGCCCCTTATGCAGACCGGAGGAGCCCAAAGGCCGATCGCCCTCGCCTGAGCCTGGGAGACAACGGCTCCGAGCGTCAGGTGATTCAGCTTGACGAGGACGGGAAACGCATCGACGATGCGCGACGGGGTCGCAAGCGGGCGGGCGATCGCAAGCATGCGAACGCCAAACGCGGGACGAACGGTGTGCAGCAGGCGCCTAACCGTAATCCGCACGCTAAGGGAAAGGGAGTGAATTCCTCTCGCGGGGGCTCAGGTGCGGCCGCCGGCGGCTCCAACAAGGCGCCCGGCCGCGGCGCATCGCGCGCCAGCAAAGGTAAAAAGGGCAACAACCAGGGAAAACGTCGTGGGTAGCTTATCGTATCTCGCAAGCCCGACCGTTACACGTGAGGTGCTTTCCGAACATGGTCTTGCCGCCAAGTATTCGCTTGGGCAGAATTTCCTGGTCAACGATGCCATCTTGCAGAAAATCGTTGCGCTTGCCGAGCTTGATGGCACCGATCGGGTCCTCGAGGTCGGGCCCGGCATCGGAACGCTTACCATCGCACTGCTGAAAAACGCTGCGCATGTGACCTCGATCGAGCGCGACCCGGACTTGCCCGCCGTGCTGGCCGAGACGCTTGATCCGTGGGCCGACTCGTTTACGCTCATTAAAAAGGATGCGCTCGATCTGACCCTTGATGACCTGACCGGCTCGGGGCGGCCGATGCCCAATAAGTTGGTGGCGAATCTTCCTTATGCCGTTGCAGCCACGGTGGTGCTCGACTATTTCGAGCGCATTGAATCGATCGAGAGCGCAACGGTGATGGTGCAGAAGGAGGTCGCCGATCGCATGGCGGCTGAGCCGGGCACGAAAAATTACGGCGCCTACACGGTGAAGCTGCGCCTATATGCCGAACCCGTCGGCCGTTTTCTGGTCGGCCCTAACAACTTCTTCCCGCCGCCGCGCGTCGATAGCTCGGTGATCAGGCTTGATCGCAGGCCCGTGATGGACGCCGCGGGGAAGGCGGTTGATGCGAAAACGTTGAAAGCCGCCTGCACGATGGCCGATGCGGCGTTTGCGAGCCGTCGGAAAACGCTCTCGAATTCCTGCAAAACCTACTTCGCGGGTCGCGGAAGCGCATACGGCTTCATGGCGGCGAGGTTGCCCGAACTGTTCGAGCGCGCCGGCATTGACCCGAAACGCCGCGGTGAAACGCTCTCGCTCGCGGAATTCGTCCGCATGGGTCAGGTTTTGATCGACATGCAGAACGCGTGCTAAGTTGCTCCGCGCAGTGGGAGGTTCAGGTGCCGGGTGCTGAGCAACGAACGCTTCGCATGCAGGTACGAGCTTCAAATCGCAGGGCAATGCATACGGGCGACGTGCGATTTCGTACCGTGTCCCTTTCGGGCAAAAGGCGATTAGGGTGAATTGCTACCGAAATGGGGGCATTGCGTGAAAAGAAGCCCCCTTCTTGACCAGCGTGATACAATATTGATTCGTCATCTGTGTGTTTGAAGGAATGAGAAATTATGGATCTTGCTAAACAGGCCAAAATCGTCGACTCGATTCATGACACGCTTCATGATTTCGTCGGTCAACGCCTGAAGGTGCGCGCGAACATGGGCCGCTCGAAGATCGTTGAAAGCGAAGGCATCTTAAAGCAGGTGCATCCGCAGCTGTTCATCATGGAAGTTGATCGCAAGCGTGGTCGCACCGCTCGCCAGTCGTATCAATACGTTGACGTTTTGACCGGCATGGTCGAGCTTTCGCAGAACGGCGAGCCCCTGTTCGAGCCGTTCATCCCCGAAACCGACGAGCTGGGTGTCGACTCAGCTGCTTCCGAGGAGCCGGCTGAGAAGGTTCTGGTCTAATTTTTGCAGTCCCGCCAGCGAGAAAGGGCGTTGCGAAAGCAGCGCCCTTTCTCATCTTCCTGGATATTTTTCGCTGAGGGAAAATTAATGTTTGACAATGCGCATCCAAACGAGGAAAATACTTTCTCGCGCAAAGCGCAAAACCCATGGGGATGTAGCTCAGCTGGGAGAGCATCACGTTCGCAACGTGGGGGTCGTGGGTTCGAATCCCATCATCTCCACCATGGAAACCTCAAGGCCGTCAGTTCGCTGGCGGCCTTTTTTATGCCGCAGGTCAGGGGGAATCGAACCTCTTTCATTCAAGTAGGTACAGCTCAGATCAGATCGGCCTTCGTCAATGGAGCAAGTTTGTCCAATTCTAAGTATATCTTTATTGACGTATCATTCCCTCATGGATACAATGTTCAAACCATGTGAGGGGTCGGTGCACAGCCCTGCATGATAAGAGGGATTGTCTCAAGAAGGGATCGATATGAAAAAGCAACTTCGCGTTGCGATCGCTGCGGTTTGCGCGTTCGCAATGGTCGGCGCTTTCGCCTTGACCGGCTGCTCTTCGAGC
The DNA here is from genome assembly GCA_963613135.1 of bacterium. GTDB lineage: Bacteria > Actinomycetota > Coriobacteriia > Coriobacteriales > Eggerthellaceae > Senegalimassilia. The sequence goes on from CAVDXU010000018.1 coordinate 17,758, forward strand.
AGCTCGTCCGAGTCGAAGTCGACCGAAACCAAGCAGGAGCAGACCACCGATACGGCCAAAGAGGCTGTTGAGCTGCAGGTCTTCGCTGCTAACTCGCTGTCAAAGGCGATGGAAGAGGTTGAGCAGGCCTACATCGCCGACGGCCATTCCAACGTTTCGTTCAAGGATACCCAGTACAAGGCTTCCGGCGAGCTGAACGAGATGCTCGGCGCCGGCTCCTATGCCGACCTGCTGATCAGCGCCTCGAAGAGTTCCATGGATACTGCCGTGTCCAAGGGCTACGTCGATGAGGGCACCCGCGTCGATATGTTCAAGAACGACCTGGTCATGGTTTCCAAGGAAGGCTCCGACCTGAAGGACGTCACGCTGCAGGACATCGCCGACGGCAAGTACACGTTCTGCGTCGGTGACGAGTCCGTGCCGGCTGGCAACTACGCCTGCCAGTCGCTGTCCACCGTGGGCGTGTACGTCCCGGCTGGCGACGATGCCGGCAAGACCGGCAAGGACATCTCCGGCAAGGGCGGTTCCTTCGCCGATGGCTACAGCCCGGTCCTGGACACCTCCGTGGGCAACGTGTGCAAGCATGCCCAGTCCGGTGACGTGGACGTCGCGTTCGTGTACACCTCCGATGTTTATCGTTTCGGCGGCGTGCAGATCGTCGGCACGGTTCCGGCCAACACGCACAAGAACATCGTGTACCCCGGCGCCATCACCAAGGATTGCAAGAACGTCGAGGCTACCCAGGAATTCCTGAATTGGTGCCTGAGCAGCGACAAGGCTCAGGAGATCTGGCAGAAGTGGGGCTTCGAGCTGGCCTAGTGCTGCTTGCGGCGTCCGATCGTCAATAGAATCGTGCACAGAAGGGGATGGGCCGCGAAGGTTCATCCCCTTACCGTATTCGTGCCGTCATGTGCTGTAAGAGGTTTTGAGGGGAAAGATGAGCAGAGGGAAACGAAGCTTTGCGATCGTGCTTGGCGCGTTGGTGCTGTCGCTGTGTTGCGCTGCGGTCGCTTTCGCGGAAGATGACTTGGGCGATGTGGACTCTCCGAGATCGGCGGCCGCCGTGTCGGGGGAGGCGGTTTCGGCCTCTGATGCGTCGCAGAGCGCATCACCGGGGACGGGTCAGACAGCGCAATCCGATCAGTCGTCGGGGGCTGTTGATATTTCGGACGTTCGCGTTTCCAAGGAGGGATACGCTGCGGCGCTTGACGATGCGGCTTTTGCGGTTGATTCGTTCTCGCGGGCTCAGAAGGGCTCGAATCGTTCCATCGATGGCGAATATCGCGGATATGCATATCTTATCGGCGAGGGTTCGGGTTCCATGGTGCAGATAGTCGCCATGGATGATTACGCTGTTGCGTATGTTCCTGCCGAAGTGCTTTCCCGCGAGGGGATCACTCTGACCGACTTCGCTTGGCAGCAGGCGTTCAAGCAGCTGTTCTGCGCGCTGGACGCGGGTCAGGCCTCAGGCTCAAAGAAGCTGTCGGATATCGGAACCTGGTACTTCACCTCGGAAAACGCCTTTGATCATGGTGCGGTTCGCTTTCTGTTCGATCAGGACATCAGCGGCAAATCCTACACGCTGGTCGTCGGTGTTGACGGAAGCGACGTCACCGACTCCGAGAACCCGAACTATGCAAAACCGGTCTTCGCCGACTTCGGAAGCCTTAAGCCGGCAGATCAGGTGACCATCGCAGCCAAGGCGACCGGTCTTGAGGCGGCTGGCGAATTCCTGTCAAACCTTGACTGGAGCCCCTTGTGGGTGAGTTTGCGCACCACGGGCATCGCTATTATCTTCATCGTCATCCTGGGCCTTCTGGCGGCCTATTTCTGCCTGGGCCTCTCCCCGCGCGTGAAAAGCATCTTCGACGCCATCTTCACCATCCCGATGGTGCTGCCGCCCACCGTATGCGGCTTCATCCTGCTTTACGTATGCGGGTCGAACACGGCGTTCGGGCAATTCTGGATCGATACCGGGTTCCCGCTCATCTTCAGCCCGACGGCGTGCGTCATCGCGGCCGTGGTGGTGGCCTTCCCGCTCATGTACCGCAACGCGTTGGGCGCGTTCGAAAGCCTTGACCGCAACATGCTCGACGCGGCGCGCACCTTGGGGTGGAGCAACGCGAAGATTTTCGTGCGTCTGATGCTGCCGTTGTCGTGGAGCTCCATCGCTGCCGGCATGGTGCTCGCGTTCGCTCGCGCGCTCGGCGAATTCGGTGCGACGCTGTTCATGGCCGGCAACTACGTGGGCATCACGCGCACCATCCCGATCGCCATCTACTTCGAGTGGATGAACGGCAATTCCGACGTGGCGTGGTTCTGGACGGCCGTGATCATCGTGTTCAGCCTGGTGGTCATCGTGTTCATCAACCTGTGGTCGAACCACAACACCAAGTACCGCAAGCGCGAGAGCAACTAGGGGAGGTTTTCCATGAGCTTGGAAGTCGATATCGAGAAAACCTTCAAGGGATTCCATCTTGAGCAGCGCTTCACCGCGGGCGACGAGACGCTGGGGCTGCTCGGCGCATCGGGCTGCGGGAAAAGCCTGACCATGCGTTCGATCGCGGGCATCGAGCGACCCGACGCGGGCAAGATCGTCGTGAACGGCACGGTGTTCTTCGACCGTGCGCGCGGACGCAAGGCGAAGGTGGACCTCACGCCGCAGCAGCGCAAGACCGCGCTTTTGTTCCAAAGCTACATGCTGTTCCCGAACCTGACCGTGGCGCAGAACGTGGCGGCGGGCATTGGCAAAGACGTGTCGCCGGCAGACCGGGACGCGCTGGTGCAGGCCGAGCTCAAGCGTTTCGGCCTTACCGGGTTCGACAAGCGCTTCCCCGCGCAGCTTTCCGGCGGGCAGCAGCAGCGCGTGGCCTTGGCGCGCATGCTGGCGGCCCGCCCGGGCATCCTGATGCTCGACGAGCCGTTTTCCGCACTCGACGCGCACCTGAAGGGCGTGCTGGAGCAGAATCTGGTGAGCCTCTTCGAGGCGTTTGAGGGCACCATCCTGTACGTGAGCCACGACATCGACGAGGCGTTGCGCTTCTGCGACCGCATCGCGGTGGTGGAGGCCGGGCACATCATGGAGATGGGCACGGGCGAGGATGTGGTGAACCGCCCGCAAAGCCAGGCGGGTATCAAGCTTTCCGGCTGCAAGAACGCCACGCCGGCTGCCTACCGCGGTCCGCACACGGTGTGGCTGCCGAAGTGGGGAGTCGAGCTTGAGACGGCCGACGAGGTTCCCGAGAACGTGAAGTGTCTGGGCGTGCGTGCGTTCTACTTGGAACGCGCTCAGGGTGCGGGGCGCAATTGCTTCCGCGTGCGGGTGGACCGCGTGAGCGACTCGCGTTTCGAGCGCACGGTGCTGCTCGGGTTCCTCGATCGTTCCAGCGAAGCCGATGCCGCCGTCGAGCGTACCGAAGATGAGATGCGCTACCTCCATCAGCACTTGTTCTGGCGTGTGGACAAGCTGAAGGTGCCGGCGGGGCAGCTGCCGCACGAGGGCGAGGAGCTGTGGATTCGCATTCCCGAGGACAAGCTGTACCTGGTGGAGAAGTAGCGGCGCGCCGGGGCGCTCCAGTTGCGAGCGACCGCGCGATGGCAACGTAGGATGCAACTGCTACCTTGGCGGTTGCATTCCCTGCGGTCGTGGTACACTTGTCGTTCGATGAGAGGGGAATTCATGAAGGACGGACACGGTCGCACCATCGACTATCTGCGCATTTCGCTGACCGATCGGTGTAATTACCGTTGCATTTACTGCATGCCCGAGCAGGGCGTCAAATCGCTTTGCCACGAAGATATCCTGCGCATCGAGGAGATTGCGCATGTGGTGCGCGTGCTTGCCGGACTGGGGATCCGCAGCGTGCGCCTGACCGGCGGCGAACCGCTGGTGCGCAAGGGCGTGGTTGACTTGGTGCGCGACATCCGCGCCACGTGCGGCATCGAGAACATTTCGCTGACCACCAACGGGGTGCTGCTGCCGAAGATGGCCGACGACCTGCGCGAAGCCGGGCTTTCGCGCGTGAACATCTCGCTCGACACGCTTGACGCGGCCCAGTTCGCCGCAATCACGCGTCGCGGGCAGCTTTCCGAGGCGAAGGCCGGCATCGACGCCGCGCTGGCCGCCGGCTTCAATCCGGTGAAGATAAACGCGGTCGCCGTGCGCCAGCTTCATCAGGACTACCTTGCCTTTGCGAAGCTTTCGATCGACCGCCCGCTGCACGTGCGCTTCATCGAGTATATGCCGGTGGGGGAAAGCTCGGGCTCGAACGGCTGCGGTTGGGGGCCTGACGACGTCATCAGCTGCGAGGAGTTGTTCGACCGCATCAACGAGGCGGCCGCCGCCGAAGGGCTTCCGCAGTTGGTGCCGGCGGATGCGAAGCAGCCGCTCGGCTGGGGCCCCGCGAAATATTTCATGTTCCCCGGTGCGTTGGGAACGGTAGGCTTCATCAGCCCGATGAGCAGGCATTTCTGCGGTGATTGCAACCGTATGCGCCTGACGGCCGACGGCAAGCTGCGCCCGTGCTTGTTCTCCGATGACGAATACGACATCCGCAGCGTCCTGCGCAGCGGCAAGCCGGAAGCCGAAATTGACCGGGATTTGCGCGAGGTGTTCGCCCGCGCTCTCGGGGCCAAGCCCGACGATCATGACGACGACATCACCGGTACCGAGCGCCGCATGAGCCAAATCGGCGGTTGAGTTAGTATCCCAGTGTTTTCCCTTAGGAGGATGACTATGACTGATCAGCAGCTCACGCATATCGACGAAAAAGGCGACGTCCGCATGGTGGATGTCGGCGACAAGGACATCACGAAGCGCACGGCGGTGGCCGAGGGCTTCATCAGTATGCACCCCGACACGCTGGCGCTTATCGTGGAAGGCAAGGCGGCGAAGGGCGATGTGCTTGCCTGCGCCCGCGTGGCCGGCGTGATGGCGGCGAAGCAGACCAGCTCGCTGATCCCCATGTGCCATCCGCTCAACATCACGAAGGCGAAGGTGGAGTGCACCCCGGTGCGCGAGGGCGAGCGCCCCGATGGTCGCGTGGGCATTCACGTGACCACGACCACGGGCGTCACCGGCAAGACGGGCATCGAGATGGAGGCGTTGACCGCGGCGAGCGTTGCGTGCCTGACCATTTACGATATGTGCAAGGCGGTCGATCGCGGCATGGAGATCATGGACGTGCGCCTGCTGCTCAAGGACGGCGGCAAAACCGGTCTCTGGACCCGCGAAGAGAACGCATAGGCGCGTAGCGCGAGACCTATTTACCGCTACCGCCCTTCACGGCGCTTCCGCAGGGCTTTCAGCATGAAGTAGCAGATAAGCGCACCAAGCGCCGCCGCCACGGTGTCGACCGCCCAATCGGCGGGGTCGCAGCTGCGCCCGGGGGTGAAAATCTGGTGGAACTCATCGGTGACGCCGTAGACGCTTGACAACGCGCAAGCCAAGGCGGGCGCCCATTTGGATAGCGCCGAAACCGGTTTCACGGTGATCAGCGCTCCGGCTTTCCCCTGCGGCTTCAAGTGGAATCGCAGGGCGTTGCATAGCGCGAAGCCGAGTGCCAGATACTCGCAGAAATGCCCCACAGGGCTCACGTCAACCTCGTGCCCGGTCAGGGCAAGCGCTTGCGCGGACAACCATTGCTTGATGTCGGAGAAGATGCCGCTGCTGTGGTCGATCGTGTTGCCGTCGCGTGCGCTCATGGCGAAGATGAATATGGCCAGCGCAGCGACGACGATCCAGGATATGACGACGATAGCCCTATTCGGCTCCTCGGCGGGTTCGCTGTTCGCGGTGGATATGCTCTCGTTTCCGTTCATAAGCAAGAAAGTGTAGCAAAACGCCCCCGGCAACGGCATGTTGTCGGGGGCGTTGCACGAATTCTTGATGAGCAGCGGTAGGCGCCCCTACAGCTGGCGCAGGACGTTGGCCATCTCGATGGCGCCGACGCCGCACTCGAAGCCCTTGTTGCCGGCCTTGGTGCCCGCGCGCTCGATGGCCTGCTCGATGGTGTCGACGGTCAGCACGCCCATCATCACCGGCACGCCGGTGGCCAGCTGAATCTGCGCGATGCCCTTCGACACCTCGTTGCACACCACGTCGTAGTGCGAGGTGGCGCCGCGGATGACCGCGCCCAGGCAGATGACGGCGTCGAACTTGCCGCTGTCAGCCATCTTCTTCGCCACTACGGGAATCTCGAACGCGCCGGGCACCCAGGCCACGGTGACGTCCTCTTCGGGAACGTTGTGGCGGCGCAGCGCGTCGGTGGCTCCGCCGAGCAGCTTCGTGGTGATGAACTCGTTGAAGCGGGCGCACACGATGCCCACCTTTATGCCCTCGTTGACGACCTTGCCCTCGATGATGTTGATAGCCATGATGAAATCCTTTCCTTGACGCCGGTGTTTCCGGCGGGTTTACCCTCTTGCTCGTTTTGCCCGGCTTCCGTCACCGGGCGGGCGGCTCGTTTCGGCGGCTAGCCAGCGTGAAAGCCTCCCGCCGCGCCGCCCTGGCTGGCGGTCGCCAGTCGCGCCTAGTCGTCCAGATGCTCCAGCAAATGCCCCATGCGGTGCGCCTTGGTCTGCAGGTAGCGGCGGTCGTGCTCCTGCGGCGCCACCTCGATCGGCACGCGCTCGGAGATTTCCAGGTTGAACCCGGAAAGCCCGTAGACCTTCTCGGGGTTGTTCGTCAGAAGGCGCAGCGACTTGCAGCCCAGATTGCGCAGGATCTGCGCGCCGCTCCAGTATTCGCGCAGGTCAGGAGCGAATCCAAGCGCCTCGTTCGCCTCGACGGTGTCCATGCCCTGTTCCTGCAGCTCGTAGGCGCGCAGCTTGTTCATCAGCCCGATGCCGCGGCCTTCTTGGCGCATGTACAAAAGCACGCCGCGCCCCTCGGCTTCGATGGCCGCCAGCGCCGCATGCAGCTGCTCGCCGCAGTCGCAGCGCATCGAACCGAACACGTCTCCGGTCAGGCATTCGGAATGCACGCGGCACAGCACGTCGTGCCCATCGCCGATCTCACCTTTGACCAGCGCGACGTGCTCCTCGCCGGTGATGTCGTTGACGAAGCCGTGCGCCACGAACGTGCCGAAGGCCGTGGGCAGCTGCACGCAGGCTTGCTCATGCATGTGGTTGTCGTGCATGCGGCACCAGTCCTGCAGCTGCTTGATGGACACGATGACCAGGTTGCGCTCGCGGGCTAGCTCCATCAGCTCGCTCGTGCGCATCATGGTGCCGTCCTCGCGCATGATCTCGCAGCACAGCCCGCACTGCTTCATGCCCGCATGGCGCATCAAGTCGACGGTCGCCTCGGTGTGCCCGTTGCGCTCGAGCACGCCGCCGGCCTTCGCCACCAACGGGAACATGTGGCCCGGGCGGCGGAAATCGGTGGGCTTGGCATCCGCATCCACGCACTTCATGGCGGTGATGGAGCGCTCGGCGGCGCTGATGCCGGTGGTGGTGGAGATGTGGTCGATGCTGACGGTGAAGGCGGTCTCGTGGTTGTCGGTGTTTTCCGAAACCATCTGCTCCAGATGCAGCTTGTGGGCGATCTCGCTGCTCATCGGCATGCAGATGAGGCCTTTCGCCACCGACGCCATCAAATTGACGTTGGCCTGCGTGGCGAACTCGGCGGCGCAGATGAGGTCGCCCTCGTTCTCGCGGTCGGGGTCGTCGACGACGATGATGACGTGCCCGGCGCGCAGCTCCTCGAGCGCCTCGGGGATGGTGTTCATGCTCATGGGAAGTCCTTTCGGATAGGTGGTGGTAAAGGTGGGGAAGGGGTTGCGGGCCGACAGCTCGCTTGCGGCCAACGGCTCGCATGCGGCCGGGTCGCGCTAGAACCCGTTTGCGGTGAGGAATTCGAGCGAGAGGCCCTTGGCTTCATGGCCTGAATCCCGCGCGTCGGCCGCGTTGTCGCCAGGCGGGCCGGCGGCACCCGTCTCCAGCAGGCGCCGCACGTATTTCCCCACGACGTCGTTTTCCAGGTTCACGGCATCGTGGGGCTTGCGCACCCCGAGCGTGGTCTCGGCGAACGTGTGCGGGATGATGGAAACCTCGAACGTGTCCGCCGTCAGCTTCGATACCGTCAACGATATGCCGTCGATGGCGATCGATCCCTGCGGCACCACGAGCGAAAGGATGTCGCGCGGCGCCTCGACGGTGATGCGCACGGCGTTCTGGTCGCGCTCAAGCCGGCGGATGCGCCCGGTGCCGTCGATATGCCCGGAAACGATGTGCCCGCCGAAGCGCCCGTCGGCCGCCATGGCGCGCTCCAGGTTCACGGGGCTTCCGGCGCGCAGGTTGCCCAGGCTCGATTGCGAAAGCGTCTGCGGCATGACGTCGGCGGAAAAGCTGGTGGGGGAAAGGTCGGTGACGGTGAGGCACACGCCCATCACGGCGATGCTGTCGCCGAGTTGCGTGCCTTCAAGCACGCGGTTGGCGCGGATGCGCAGGCTCCCGGCGCGTCCCGGTGCGGGCACCTGCTCGACACGGCCGACTTCCTCTACGATTCCGGTGAACATGCGCCGCCCCCTTCCTGCCCGCTCGGCGCGCTTGCGGTCTGCTCGGCCACGCCCGGGCGCCCGTCGCGCGTGAACACCAGCTTGACGTCGGGGGAAAGAAGGCTCACGTGCGCTTGCCCCAAGGCCGTGGCTTGCGCCATGCACTCGGCCCCGGAACCGCCGACCGGCGTTGGGGCCCCGACTCCGCCGATGACCTTCGGCGCAAGGTAGACGACCGCCTCGTCGACCAGCCCTTCGGCGAAAAACGACGCATGCACGCCGCTTCCGCCTTCCACAAGCACGGAATCGATCTCGCGCTCGCTCAGGGCATGCAGGAGCGGCCGCAAGGCGACGCGCCCCGCATCGTCGGCGGGCAGCTGCCACACTTCCGCGCCCGCCGCTTCAAGCGCGGCAACCTTTTCCGGTGCGGTGGTGCAGGTGGCGATGATCAGCGGTGCCTCGCCCGCGGCGGCGCTTTTCACGATGCGGCTGTCCGCGGGAATGCGCAGCTGCGAGTCGAGCACGATGCGCGCGGGCTGATGGGAAGGGGCTGCTGCGTCGCGGCGGCAGGTGAGCAGCGGGTCGTCGGTGAGCACGGTGTTGATGCCCACCAGGATGGCCGCCAGGCGGTGCCGCAGATCGTGACCGTCGGCGCGGGCGGCCGGGCCGCTTACCCAGCGGGCGTCGCCCGACGCGCACGCGATCTTGCCGTCGGCGCTCATGGCCCATTTCGCCACCACGTAGGGCATGCCGGAAGTGATGTAGTGGAAGAACACGCCGTTGAGCGCGTCGCATTCCTTCCGTAGGACATCCTCATCGACGCGGATGCCCGCGGCGCGCAGCCGCGCCGCCCCCTTGCCGGCGACGAGCGGGTTGGGGTCGCGGCTGCCCACGACCACGCGCGCGATCCCCGCGGCGATGAGCGCTTCGGTACAGGGTGGCTGCTTGCCGGTGTGGCAGCACGGTTCGAGCGTGACGTACGCGGTTGCGCCGGCCGCTGCGCCGCGTGCGGGGTCGGCGTTGCTTGCGCCCGCGGCGGTGTTTGACGTTCCCGCCGCGCGCCTTGCGCAGCTTGCGAGCGCGTTGCGCTCGGCGTGGGCCTGTCCGCAGCGTTCGTGCCAGCCTTCGCCGATGATGGTGCCGTTGCGCACGATCACGCAGCCGACCAGCGGGTTCGGGCTCGTCCAGCCCGCGCCGCGCCGGGCGAGTTCGATCGCGCGGCGCATGAAGCGCGCGTCGTCGGGCGAGATGCTGCCGGTTGGCTGTGCGGCTGCGGCGCTCGCGCTGCCGGCACCCCCAGCGCTCCCGCCGGCGCCGTCCTCGGCCGGCGTCTCGCATTCGACGGCGATATCGTCGGCGTCCGCGCCCGTCAACTCCTCGTTTCGTTTTGCTATGCCTGCCATCGGTTGCCCTTTCTCTTGGAACAACCCTGCTGGCGCCAGGCATGAAAAACGCCCGCAGGGAATCTGCGGGCGTGTTCGGCAAATGATGGTGGCCGCAACCTCCGCCAAGGAGACGCTGCCGATGTCGCGAAATGCTGCGACGGTGCGCGGGGTATGAAACCTCACGCGTATGTTTGCCCTGTTCTTCCATCCGGACTGTAACCGTTGGTCCTGGAATCCCACCAGGTCGGCCCTGCATGTTTTGAAGTTCCCGCGCACTGCGCGGCAAGCTTCCCAACCTGCAAAAGGCTCGCGGACTTCGGAGCGTTGCGGCAAAGTTGCCGCTTCCGTTACCGCCAGTGAGGATTTTCACCTCGCCCTGAACAGATATCTTGGTTGGGCAGTATAGGACCGCTTTCCCCCGAGCGCAAGAAAAAGTTTGCCGGTGGTTGCGAACGCCGCAGCCGAAGGGCCCGCCGCACCGATTCCTTAGTCCCCGAAGCATGAAGCATTCGCGCCCTGAATCTGTAGGCGCGTTCCAAAGAGCGCGCTCTCCGGCGCAGCTGGAGCATCTGCCCCAAAAGGGACGGCACGCAACGAATCCTATTTTTCAAAAAATGCGGAATATAGCGAATCCTATTTCCGGAAAAGTGCTGAATACACCCAATCCTATTTGCCAATTCGTGCAATAACCGCTGGTTAATTGCTTATTTTGTTTTACGGGCTCGCTGGGCTGTCGAGAATGCGAAAAGAAAGCAAGTTTCACGTTCCGCAAAAATCCTGGGCAAAGGTTGGCCTTCCGTAAAAAGGCACCCGCCCGAACGCGAAATGTGGAAGAGGACCATCATTTTTCCAAGTTTGCCCATTGCGGCTAATGCTACCGCTCAAACGGTTATGATGGTCATTCACCGATTTTCGACGTTTGGATGTATGGAGGACAACTTGCTTTCCGAACGATTTCTGACGAACTTGGTCAAGGGGATGACCAAGAAGCACCTTGATTTGAAGCCGACGGACGAAAAATTCTTCCCGGCGCCAAAACCCGGCATGAAGTACATGCTCTACCTGCATGTGCCGTTCTGCCAGGTACTTTGCCCCTACTGCAGCTTCAACCGCTACGTGTTCCGCGAGGACATCGCGCGCCCGTACTTCAAGAACCTGCGCCGCGAGATGATGATGCTTAAAGAGCGCGGCTGGGATTTCGAGACGCTGTACTTCGGCGGCGGCACCCCGACCATCCTGCTCGACGAGCTGTGCGAGACCATCGACCTTGCCCGCGACAACTTCCATATCAAGGAAGTAGGCGTCGAAACCAACCCGAATCACCTGGTCGAGCCCTATCTTTCCGAGCTGCAGGGCCGCGTGCAGCGCCTGAGCGTGGGCGTGCAGAGCTTCAACAACGACCTGCTCAAGCAGATGGATCGCTACAAGAAGTACGGCAGCGGCGAGGAGATCTTCGAGCGCATCGGGCTGGCCGCGCCGTATTTCGACTCCATCAACGTTGATATGATCTTCAACTTCCCGAGCCAAACTGAAGACATCCTCATCGACGATTTGGAGAAAATCGTCACCTGCGGGGCGCGCCAGACCACGTTCAGCCCGCTGTACGTGTCCAACGCCACCACGCGCAAGATGGAGAAGTCGCTCGGCGACATGGATTACAACCGGGAGTTCCGCTACTACCGCATCCTTGACGAGGTGCTCACCGGCGGTGAGAAGCCCTTCTTCAGCCGCGATACCATCTGGACTTTCAACCGCCTGAACGGCGAAGGCGCGCATGATCATGACCTGTACGCCGAAGAGCTGCAGGTGGCTTACAACGAATACCCCGCAATCGGGTCGGGGTCGATCACGCATCTGAACGGCGCGCTGTACGTGAACACGTTCAGCCTGGCCGAGTACAACGAGGCCATCGAGGCCGGGCATATGTCCATCATGGGCAAGTGCGTCATGTCCCAGCGCGACCTGGCGCGGTACTACTTCCTGCTGCATCTTTACCAGCTGCACCTGGACAAGCGCGACTTCGAGAAGCAGTTCGGCTGCAGCATCGAGCGCCTGCTGCCGGCTGAGATGGCCTACTATCGCGCGCACGGCGCCTTCGAGGTGGACAACGACCGCGAGCTGACGCTGACTTGCATGGGACGCTACCTGACGCTGGTACTGTACCGCCAGTTCCTTTCCGGCATGAACAACCTGCGCGACCAGGCGCGCGATGCGCTCGACGGCGTGGAGCACGACCTGCTGTTCGGCGACGAGACGAACTGCGCCGCGTGTTTGTAGGAGGAAGGCCGCCGGCTCGGCCCCTGGCGGCCTTCTTGGTTTCGTCCTCGTTACTAAATACGGTATAGTGGTGCTTCCGTGAATTCTCATGTGGGCAAGCACCAACGCGCAAGGTGACAAGGCTCATTCCCGGCGAATCCGATCAGCCCGTTGCGCATGCGGGCCGGCGCCATCACGGTTTCGGTCCACTATCGCGAAAAGGGGAAAGAATGGACTTCAACACGTGGCTCATCGAGCTGACCGGCGAGATCGACACCTTCATGTACACCTACATCCTGCTGATTTTGCTGGTCGCGGTGGGCATCTACTTCACCATCCGCACGCGCGGCGTGCAAATCCGCTTCATCGGCGACATGTTCAAGCAGCTCACCGAAAAGAAGCACGTCGAGGGCGAGCGCTCCATCTCGTCGTTTCAGGCGCTGATGGTCTCCACCGCCTCTCGCGTGGGCACGGGCAACATCGCCGGCGTGGCGACGGCCATCGCCACCGGCGGCCCGGGCGCGGTGTTCTGGATGTGGCTCATGTCCATCATCGGTGCGGCGTCGGCCTTCATCGAGTCCACGCTCGCGCAAATCTGGAAGGTGCGCGGCGCTGACGGCGAGTTCCGCGGCGGCCCGGCCTACTACATCCATCAGGCGCTCGGCAGCCGCAAACTTGGCGTGCTGTTCAGCGTGCTGCTCATCCTTTGCTTCGCGTTCGGCTTCAACGGCTTGCAGGCCTTCAACGCCTGCAGCGCGCTTGAATACTACATTCCCGATTACCAGACCAACGGCGTTGCCATCGCGGCCGGCTTGGGCCTGGTCGTATTCACCGCCGGCGTCATCTTCGGCGGATCGAAGCGCATCAGCGTCATCACGTCGATCATCGTGCCGGTGATGGCCCTTGCCTACATCGCCATCGCGCTGTGGACTACGCTGACCAACATCACGTGGCTGCCTGCCGTGTTCGGCCTCATGTTCCAAAGCGCGTTCGACATCGACTCCATCTTCGGCGGGTTCGCCGGCTCGGTGGTTATGCTCGGCATCAAGCGCGGCCTGTATTCCAACGAAGCCGGCATGGGCTCGGCGCCGAACGCCGCCGCCACCGCCAGCGTGTCGCATCCGTGCAAGCAGGGCCTGGTGCAGAGCCTGTCCGTCTACATCGACACGCTGCTCATCTGCACATGCTCGGCCATGATGGTGCTCGTGTTCTACGTGCAGGACCCCGCTACCGCGGAAACGCTCAACGGCATGCCGCTCGTGCAGATGGCCGTGAACAACTCGGTCGGCCCCGTCGGCATCCACTTCATCACGTTCGCCATCTTCATGTTCGCCTACTCCAGCCTCATCGGCAACTACTTCTACGCTGAGAGCAACTTCCGCTTCATTAAGAACGACAGCAAGGCCGCGCTTATCGCCTTCCGCCTGGTGTGCCTGGTGGTCATCTTCTTCGGTGCGGTGAACAGCTTCGATTTGGCGTGGAACCTCGCCGACATTTTCATGGGTCTGATGGCGCTCATGAACCTCATCGCCATCCTGCTTTTGGGCAAGTGGGCCCTCGCGGCGTTGAGGGACTACTCCGAGCAGCGTGCGGCGGGCAAGGACCCGGTGTTCGTGGCCGAGAACATCCCGGGGCTGCCCGCGACCGACTGCTGGCACGTCGATGAAGTGCAGACCTTCGGCACGGGCCCGGTGAAGGAGTACTTCGAGGA
>CAVDXU010000018.1:31899-39836 GCA_963613135.1 bacterium
GGGGGCTGCTTCCGCCTCCCCATATTTCGTAGGGGCGATCGAAAGATCGCCCAGGCTGCCGGCGACGCGGGGATGGGGCCATCTTGCCGGCCGGCGGTTGATCTGATGGTTCTCGTTTGCGGCTTTCGCGTTGTGCGCTTAGTATGCTCTGGAAGAAAACGGGTTGCTTTATCACTCTACTGTGCTAAAGTGACAACCATTGAAACGAGCTTTACGCGAAAGGCGGGATGAGAAGCATGAATTACGTGACGCCGTCGGGATTCCGCGACGTGCTGACCGACGAGGCGGTGCTGCGCGAGCAGGCCGCCGGCGCGGTGCTGGCGAACATGGCGGGCAAGGGCTACCTGCCCGTCGAGACGCCCACGCTCGAGGTGATGGACGTCATGGCTGCCGGCGGCCGCCTGCCGGGTATGCCGTTCAAGTTCTTCGACGCCCGCGGTGACCTTCTGACCATGCGCCCCGACGTCACGCTGCAGATCGCCCGCATGTGCGCCACGCGCCTGGCCGGCCAGCCCGGGCCGTTCCGCTTCCGTTACATGCAGCGCGTGTTCCGCGAGGTAGAGGGCCAGACGCAGGCCGAGCCGCGCGAAACCACGCAGATGGGCGTGGAACTGATCGGCGACGCAACCGCCGCGGCCGATGCCGAGGTCGTGGGGCTTTTGGCCGAATCGCTGCAGCTTGCAGGCGTGCGCACGTTCAAGATCGCGCTCGCCTCGGTGGGCGTGCTGCGCGCGCTTCTCGCTGCAAGTGGGGCGGCGCCCGAGTGGCGTCAGGCCGTGCGCGACGCGTATCACGCTTCCAACTTCGTCACGCTCGACGAGCTGACCTCTCCTGAGGGCTCGCAGGGCGTGCCGCCGGTGTTCTCGCAGGCCATCGGGCGTTTGGCCCGCATTCGCGGCGGTCGCGCGGCCATCGACGAGGTGCGCGCGCTCGTGGCGCCGCTTGGATGCGAGGACGGCCTGGACAGCCTCACGCAGGCGTGCGACCTGCTGGCCGACCAGGGTCTGGCCGACTGCATTCAGATCGACTTCTCGGTCATGAGCTCGTTCGACTACTACACCGGCATCGTGTTCGAGGCCTATGCGCCGGGCATGGGCACCCCGCTTGGGTCGGGCGGCCGCTACGACAACACCATCGGCGCCTATGGCGAGGACCGTCCGGCCGCCGGGTTCGCGTTCTTCTTGGAGCGCGCCATGGCCGCCGCCGCGCTGTGCGACGAACGCGCCGCGCGCGCCGAGGCCGATGAGGCTGACGACCGCCCGCTGCGCATCGCGGTACCCAAGGGCTCGCTCAACGCCGATGCCATCGCGTGCCTTGAGGCGTGCGGCTTGGACGTCACGGGGCTAGCGAACCCCGGCCGCCAGCTCATCATCCGCAACCCCGGCGTCGAATACATCATCGTGCGTCCCTCCGATGCCCCCGCGTTCGTGGAACTCGGCGCGGCCGACTGCGGTATCTGCGGCGAGGATTCGCTGCTTGAAGCCCAGCCCGACGTGGTGGAGCTTGCTGACCTGAAGTTCGGCGCGTGCCGCTTCATCGTGGCCGAGCCCGCCGGCGCCGCCGAGGCGACCGCCGAGCATTACCGCCGCCTGGGCTCCATTCGCATCGCCACGAAGTACCCCAACATCACGCGTGCTCATTATGCGAAGACGGGCACCCAGGTCGAGATCGTGAAACTTCACGGCAACATCGAGCTGGCACCATTGACGGGATTGGCCGAGCGCATCGTCGACATCACGGCCACCGGCACCACGCTTCGCGAGAACAACCTGGTCATCGTCGAGGACGTGCTTTCGTCGACGGCCCGCTTCTTTGCGAATTCCTGCTCGCTTGCAACCGACGGGCGCGTGGTGGAGCTTGCCGAGCGCATGCGCGCCGGCGCTGCGGCGGGCAAGTGGGAGGCCACGGTCATTGCCGGCGGGGTGCAAACGGCGCCGGCCGCCGACGATCCGGCGGGGAAGCAGTAACCGCCCCAAGGCATGGTAAACTTGCGAAATCGCAGGTGAAGCAAACGATTCGGCGTCGCTCGCGGCAAGGTGGGCGCGCCTGCGCTAAACGATAAGAAGTCAAAACGGACACGGCAATCAGGAAAGAAGGAATCATGCGTCGCGTCATCCTGAACAAAGACGAGCAATTCTCCAACAAGCACCTCAAGCGCACGGGCGCGTTCAACGCGAAGGCGATGACCGCTGCGACGAGCATCATCGAGCAGGTGCGCGAACAGGGCGATGCGGCCTTGCGTGAGCTGACCGCGAAGTTCGACGGCGTGGAAATCGACGATTTCCGCGTGCCGGCGGAGGCCATCGCCGCCGCGGCGGAGCAGGTCGACGCCGCCACCGAGGCTGCTCTGGTGAAGGCCGCCAAGCAGATTCGCGAATTCCACGAGCGCCAGGTCAAGCAGTCCTGGTTCAGCGTGCGCGAGGACGGCGCGCTCGTCGGCGCGAAGGTCACCCCGCTCGAAAGCGTCGGCATCTACGTGCCGGGCGGCCGCGCGCTGTATCCCTCGACGGTGCTGATGAACGCCCTGCCGGCGGCCGTCGCCGGCGTCGAGCGCATCGTGTGCGTCACCCCGCCCACCAAAGACGGCACCATCGATCCGGTCGTGCTCGAGGCTTGCCGCCTGGCCGGCGTCACGGAAATCTACACCGTCGGCGGCGCGCAGGCCGTGGCTGCGCTCGCTTACGGCACCGAGTCCATCGACCCGGTCGCCAAGATCACCGGTCCGGGCAACGCGTTCGTCGCTGCCGCGAAGAAGATCGTCTCCGGCGACGTGGGCATCGACATGATCGCCGGCCCCTCCGAGGTGTGCGTCGTTGCCGACGAGACGGCCGACCCGGCCATGGTCGCCATCGACCTCATGGCGCAGGCCGAGCACGACCCGCTGGCAAGCTGCTACCTGGTCACGTTCGACGCGGCTTACGCAGACGCGGTGGAGGCGGCCATCGAAGGCCACATGAAACAGTCCACGCGTGCGGAGATCACCACGGCTTCCCTGGCTGACCAGGGCCTCATCGTCATCTGCGATTCCATGGCCCAGGCCATCCAGTCCGTGAACGTCATCGCGCCCGAGCACCTCGAGCTGCACTTCGACGGCGCTATGGAGCAGCTCGGCGCCATCCGTAACGCCGGCGCCATCTTCGTGGGCGAGTGGACCCCCGAGGCCATCGGCGACTACGTTGCCGGCCCGAACCACACGCTGCCCACCGGCGGCACCGCGCGCTACGCCAGCCCGCTTTCCACCGACGAGTTCATCAAGCACTCCAGCGTTATCCAGTACTCGGCGGCTTCTCTTGCCAACGACGCCGACGCGGTGATCGCCATCGCCCGCCACGAGGGCCTGTGGGCGCACGCCCGCAGCGTCGAGCTGCGCAAGAACCTGGTGGAGACCGGCAGCATCTACGGCTTGGAGGGCGCGGATGAATAGCGTTCGCGCATCGGCCCCTCAGCTGGCCGACATCACGCCCTACGACCCGAAGTACTTGCCGGCCGAGGCGTACCTTTCGGCGAACGAGAACCCTTCCGACATCGCTGCGGAAATTCGCCAGGAAGTGAAGCGCGAGCTGAACAAGGTCGCCTTCAACCGCTATCCCGACCCGCTGGCCAACGAGCTGCGCGACATGATCGCCGCAGCGAACGGGCTTGACCGCAACCAGGTGCTTTTGGGCAACGGCGGCGACGAGCTGCTGTTCAACATCGCGCTGGCCTATGGCGGCCCGGGGCGCAAGTTCCTCAACATGCCGCCGACGTTTTCGGTATACGAGAACAACGCTCAGCTGACGAACACCGAGGTGGTGAACGTGCCGCGTCGGGCCGACTACTCCATCGATGAGGAGGCGGTGCTTGCGCGCGTGGCCCAGGGCGACATCGATTACGTGATCGTCACCAGCCCGAACAACCCCACGGGCGACCTGGCCGACGACCGCTTCGTCTTGAAGCTGCTCGACGCCACCGACGCGCTCGTCATGGTTGACGAGGCATACTTCGAGTTCTCGCGCGGCACCATGCGCCCGTATCTGGCGCAGCACAAGAACCTCATCATCCTGCGGACGTTCTCCAAGGCGTTTTCCCTAGCGGGTGTGCGCATGGGTTATCTGCTGGGAAATGCCGAGGTCATTCGCGAGTTCATCAAGGTGCGCCAGCCGTATTCGGTCGATGCCGTCTCGCAGGCCATCGCGCGCGTGGTGTATCGCAACCGCGCGAAGTTCGAGCACAGCATCATGCAGATCATCGACGAGCGCACGCGCGTGTTCGAGGAACTGCAGAAGATCGAGGGCGTCACCGCGTACCCGTCGCACGCGAACTACATCCTGTTCCGCATGGACGGCGCCGACGTGGCGTGGCAGAAGCTCTACGACCGGGGCATCTTGGTGCGCGACTTCAGCCATGCGCCGCAGCTTGAAATGTGTTTGCGCGTGTCCATCGGTAGCCCCGAGGAGAACGACCGCTTCCTGTCCGCCCTGCGCGAGATCGCGGCCGAATAGGGGCATTTCCGGAAAGAATGGATTCGCCCCTGGCAGGGGACATGCCGGCTAGGGCGTGTCAGCCAGGGAGCGCCGCTGCGAAGGCGGCGCGGCGGCATTCACGAGAAAGGTGAACTTGTATGAGCGAACGCGTTGCGCGCATCTGCCGCACGACGAAGGAAACCGACATCGACTTGTCGCTGGATCTCGACGGCGCCGGCACCACCGACGTCGAGACGGGCATCGGGTTCTTTGACCATATGCTGACGGCGTTCGGGCGCCACGGCTTGTTCGATCTTTCGGTCACCGCCAAGGGCGACCTTGAGGTGGACGGCCACCACACCGTCGAGGACGTGGGCATCGTCATGGGCCAGGCGTTCGCGCAGGCCTTGGGCGACAAGCGCGGCATCAGGCGTTTCGGCGACATCGCGCTGCCCATGGACGAGGCGCTCATCCAGGCGGCCGTGGACATTTCCGGGCGCGGGGCGCTGTTTTGGGACGCGCAGGTGCCGCCGGTGATGGTGGGCGCCTTCGACGCGACGCTGGCCAAGGAGTTCTTCATCGCCTTCGCCGCCAACGCGGGCGTGACGCTGCATATCCGCCAGCTTGCCGGCGAGAACACGCATCACGTCATCGAGGGCATGTTCAAGGCCACGGCGCGCGCGATGCGCCAGGCGTGCGAGCCCGACCCGCGTGCGGGCGACGCGCTGCCCTCGACGAAGGGCCTGCTGTAGGAAGGTTTGGCCGGGTTTCCCGATTATCGATTATTGGAAAGGCTCTTATGATCGCTGTCGTTGACTACAAGAAGGGCAACCTGCTCTCCGTCGAGCGCGGTCTGCGCGCCGTCGGGGGCGACGCCCACATAACCGACGATGCCGCCGAGATCGCGGCCGCGGATGCCATCGTGCTGCCCGGCGTCGGGGCCTTCGCGGATGCCGTCGTTACCATGAACGAACTGGGACAGATGGACGCCATCCGCTCCCGCATTGCCGCCGGCGTGCCGTTTTTGGGTATCTGCCTGGGGTTGCATCTGCTGTTTGCGGAAGGCACCGAGGGCGCTTTGGCATCCGGAAACCCGCGCGGCTTGGGCATCCTCGACGGCTGCGTCGATCGCATGCCGGCTGTCGATGCGGAAGGCCGCGCCTTCAAGGTGCCGCACGTCGGCTGGAACACGGTCGAGTTCGCGACTGCGGCAGGCGATGCGGTAAGCGCGGGCGGCGATGCCGTTGCGTCCGCCGGGGTCGCGCCAGCCAAGTCGTGCCCGCTGTTCGAGGGCATTCCTTCCGGCACCTATTTCTACTTCACGCACAGCTACATAGCGCCGGCAACCGACGCCGCCGTGGCCACAACCACGCACAGCGTCACATTCCCGTGCGCCGTGCAGCGCGACAACGTGTTCGGCCTGCAGTTCCATCCCGAGAAAAGCTCGGACGCCGGGGCGCAGGTGCTGCGCAATTTCGTCGAATTCGCGGCGGCGGCCAGCCCGTCTGCGGGAAACTAGGAGGGGCGCCATGTATCTGCTTCCGGCAATCGACATCCTGGGCGGCAAGGCCGTTCGCCTGGCGAAGGGCGACTATGCCCAGGTCACCGTCTACAATAACGACCCCGTTGCGCAGGCGCGCGTCTTCGAGGAGGCCGGCGCTTCCTGGGTGCACGTGGTCGACTTGGATGGCGCACGCACGGGTGATCCCGCCAACATCGCCATCGTTGAGCGCATCGTGCGCGAAACGTCGCTATCGGTGGAAATCGGCGGCGGCATCCGCAGCCTGGAGACGCTCAAGCGCCTGGCCGACGTGGGCGCGGCCCGCATGGTGCTGGGAACCGCGCTCGTGAACGACCCCGACCTGGCCCGCGCCGCCGTCGCCGCGGTGGGCGGCGATCGCCTGACCGCCGGCATCGATGCCAAGGGCGGGGAAGTGGCCGTTTCGGGTTGGATCGAGGGCTCCGGCGTGGCCGCCACCGATCTTGCCCGCGCGATGGGGCAGGCCGGTTTTAAGCACGTGGTGTACACCGACATCGCCCGCGACGGCATGCAGACCGGCGTCGATCCCGCGGCCTACGTGGCCATGGCCGAGGCGTTCGGGCATCCCGTCATCGCCTCGGGCGGTGTGGCCAGCGTGGCCGACATCAAGAACTTGGCCCAGGTGGCACACGCCATCGAGGGCGTCATCACCGGACGCGCCGTGTACGAGGGCACGCTGGACGTTGCCGAGGGCGTCGCGGCCTGCAAGGAGGCTTCGAATGCTTGCTAAACGCGTTATCCCCTGCATGGACGTCAAGGACGGCCGCGTGGTCAAGGGCGTCAACTTCGTGAACCTGCGCGATGCGGGCGATCCCATCGAGCTGGCGCAGCGCTACGACGAGCAGCGCGCCGATGAGGTGATCTTCCTCGACATCACCGCCACGAGCGACAAGCGCGAAACCACGGTTGACCTGGCCAGCCGCGCAAGCGCCAACCTGCATCTGCCGTACTGCGTGGGCGGCGGCTTCCGCAGCGTCGCCGACATCCGCCGCATGATCGCGGCCGGTGCCGACAAGGTTTCGGTGAACAGCGCCGCCGTGGCGAACCCCGAGCTCATCACGCAGGCCGCCGCCGCATTCGGCACGCAGGCCATCCTGTGCGCCATCGACGCGAAGCAGGTTGCGGGCAATCCCAACAAGTGGGAGGTTTACGTGCATGGCGGGCGCACGGCCACGGGCATCGACGCGGTCGAGTGGGCCGCCGAGGCCGCACGGCGCGGTGCGGGCGAAATCCTTTTGACCAGCATGGATCGCGACGGCAGCAAGGACGGTTTCGACTGCGCGCTCACCCGTGCGGTCGCGCGCGCGGTCGATATCCCGGTCATCGCGTCGGGCGGCGTGGGTAAGCTGGAGCATTTCGCCGAGGGCGTCATCGAGGGCGAGGCCGACGCGGTGCTCGCGGCCAGCGTCTTCCACTTCGGCGAGCTGACGGTGCACCAGGTCAAGGAATACATGCGCGCTCAAGGCATCCCCGTTCGCCTGTAGACGCGGTTTCGACTGTGCATCGTACACCACCGTCGGCGGCGGTGCTGGCATCCGTGCGCCTGCAGGCGCGGCAGCGAAAGGACTCCCAGGCGGCTTGCCCCGACGTGCGCGTGGGCAAGCTGCATGGCAAAGCGGCAGCGAAAGGACCCTTATGGACGTGGAGCTTCCCGAACTTGCATACAACGAGGCCGGCCTCATTCCCTGCATCGTGCAGGACGCGCAAACGCGCGAGGTGCTCATGATGGCCTGGATGAACGCCGAAAGCCTGGCGCTCACGCTTGAACGCGGCGAGACGGTGTTTTGGAGCCGTAGCCGCCAGGAGCTGTGGCACAAAGGCGCCACCAGCGGAAACACGCAGAAGATTACCGAGCTGCGCTACGACTGCGACGCCGACACGCTGCTCGCGCTCGTGCATCCGGCCGGCCCCGCCTGCCATACCGGCGAGACCAGCTGCTTCTTCCGCACCCTCGC
>CAVDXU010000019.1:0-2118 GCA_963613135.1 bacterium
GCCGCCCGAAATCGCTTGCCTACAAATACCCGGCGCCTTTGAGCACGTCGAGGATGTTGCGGCCCTCGGTGGTGCCCTCGATGATGCGGCGCGCCCGCACGGCGTCGCCGACATTCACCAGCGGTGTGCCCTTCGGCAGCGTCCCCTCGATGGCGGTAAGCTGCGGGCTTGCCGACTTCATGCCGATGCACACGAAGCCGTAGTCGAAGGGCAGCTCCTCGCAGACGCCGTCGGGGTTTTTCACTACGAAGGAATGCTCGTTCACGCAGGTGAGAGCCGTGGATGGGCGCAGCGTGACGTCGCAGGTGGCGAAGATCTCCTTCATGCGCGCCATCGTGACCAGGTCGATCCCGGTCCCGATGGTGGGCGCCATCTCGATGACCTGCACGTTTGCCCCGCGTTCGGCCACGAACTCCACCACGTCGAGGCCCACCGCGCCGCCGCCGATGACCACGCAGCGCTGGCCGGCCATGTCCTTCGGGTAGTCGTCCACGTGGTCCATCACCCAGGCGATGGAGTGCACGCGTCCATACGGGCGATCGATCCACGTACGCAGGCCCTCGATGGGTGGCAGCAGCGGCTCGGAGCCCGTGGCGTTGACCACAATGTCGGGCTTGAAGCTTCTCACCAGCTCCGGCGTGGCCTCCACGTTGGAAAGCAGGAACACGTTCTGTAGCTTCTCGGCTCGTTTCACCTGGTAATCAACGAAATCCTGGATGCGGAACTTGTCGGGCAGCAGCGCGATGCGCCGCGCCAGGCCGCCGAACTCGCGCTGCTTTTCGATCACATGAACCGTGCAGCCCACTTCGGCGGCCGTGCAGGCGGCTTCAAGGCCGGCCGTGCCGCCGCCGATGACCACGACGTTGCAAGGTTTCTTCACCTGTTGTTCGCGATAGATCTCCCAAGTGTCCACCTGTGGGTTCACCGTGCAGCGGATGGGGCGGTTCAGCTGGATGCGATGGCTGGTGCAGCCGATGTTGCAGCTGATGCATTTGCGCAGCTCGTCCTCGCGGCCCTCGGCCACCTTGCGCGCCCAGCACGGCTCGGCGATCAGCCCGCGGCCCATGCCCACGAAGTCGGCGTCGCCGCGCGCGAGGATCTCCTCGGCCACCTTCGGGTCGCGGATGTTGCCGGTGGTGATGGTGGGTTTGCCGAAACGCTCGCGCACGGCTCGCGAGAGGAACGCGCGCCAGCCGTCGGGCAGGCGGCAGGAGTCGATCTGGTAGTCGATGGTGTCGTTCAGCCCGCACGACACGTCGACGATGTCGATTTGCTCGATGAGGTATTCCAGCAGCTCAAGCGAGTCGTCGAGTGTGTTGCCGCCGGGCACGCGCTCGTCGGCGGACAGGCGGAAGATGACGGGGAAGTTCTCGCCGACCTGCTCACGCACGGCGTCGAGCACCATGCGTGGGAAGCGGGCGCGGTTCTTTGGGGTGCCGCCGAATTCGTCGGTGCGGTCGTTCATCGTGGGGGAGAGGAACTGGCACAACAGGTAGCTGTGACCGCCGTGCACTTCGACGGCGTCGAAGCCGGCAACCTTCGCGCGGCGCGCGGCCTCGCCGTACTGGTGGGCGATGGTTTCCAGCTCCTCGCGCGTCAGCGGGCGCGGCGCGGCGCCGCCGGTTTTCGACGGAAGATTCGACGCGGAAACGGGTTGCACGCCCGTGCGGCTTTCCATGGCCGATGCGCCGGCGTGGTTGATCTGCACCGCGACGCAGGCGCCGTGGCGGTGCAGCGTTTCGGTGAGCTGGTAGAGGCGCGGGATGTAGCTGTCGTGGTCGATGCGCAGCTGCGTGGTGCCGTTGGAGCCGGCCGGCCAGCTGACGTTGGCGTTCTCCACGATGATCAGCCCCGTGCCGCCGGCCGCGCGTTGCTCGTAGTAGCCGATGTGGCGCAGGCTCATCTCGCCGTTCTGGCAGGCGTAGTTGGTGCCCATCGGCGCCATTGACGTGCGGTTTCGTACGCGCATGCCCTTGATGGTGATCGGTTGGAAAAGGTGCGGATAGTTCTCGTCGCTCATAAGGAACCCCCCAACAAACGAAGTTGATTGATGGGCATAACTATAGCAGCTCAAGATGACGAATACGCAAGTGCGACGTTACGTTTTGGTGGTGCCCG
>CAVDXU010000019.1:2208-28776 GCA_963613135.1 bacterium
CGTGCTGGCGGGTGGACGCCGAACCTGCTGTGCCTGCTGTGGCGGCTTCGCCACCCGTTCCAGTCGCGACCGGTGCGCTTATCGCGCCCGCCGCGTCGGCCGTTGCGCCTGCGGCCGCGCCAGCTGCCCGTGTTGGCTGTTGCGCCCGTCGCATCCGTCGCACCACCCGCTCGTTGTCGCGCCCGCCGCATCCGTCGTGCCGGCTTCGTCGCCCATATCCATTCGCTGCCCGGCTTGCGAAAGGCCCAGCAGGAAATGTTACCCTTTTACCGTGACTAGGAAGGGGTGACGAAGGGACGGGCGACGAAGGGCGCGCGTAAAATGCTACCCGACATTCCCGGGCGATGTTCTGTGCGTCCCTTCGCTGCCAAGATGACGTCTGGCATGCCCCTTTGCCACCCGACAACTTTGGAAAGCGCTCAAGAGGGCGCGACATCGATTTTGGAGGATTCGCCCTATGCGTACCGCTGCGTCCCGTTTGCCGAAGGGTTTTTCCCTTGAGGAAAGGCTGGCCGCCTGCGCGAGCAATTTCGAACCGGATCCGAAGTCGCGGGCGGGGCAGTGGCGCTTCTGGGCGCCCGACGGCGCGCGGCGGGAGAACCCGTATGCGAGCGTCGTGCTGGATTTGGGCTGCGGAAAGGGCGAATACACGACGGCTTGCGCGCAGGCCCGGCCCGACGTGCTGTTCGTTGGCCTCGACGTCGACGGGGTATGCGCGATGCGCGCGGCCGAGTGCGCGATCGCCGCCGGCGTGCCCAATGCGGTATTCGTGCTGCACGACGATTCCAACCTGGCGGAAACCTTCGGCGAAGGCGAGCTGGCGGCCATCCTGCTGAACTTCCCGACGCCCTTTCCCAAGAAGAAAAAGGCGCAATACCGCCTGACGTATTTCGAGCGCCTGCTGTCGTACCGGGCGCTTTTGGCTCCGGGCGCGGCCGTTCGCCTGCGCACCGATAGCATGCCGCTGCGCGACTTCTCGCTGACGCAGCTTGAGATCGCGGGCTATGAGCTGCAGTGGGGAACCGACGACGTGCGCGCGCTGTTCCCTGACGAGCCGTGGAGCGCCTACGAGCGCAAGCTGGTCGCGCAGGGCGCGCCGGTATGCGGCTTCGCGGCGGTGCCGAGCGCGGGGCCACCGCCGGAAAACCCGCAGCAGACGGCGCCGTTGTCGCTGGTCAGCTACTTGCCGGAAGACATCGAGAGCTTGAAGTACGTGCCGCACGGCATGCAGGGCTGCATTGACAACATGAAAGGCCGTCGCGCAAACCTGCGCGCTAAAGGCCAGCCCGAATGGACCCCGCCGGTAATCTAGGGAGCGCAAAGCGAATCAACCCCCCGCTGCGCCCTTGGCGGTGGCGCTTCCAGCTGGTTGCGCGTCGGGCCCGATGCGCGCTCGCCCGGCCCCGGCGCCCCGCCGGTTCCTATGCGCCCGTCGTCGTACGGTGACCCCCCGGCTTCTCCGTTTGATAGCGTGTCGGGCCCGCCGCCCGGAGCCTCCCGCCCGATCCCGGTGCCATCCGCCGGCCTCCGGTGCCATCCGCCGGCCCCCGCCGCCTGGCGCCTCACGCCCGCTCCCGGTGCCATCCGCCCGCCGGCCCCGGCGCCGCGCGGCGCTGCCCGCCCGCCGGCCCCGGTGCTGCGCGGTCCCGCATCGGCCTCCGGCGCCGCTGCTGCTCGATGGCACGTCGAGCCCGATGTGAGGTAATCCGCCGTCGCGTTTGGCACGTGGCGCGCGAAGTGCATGTGGGATTCCTCGCACTTCGGCCTTCCCGTGCCGGAAACCGCCGCACATCGCCTCATTTTGGCCAGGATCCGCCGCACATCGGGCGCCACGTGCCAAGTGGGATCGCCGGATACCGCACATCGGGCGCCACGTGCCAAAGAGGATCGCCGGATGCCGCACATCGCCGGCTTCGTGCCAAGGAGCCTCATGAGGCCCCGCAAGTCGCCTCGTTCGTGCCAAAAACGCAGGTGACAGCAAGCTATCATCAAGGAGGAAACTGATGGGGCGTTCGAGAAAGCACGAGTCGCATCGCGGCGCATACGAAGCGGTTGCTGGGTGCTGGCGTGATCGAGGAACCGAGATCTGGCGAATTCCGTTTCTGCCTGCTGGGCTTGGGAGCTACCTGACAAGCGATAAGGAGCTCGCGTTTACGCTCGAACCTTGAGTTCCCGCCGGTAGACTAGCATTTTCGTCAGGTGATCTCGGATCGCGTGATCTACTGGAGCGAATGCGCCGGCCGGGAAGCGCATAGCCGTTCTGATCGGCGTCTCGACAGCAAGGCGCCTCCGGCCGAGCAATGTTTGCCATGGTCTTCTTCCCGTCGTATCATGCTCTTTCGAGGCAATTCCTCGGCTTTTGCATTCTTTTTCGACCGCGAACGCTAAGGCGACACATGACTGAGTACTACCTTTTCATCGTGCTGATGACCGTTGGAGTTTCGCTCATCATGATGATCACCGTGATGGGCAACGCCATGCTGCCCCGACGCGTCAAGCATCTGTATCTGTGGCTGTTCGGCACCCTCGCGCTGGCGGCGTTATGCGAGATGGCGGGGGTTTCCCTCAATGGTCGAGGCGAAACCGCGCGGATTCTCATTCCCATTCACAAGGCCATCGAATTCTCGCTTGCGCCCGCCACCGCGGTCTTCTATGCGGCCGTTTTGGAGCCGGACGCTCGAGAGGTTCGCGCTGCCATGGTCATCGTGATCATCCATGCGGCCGTGGAATGCGTTTTGGCGCCGTTCGGGATTATCATCGCAGTTGACGAGGCTGGCGTGTATCGCCATGGTCCGGCTTACCTTATCTATCCGCTGGTTTATTTGGCCAGCGCGCTTTTCATGCTCTTCATGGTGCGTCGCTTCTCGGAGAGTTATCAGTATAGCAACCGCCGTACCCCGTACCTGACGATCGCGTTCATCTTCGCATGCCTGATCGTGCAGATGGTCTTCTCCGAGGTGCGCATCGTTTGGATCGCGATCGCCATCGGCTCGATCATGGTTTATTCCTTCTACTGTTCGGTCGTTCAGCAGACCGATGCGCTCACGCGCCTGCTGAATCGCTACAGCTTCGAGGGCTTGCTCACCGTGCTCAAGGACAAGGTCGTGCTGCTGCTGATCGACGTCGATGACTTCAAGGCCGTCAATGACACGTACGGCCATGATGCCGGTGACGAATGCTTGCGCAGCATCGGCCAGGCCATTTACGGAACCTTCGACGCTCATGGGCAGTGCTATCGAATCGGCGGCGACGAGTTCTGCGTTGTTCTCGTTGGTGGCGCGAATACGGGCGAATTGATGGAGTCGTTCGATAAGCGTCTTGCCGATATGAGGAGCGAACAGCCCGTTCTGCCATCGGTGTCCATCGGCGAAGCGCTGTTCGATCCGGCGTACGATGACTTTTCGAGCGTCTATCGAAAGGCCGACGAGCTCATGTACGCCAGCAAGCGGGAACGAAAGATGGCCGAAACGGCAGAGTAGGTCAGCTTGCGCTCGCGAGGGTGCTTGCGGATAGCCTTGATTGCCGGGATGCTTTGAACGAGGGAAGCCTCTTATAGGAAGCCTCCTCGAAAGAGGCCGGGGTAGGCCTTGCTTCGCGAGGAATTCACGGGGTCAATCAAAAGAGCGAATGGGCCAGCGGTGGTGTTGGGGCAGGCGAGCGGCGCAGTCGGTTGACCTGGGCGGCCTGGTTGGCCATCGTAGCCAGCATTAAACCAATTCAAATTCCCTATTGATACTAAATCCCAATAAGCGTATACTCTCAAATACAGACGAGAGGAGGATACCGTGGCCAGGCGCAACACCGTTCAGCAGAAGGTTATCGCCGAGCAGCTGTCCAAGCTGCATGGGGAGCATCCCACCGCCGACGACGTGCACAGCGCTCTCGCCGCGGACTTCCCTTCCATCAGCAAGGCAACGGTGTATCGGACGCTCAACCGCATGGCCGATGACGGAAGCGCGCTCAAAGTGAGCGTGTCGGACGGGGCCGATCGTTTCGATGACACGCTTCGTCCGCATTATCACGTGGTATGCACCGAATGCGGGCGCGTCGACGATGTAGTGGTGATCGACGAAGTCGCGTCGTTGGATTTCGCGGCGTCCGCAAGCGCGCCCGGCTACACCATCACCGGGCACGATCTGCTGTTCAAGGGCACCTGCCCGGAATGCTCAAAGGGGGAGCAATCATGAGCCCAGCTATCGATTCAAAGGCGTTTCACCAGTTCAGCTATGGGGTATTCCTACTGTCCGCCCGCGAAGGCGACGTGGATGGCGCCTGCATCGTCAACACCGCCATCCAAGCGGCCAGCGAACCGCGCCAGGTGAGCGTGTGCTGCATCAAGGGCACCTGCACCCAGGAAATGATCGGCCGCACGGGGCGTTTCTGCGTATCGGTCCTGACCGAGGATACGCCGAAGTCTCTCTTCGAGCATTTCGGCATGAAAAGCGGGCATGACTTTGACAAGTTCGCCGATGGGGCTGCCGAGGCGGCCGGCGCGAAGCTTGCCCGCACCGAGGGCGGGCTGCTGTTCGAGCAGGGCGCCAACGCGTTTTTCGATTGCAAGGTCGTCAGCTCCACGGATATGGGAAGCCATGTCCTGTACGTCGGCGAAGTGGTGCAAGCCGCGCGCCTGTCGGATGCGCCGTCTGTCACCTACGACTACTACCGCACCGTGACGCGCAAGCAAGGCTCGCCCCGCACGGTGCAGGCCGCCACCGGCGCCGCGGCAGCTGCGGTCGTCCCGGCGTCGGCAACGACGGCCGAGCCCGCGTCGGCGCCCATCGCCTGGAAGTGCGCGATCTGCGGCTACATTTACGAGGGGGATACCATCCCCGACGACTTCATCTGCCCGATCTGCAAGCACGGTGCCGAGGATTTCGAGCCCGTGTTCGCGGATGCGCCCGGCAGTGGAGATAGGAAACCCGAGGGAGAGGCTCGGGAAGACGAGAAAAAGGAGAACGAAACCATGGCAGCGACGAAATGGGTTTGCAAGGTGTGCGGTTACATCTACGAGGGCGAGCAGCCGCCGGCGGAGTGCCCGGTGTGCCATGCGCCGGCCAGCCAGTTCAAGCAGGTCGAAGGCGAGCTGGAGCTTGCCGCCGAGCACGAGTACGGCATCTACGACAAGACCGTTCGCGACAATCCGGACATCTCCGATGAGGACAAGGCCTACATCCTGGAGCAGCTGAAGGCCAACTTCACCGGCGAGTGCTCTGAGGTGGGCATGTATCTGTGCATGGCGCGCATCGCGCATCGCGAGGGCTACCCCGAGGTGGGTCTGTACTGGGAAAAGGCCGCTTACGAAGAGGCCGAGCATGCCGCCAAGTTCGCCGAGCTCCTGGGCACCGAGCTCGAGCCCAACATGAAGGCGACCACGAAGGACAACCTGGCATGGCGCGTCGACTGCGAGTTCGGCGCCACGGCCGGCAAGGTCGAGCTGGCAACCTGCGCCAAGAAGAACGGCCTGGACGCCATCCACGACACCGTGCACGAGATGGCTCGCGACGAGGCTCGTCACGGCAAGGCTCTCAAGGGCCTGCTCGAGCGTTACTTCGGCTAGGCCGGTGTTGCCCGCGCCGTTCGTTCGCGAAACGGCGATGCGGTATCATACAGGGTGGTTTCAAGGCTCCGCGGCCATGGGCGCTGCGGGGCCTTTTCGGTTAAGGAGGCATTCCGTGGGGAAGAGCGGCAAGGCGAACGCCAAGAGCGCGAGCAAGAAGAAGGCGTCCGGCAAGGCGCGGGCGGCTGCCGGCAAGGCGCGAGCTGCGCAGCAGGCGCCGCTGGTGGCGCTGTACGGGCTGGATGCGGCCAGCGAACGCGGCGCGGTAGTGCGCTCCATCATGGATGAGCTGGGCATTGCCGTGCGCACGATAGCGCTCGCGAACTTGAACGACCCCGTCGGCGCCATCGCCGGCATGGTGGGCATGCGCCCGGCGCGCGTTCCGTATGCGGGAGAAGCGCCCGAAGGCGAGTTCATGCTGGTGTGCAACTGCTCGAGCTCCCAGCTTGACAAGCTGCTCGCCGCCATGCGCGAGGCGAACGCGAGCATCGCGCATAAAGCTCAGGTAACCCAGTTCAATCGCCTGTGGCCCTTGCGGAAGCTCATGGAGGAAGTGGCCCGGGAGCACGCCGTTATGAGCGCGCAGCTGGGGGAATAGCGCCGCCGGGTCGCCCCTCCTCGCCCGCCGCCCCAACAAAGGGTCGCCCCGCCCCTTCGCGTGCTACACTGCAATCACGTTCGCGGGAGTTGATGCCGATGCCTGCCGGAAACGGGGCTTGCGTTGCAACGGCGAACCGATTTCGGTGGCGCATGGCGAACAGCTGGCCGAGATGGATTTGCCTTACAGGGCCTTCAGCCCTGCTTCCCTGAGGAAAGGTCCTTTGTGATTACGCATATTGAAACGATTGACGACGCCCGGCTCGACGCGTATGCGCGTTTGACGGAAGCTCAGCTCAGATGCCGTTTGGAACCGGAGCGCGGGGTGTTCATCGCCGAGTCCGGCAAGGTTATCGAACGCGCTGTCGAAGGTGGCATGGTGCCTCTGTCGCTTTTGATGGAGGAGAAGTTCCTTGCGGGGATGCAGCCGGTCATCGATCGTATTTCGCAGCTGTACCCGGATTTCGACTTGCCGGTATTCATCTTGCCGCACGGTCAGCTGAAAAAGCTCACGGGTTTCGAGCTGACGCGCGGCGCCCTGGGTGCTTTTCGCCGACCTGCTCCGGTAAGCGTCGAGGACGTGTGCCGAGGCGCTCGTCGCATCGCGGTTCTGGAAGACATCACGAACCATACGAACGTCGGTGCCATTTTCCGCTCGGCGGCGGCGCTCGGGATGGATGCGGTGCTGGTCACGCAGGCTTGCTACGACCCGCTCTACCGGCGTGCGGTCCGCGTCTCGATGGGCACGGTGTTCCAGATCCCGTGGGCGCGCATCGGCGCTGCCACGGGTGCGACCGGCGCGGGGTCATGGGCGGCTGATGGTATCCCGCTCCTGCATGAGCTGGGCTTCAAGACCGCTGCGCTCGCGTTGACCGACGAATCGGTGCCGCTGGATCATCCGGCGCTCGCAGCGGAGGGAAAGCTGGCCCTCGTGTTGGGAACCGAGGGCGACGGGCTGGCGGCAAGTACCATCGCGAACTGCGACTACACGGTGCGCATCCCCATGAAGCACGGCGTCGACAGCCTGAACGTGGCGGCCGCCAGCGCCGTGGCGTTTTGGGAGCTGCGCGCCAGGTAGGGAAGGGGTGCCGCCGCGTTTCGCCCGGTGAGGCGCCGGTTGCCCGCCCGTTTCGTCCGCGCGGACCAGCCCCACCGGCCTCGCCCGCTCTGCGCGCTCCCGCGCGCTCCCGCCCGCGCGTTCCATCCGCACCATCCGTCTCGAAGGAGTTTCCCGATGACCGACAACGAAACCAAGCACGCCCAGGCACGCGAACGCTATGCCAGCCCGCAGGATCATCCGGCGTTCGACCAGTTCGTCGCCACGATAGCAGCCCTGCGCGCCCCCGACGGCTGCCCGTGGGATCGCGAGCAGACGCATGCTTCCATCGCGCATAACATGATCGAGGAAGCCTACGAGGCCGTGGACGCCATCGAGGCCGACGACGCCGTGCATTTGCGGGAAGAGCTCGGGGACGTCCTTTTGCAGGTGGTGTTGCAAAGCCAGATCGCGGCGGACGCGGGTCGGTTCACCATCGACGACGTCATCGCGGACGTGAACGAAAAGATGGTTCGTCGGCATCCGCACATTTTCGGTGACGCCGACGCCGAAAACGCTGCCGAGGTGCTTGATCTGTGGGATCAGGTGAAGATGGCCGAACGCCAGGCGAAGGCCGAGAGGGACGCGGGGGCGGATGATGGTGCCGCCGCCGGCCAGCCCGCCGCGAGCGGAAATGCCGCCGGCCAGCCCGCAGCCGCCGCTCAACCCGCCCAGCCCGCAGCCGCCGCCCCGGTCGCCGGCCTGCTCGACGGCGTGCCGACCAGCTTCCCTGCGCTCATGCAGGCGCAGAAGATATCGCGCAAGGCTGCGGCCGCGGGCTTCGAATGGGAAACGCTCGACGATGTATGGGCGCAGGTCGAAAGCGAGATCGCCGAGCTCAACGAGGCCTACGGCAGCGCGCCGAAAGCCGGCAGGGGCAAGGTGGCCGGCGAGGCGGACGCGGCCGCGCGCGTTGAGGAGGAGTTCGGCGACGTGCTGTTCAGCTTGGTGAACGTCGCGCGGCGCATGGGCATCGATTCGGAAAACGCCCTGCGCGCCAGTTGCCGCAAGTTCCGCCATCGCTGGGCATATATGGAAGCTGCCGCCGCGAGCGAGGGGCAGCGCATCGAAGATCTTTCGACCGCCCGTCAAAACGAGCTTTGGCAAGCGGCGAAGCGCGAAGAATAGCCGCGCCAAAGGTTCCGGCAACGCTTGCGAGAGCGATCCCGCCAACCGTCCACGTTATTTGCAGGGCGGGTAACGAAATGGTCAAATCGCTTTCGCGTGCCGCGAGATCCACCTTGGGTGCGTTACCATAAGCGGCCGAAAGACAATCTATCCCGTATGATTTCGCGCGCCGTCAGCGCTCGTCTCGGTCGGATTGCCGCGCTGCCAAATGCTCGTTGCGGCCGCAACACCTCGATGATGGGCGCCGCGGCCCCGCCCTGTGCCCGTGCTGCAGGCTCGCTTCGCATCCAACCCGCCGTCGCGCGCGAGTCCGAATCCGCCTTGCCGCCGCGGCGGGCGTTTAAGCACTTCGAAGGAGTCCCGATGGTCATCAAGCCGTCTAACGAAAGCGCCTCTGAATCGGCGTCCTCCTCTATCGTGAAGATGCCGGCAAGCCAGCTTCCCGTTCCCAACGTGCCCGACCTCACCGCCTTCAACATGAGCGGCGACATGCGCATCACCTCGGAAAACCTTGCGCTGCTGCATCGCGCCGGGGTTGAGGCGCGCACCATCATGCAGAAGTACTCCGCCGCCATGAGCGAGATGCAGGTGCGCCTGGAGATCCTCGACAAGGATCTCAGCCTCAAGAAGCAGCGCAACCCCATTCACCATATCGAGTCGCGCATCAAGGCTCCGGCATCCATCTACGAGAAAATCGGCCGTTACGGATACGAGCCGACGCTCGAGAACATGGAACGCTACATCCTCGACATCGCGGGCATTCGCGTCATCTGCCCCTATATCCAGGATGTCTACAGCATTTTCGAGCTTCTCAACCACCAAGACGACCTTGAGATCGTGAAGGTGAAGGACTACATCGCCGCGCCGAAGGAAAACGGTTACCGCAGCCTGCACGTCATTTTCCGCATCCCGGTGTACTTCATGGACAAGAAGGAATCCATCCCGGTTGAAATCCAGCTGCGAACCCTTGCGATGGATTTTTGGGCCAGCCTCGAGCACGACCTGAAGTACAAGGCGGTCAGCGAAGTGGCCGGCCTTGATGCCAGCGACGAGCTCAAGGAATGCAGCCGCATCATTCAAGACGTCGAGCTGCGCATGCAGGTGCTCGCCAGCGCGCTCGAGCCCGAATAGGCTGCCGGTCGACGCCCCCCGCGCGGCCCCCGCTCTACTTCCAGCTACAAGCTGCCCTGAACATCCGCCGGGGAAATCGCCCCTTCCCGCAAAATGCATGGGCGCCCCCCGGTGCAATCGATCACCGTCGAGGCGACGCCGCTTTTCGCGGAATCGTCCTCATCTCCCAAGGTCGCCGGCACGAGCGCCGCCAGCTCGGGGTCGACCTCGCTACACGAATGCGCTGCCGGTTTCCCGCTGAAATTGGCGGACGTCGTTGCGAGGGGACAGCCGACCGCGGAAATCAGCCGCAGCGTCGTTTCGCAATCGGGCATTCTCAATCCGATGGTTCCCTCCGCGGACTGAAACGCCGCGGGCACGAATCTGCTCGCCTTGACCACCAGCGTCAGCGGCCCCGGCCAGAACGCGCGCGCCAAACAGCGCGCGGATTCGGGAACGCTCGCGCCGTAGCGCTCAAGATCGTTCAAGCCCCCGACCAGCCATGCGACGGGTTTTCCCGGCTCGCGCCGCTTGAGCTTGTACAGGATATCCGGCCCGCTTGCGCCCGCGATGGCAACGCCGATCCCATAGACGGTGTCGGTGGGGAAGATGGCTGCCTGCCCGCCTGAGAGCGCCGCAACGGTTTCCTCGAACGAATTTCTGCCTGCCACTACGGCGTTCCCTTCATGAATCTGCGAGAAAAACGCTTCTCGCTTCCCGATGCTTTCGCCGATCTTACTCGAAATGCTCGGCGGCACGTTCAAGTTGGTCGATGATGTCGATCGATTGCGGGCACATCGACTCGCAGGCGCCGCACTGGATGCAGTCGCTTGCGCGGCCGGGCTTCGCCTGCCAAGAATACTGCTGTTTGGCGAATTCGCGGTTCTCGGTTTGCAACTCCAGGTTGAGCAGGCTCATGATCTCCGGGATGGCTATCTGCTGCGGGCAGTCCTTCACGCAGTAGCGGCAGTTGGTGCACGGCACGGTGGGCATCGACGCCAAAATGCTTTGCGCCTCTGCAAGCGCGGCGGCCTCGGTATCGTCGAATGCGCCGCCGTTCGCCTTCCATTCGGCGACGTTCTCCTTGACCTGCTCGATCGTCGACATGCCCGAAAGCACCGTGAGCACGCCGGGGAGGTTGTAGCAGAACCGGTACGCCCAGGATGCCTGGCTCAGGTCGGGACGCGCGGTCACGAGCGGGGCGGCCACGCGCTCGGGTAGGTCGGCCAAACGCCCGCCGCGGCACGGTTCCATGATGACGACCGGCTTACCGAAACGGTTCGCCACCTCCATGTTGCGACGCGATTGCACGACCGGGTTCTCCCAGTCAAGATAGTTGACCTGCAGCTGGATGAAGTCGACCTCCGGGTGCGCCGTCAGCAGCTCCTCAAGCGTCTCGGCGCCGTCATGCATGGAAAACCCCACGTGACGGATCTTCCCGGCGGCCTTCTGCTCCTGCGCCCACTCCCACAGGCCGAAATCGTCGAACTTCTTCGTACGTTCGCCGCCGACGTTGTGCAGCAGGTAGTAGTCGACATAGTCGGTTCCCAGGCGCTCAAGCGAAGTGTCCAGGCATGCTTTGGCGGTCTCGGCATCGGGCAGTGCCCAGGCTAGGCATTTCGTGGCGATGGTGAAGCTCTCGCGCGGATGCCGCTTCACAAGCGCCTCGCGCAGCGCCGTCTCCGAGCAGCCGTTGTGGTACACGAACGCGGTGTCGAAGTACGTGCCGCCCGCTTCGAGGAAGGCGTCCACCATCCGCTTAACGTGCTCGATATCGATATCGGTGACGTCGTCGGGGTTGTTCAGCGGCAGGCGCATGCAGCCGAATCCGAGCTTCGGCGTGTTCGCAAAGTTCTGTTCCATGGGTAGGTGCTCCTCTCGTTCTGCTTGCATACTAAAGGTTGGAGCTGGCTTAAAGTCAAGAAGAATCCGCGCGAAATTCCCGTCGCGAGCGCATCCGCCCTCGCCGCGTGGCGTATCATGTGCGCCAAACGTTGCAACCGCCGCAACAGACGCCATCGGGGAAAGGGTTGACCATGAAGATCAGCATTGCAAGCGACCACGCCGGATTCGAACAGAAGCAGCAGCTCGCCGCTTACCTGCAAAGCAAGGGTTTCGAGGTTGTCGATCGCGGCCCTGACACCGACGATCGCGTCGATTACCCCGACTTCGCCCAGAAGGTCGCCGCCGACGTTGCCGGCGGCGCGGCCGATCGCGGCGTGCTTGTCTGCGGGACGGGCATCGGCATGGCCATCGCGGCGAACAAGGTCGACGGCATCCGTGCGGCCAACATCACCAGCCCCGCCTTCGCCGCGCTGTGCCGCGAGCACAACGATGCGAACGTCATCACGCTTTCGGGCCGCTTCGTCGATCCGTCCGCGAACAGGGAGATCCTCGACACCTTCCTGTCCACCGATTTCGGTGGCGGGCGCCACGCCGGCCGCGTCGAGAAGATCATGGCGCTCGAGAACTAAGCGCGCCGGCGGGCCGTCCGCATGCCGGTTCGCCCCGTGCCGCGCCGAATCCGCCGCGCCCGCCCCCCGCGCCTCGCTCGCTCGGCCTAACCCGCCCGTCGGTCGCGCCCGCACTGCCGATCGCGCCAAGCCCGCCCCGCCATCGCCCGTCTTGCCGTTCGCGTCACCAGCGCGCCGCCTGCGTGTTGCCGGCGCGTTACGTCGGTATGAAGGGGCCATGACGCCTGGTGCATTGTGCTAAAGTGGGCGGCACGCTGCCTGTCGGGCCCACCTGCATGCAGCTGCTTGCGAGCATGCGCGCGCAAGCAAGTTTCCGAAACGAAAGGAACATCATGGCAATCGAGAACGTGAAGCAAACCGATCCGGAATTGGCAAGCGCGCTGGGGCAGGAGCTTGCCCGCCAGCGTTCTTCCGTCGAGCTGATCGCATCGGAGAACTTCACCTCGCGATCCGTGATGGAGGCTATGGGAAGCGTGCTCACCAACAAGTACGCCGAGGGCCTGCCCGGCAAGCGCTATTACGGCGGCTGCGAGAAGGTCGACATCGTCGAGAACCTCGCTCGCGACCGGGCCTGCAAGCTCTACGGCGCCAAGTTCGCCAACGTGCAGCCCCACTCCGGCGCCAACGCAAACCTGGCCGCGTACTTCGCCACCGTCAAACCCGGTGACACCGTGATGGGCATGAGCCTCGACAACGGCGGTCATCTGACTCATGGCAGCCCGGCCAACTTCTCCGGCAAGCTGTACAACATCGTCTCCTACGGCGTCGACGGCGAAACCGAGACCATCGACTACGACGAGATGGAGAAGCTCGCCAAGGAGCATCGCCCCAAGCTGATCGTCGGCGGCGCTTCGGCGTACCCGCGCGTCATCGACTTCAAGCGCATGGCCGACATCGCGCACGAGGTCGGGGCGCTTCTGATGGTCGACATGGCGCACATCGCCGGCCTGGTCGCCACGGGCGCGCATCCGAGCCCCGTCCCGTACGCCGATATCGTCACCTCCACCAGCCACAAAACCCTGCGCGGCCCGCGCGGCGGCTTCATCCTCACCAATGACGAGGCCCTATTCAAGAAGCTGAACTCCGCGGTGTTCCCCGGCAGCCAGGGCGGCCCGCTCATGCACGTCATCGCCGGCAAGGCGGCCGCGTTCGGCGAGGCCCTCGCGCCCGCTTTCAAGGAGTACATCGATCACGTGGTCGAAAACGCCGCGGCGATGGGGCAGGGCATGACCGACGGCGGCCTGCGCCTGGTGTCCGGCGGCACGGATAACCACCTGTGCCTGGTCGACCTCACGCCCGCCGACGTCACTGGCAAGGACGCCGAGAGCCTGCTCGAGAGCGTGGGCCTGACGGTCAACAAGAACACCATCCCCAACGAGCAGCGCAGCCCGTTCGTCGCAAGCGGCATCCGCGTGGGCTCCGCCGCCGCCACCAGCCGCGGCTTCACCAAGGACGACTTCTACGAGGTCGGCCAGTGCATCGCGGGCACGGTGTTCAACGCCGGCGACGAGGCCAAGCTCGCCGACATCAAGAAGAAGGTCGACGCCATGCTCGAGGCGCATCCGCTCTATCCGGGCCTGGAGTACTAATTCCGAGTATTTCTGCGCTACACTGATGGCCGGGCGGCATTTCCGCTCGGCCATTTCATTTGGGGGAACATTCTGCGGAAGAAAGGTCTCGCATGGCGAACACCGTCGATCACCGGCCCAGCTGGGACGAATACTTCATGACCTTGGCGAACGAGGTCGCCACGCGCACGACGTGCTTGCGCCGCGCCGTCGGCGCCATCATCGTGAAGGACCGCCGCATCCTCGCCACCGGCTACAACGGCGTGCCGACCGGCCTTGCGCACTGCGGCGAGACCGGGTGCCTCCGCCAGCAGCTCGGCGTGCCCTCCGGCCAGCGCCATGAGATCTGCCGCGGCCTGCATGCCGAGCAGAACGCCATCATCCAGGCGGCACGTTACGGCATCAACATCACCGGCGCCTCCATCTACATCACCACGCAGCCTTGCGTCGTGTGCGCGAAGATGTTGATCAACGCAGGTATCGAGGAGATCATCTACGCCAATCCGTACCCTGACGAGCTGTCCATGTCCATGCTCGCCGAGTCGGGCATCAGGCTGCGCGTGTACGAGCAATAAACTTCCGGGGCGCCGTTGGTCGCGCATGCTTCCCGCCCGCAACCCTTCGCGGTTCCCTCCGGCACCGCTCACCGTTTATTTTTTTGAGTATTTGCCATCACAACTTCGGCATTTTTGAATATTCGGCTATAGTGAAGCTGTTTGCAATAAAGCTGATATAGAAGCGGAAAGCAGGTCATGGTAGTAGCAGTAATCGTGGGAATCCTCGTCGGCGCGGTTAGCATCATTCCGTTCAGCGTCGCCATCAAGAAGATTCGTACGGTTGATCCTACTCATTCCCTGAACCTTTTGGGTCCTTTCCTCGCCACCATCGCGGCGTCCTTCGTTATCCTTATTGCGGGCATGGTCGTGTGCAAACTCGCGTTTCCCCAGGTTGCGCTTGCGTATGCGGCCGCAGAACTGATGACGTTCGTCATCGGCATAGTTGTTTTCGGCGTTTTCATCGCAAAGCGTCGTTAGGTAAGGCTAGAAGGAGAGGTTCATGGAATTCCATCTTACGGGCGATCCCTTGGCAGACATCTCCGCTCCGATCGAGGAATTGAGCGAGTCGTTCAACTCCACGTTCGTGGTGGATTTCGGCGGGGGAATCGGCCTCACGCAGTACGTGGCGTGGCTCATCGTCATCTGCGCGGTGGTGCTCATCGGCGTGCTCGTGGGCGTTCGCAAGATCAAGGTTCGTCCGTCCGGCAAGTTCGCCGGCCTGGTTGACTGGGGCTATGACGCCGTTTGCCGCAACATGGGCGAAGGCGCTATCGGGCATGGCTGGAAGAAGCATATGCCGTTCATCGCCACCATGTTCTTCTTCATCCTGATCTCGAACGTGATCGGCCTGATCCCGGGCGCTAAGACCCCGACCGGCACGCTGAGCGTCACCTTCGCGCTGGCACTCATCTCGTTCGTGTACTTCAACTTCTACGGCATCAAGGCCAAGGGCGGCTGGGGCTACATCAAGTCCATCGCCCCGTCCGGTCTTCCTGCCCCCATGGTGCC
Source organism: bacterium (assembly GCA_963613135.1). Lineage (GTDB taxonomy): Bacteria > Actinomycetota > Coriobacteriia > Coriobacteriales > Eggerthellaceae > Senegalimassilia. Next base: position 17,304 of record CAVDXU010000019.1, read on the forward strand.
GATCATCTGGTTCTTCGAGTTCTTCTCGCTGGTCATCCGTCTGCTAACGCTGGCCGTTCGACTCTACGGCAACATGTTCGCGGGTCACATGATCCTGGGCATCTTCGCCATCATGACGCAGTTCTTCATCCTGGACGCCATCCAGTTCGCCAACCCGGCCGGCTTCGCCGCCATCGCATGGGGCATCTTCCTGATCGCCATGTACGCGCTCGAGTGCCTGGTCGCGTTCCTGCAGGCTTACGTGTTCTCCGTGCTGTCGGCCGTCTACGTCGGCCTGGCCACGTCCGAGCACTAATCCCGCCCGCGGGGGCGCACCCCGCTAGTTCATTCGGTTTCGGCGGCGCAGCAGTAAATGGCGCCGTGGAAATATAGTATCGGTAGTTTCCGGGAAGGATCCGGAAACGAACTTAGGAGGAAAAGTGGAAACGACTCTCGTTATCGCAGCCCTGAAGGTTGTCGGCTACGGCCTCGGCACCATCGGCCCAGGCATCGGTCTTGGCCTGTGCGGCTATGGCCTGTGCGTGGGCTCCGCTCGTCAGCCCGAGCTTGCTGGCAAGCTGTTCACCAACGCCCTGATCTTCGGCGCTCTGGCCGAGGCACTGGCACTTATCGGCTTCGTGCTGACCTTCATCTTCTAAATCGGCTGACCGTAAGTAATTTCAACTAGCTGAGAGAAGGTGGATGCGTGAAAGCAGATTTTAAGACAAAGCTGGCGAAGGCCGGTGCCGCTAGCGCGGCATCCGCTGCAAGCCTTGCATGCGCTTTCCCCACCCTCGCGTTCGCGTCTGAGAAAGAAGGCATCGCGGTGCTCATTCCCGACATGAATGAGTTCATCCCCATGTTGGTCGCCTTCCTGATCATTCTCGTCGTCCTGGCTAAATTCGGCTGGCCCGTGGTCGATAACATCATCACCACGCGTGAGAACACCATCAACGGTGCAATCAAGAAGTCCGAAGAGGCACAGGCCGAGGCCGAGCGCACGCTCGAGGAGTACAAGCGCCAGCTCGAGGAAACCAAGGCGCAGTCCGCAGCAATCATCGCCGAGGCCAAGAAGACCGGTGAGGCCGTCAAGGCCGACATCACCGAGAAGGCCCAGGCCGAGGCTGCTGCCATGATCGAGAAGGCTCGCGTCGCCATCGAGGCGGACAAGAAGGCTGCTATCGCCGAGCTGCAGGGCTCGGTGGCCGACACGTCCGTCGCCGTCGCGTCCCGCCTGATCGGGCAGGACTTGAGCGACGATGATCATCGCAAGATCATCGAGCGCTACGTGAACGAGGCGGGTAGTTTCAATGCCAACTAACCGCCATGTTCAAAAGGAGAAGGTCGTAGCCTACGCTACCGTCATGTTCGACGCTGCCATGCAGGCAGGCGGGCAGGACGCGGTGCTTGAGGTTCGCGACCAGGCCGAGCGCATTATCCGCATTATGCGTTCGAACATGGATCTCTCCAGCTCTTTGCAAGATGGCTCTTATACGCCCGAGCAGAGGAGCAGCTTGGCGAAAGGCGCTTTCGCCGATGCTAATCCGGTCCTCACCAACGTTCTGGCCGTCATGGCCGAGCGCGAGGATATCGCGTTGCTCTCGCGCGTATGGGAGAGCTACGGAGAGCAGATCGAACGCAAGCTGAACGTCACCGTGGTCGACGTAACCACCGTCGTGCCGCTCGACGATCATTTGCGCGAGGTTATCACGAAGAAGGCTGAAGCCGACCTGGGCACCAAGGTCGTGCTCCGCGAGAGCATCGACAAGTCCCTGATCGGCGGCATTTTGATGAGCGCGAAGGGCAAGCGCATCGACGCAAGCGTCGCCACGCAGCTCGAGACCGCTCGCAACGTGCTGAAAGATTCCACAGATGGAGGTGAATGCTAGTGACTGAAATCACCGCACAGTCCATTGACGAGGCGCTGCGCAAGCAGCTTGATGCGTTGAACACCAACGTCGAGTCCCGTGAGGTCGGCTCCGTTATCCAGGTTGGTGACGGTATCGCCCGCGTTGACGGCCTGAAGAATGCGATGGCAGGCGAACTCCTCGAGTTCACCAGCGCGACCGGCCAGGCCGTTTACGGCATGGCTCAGAACCTCGAAGAGGACGAGGTCGGCGCCGTGTTGCTCGGTGACGTCGCTGCAATCAAGGAAAACGACACGGTGAAAACCACCGGCCGTTTGGTAGAGGTTCCCTCCGGCAAGGCCCTGCTTGGCCGCGTCGTGAACCCGCTGGGCATGCCGCTCGACGGCAAGGGTGAGATCAAGGCCGAGGGCACGCGCCCCGTCGAGTTCAAGGCTCCGGGCGTTATCCACCGCAAGCCTGTTCATGAGCCCATGCAGACCGGCGTTCTGGCCGTTGACTCGATGATCCCGATCGGCCGCGGTCAGCGCGAGCTCATCATCGGCGACCGTCAGACCGGCAAGACCGCCATCGCGGTTGACGCCATCCTGAACCAAAAGGGCAAGGATATGGTCTGCATCTACGTCGCCGTGGGCCAGAAGGCATCCACGGTGGCCAACGTGCAGGAGACGCTTGAGAAGTACGGCGCGATGGAGTACACCATCATCGTCAATGCTTCCGCATCCGACTCCGCGCCGATGCAGTACATCGCCCCGATGGCCGGTGCCGCAATGGGCGAGTACTTCGTCTACAACGGCGAGGACGGCAAGCCCGCCGGCCCCGAGAACCCGGGCCGTCACGTGCTCATCGTTTACGATGACCTGACCAAGCAGGCCGTTGCCTATCGTCAGATGTCCCTGACCCTGCGCCGCCCGCCGGGACGCGAAGCTTACCCGGGTGACATCTTCTACCTGCATTCTCGCCTGCTCGAGCGTGCCGTGAAGATGAACGAGCAAAACGGCTTGGGCTCCATGACCGCTCTGCCGATCATCGAGACGCAGGCCGGCGACGTGTCCGCGTACATCCCGACGAACGTCATTTCCATTACCGACGGTCAGATCTACTTGCAGACCGACCTGTTCTTCCAGGGTCAGCGCCCTGCAGTCGACGTGGGCATCTCCGTGTCCCGAGTTGGCGGCTCCGCGCAGATCAAGCAGATGAAGCAGGTTGCCGGTACCTTGAAGCTCGACCTGGCCGCTTACCGCGAGCTGAAGGCCTTCACCCAGTTCGGTTCCGACCTGGACAAGGCCACGCAGGAACAGCTGAACCGCGGCGCCCACATGACCGAGCTGCTCAAGCAGCCTCGTTTCCAGATGATGGACGTCTACGACCAGGCTGTCGCCATCTATGCTGGCGGCAAGGGCTATCTGGACGACATTCCGGTTGGCGATGTCGTGCGCTTCCGCTCCGAGATGCTCGATTACCTGCACGCTTCCAAGCCGGAGGTGTTCACCGAGCTTCAGAAGGCCGGTAAGTGGACTGGCGACGTCGAGAACCTGACCAACGCTGCGATCGAGGCTTTCAAGCTTTCGTTCGCACCCACGGCGTAAGGTAGGTTGCGATGCCCAACCTTCACGACATTGAAAGGCGTATCAACTCCGTCTCTTCGACGAAGCAGATCACGCGTACCATGGAAATGGTTGCAGCTGCCAAGATTCGTCGCGCCGGCGAGCGCGTCGAGGCTGCCACGCCGTATTCCGAGTCCATGGTCGAAATGTTGGCCAACGTTGCCAAGCGTGTAGGTGGCTCCGAGAACGCGCTTCTGCGCAAGCATGACGATGTTAAGAACGTGCTCGTCGTCGTTGTCGTGTCCGACCGTGGTCTGGCCGGCGGCTTCAACAGCAACGTTTTGCGCCATGTCGAGAAACTGACGAAGGCGAAGAACGCCGAGGGTGCCAATGTGAGCATTGTCGCCTGCGGCAAGAAGGCTATCGGCTATTACACGTACCGCAACGTGGAGCCGGTGCTTTCCTTCGCCAACCTTTCCGCCGACCCGACCATCGAGGAAGCCACCGAAATCGGTGAGTATTGCTCGAAGGGCTATGCGGAAGGCGATCTCGACGAGGTCATCGTGGTGTATAACCACGCTAAGAACGCGGCTGAGCAGCAGCTTCGTACCGAGCAGCTGCTTCCTGTCGACACGGACAAGTTCGAGGCGGCTCCCGCTGCCGAAGACGAGTCCGAAGGTGCTGGCGAGCACCTCGAGGGTGACGTTATCTTCGAGCCGAGCCCCGAGGCCGTTCTCGATCGTTTGCTGCCGGCGTATGTGCGCACGACGATCTATCATGCGCTCATCGATTCGGCTGCGGCCGAGCAAGGTGCACGCCGCAACGCCATGATGTCGGCAACGGACAACGCCACCGAAATGGTTAACTCGTTGACCAGATTGTATAACCGCGTACGCCAGGGCGCTATCACGACCGAGATTTCGGAAATCGTCGGTGGCGCAGCTGCTTTGGAGGATTAAATGGCTGAACATTTGTTTACAAAGGAGGAGGTCGAGGCCAGCAAAGGCGCCACCGGTCGCATCGTGCGTATCGTCGGTCCTGTTGTTGACGTCGAGTTCGCTCCTGATCAGCTGCCAGCTATCTACAACGCGCTGACGGTTGATGCGAAGACCGAGCTGGGCGACATCCACGTCGTCCTCGAGGTTGAAACCCACCTGCCGGGCAACATCGTCCGCTCCGTCGCCATGAGCTCGACGGACGGTCTGGTTCGTGGCCTGGACGTGCAGGACACGGGCCATCCGATCATGATGCCGGTCGGCCAGGAAACCCTGGGCCGCATCTGGAACGTCATGGGCGAGCCCGTCGACGAGAAGCCCATGCCCGAGGTTACCGGCTTCATGCCCATCCATCGTCCTGCCCCGCAGTACGATGAGCTGGTCACGAAGACCGAGATCTTCGAAACCGGCATCAAGGCCATCGACCTGATCGAGCCGTTCGTCAAGGGCGGCAAGACCGGCCTGTTCGGCGGCGCCGGCGTTGGCAAGACCGTTATCATCCAGGAGCTCATCAACAACCTGGCTCAGGAGCACGGCGGCACCTCGGTGTTCACCGGCGTTGGTGAGCGTACCCGTGAGGGTACCGACCTGTACCTGGAAATGAGCGACTCGGGCGTTATCAACAAGACCTGCCTGGTCTATGGCCAGATGAATGAGCCTCCGGGAGCTCGTCTGCGCGTCGGCCTTGCTGGTCTGACCGAGGCCGAGTACTTCCGTGATCAGGGCCAGGACGTTCTGCTGTTCGTGGACAACATCTTCCGCTTCACGCAGGCCGGCTCCGAGGTGTCCGCACTTCTCGGCCGCATGCCCTCTGCCGTTGGTTACCAGCCCACGCTGGCAACCGAGATGGGCGACCTGCAGGAGCGCATCACGTCCACGTCCACCGGTTCGATCACGTCCGTGCAGGCCGTCTACGTGCCCGCCGACGACTTGACCGACCCCGCTCCGGCCACGACGTTCACGCACCTCGACGCCAAGACGGTTCTGTCCCGCTCCATCGCTGAGCTGGGCATCTACCCGGCAGTCGACCCGCTGGAGTCCACCTCCCGCGCTCTCGACCCGGCCATCGTCGGCGAAGAGCACTATCGCGTGGCCACCGGCATCCAGGAGCTGCTGCAGAACTACAAGGACCTGCAGGACATCATCGCCATCCTGGGCATGGACGAGCTGTCCGAGGAGCAGAAGCTGACCGTGTCCCGTGCACGTAAGGCTCAGCAGTTCTTCGGCCAGTGCTTCCACGTGGCAACCCAGTTCACGGGTCTGCCGGGCAAGTACGTCAAGATGGAGGACACCGTTCGCTCCTTCGCCGCCATTCTCGACGGCGAGTGCGACGAGATCCCCGAGCAGTGCTTCCGCCTGAAGGGCGGCATCGACGACGTCTACGCTGCCTACGAGGAAATGAAGAAGGAAGAAGCGTAATATGGCTAGCTTCATGTGCGACATCGTCACACCTGCAGCCAAGCTTCTCTCCTGCGAAGCCGAGATGGTTGTCGTTCCGGGCGTTGAGGGCGAGATGGGCTTTCTGGCCGATCATGCTCCGCTCGTGTCCGTGTTGGCCGATGGCGAGATCCGCCTGACGCCTGCCGACGGCGGCGACGTCCAGCGCTTCGACGTCAAGGGCGGCTACGTGCAGGTGACTGACGACAAGGTTATCATCCTTGCCGATAGCGCCGAGCCTGCTGCTGCGTAGCGGTTCCGACTTGCGCAAGTATCAGCGGCCTTAGCGGGCGACTGCTGGCAACGCGACGGTCGTGCCGTGACGGCTGACTTGCAAATCCCCTTGCCCCTGCGGGCAAGGGGATTTTTGCGTTTAGAGGGGGGGCGGGGGAAGGCTGCGGTTGGCCATGCGCGGACAGCGATCGGACAGCGGGTTGCGGTGCCTGATGTGCTGGGCTACTGGCTGGGTGGCCGCGCGGGAAATGCTAGATCTTGAAAGCTTGGATGCCCTTCACCTTGATGTCCTTGATCCCAAGGAAGCTTTTGAGGCTGAAGCTGATGTCGTCCGCGTAGTGCAAGCCCTTGGTTTCGACGAAAACTTCGCCGAAGTCCGCCGTATGCACGCCGCAGCCCTTTGCGCGCAGTTTTTCGGCTTCCGGCGCCTTGACGAAACGTGTGGCCAGCTCGGTCGTGTCCGCGCAGCAGCCGATGGCGCTGACGGTGTCGACGGCGATGCCGGCATAGCCTTTCTTGCGCATGTAATCGATAAGCGGCTGGTCGAAGCTGACGTGCACGAGGTTCCTTTCTGCGGGATGAAAACGTCGCCGCCCATTGTAGGTCGGCAGCGTCTAGCGTGACGCGTGCGTTTGGCGAGCGGCGGCAGCGGGCAAGCACGGGTTACGATAAATCCCTTTTCTTGCGGCGGGCTATGGTTGCGATAAGCAGGCTCGCTACCAGGCTTGCGAGGGCTGTTACGGCTGTCGCTGCCGTCGCGTCGCCTGTTTTAGCGAGGGTACCGCCTCCGGTGTTCTTGCTGGTCGCGGTCGCGCTTGCCTGCTGAGTGCCGGCTTGCTGCGGGGTCTGGTTATCAGCACCGGGATTCTGATCGGGATCCGGCTCCGGTGCCGGCGTGGGGTCGGGCTCCGGGTCAGGCGTCGGGGTCGGCTCCGGGTCGGGCGTCGGGGTGTTCCCGCCCGCCGCCGCCGTGCGTATCCAGCCGATCTTGCCCACCTCCGCAGTCGAATCGGACTGACGCTGCGTCACGTACAGGTGGTTGTCCGCCCAGAACGCAATGTTGCTGCGCTTTGTTGACGAGAAGCCGACGAAGTTGCCGTCGGGATCCAACATGGCTATCTCCATGGAGGTGGTCCAGGCGGTCATCCCGTCCGCGTACGTTGTCGTTATAGCTGCAGCGCCGCTTTCGGAGAGCAGCAACTTTGAGCGCGTCATGTTTGAGGCGATCCCGCCTTCGATCTTGGTGGCGCTTAACGTGTTCCCTTCGTTGTCAAATATGCTCAACTCAAGGTGCGTGACCGAGTCCTCGTTAACTCTGGATAGAACGTATAACTTTCCGTCCTTGTAGGTGAGATCCTCGATATTGCGCGCATTGGCAACGGGGAATGAGACATCGGGCTTCGCCTCTTTGCCCTCGCCGCCCGCGAGTAGTTTCTCGATTTCGCTTGCGGAGTAAACCGACACCGTGATGAGCTGCGTATCCTGATCGATGCTGATGCCGGCAATCCTGCCATCTCCTGTGGCCATGAGATCCGTGGCGAATATGCCGCATTCCCCGCTGGCGTTTTTGTCTTTGCTCGCATCGCTTGAGAATATCTGCCTGATGGCACAGGTTACGCTCCCCCCCGGAGAGTGCGTCAGAAGCGCGACGCCGTCGCCAAGCGGCGCTATGCCCGAGAACGTCAGATCCGTTACATCTCGGGAGTCGAGGAGGCCTCCCGTGGCGGGGTCGATCCAGAAAGCCATGGATTTGGTCGTGCTCTCCTTTCCGCTGTGCCCCTTCACCCACGCGAAGATGCGCCCGTCGTTAAGCGCTATGGCGGTCACGGCGACGTCCCTGAAATCGCTCACCTCGCTGCCCTTGACCGCCACCTGGGTGCAGCTTTTGCCGTCGGAGGAGATCTTCAGCAGGGCAAGCTTCGTGCCGTTGCCGTCTTCGGTCGACTGCGCCGCAACGATAACTTGCTCTCCCTTTGCGGTGACGGCGCTCGATAGCACTTCCGACGACCCGTTGAGCTGGTATTCGCTTTGCTCATACGTACCCGAAGACTCGAAGGCGATTGTTTTGCTTCGCGGGTGCAGGGCAACATGCATTTCTGCGGATTGCGAGCCGTATAGTTCAAAGGAGCCGGCAGGAAGCAAGAGCTCGCACGTTGAGTCTTGCGTTATGGTGCCGCTGGGAAGTTCGTAGTAGACCAGCAGCTTGCCATCTTTATCAAGCGTCCTGACATCGTGGCTTGTGCCGTCGACGACCAGCTTCGCCCCGGTAAGGTCCGATTTCGCCCAATTCGGCTGCAGCGACGGCGTGAAGTAATAGGCGCCCACGTCAAGGATTCCCGTGCTGAAGGCGGGGGTCACGGTGAAATCCGTCTCAGGGGGCTTCGCGTCATGGCTGAAGGAGATGCTGCCTTCAGCGGGATCATCCGCGTTGGTCACATCGATATGGATGCCCGTGTAGCCCAAAGGGTCTTCGCGGTAGTTGGTCGAAGGGGTTGTGGAAACTCCGATGGACGCGCCGGTGTGGAAGGGGTTGCCCGTCTCCGCCTTCGCGCCGCCATCTGACGGGCATAGCGATTCAATAAGCATGTTGTGCTGGCTTGTCGCCCCGGAGCAGGACAGCTCGAAATTGGTCCCGGATGCGTTCAACTGCGCCTGCACGCGATAGATGCGCAACCCGCTTACCAGGCCGCCGCTATCCGAGAAGGCCTGATTGCCCGCCGGTCTGTCGTATTGAAGCAGATAGAATTGACGGAAAAGCGGGCCGGTCAGGATGCCCTCGTCCGACGATACCGCGATGAAGTTGCCGCCTTCGGTCGTGGTGTCGCTGGTGAACGCCTTGATGGTTTCGGTGACGCTGCCCGTATATGTCTGCACCTCTTCGGTGCCGCGACGAACCTTGATGGCGCTGTCGGTGATGGCGATGCGGGTGATTTGACTGTCGTCGATCCACCCGAGCAGCCATTTCGAGAAGGCATTGTGATCGCCGTCGTTTTGGTTCATCATGTCCGTGGTCGCGATGCCTTTTGTGGTGTTGTAGTACGAGTAGTAGTCGGGCAGGCCTAGCACATGTCCTGTTTCATGGATGAATGTTTTCGCGCTGCTCTCGTGGGTAACGTCTCTAACGAACACATCGTTCTTCAGCTTTTTCCCATCGAAGGTGGGACTCGAATGGTCTAGAGAATTGCCGCAATGGGGCCACCAGGTCGATCCCCAGCCGGTATCGAGGCCAGCATATACGAGGTAGATTCCATCAACGAAACCGTCGTCATTCCCGTCGTATTGCGAGAAGTCAACGCCGAACTGCTCATCGAGCGTGGTGGCGATCTCGATTACCAGTGCATCCGGTACTCCATCGTAGTAGCTGCGGCAGTGCTTTGCGGTGACGTTGTAGCAGACGCTCCGGCAGCTGATGTTCAGCTTGCCGTAAGACGCTCGTTGGTAGTAGGCCTGCAGGCTTTCGTAGGGGGCCGCGTAGCCGCTGCCGCCCTCGATGCTTGCCACCACGCTTTTCGCCTGCTGCGTTGCGTCTGCGAAGGTTGTTGCCGGTTCGTCACCCTCGGCGGGAAACTCAACCGCCACGCATAGGATGTAACCGTTGCCGGTGGTGCCCATGCCCCCAACCCAATCGCTGGGAACATTCGATGAAGCGACGGCAGCCTCGCTCGAGCGTTGCTGGGCTGCGGCGATGAGTTCTGCTTGGGAGTCGTTGTTCAGCGATTCGACGTAGGCGATGCGGTCGGCCAGCGTACCGTCGGCCTCGTATTGCGCCCGCATCTCGTCGGTGAGCTCGCAGGGGTTATCCGCCCAGGCCGCGCGCGGTGCCGTTGCGATGGTGCAGAGGGTTGCTGCGATGAGGAAAAATGCTGCGAAGGCGCGCAGTGTGCTGGTTCGGCGGTTCGTCATGAGGCGTCCTTTGAGCGTGTCGAAGCGTTCGCCGGACAGCGCGTGCGCCGCCCGGCGAAACCATTGTAGGACACGGATGCGGGATATGACTGGCGGGTCAGTGGGAATTTGAAGCGTGGTGGGCGTCTACGCCATGTCCTCCAGGCGGCCGTGGCGTTCGTAGCGGGTGATGCGGCTGGGGCGGTTGTCGTCGTCGACGAACACGACGCGCGGCGGGTTCGCGTCGGCCTCTTCGCTGCTCATCAGGGCGTAGCACATGATGATCACCTTGTCGCCGACCGACACGCAGCGGGCGGCCGCGCCGTTGAGGCAGATCATGCCGCTGCCGCGCTCGCCGGCGATCACGTAGGTCTCGAAGCGCTGGCCGTTGTTCACGTCGACGATCTGCACCATCTCGTATTCGCGGATGCCTGCCGCATCCATCAGGTCCTCGTCGACGGTGATCGATCCAACGTAGTCGAGTTCGGCCTGCACGACGGTGGCGCGGTGGATTTTGCCTTTCAGCATGGTAGAGAGCACGGGTTTGCCTTTCTGCGTTTGCTTGCGGTTTTGCGTGTTGCGTGGTTGTTGCTTGCGTTGCGCGGGAAGCGCGGGGAAACGGTGCGGGGGCGGCGGCGGGAGGCTCGGCGGCGGGAGCCGCGGCGGAAGACTTTCCGGGGGGCCGCGCCTTTCCGGTCGGTTGCGCGCCTCGCGCCGCTTCCCGGTCGGGCGCCCCGCTTCGCTGCGTTTGTTATTCCCCGAAGATGAAGTTGTCGATCAGGCGCGTCTTGCCGATGTAGACCGCCATGGCCACGAGCACCGGGCCGTCGGCGTTCTCAACAGGCACGATGCCGTCCCATGACACCATCTCGACGTAGTCGATGCGCGCGAGCGGCTCCACCTCGATGATAGCCTTCATGGCCCCGGTCACGGCCGCGGCCGACGTTTCGCCGGCTTCCATCAGGCGCGTGCCCTCGGCGACGGCGCGGGAAAGCACCAGCGCCGCGGCGCGCTCGTCGGCGGACAGGTAGGCGTTGCGCGAGCTTTTCGCCAACCCGTCGGCCTCGCGCACGATGGGGCAGCCCACCACCTGCACGTTCATGTTCAAATCGCGCACCATGCGGCGCACGACGGCGAGCTGCTGGGCGTCCTTCTGGCCGAAGTAGGCGCGATCGGCCTCGGAGATGTTCATGAGCTTGCTCACGACGGTGCACACGCCGCGGAAGTGCGTCGGACGCGTTTTGCCGCACAGCTCGGAGGTGATGCCCTCGACGTTGACGAAGGTGGCGGCGTCGGGCGCGTAGAGCTCGGCGGGCTCGGGATGGAACACGAGTGCGGCGCCGGCGCCCTCGATCAGGCGCTTGTCGGCCTCGAAGTCACGCGGATAGGTGGCCAGGTCTTCGCCGGGCGCGAATTGGATGGGGTTCACGAAAACACTGACCATCACGCGGTCGTTCTCGGCGACGGCGCGCTTGATCAGGCTTTCGTGACCTTCGTGCAGGTATCCCATGGTGGGCACCAAGCCGACGGAGAG
>CAVDXU010000019.1:28949-31964 GCA_963613135.1 bacterium
GCTAGTACAGTTTCTCCAGCACCTCGTCGTCGATCTTGAACGTGTGCTCGGCGGCGGGGAAGGTGCCGGCGCGCACCTCGGCGATGTAGGCGGCGAAGCCTTCGCGCATGGCGTCGCCCACGTTGGCGAAGCGCTTGATGAACTTCGGGGTGAAGTCGCTGAACATGCCGAGCATGTCCTGGTAGACGAGCACCTGCCCGTCGCAGCCCGCGCCCGCGCCGATGCCGATGGTGGGCACGCCCACGGCATCGGTGACCAGCTGCGCGAGCTTCGCGGGAACGGCTTCCAGTACGATGGCGAACGCCCCGGCCGCCTCAAGCGCGCGGGCATCCTCGATGATCTTGCGGGCTGCGGCCTCGGATTTGCCCTGCACCTTGAAGCCGCCGAACGCGTTGATGGACTGCGGCGTGAGCCCCAGATGCCCCACGACCGGGATGCCGGCCGCGACGATGGCCGCCACCTGCGGGCACACCTCGGCGCCGCCCTCGAGCTTCACGCAGTTCGCGCGGCCTTCCTTGAGCAGCCGGCCGGCATTGCGCACGGCTTCCTCGACGCTGACCTCGTAGGACATGAACGGCATGTCGCACACGATGAGCGCGTTCTTCGCCCCGCGTGCCACGGCGGCGCAGTGGTGGATCATGTCCTCCATCGTCACCGACAGCGTGTCCTCGTAGCCGAGCATCACGTTGCCGAGCGAGTCGCCGACGAGGATGCTGTCGACGCCGGCCTCGTCCTCGAGTTTGGCGGTGGAATAGTCGTAGGCGGTCAGCATGGTGAGCTTGCGGCCTTCGGCTTTGGCCTGGGCGAACGTTGCGACAGTGTTCTTCATGGGGTGCTTCCTTTCGTGTTCGGTCGGTTTACGGTTGCATCGGTTGACCCGCGCTGCGCGGTGCGCGGTTGGTTTCTTGTGGGGTCGGGGTCGCGTCGGCTGGCGAAGCTGCGGCAGCATTCGGCCCTGGCGGCGCTGTTGCCGGCGGAATCGTTTTCGCCGGCGCGATGGCCTCCTGCAGCATGCGGGCGATCGGCTCCAGGTCGCGTTCGGGGTGGCGCGCCTGGGCGGCTTCGCATACCGAAAGCGAGAGGGTTGCATAGGTTGCGAGCGCTTGCCCGTCGAGGGCGGCCAGGTGCGCGCGGACGGTTTCGGCATCGCCGCGCTCGATGGGGCCGGAAAGTGCGGCGACGGGCCCGCGCTCGGCGATGGCGGCGGCGTTGCCCAGGAAAAGCGGGGCGGTTGCGGACAGCGCCTCGTCGGCGGTGAAGCCGCAATCTTGCAAAAGGCTGATCCCCTCGAAGGCCAGCCCGCAAACGAGGTTGCTCATGAACACGGCTGCGGTGTGGTAGCGCACCTTGTCGGCGGCGGCGATGGCGCGGTGGCGGTTGCCGGCGGCGTCGAGCAGCGCTTCGGCTGCGAATACGGCTTCGGCATCGCCTTCGAGCGTGAAGAAGGCGCCGGAAAGGCGGTCGGGAATGTCGCGGTCACCGATTGACACCGGTTCCGACGAGCATGCCTCGACACAGCTGGGATCGTTGCTTGGTGCGGGCGCGGGGTCAGGCCCAAGAGCAGTCGAGGTGCAGATTGCATACGCGATTCCGGCTTCGGCCTCGGCTTCGTTATCTGCTGCGATCGGCGTCACGGCCGCCATTCCGCCCTGCGGCACGTCCGGCACCGCGGCCATCGGATGCACGCTCGCGCAGGCTGCCCCGGCGGCGCGGCAGGCCGAAAGCTCGTCGGATGTGGCAGCCCCGCTGCAATGGCAGACGACCTTGCCGGTCAGCGCGCCCTCGCCCCGCAAAGCGGCGGCAGCTGCAAGTTCGCAAGCTACCTGCGCAATCTGCGCATCGGGAACCGTGATAAATATGATGTCGGAGGAATCAAGGAGAGCCTGCAGCGACGAAAACGCGACGGCATCGGTGCACTGCGCCGCCCAGCGGGCAGACGCCTCGGTGCGACTGGCATAGCCTGAGATGCGCACCCCGCTTCGATGTAGGTGCAATCCCAAGGCGAACCCGATTTTCCCGGCTCCCACGAACCCCACGCGCGTATACGCGTCCCGTTCTGCAGGGCACGGACCATACGAGCTGGTCACCTTCGTGCCTTTCGTTTCATGCTGCGAGGCTGGATGCCCAGACGTTTCCGGGTCACCCGCGCTCCTTTCGGTTGCGAAGTATACGGCTCACCTCGCCCGCGCCGCAAGGGCGGGTCGCCTTCGATTCACAAGTAAAATGATCGGCTCGCGCAACCGCCTTCCTGGGCTATAGTTACAACTGTCGTTGACTGAGGATAAAGAAGAATGCGCAAGGGGTTCGGGCAAGGGGAATTTTCAATCGAGCCCGATGCGTTTTTCGGAAAGGAATCCCGATGAGAGATCATTCCCAGCATATTCAGCTGTCGCGCGAGGAAGCGGTCGAGCAGACGCTTGCCGCGCTTGAGGCGCAGCCGGCCGGTTTCGGTTGGAGCGGCTACGGCGAAGGCGATTCGGCGCACGTGCGCGAGGTGGAGCGCAAGATGGTCGAGCAGGTGTCGCTTGCTGACGCCATCGGGCGCGTGCTGGCGCACGACGTGAAGGCGCGCAACGACATGCCCTCGGCGCTGACCTGCGCCATGGACTCCATCGCGCTGCACTGGTCCGACTTCGCCGACCTGCCCGCCGGCGAGCTGCCCGACACGTCGAAGTGGGTGCGCGGCGTCGATTGGCAGTTCGCGAACACGGGCGTGGCGATGCCGGAAGGGTTCGATACAGCTATCGTGATCGAGCATGTGCAGGTGTCCGAGGACGAGCGGTACGTCACCATCGATGCCGGCCCGTCGAAGCTCGGTGCCGGCACGCGCCCGGTGGGCAGCAGCATGCGCCGCGGCGACGTGCTGGCCGCGGCCGGCACCGTGGTGACGCCGGACATCGCCGCGCGCATCGGCAGCGGCAACAACGCCGAGGTGCCCGTGGTGCGCCGCCCGCGCGTGGCGTTCATCCCCACCGGCAACGAGCTGATGGCCCCCGGCGTGCCGTTCGACCCCGA
>CAVDXU010000019.1:32292-33575 GCA_963613135.1 bacterium
CCGTCGGCGGGCGCGTCGTTCACGCTGAATTTCTACCTGCGCCCGCTCATGCGCGCGTTTTTGGGGCTTGAGCCCGAGGTGGAGCGCACGCCGGTAGTGCTGGCCGAGGAATTCCCGAAGCCGCCGCATCGTCCGGGCGGCCCGAAAGGTCCGCGTGGTGGGAAGGGCGGCGGCGAGGAGCGCCCGATGGAGCATTCGGATCACGAGCCCGGCAAACCCGAGTTCTTCGGCATCAAGCTGCTGCGTGCCGAGCATGCCGCCGACGGCACGCTGGTGGCGCATCCGGTGGCGGGGCGTCCCGGTACGCCCGAGAGCTTCGCGGCGAACATGTACTACATGCTGCCGAACGGCCCGGGCATCGAGGACCCCAAGCCCGGCGACGTAATCTACGCCGAGTGGCGTTAGGGGGAGAAGAGGATAGCGTCTGTCGTTGGGCTGTTGCCAGGCAGTAGTGCGGGGCGACTGGCACGCGCAGCAGAACCGCTGGCGAGCAGGTGTCTCACATTGTGTTGGGGAATGGCGCTGCGCCGAGCGGCGTCATTTCACTGTCTTGCGGGCGTCTCGCTTGACTGGTGCAGGGCGCTTCGTGAAGGCCGTGTCCGCCGGAAAACGCGAAATCCAGCCCGGGTGTCCACGGAGCCGAAGCGATTTTCATTCCAGGTGCCCACTTGGGATCATGGGAATTCGAAAAAGTGTCTACGAAGCTTGACTAGTACGCACATCTGTTGGCATTCGGTCGCTTGTTTTTCCGATTTAGCGGCATAATTCGCATGAAAACTTTCCGATTTAGCGGCATAAATCAGTCGTTTGCCGGGGCAGCGTTTGGCGTTCGCTCGGCGCGACTCCTCTTGCGCAGCCTCCTTTTCGCTGCCAAACCTGGTGACATGGTTTGAAAACCGGCGTTCATCGCGATGCCCGTCTAATGATCGATGCCGGCCGGCTTTGCGAAATCTTACGAATGCTTGCTGGCAGCTTCGCGAATTTCCTCATGACCCTTATTTACGCTTCCTTCACGGTGATGGTGGAGCGGATCATGCCCATCCAGCAGGTGTAGGTGAACGTGCCGGCTTTCGTCGGGGTGAATTCGATCACGTTGTCGCCTGTCGAAAGCGTCTTCTCGATGTCGAACTCGGGAATCTCGATGGTCCGGTTGCAGCTGGTGAGGGTCTTCTTCGTCGCGGAAATGGTCCACTTCACGGGCGTGCCGACGGTGACGGTGATGGGCGTGTAACCGCTGGAAAGCGACGTTTCGACCGTCTGCACGCCGTCGCCCATGGTTGACA
>CAVDXU010000019.1:34320-37203 GCA_963613135.1 bacterium
GGTGCCGATAACGGTGTACGACGCGACACGCCCGGCGTTGTAGAGCAGCGAAGGTTTCAGAGCGGCGAATGAGGGGCGCTTGCGGCGGGGTTTCGCGGATTCGGTCCCCGCGCCTGCCGTGTCCGCTGCGGCTTCGGCCCCGGCTTCCGCGTCCGATCCGCCCGCAGCCCCTGCAGCCGCGCTCGCCGCGCCCGCTCCGCCCGCAGCCGCGCTCGCCGGCATGCACTGGCTTATGTTGATGCCGCCGCACATGGCGACGCAATGGAAAGAGGTCAGCACACCCACCACGAACAGCATGCCGTACCCCATGCCGCTCGACGCGAGCGGGAAGTCGGTGCCGGAAAGATCGAACCCAAGGATGCTCACGATAAGCCAGATGGCGACCGCCCCCAGCGCAACGGCCGCGATCTTGGCGGGCGAGTTTCCCGGCTGCGCTTCGTCGGAGACTCCATAGCCGGCCGCCTCGATCGCGCGAACGAGGTCGGCGCGGGAGGCAAGACGCTCGTCGAAGTCCACGCGCGCGTTTTTAGCTGCCAGGTTGACGCGCGCCTTCGCAACGCCGGGCACGCCCGTAAGCGCGCGCTCGACTCTCGCTGTGCAGGCGGAGCAAGTCATGCCGGTGATGTGCAGCGTGATCCGTTCCATGTTCGGTTCCTTCTTCATGTAAAACTCATAACGCATAGGGGAATACTAGGTAATATCATGATTCGCCGTGCATATTACCGGGAGGAAGGTGCGGACGCAATCCTGTTTCGGCAGGTTCAACACGCCCGAAACGGAAATACTCCACCTGTTGTAGGTCGTGCGGAGCCCAGACGTAACCGGAGCTACCCATAAAACTTTCCTAAAGTGAACTTATCGGCACGCGCGCATCTGCACGAGATTAATCTTCTCTTGAATGTTTATTGAGATACCTTGCAATTATTCGGGGGGGGGGCAAAATAAAGAGTATTTATTGCGCTGTTCTGCGGTTTTACCGATGGAGCGGATTAACTACAACTAACACTGACGGAGTCTCCAACGTTGCCGTGCGTTCGTTACAATTTCCGCTTCATCGGTGAAATCGGGAGCTCAGTTAGCGTAGTGAAACAAGACGAAAAGTTGAAAGAGGTAAATTATCCATTACGGGATTCAGGGGTTCGGCAACAGGTTGGGGGACCGGCTGCCGAAAGATGCCCCTTCTTCTGCTCGCAGGGCGAGCCTGCGATTTTCCGATACCTATGGAGTCCTTGCGCTATCACCGACTCGTCACGACATGGTCACGTCATCGATGCATGTGGAACGGCGACCGCGGTATCGTGGTGAGGATAACGAGAAAGGCGAGCGCATGAACCAAGCGGAGAACCTGGGGAGACTCGTGTCTCAAAACCCTGCGGACAGCATCGTGAATCACCTTGGCGGCTATCATCGCTGCTATTTGAGCGACCCGATTCATCTTGAGTTCGTAAGCGACAATCTCTGCAACATGCTCGGCTACACCAAGCCCGAGCTCGGCGAGCTTATCGGCTGCGCCTACACGGCTTTAATGCACCCCGACGACACTTGCACATTCGACAGCTTCGTCTTGCGCCTGGCGAAGCGGGAGAGCTGCGAGAGCGTGGCGTATCGGCTGATCAAAAAAGACGGCTCGGTTATCCGGGTTGTTGATACCATGGCCTCGGTGCGCGGCAACGACGGCGCTATGCGGGGCTATTCGGTCGTTTGTGAGATCCCGGACGAGAAGGTAGTGCCGGGCTTTGTTTCCCATGATGAGAAGGTGGCCGTCATGAGGGTCTCCGGCGGCTTGGATGCGATCATCACGCAGGCGTGCGGCACCACGCAGCAGCTGCTCGGAACCTCTGGCGACCCGAGCGGGCTGAGCCTCATGGATTTCGTCTCGATGGCCGACCGCGAAAAGGTTTCCAGGGCTATCACCCGCGCTTACGGCCAGGAATATTCGGGCATGGAATCGTGCACCATCGTTTCCGCCAAGGGCGAAGGCGTGCAATGCGATTTATGGATCGAGCTTGTGGACTGCGGCGATGGGATCGACGGCAGTTCTTTTTGCGTTAAGGCCGAAATAGATCAGGACTATCGGCACGATGACGAAGAGATGGCGTCCTTCAGCAAAATGCTGTTCTCCAGCTTTGCCGAGGATGTGTTCGAGGTCGACCGTTTGGAGAACTCCGTCAAGTACATCTGCCATAGCGATCGGGCTCCTATCAAGGCGCCTCTGAACGTTCGGATGAACGCGGACGACTTTCTCGCATGGTTTTTGGAATTCGTTTCGCCCGACGACAGGGCGGCGGTGAGGAAGTTCTGCCTTGAGACGAAGTCGTTGAAGGTGGATAGCAATCGCGAGAGCCTGGCTCCGTCGAAAGTCAAGTTCGCGATGACCGAGGAAAGCGGTTTCGGGCAATCGGTTGCGCTGGTGATGGTTCCCGTGTCGTGCGCGAAGTATTTTTTGTGCTTGAACTCGGAATTCACTGCGATAGGGTCGGGCTTCTGCTCGACGGCCGTGGCGGATCGCAAGAAGATCACGGCGCGGTTGTTCGGGTCGTTCAGCCTGCAGGTGGACGACGATGCGGTGCATATCAGAAGTGAAAAGGGGCGCGAGCTTTTAGCGCTGATGATCGAGAAGCGCGGGGCGTATCTGACCACGCGCGAGGCGATTGCGTCGCTTTGGGAATGCGAGCCCGACGAAAAGACGCGGGCGCGGTACCGCAAGATCGCGTCGCGGCTGATGGCCGAGCTGAAGAGCGTCGGCATCGACTACATCGTGGAAAGCGATCGCGGTGCGCGCCGGATCATCCCGGAGTTCATCGAATGCGACTACTACGATTACCGAGACGGGCTGACCCAGCCGTCGGGCGATCTGCTGCCCGAGTATTCCTGGGCGGAGTA
>CAVDXU010000020.1:0-20596 GCA_963613135.1 bacterium
GGTTCGTCCGCCGGCGAAAGCGGCAGCTCGGATTCAAGCTCAAGTGCTGATTCCGCCTCGTCCGGTTCTTCGTCCTCGGGTTCGAAGTCGAAGGCAACCTTGGGCAACAACACGTCGTCGGGCTCGTCGGGCTCATCCGGGTCGAATGCCGGCCGTTTCGGCATGTGAGGTGCACGGATATGAAGACGACAACAGCTGAGCGCATTGCGGCGGGCAAGGCGCGCGCGAACGCGACGCCCGCGGCGACGGAAGCCACCAGCGAGGCCTCCGACAGCGCATCCGTCCCGGCCGCTGCAACCGCAACCGCCCCGGCCGCCGCCGCAGCGGCGAAAGACGCCGGCCAAATAGCCCGCGAGCTGGTGAGCAAAACCTCCGGCAACCAGGACGGCCTTACCGATGAAGAGCTCAAAGAGCTGTCGAACGTGACGTTCCGCGGTCATCTTTCCGCCCGCGCCTTCTTCGTCATCGTCTTGGTTCTGCTGGCCGCCATGCTCGCGTCGTTGTCGCTGGGACGCTACTCGATGAACCCGCTCGATGCCCTGTCCACCGTCTGGTACGTTATCCAGGGATCCTTCACCGGCGATTACGGGTCGCTTGACGAGAACATGTACCGATCGCTGTTCAAGATCCGCCTGCCGCGTGTGTTTATCGTCATGCTGGTCGGCGGCGCACTGGCCATGGCAGGCGCAAGCTTTCAGGGCATGTTTAAAAACCCGCTGACATCTCCCGACTTGCTGGGCGCATCGGCGGGCGCCTCGGTCGGCGCGTGCTTGGGCCTGCTGTTGAACATGGGCGGCACCAACGTGCAGATCATGGCCTTCGTGGGCGGCCTCGTCGCCGTCGGATGCACGGTGTGGCTCACGCGCTTCGTCCAATACGACGCGATGCTCGGTCTGGTGCTTGCCGGTATCCTGACCTCGACGCTGTTCCAGAGCATCATGTCGGCCATCAAGCTGCTCGCCGACGGTAACAACAAGCTTCCCGAGATCACCTACTGGCTGATGGGGTCGTTCTCCAAAGCCGACGCGGTGGACATCTGGCCGTTCGTGATACCGATGCTCATCGGCTTCGTCCTGCTGCTCATCAACGCGCGCAAGCTCAACGTGCTGTCCTTCGGCGACGAAGAAGCCCGCGCGCTCGGCGTGAACACCAAGACGACGCGGCTTTGGGTCATCCTCGGCGCGACGCTGATCACCAGCGTCTCGGTTGCAGTTGCCGGCATCGTCGGGTGGATCGGGCTGGTGGTTCCGCACCTGGCGCGCGCGATCGTCGGGCCGAACTATAAGGCGCTGCTGCCCACGTCGCTTTTGGTGGGCGCCGTCTTCCTGCTTTTGGTGGACAATCTGTCGCGTTTGATCCTGTCCGTCGAGATCCCGATCGGCATCCTGACGTCCGTCCTGGGCATCCCGTTCTTCGCCTTCATCTTCAAGAAGAACATGAGGGGGTGGTAGCGATGGCGCGTCATTTGCTCGAGGTGCGCGATTTGCGTTGCGGCTACGGGAAGAAGCACGAGCATGAAATCGTCCATGGGGTGTCGTTTTCGGTCGATCGCGAGGAGTTCGTGTGCATCATCGGGGCGAACGGCTGCGGCAAGACGACCACGCTCAAAACGATGATGGGGCTTCTGCCGGCCTTCGGCGGCACGGTGCTGATAGAGGGGCAGGATGTGTCGAAGCTCAGCGACCGGCAGCGCGCGCGGCATTTCGCGTACATCCCGCAGGCGCACACGCCGCCGTTCCCGTTCAGCGTAGCCGATGTGGTCATCATGGGACGCACGCCGTATCAAAGCCAGCTTTCGTTTACCAGCGACTACGACCGCGCCATCGCGTATCAGGCTATGGCGCTGCTCGACATCGCCGATCTGGCCGATCGCCCGTACACGACGCTGTCGGGCGGCCAGCAGCAGCTTGTGCTCATCGCTCGCGCGCTCACGCAGCAGGCGGACGTGCTGGTGATGGACGAGCCGACTGCTTCGCTCGATTACGGCAACCAGCATTTGGTGCTCTCGCGGATGCGCATGCTTTCCAAGCTGGGAAAGTCGGTGGTGATGGTCACGCACGATCCGGACCACGCGCTTTTCTGCGCCGATCGAGTGGTGGTGATGCATGATGGGCTGGTGCTGCGCGATGGGTCGCCCGACGAGTGCATCACGACCGACATCATGCGCCTGATCTACCATATGGACGCCTGCGTGGCCCCGGCCACCTTGCCCGACGGCCGCGTCGAGCGCGTCTGCGTCCCTCTGATGCGGGAATGAGCCGCCGCTGAGCGCCGGGTTCGCTCAGGTTCCCTTCTCGGTTGCGTCCGACGAGGGCGTTCGCGAAAGGGCCGCGCCTCGCCACCCATCGGTTCGTGCGGTCTTTCGCGAGAGAATCCGTGCCCACCATTGCCCATCGGCTCGCGCAGCCGTTCGTGCAGGACTGATACAATCATCGACAACTGCGTTTTATCGAGAGAAAGGGTTTTCCGGTGACCGAGGTCAGCTGGCTTGCCGACAAGAAGAACAAGCTGCGTCGCGCCATGTCGCGCGCTCAGCACAAGCTATCCGGCGAACGGCCCGTCGTGGTGTCCCTCACCTCATATCCGCCGCGCATCGCCACCATTCATCATACGCTGCGCTCGATCTTTGGCCAGACGAGACTGCCCGACAAGGTTGTTCTCTATCTGGCGAAATCTGATTTCCCCAACCGTGAGGCCGATCTGCCGCAAACGCTGACCGATCTGCTGTGGGGAGATTTCGAGATCCGCTGGGTTGACGACGACCTCATGCCGCACAAGAAGTACTTTTGGGCGTTTCGCGACTTCCCCGATGCTCTTGTCGTGACCATCGACGACGATCTCATCTATCGCGAGGCCATGATCGACGAGCTGGTGGCGACTCATCGCGTGCACCCCGACGCCATCGTCGCCTCGCGCACGCATCTGATCATGTTCAACGATGATGGCTCGCTCAAACCCTATGACCAGTGGATCTACGAGGCGCCGCACTTCCACCCCGGCCTGGTGAGCATCCCTTCGATGCGCCTGCTGGCGACCACGGGCGCGGGTACGCTGTTCGATCCCGCGCTTATCCCGCAGACGGCGTTCGATGCCGAGGTCATACGCCGTTGCTGTTTGGCTGCCGACGACATCTGGCTGAAGGTCGTCGAGGTTTCCGCAGGCGTGCCGGTCGTTGCCGCAACGGCCGACCAGCTGCTTGAATACGTTCCCGACACGCAGGAAGTGGCGCTGTGCCACGTGAACACCGAGGCGGGCGGAAACGACGTCGTCTTGGCCGCGCTTTTGACGGACGAAAAGGTTGTCGGGATGCTCGGCGCACCCTTCGCCGATATGGTGAAAGACGATTCCCTTGATCGTTTTTTGTAATGCATACGGGAGCGGACGCGGTTTATCGTAGAATAAAGAACTAGCGAACAGGGCCCGGCGCATGTCAGGCGCGCTCGCCGGCTTTTGAGATAGCCTATTGCCAACGCGTCGGATTATCAGAACGGTGGAAGATGCCAGTCGTTTCGGTTGTCATAGCTGCATACAACGCCTCGTCGTTTATCGGCGAGACACTTGCTAGCGTCATGGCGCAAACGCTTGAGGATATCGAAGTCATCGTCGTCGACGACGGCTCAACCGATACCACGCCCGACGTCGTGCGCTCCTACGTTGAAAAGGACGCGCGCATCTCGCTTATCCAGCAGCAGAACAGCTATGCCGGCACCGCCCGCAACAAGGGTATGGACGCGGCAAGCGGCTCGTACCTGTACTTCCTCGATGCCGATGACTGGATCGAGCCGAACGCGCTCGAGGTCATGGTTGCGACTGCGCAGAAGCATCGCTGCGATATCGTCGTGGCGCGATCCGAGTTCTTCGACAACGTTTCGCAGGAAACAGGTCAGATGAATTGGGCCATTGCGAACACCCCTTTCAACCAGGTGCTCGCCCCTGCCGATTTCGCCAGCCGCTTGTTCCAGAACTTCGTCGGCTGGGCATGGGACAAGTTGTTCGACGCAAGCTTCGTCGCCAAGGCGGGCCTGCGATTCCAGGGGTTGCGCACCACCAACGACGCGTTCTTCGTCTTCTGCGCCATGGCCGAGGCATCCTCGATCGTGTGTTTGGAGGACGTGCTGTTCCATCATCGCGTGAACAACCCGAACTCCCTTGAGAAAACGCGTAGCAGGAGCTGGGGGAACGCGGTTGAGGCCATGCGCGCCATCCGCAGCAGGATACAGGCATCGCCCCATGCCGCACCGCTGCTCGAAAGCTACTACAACTGGATTTTGATCTATACGTACGAGTGCATCAACGATCTTCCCGACGACGAAGCTGCCGAAGGGTACCTCAACGTCGTGGGAGAGCTCATCGACGAGATGCCGGAGAGCGTGCCGTTTATCGGAGGGCATGAGCGTCGCTTGTTCGAGATGCATGCGAAGCCGCGCGCACGACTGCTCTGCGAAGCCGTCACGTTCGGCGATCAGTTGGAGTGGGCTCGCGGCGACGTGGATGCCTTGCATGGCGAGATCGATCGTCTGCGCGCCGAGGTCGCCCGACTGCACGGCGATCTTGACGCGAAGCAGGACATCATCGACGAGCGGGACGCCGAGCTTGCCGAAGTGTACGGGTCGTGGCGTTACCGCATCGGCAGCGCCGTCGTGGCGCCTGCGCAATTGGTTCCGGGCCGCAAATCCCAATAGGGGATCGGGCTTCTTTCCCATCTAGATACGAGGTTTGCGCCCGCTTCCTCATCGTCGGCCGCAAGTCGATGATTCCGATTATGGAGTGCAGCTGATTGCACAGATTGCAAACGGCGTCGATGGCGGGAGCATCCGCGGGCGGCTCTTTTCGAGCGTGTTTCTCTGACGCGAAGCGCGCCTCCAGGTCGCCTGCCATAGAGGAATATCTGCTCCGTTATCGTCAACCGCGACATCTTCCAGCTCACAGGCCGAGATCCAACGCAAGCCGTCCAAGCTGAATTCTCTTAATGAACGCATGCGTGCATGCTATTCTGTCATATATGGCTTGATGGGGAATATAGCTCAAGCCGAATAAATAGGGGGTCTCGAGAAAGGAAGGCCATGGTTTCATTGACATCGCACCTTATCAATCGGCGGAAGGAGGTGTCATCGGAGCCTCGGGCCGCAGCGCAAGCTGCAGCACCCGCTGCATCGTCGCGCACATCCGCGCGTGCTCGCGGCATGCGCAAGCGTTCGCTATCGGCGCTCATGTCGGCCGTTGCAGCCGTCGTGCTGTCGACGGTCGCTTTGGCGGGTACGGCGTTCGCGTCCGAAGCGACGCTTGGCTTCGATGCCGACCCGCTTTCCTCTTCCGTGCCGATGCGCTTCAGCGCGTCGGCTATCACGCCGCAGGCGGTCAATCCCGCCGTGCAGTCGGGCGTCTATGCGTTCGCTTGCGCTGAGGATGGCTCAAGCGAGTATACGTTGGTCATCAAGAAGGGCGCCGACGAGCCGACCGGCTACGGCATCGTTCTGTCCGACTGGCACAAGGACACCGATGCGCACAAGGCCATCGACATCACGGACTACAACAATGTGAACAAGGATGGCGGCATCGCCACGCCGACCAGATGGGACACAGCCACCGGCACAACTGCCGAAAGCTGGCCTTGGCGTTTCGACGAGAACTTCCGCACGTCCATCACCAAGGTTGTCGTGCTTGACGGCGTCACCGTGCCCTCTGCGTACTATATGTTCGCCGGCTTGGTGAACGTGCGCGAGTTCGATCTGTCCGGCATGGACACGACGAACATCGCGAAGAAGAAATACTATGGCACGACGTATGCCGACCCGTACGACAACAACTACATGTTCGGCAAGTTCGGGGCGACCACCGCGAACCAGAAGCCCAGCTCAATCGTTGAGAAGATCATTACCGGTGAAAATTGGGACATGCCGACGCTCTTCGGTTTCTTCAACTATTCAAAAAACAACATGCCCGGTACCACGTTCTACTTCACGGCGCGCGATAACACCATCGTGAGCCGCTCGCAGTATTACAATTCGAGCTCCACCACTCGCCCCGTCGTTATTTCTGGGAGTGGCTCCCGCAGGACGGCTTCAAGCATATTTACTACACGAGCGAGGACGCCTGCAAGGCCAACCAGGAGGCGGATTACAAGACCTGCTACGGAGACATCGACCCGACGCAGTTTAAGGACACCTTCGGCTTTAGCAAGCAGCCTTTCGATGTGGCGGGCTATGTGCAGAACGCCGCTTATAGCTACACGACGAAGGCGCTCGCTGGGCCGTTGACGGTCACGGCATCGTATTCCCCGGCAAACGGCTGCGTGGGTGAGAAGGCCCCGACTTATCAGTGGTACAAGTCGACGAGCCTGTCCGATCCGGGCACTGCCATTTCAGGTCAGACGACCAACACGTTGCGGGTAAGCAACGCGGCTATCATGTCGCAAAGCGAGCCCGGCTACGCTTACTTCTATTGCGTGGCGACCAACACCGAGGAAAATGGCGGCACGGGCAAATCCAATGTCGTGAAAGTCACCGTCATGGACACCACCGACGGCCCTGCCATCACGGAGCAGCCTGTCGGCACCGATTCCGAGTTCCCGCTGCAGTTCAACCAGGGCGAGGTTGCTCAGGCACTGACGGTGGGCGTCGCGGGCACCGAGGATTTCAAGGCGGCCTACGGCCTGACGGACGAGCCGACGGTGAGCTACCAGTGGTATCAGGCACGCGGCGATGAGGACTTCGAGGCCATCGAGGGTGCCACGGCCGCGAGCTACACGCCTTCCACGCGCGTTGACGCCGGTCTGTACCGTTACTATTGCAAGGTTGCCTACACGGTGGCCACCTATGCGCACGGCGAATCCACGCTTACCGCGTTCACCGATTCCGGCATCTCCTATGTCGAGGTTCTGCTCAACGGTGAGCAGGCGGGCACGCCCGTCATCGAATCCATCTGCATGGACGATGCGACGTACGAGACCGCCAACGATGCGGTGAGCCCTCTGTCGGTCGCGGTATCCGTTCCCAACGGCGCCACCGGCGATCTGACCTACCAGTGGTACGCCTCCGACGACGCCATTGCCACCCCCGAAAGCGACGAGGCGCTCGGCACTGCTTCAACGGTGCCCGACGACGGCATGCTCACCTATCAGCCCGCCATGTCCCGCCTGGGAAGCACTTACTACTACTGTGTGGTGACGAACACGGTGCACACCGATGCTGCCGCGGGGCGCGTTGCCACTGCTGCGAGCAAGCTGGCGCACGTCGTCACGCCCGAATCGGTGCATGTGGCCGAACCTGCTCAGCTGCGCGACGTGGTGAGCAACCCGCTTTCCTACACTGGCTACAAAGTGCTGATCGATGCCGATATCGACTTGGCATCCGACAGCGCGACCGCCGTTTGGACGGCGGGCACCTCGCTGTCTGGCGTGACCATCGATGGCCAGGGGCACACCGTCAAGGGCCTGAACATCGTCTCATCCCAGAAGATGTCCGGCTCGATGCTCGGCACGCTGACGAACTGCACGGTGAAGAACCTCACCATCGAGGGCAGCGTCGAGGGCGTGGCGACCATCGCCGACAAAGCGACCAAGTGCTCCTTCGAGAACGTTATCTCGCGCTGCTCGGTGACCTCCGGCAGCTCCAAGATTTACACGGGCGGCATCATCGCCCAGGCTCTGAACTGCACGTTCAAGAACTGCGGCAACGAAGGCGCCATCACGGGATCCATGAAGAGCAACGCATGGGGCTCCCAGTCGTCCTACTGCACCGGCGGCATCGTCGGCGCGCTCGTGGGTGCATCCACGGTTTCGGGGTGCTATAACGAGGCGACCGTCTCGGCTCAAAGCGCTTGCGGCCTTATCGGCGAAGTTGTCAACGCCCCGCAATACCAGCAGGCCTTCGATGCCTATGAGCAGGGTGACGTCATCGTCGAGAACTGCTACAACACCGGCACCATTGATTGCATTCAGCCTGGTGTGAAGTACCCCGATGAAAGCGCCACCTCGGCGGCGTCGTTCTACTGGCCCGGCACGAGCGGTCTGGTTGGCGCTATCTGCGGCGATGATCAGAATTCCTACGGCTTCAGCGATAAAGTCAAGATCTCCAACTGCTACAATGCCGGAGATCTGACGTTCTGGGGTGAATCCGCTGCCGGCGTTGATCAGAAGTTCATCGATGCCATCAGCTTCAACAACGGCAAGACGGACGACGTCGCCGCCATCTCCAACAGCTATTACCTGTCGTCTGCGGCGTGGCAGAACTCCTATGCCGCGCAAGGTAAGACGGCCGATGAGATTTCCGGGTTGGCCGCAACCCTGAACGGGGAGTCGGGCACCGCCTGGAAGGACGGCGTCACCTATCCGATCCTTGCCTGGCAGACTCTTGACGAGTCCGAAGCTGCCCCCGTCTTCGCCAACAAGGCGGCGGTCGAGCTCACCACTACCCAGGGCA
This sequence comes from bacterium, assembly GCA_963613135.1. Lineage (GTDB taxonomy): Bacteria > Actinomycetota > Coriobacteriia > Coriobacteriales > Eggerthellaceae > Senegalimassilia. The sequence goes on from CAVDXU010000020.1 coordinate 8,421, forward strand.
CGGCATACGCCCCGCTCGAAGCGACCGCAAATTTCGCAGCCGGCCTGAAGGCCGCCTATCGCGGCACCATCGCCTACCAGTGGTTCTCTTACGCGGGCGATTCCGCTGAGGACGCCGTGGCCATCGAGAACGCGACGTCGGCAACGTATACGCCGGCGTGCGATACCGTGGGCACCGTGCACTACTACTGCGTGGCCACCAACACCTATGCAGCTGGCTCGCAATTCGCCTCGTCGCCCGTTTACACATGCAAGACCACTTCGACGGCGTCTGCGGCCACCCCGGTTATCACGGCGCAGCCGCAAAGCACGTTCCAGTACCCTGCGGATCTGACGCTCACCGTCGAGGCGAGCGTATCCGGTGAGGGCGCGGGCGATTTGACCTATCAGTGGTATAAGACGAAGAATGCTGAGGCCGACATTTCGAAGGACACGCTTGTGAAGGGTGCCACCAAGCCCAGCTACACGGTGTTCTCTGAAGACGGCTACAACTATTATTGCTTGGTGACGAACTCGTTCGAGGGGAGCAAGACCGCGACGGCGACGTCTGCGCTGACGAAGCCGACGTGGATCAAGGAGGTAAGCGTGAAGACGCCTGCCGACTTGAAGGCCGTCTCCGATGCGGTTGCCGATGGCAAGGGCTACTCCGGCGTCGTTATCAAGCTTGAGTCCGATATCGACCTGTCGAGCGATCCCGCCACGGCCGAATGGCAGCCAATCGGCGGCGACAACTACTTCTCCGGCGAGTTCGATGGCCAGGGTCATACCATCAGCGGCCTTTCGATCACGGTGAGCAACCCGCAAGACGACTATCATGGTCTGTTCGGGTTCGTTGCCGCCGCGGACATCCACGACTTCACCGTTGTGGGCTCGGTTGCCGGCAAGGGCGACTACGCCGCAGGCGTCGTGGCGGCGTCGCGCAGCACCACCACCATCAAAAACGTCGCTGCCAAGGTCAACGTTTCCGGCAATCTGTACGTCGGCGGCATCGTCGGCTCGGCTGTGCGTCAGACCCTGACCGTTGATTCGTGTGCCAACTGGGGAGATATCTCCTGCGTAAAGGCCGAGAAGGCGGTCAGCGGTGCCGGCGGCATCATCGGCAGCGCGTCCTATACGACCAAGGTGACCAACTGCTTCAACCGTGGCTCCATTTCGGGCGAGATCGCGCAGGGCACTTCCGGCGTCGGCGGCATCTTCGGCGCCGCGCGCTCGGTGACCGTTGCCAATTGCTATAACGCGGGCGCCATTTCCGCATCGGGCGATTACGCCAACCAGATCGGCGGCATCGTCGGCTACAACGATGCGACCAAGGCCATTGCAACGAATTGCTATTGGCTCGACACCTCCTGCGCTCAGGCGGGCTACTTCGTAAACGAGGCCGCCAACACCGGTTTCACCGCGAAAACCGACTCCGACCTGAAGGATGCCGCGATGGTATCCGCGCTCAACGCTTCGCAGGCTGCTTCCCCGTGGAAGGCCGGCGCCACCTATCCGGTGCTTGCCGGCGCTGCAGCTGAGCTGGCAGACACGCCCATCATCACGGGTCAGCCGGCAGCTGAAACGCTTTATAAGCTCAATGCCGATGACGTCAAGGCGCTTAGTGTCACCGTCGCCGGTGCGAGCAACGTGAGCTATCAGTGGTTCTCCAATACCACCGCGTCCACCGAGGGCGCGACCGAGCTGGCGGGTGCTGACAAGGCGACCTTCGCGCCGTCGGTTTCCACCCCCGGCACCACCTACTACTTCTGCAAGGTGACCTCCGGCACGGCGACGCTCACCTCGAGCATCGCCAAGGTGTTCGTCGCTTCCGCCACCGATGCGGCTACCCCGCTCATCTCCGCGAACCCCGCTTCCGCCGAGTACGCCACTGGCGCAGAGGCCGAGGCGCTCACCGTCGAGGCGAGCGTTTCCGGCGCGGGCGCGGGAGATCTGACCTACCAGTGGTACAAGATGGAGGGCAGCGAGCCCGACACCGAGAAGGATACGGCCATCGAAGGTGCCACCGAGGCTTCCTATGTGCCCGCCACGGCTGCCAGCGCAAGCTACTACTGCGTGGTGACGAACACGTTCGAGCAGATCAAGAACGCCCAGGCCACGTCCGATGTCGCAACCATCACGTGCGTGAACAAGGTCGTGAGCATCTCCTCGCTCGCCGAGCTGGCTGCCTTCCGCGACAGCGTGAATGCCGGCAACGACTACTTCGGCGTTACGGTGGACCTTGCTCCTGGCACGTATGACCTTGCTCTTTCCACTGCCACATCAAGCTGGAAGCCCATCGCGTCCACGCAGGACAATAAGGGCATCAGCACCCCGTTCCGCGGCACCTTCGAGGGAAACGGCTCGGTGCTCAAGAACGTGAACGCCTCTGTCTCGTATGCCTACAGCGGTGCGCTGTTCGGCAAGGTCGAGGGCGGCACGGTGCGCGACCTGACCATCGAGGCGTCGCTCGCTGACACGACCGTTAGCGGATCCGCTCTGGTCGTCGCTCAGCTCACTGACGGCGCCACGCTCAGCAACGTGAGCGTTTCCGGCACCATTTTCCTGGCGAACAAGTCCACGACGTACCTGAGGAACGGCTACGTCGGCGGCGCCGTCGCCGAAGCGGTGGACTCCACCATCGAGCGCGTCACCGCCGATGCCGTCATCGAAGGGTTCGGCCAGCGCAACGGCGGCATCGTCGGCAGCGCCGAGAACTCCACGGTGACCGGCTGCAAGGCTTCCGGCACCATGGCCGCCATCGCCTCGTACTCGCAGGGCAGGCCCACCGGCGGCGTCGTCGGTTACGCGAATGCCACTGTGGTGAGCGAGTGCGAGAGCTTGGTGTACCTTGCGGAATCCGCCAAGGCGACCACCACCAACGAGCAGAACACCTCGAAGATGGGCGGCATCGTCGGCAGCGCCGAGGACGCCTCTTCCATCATCGCCTGCAAGAACTCCGGCAAGATCGAGGGCATGCAGAGAACCGGCGGCATCGCCGGCCAGCTGATCGACGGCTCGACGATCGACTCCAGCTACAACACCGGCGAGGTTACCTATCGTGCCGTCTACGCTTCTTCGCTTACCGGCGGCCTTGTCGGCAAGCTCGAATCCGGCAGCAAGATTTTCAACAGCTACAACACCGGCGAGGTGAACGCCTCCTCCACGAACTGCGGCGGCATCGTCGGCGAGGGCGCGATCGGCGACATCTCCAACGTCTATTATTCTGTGAACGCCTATCCCACCGACAAGTCGGGTATCACGGCCGATACCGATGAGCGCATGGCCGACGAGGCCTTCGTCTCCGACGTGAGTGGCGAGGCGGGTTGCTTCACCTACAACCCCGCTGGCACGCCTGCCCTGTACTGGGAGACGCCGCATTACCTCTCCGCGGGCAATGTGACGCTTGAGGCCGATACGGCCGCATATGCGGGCGAGGCCGTCGAGCCTGCCGTTACCGTCACGTATCTTGAACATGCGGGTCAGACCGTCACGCTCACCGAGGGCGTCGACTACGAGGTGGCCTACGCGAACAACGTGAACCCGGGCACCGCGACCGTCACGGTCACGGGCATGGGCGACTACACCGGCACGATCGAGAAGAGCTTCACCATTACCACGGCGAAGCTGACCATCACGGCCGACGACGTTTCCAAGCACTACGACGAGGCTGATCCCGAGCTCACGTACTCGGTCGAGGGTCTGGCCGAAGGCGACGAGGTGCGCTTTGCCACCGTGACGCGCGCAGCCGGCGAGGAGATCGGCACCTACAAGGTGACGGTTTCCGGCGGCATCGTCGTGCGCGGCAACACCATCGTGACCGACGGCTACGACATCAGCTACGTTGACGGCTCCTTCGACATCGTGGGCACCGACACCGCGTGGTCGCGTCTGTCGGGCAACGACCGTTACGAAACCATGGCGAAGATCTCCCAGGCGGGCTTCGAGTCCTCCGACACGGTGATCGTCGCCAGCGGCTCGGGCTTCGCCGACGCGCTTTCGGCGACTGCTCTTGCCGGTTACTACAATGCGCCCATCGTGCTGTCCGACCCGAACGCGCTTTCCGCGAAGGCCGCTTCCGAGATAGAGCGCTTGGACGCGAAGAGCGCGATCCTTGTCGGCGGCGCGGCGGCCCTGTCCGATTCCGTGAAAGACTCCATCGGCGCGATGGGTGTGGCCACTTACCGCATCGCCGGCGATAGCCGCGCACTCACCGCGCTCGAGGTGTACAACACCGGCGCCGAGCTTGGCGCCTGGGGTTCGACCGCCATCGTGACGACCGGTTCCAACTTCGCCGACGCGCTGTCCATCTCTCCGTTCTCCTACGCCATGAAGGCTCCGATCTTCCTGGCGAGCAATGGCGAGCTTGATCAGGCGTCCGCAGAGGCCATCAGCAAGGGCGGCTTTACTCGCGTGCTGATCGTCGGCGGCACCGGCGTCGTGTCCGACAGCGTCAAGGACGCTATCGGCAGCGGCGTTGAGTTCGTGCGCCTTGCCGGCAGCACCCGCTACGAGACGTCCGCCAAGGTTGCGAGCTTCTGCCTTGATGAGGACATGAGCGTCGACGGCATGGCGGTCGCCTACGGCGGCAACTTCCCCGATGCTCTGGCCGGTGGCGCCCTGTGCGGTTCGACCAACAGCATCATCATGCTGGCCGAGGACGGCTCCGACCTTGTGTCGCCCGTGCTTGCGTCCAACAAGTGGGACATCCATCAGGCTTACGTGCTCGGCGGCGAGGGCGTCGTTTCGAAGGCGCTGATGGAAACCTTCGAGGCAGCTTGCAAGTAAACAGCAGTGCCGGCCGAATGCGGCCATGAAGGTTTGCGAGGGGCGCGACCGCGCGGTTGCGCCCCTCCCTTAGGCCGAAGCCCGCAGGCACTTTCGTTGATAGGGATGTCGGCGAAAGCGTACGTTGCGGTTTTCGGCATGAGTTAGGTTTTGAGACGAGAACATGGGGTTTGCGACCATGAGAAGGAAGCAAGGGGATTTTCGGGGGATCACCCCGCTGCGGCGGGGGATTTGCGTTGCGTGCTCGTTCGTGCTGGCTGCGGCGCTCGTTCCGACGGAGGGGCTTTCGGCGTTCGCCGAGGCGCAGGCGGCCGGTGCCTCCGATACCGCGACAGTCGCGCAAAACCAGGGTGAGGCCGCAGCATCGTCGGCCGATGAAGCCCAAGCTGGCACATCCGCCGGCGGCGACGCGGCGTCCGACGACTCTGCGACCGGCGCGTCCGCCGACGCGGCAAGCAGCGCAACCGCGGGATCCTCAGCCGTCGCAAATTCCGCCGACGCCTTGTCCGCTGCCGACGCCTCAACCTCCACCGAAGCGCTCGTCGCCGCGGCAGCCGCCGGCTCCGATGAGGCGATGGAGGCCGCTGCCGACGCCGGCGCTATCACCCTAGCTGCCTCGGATGCGGCGCCCGCGTCCGCCTCAGAGGAGCGAACCGACGCAGCCACCGGTCTGACCTACCTCGTCAACGATGGTGGCACCGTTACCATCACCGGTCACGCCAACGACCTGGCCGGCTCGCTTACCATCCCCGCCACCATCGAGGGAAAGGCCGTCAGCGTCATCGGCGATGGGGCGTTCCGGCGCACGGGCATCACCGCGCTCACGTTGCCTGCAGGCATTACCTCCATCGGCAAGGATTCCTTCTACGCCTGCTTGTCGCTGTCGAAGGTGAGCCTGCCGGAGGGCCTCACCTCCATCGGCGATCATGCTTTCTATTCCTGCTTGGCGCTGTGCGATATCGAGCTTCCATCCACGGTGCGCACCTGGGGTGCGAAGGTCTTCGACGCCTGCGCCGCCCTCGAGCGCGCGAGCTTCGCTGACGGCGCCACCTTGACCGGCGAGGAGATGTTCACCGGTTGCGCGCGCCTGACCACCGTCGAGCTGCCCGATTCGATCACCGAGATAGCGAAGGGCACTTTCCTCGACTGCGTGCGCTTGACCTCGCTCGATATGCCCGCTTCACTCGAAACGCTGGGCGAGGAGGCCTTCTCGGGCTGCAACCGCCTGGACAACCTCACCTTCCACGCAAAGCTTGCCACGGTGGGCGATCGCGCTTTCTACAAGATCGCCGAGCGCGGGCATGTGCTGTTCGAGGGCGATGCACCGGAGTTCTCCAAAGCCGCGTTCGAGAAGCTGTGGGCGACGGTCACCTATTCGCTCGAGCGCACCGGCTGGGACGAGGCCTCGGCCAAGAAGCAGGATAACGGCGGTTGGTTCGGTTCCTACGACATCACCTGGGAGCCCATATCGCATGTTGACTTCTGGGACGAAGGCGTCGTCACCACGCAGCCGACCTGTCTTGAGGCGGGCCTGCGCCATCATGTATGCACGCACGAGGGCTGCGCGAACACCTACGACGAGGTGCTGCCCGCGCTCGGCCACGACATCGTCGACGGCATCTGCACCCGTTGCGGGGCGAGCTACCTCAAGTACGAGAAGACCGATGCCGGCACCGTTACCGTTACAGGCGTGACCTCGGGTTATGCGGGGCTGGTTGACATCCCGGTCGAGATCGAGGGCGCGCCGGTCACCGCTATCAAGGCCGCGGCGTTCCGCAACTCCACCGGCATCACGTCGGTCACGGTGCCTGAAAGCGTCGCCTCCATCGGCATGGCGGCTTTTCAGGGCTGCACGTCGCTGGCGAAGGTCGACCTGACCGAGGGCCTGCAGAGCATCGGCGGGTTCGCCTTCGAGGGCTGCCGCGCGCTCGCATCGGTGCGCGTGCCCGGCAGCGTCACCTCCGCGGGCTCGGCGGCGTTCCAAAACTGCACCTCGCTGTGCGCGGTCGAGTTCGCGCCCGGGACGACCGCCATCGGCCGGACCATGTTCCAGGGCTGCACATCGCTTGCCTCGGTGAGCATCCCGGCTTCCATCACCTCCATCGAATCCTCGGCGTTCCGCAACTGCACGGCCATCAGGAGCGTCACGCTCGCCGAGGGGCTTTCCGCCCTGGGAGAGTCGATGTTCGAGGGCTGCACCGGCATCTCGTCGGTCGATATGCCCAAGACGCTGACTTTCTACGGCGCCGGCGCCTTCAAGGGCTGCACCGGCATCGCCGCCGTCACGCTGCCCGAGGGACTGACCGCCCTGGGCGAGTCGATGTTCGAGGGCTGTACCGGCATCGAGACGATTTCCGTTCCCTCGACCATCACCTCATTCGGCGCCGGCGCCTTCAAGGGCTGCACCGGCATCGCCGCCGTCACGCTGCCCGAGGGACTGACCGCCCTGGGCGAGTCGATGTTCGAGGGCTGTACCGGCATCGAGACGATTTCCGTTCCCTCGACCATCACCTCATTCGGCGCCGGCGCCTTCAAGGGCTGCACGGCCGTCGCGGCCATCAATCTCACCGAAGGCCTGAAGACCGTTGGCGACAGCGCCTTCTACGGGTGCAAGGTCGTCGAGTCGTACACGCTGCCCGCAAGCCTTGAGGAAGTGGGCGCTTACGCCTTCTACGGCACCGGAAGCTACGCCGCAAACGGTAATCAGACTTTCGTGCTCACCGTTCCCGCAACGCTCAAGCGTGCCGGCGATTACGCGTTCGCCGACAACGATCAGGTTTGCAAGGTTATCGTCGAAGGCGGAACCGAGCTCGGCGTCGGCGTGTTCTCGGATTGCTATAACCTGCTGGAGGCCGACCTGGCCGACAGCATCGAGGCCTTCCCCGACAAGTGTTTCTACAACTGCCGCCTGACCACGTTCAACTGGCCGAGCTCGCTGAAAACCATCGGCGCGTCGGCGATGATCGGCATCACGCTTTCGAACCTGGTCGTCCCCGAGGGCGTCGAGGCCATCGGCAAAGGCGCCTTCAAGGGCACCACCGTCAAGAACGTCACCCTGCCGCAGAGCCTGCGCACGTTGGGCGACGAGGTGTTCTCGGGGTGTCGGCAGCTTGAGAGCGTCGATCTGGGCGGCGTGGTCACCATAGGCGATAGCGCGTTCCAAGCCTGCGAGAACGAGGCGTTCAACCATGTGTCGATGCCCGACACGGTGGTGTCGGTGGGCGCTTACGCGTTCGCCGAATGCTACAACCTGGTGAGCGTCGATCTGTCCGAGAAGCTGACCAGCCTGCCCAGCTCGCTGTTCTACGATGACTGGAACCTGGCGAGCGCCGTCATCCCGGCATCGGTGACGTATTTCTCCGTCGGCGCGTTCTCTCGATGCACGGCGCTGACCACCGTGCGCTTCGAAGGTCATATGCCCGAGTTCTCCGGCGCGGTGCCGGGAACCACGGCGGCGAACCCGACGCTTCTGTATTACTATCCGGCCAATGACGTGACCTGGGATTCGGTCACGGCGCTTGGCTACACCAACTGGATCGCCTACGATCACCTGCACGATTGGGTGGTGTCGGACATGACCGAGGAGCCCACCTGCACGCAGGCCGGCAAGGCGGTGTACCGCTGCACGCACGAGGGCTGCACCGAGACGAAGACCGACGTCGTGCTGGCCCTCGGTCACGATTTCGACGTCAACGGCACCTGCGAGCGCTGCGGCACGTACTTCCTGAGTTGGTCGAAGCTTCCCAACGGAACCGTTTGCATCGACGGCGTTTCGGCGTACTACGAGGGCGTGGTGAGGGTCCCGGCCAGCATCGGCGTGTACACGGTGTCCACCATCTCCGATTATGCGTTCGCCAATAACGACAAGATCACCGGGGCGGTCATCCCGTCGTCCATCCAGAACCTGGACAAGTGCATCTTCAAGAACGACACCGCGCTTGCCTCGGTGACCTTCGAGACGGGCACGACGCAGGTGGGGGATTCGATGTTCGAGGGTTGCACCGCGCTTGCCGATGTGCAGTTGGCGGAATCCGTGACGTCCATCGGGTCGCTGGCGTTTGCGGGCTGCACGGCGCTTACGAAGGTGTCCGTGCCGGCTTCATTCACGAAGTCGACCGAGAACTACCACTACATCATGAACAATACCGAGCGCGTCCATGACAGCTCGGGCATCTTCCAGAACTGCACATCACTTGTTGAGGTCGGCTTGCCCGAGGGTTTGACGTATTTGAGCTGGGATATGTTCCGCGGCTGCACGGTGCTTGAGAAGGTGCGCATCCCCTCGACCGTTACGCGCATCGATAGCGGCGTCTTCCGCGGCTGCACGGCGCTGACCCAGGTGGAAATCGCCTCGGGCGTGGCCAAGCTCGGTGAGGAGATGTTCCGTGACTGCAAGTCGCTCGACAGGATCGTCATCCCCGACAGCGTCACGTCGCTCGGCGATTCCCTGTTCAGGGCTGCAGGCGTCTCCGACGTCACGCTGCCGGCGAACCTTGCGGAGATATCGAGCTTCGCTTTCTACGAATGCGAAGCCCTCGAACGGATAACGCTGCCGTCGAAGCTTGCCCGCATCTGCAGCAGCGCGTTTTTGGAATCGGGTTTGACGGCGATCAAAACGCCGGCGACTTTGACGGAAATCGGCGACCAGGCGTTCGCGCGCTGTTCGAGCCTTGTCGCGGTCGAGCTTAACGAGGGTCTGACCACTATCGGCAACACGGCGTTTTACAACTCGCGGAACTTAGCCGAGATCAAGCTTCCGGCCACGCTTTTGAGCATGGGCACCTCGGCGTTCGGCGACTGCTATGCTCTGCGCACAGTCGAGCTGCCGGCCGCGCTCAAAGAGATCCCCGCAAGCGCGTTTCGCGACTGCACGCACTTGGGTTCGGTCGTCTTCGCCGACAGGGCTGCGCCTGTAAGCATCGGCAAGCGGGCGTTTTCCGGCTGCGCGGTGCTTTCGTCCATGGTTATCCCTGCAAGCGTCAACACGATCGGCGATGGGGCATTCGAGGAATGCTCGGCTCTTGAGAATATCGATTTGCCGGAGGGCTTGGAGTCGATCGGGGCGTCCGCGTTCAGGAGGACGGGTCTTTCATCCGTGACGGTTCCCGGAAGCGTGAGCGCGATCGGCGAGATGGTGTTCGCCAACTGCGACGATCTTTCCCGCGTGACGCTTTCAGAGGGCATCACCGAAACATCGCGGTTCATGTTCAACGCTTGCCCCTCCATCACCTATATCGACTTCCCTCAATCGCTGCGCACCCTTGGCGAGGGCACGTTCGCGCGCTGTTCGGCGCTGTCCGAGGTGACCATCCCCGACGGATGCCAGGTCATCGGCAGCTACACATTCCTTGAATGCAGCAGCCTGGTGAACGTGTCGCTGCCCGACACCGTGACCGAGATCCGCTATCAGGCATTCAAGGGCTGCTCGAAGCTGGAGAACGTGCGCTTGTCGAAGGGGCTCACGCTGCTGGTCGCCTCGTCATTCGCCGATTGCGTGTCGCTGGCGACCGTGACCATCCCGGCGAGCTTGCGCGAGTTCAACAACGCCTTCAGCAACTGCCCGGCGCTGCGCGACATCATCTTCATGGGCAAGACGCCCGCGTTCTCTTCCGACGCCCTCTCGACCCTGCATGACCTGACCGTGCACTACCCGCTTATCTCAAGCGCTTGGGACGATGCCGCGAAGAGCGATTACGGCGGGTACAACATTTACTGGACGGGCTACGGCCACGAGCATGATTACGTGTACACGCGCCTGCAGGAAGCGGACTGCACGCATGAGGGCATCGTGCGCTGGACCTGCACCATCTGCGATTTTTGCGAGGATCATACCGAGCCCGCGCTGGGGCATTCGTTCAATTCCGAGGGCACCTGCACCCGCTGCGGCGCGAGCATATTCACCTATTCGGAGGGCGCGGACGGCACGCTGACCATAACGGGCCTCAACGACCTGCCGGACAACCAGAAGGCGCATTTCTCGAACCTGAGCATCCCGTCGGTCTTCGGCGGGAAGACCGTGACGGGCATAGGGGCCGGCGCGTTCGCCGGCGAGAGCTTCATCAAGAAGATCAGCTTACCATCCACGCTGACGACCATCGGAGCGTCGGCGTTTCGTGGGTGCGGCTCGCTTGCGCAGGCGGTCGTGCCCGAGGGCGTCACCACCGTGGGAGCCGCCGCCTTCGCCGAGTGCCCGAGCCTTTTGGCCTCATCGCTGCCCTCTACGTTGACCGCCATTCCCGACGAGCTGTACGTGGGCTGTAAAGCGCTCTATCGCGTTGACATCTCCTCGGGCGTGCGCTCCATCGGCAAGTCGGCGTTCCGCGAGTGCCAGTCCCTGACGCGTTTCACCGTGCCTTCAAGCGTGAAGTTCATCTGGGATCGCACCTTCGAGGGTTCGGGGCTCACGTCGGTGTCGCTGCCCGACGGGTTGCTGACCGTCGGCGGCGGTGCGTTCGCGCATTGCATGAGTCTCACCTCGGCGGTGATTCCCGACACCGTGACCGCCCTGGGCACGGCCACGCTTTCCACCGGAGGCACCGTGGGCGTTTTCGAGGGATCGGCCCTCTCGTCGGTGCATTTGCCCGCATCGCTGACGTCCCTGCCGGCGCGTTGCTTCGCAAGCTGCCAGAACCTTGCCGAGGTCAGTGTTCCGGACTCGGTGGTCACCATCGGGTCGAAGGCGTTCGAGGCGTGCTTGAACCTGCAGAGCGCGCGCATGGGGGACAACGTGCGCGAGATCGGATCGGGCCTGTTCAGCAACTGCTCGAAGCTTTCCTCGGTGAGACTTTCGACCTCCATAGACGCCATCCCCGACAGCGCGTTCGAATACTGCTACGCGCTCGAGTCGCTGGTGGCGCCTAACGCGGTGGGATCCATCGGCTCGCGCGCCTTCCGCTATTCGGGACTGACGTCTATCGAGTTCCCGTCGAACTTGACGTCCATCGGCAAGCAGGCGTTCCGCGGCACGTCCATCACGACGGTCACCTTCCCGCCTTTGCTGGCCGTCATCGATGCGCGTGCGTTCCAGGAGTGCTCGAACCTCAAGCTCATCTACTTCACCGGCAATGCGCCGTATCTGGGTTACGAGTCGGGGCATCTGCCGCCAAACTACGGCGACGGTGACCCGAACAAGAACGAGGGCAGTTTCTCCAACGTGACGGCAACGGTGTACTACCCGGGCGACAACGCCACCTACAACAAGCCGGCTTACTACACAGGCAACGATTTCGGAACCATAACCTCGGGCAAGCCCGTCACGCAATACCACGGCGATGGCTTTCTGACGTGGGTTCCGACGAAGAAGGAATACGTCAAGCCCGATGATGGGAAGAAGGACGACAAGGACGACAACGGCGGCGGAGGCGGCGGCGACAAGAAGGACGATACCGACCATAACGACGACAAGGGCGGGGG
>CAVDXU010000020.1:20606-27872 GCA_963613135.1 bacterium
GGGGGAGGAGATAAGGACGGCGGCGGCGACAACGGCGGCACGAGCAGCGATCCGGACGGAACGGGCACCGATCCGAACGCGAACGGCACGACGAGAGGTCCCTCGAACAGCGGGAACGCGGGCGGGAACACAAGCACCGCCGAGCCCGTGCAGACGACGCTCGCGGCGAATTCGGCGCCCGCGGCCACGCAGGCCTCGCAATCCGATGCGGTGGCGATTTCCTCCGAAAGCGTCGCGGCCATGCACGACCGCTCGCTGTCGCTGCGCAAGGTGCTCGACGAGGCGGAGGAAGCCGCCGCGCCCGTTGCGCAGGCGGCGGTGAACGTGCTGCCGTGGCTGCTGCTCCTGCTCGGCTTGGTGGTCCTCGGCGCGACGACCAAGTACGCGCGCTACCGGTTCGCCCTCGCGGGTCGCAGGCGCGACGACGGGGATGCGGACGGCGATGCCGGCGGCCCGGGCGGTGCCGGCCGGGATGCCTAGACCGCAAAGCGGGCGGCGCTCGGGCCAGGTCGGGCCGGCACCATTTTCCCCGGCACCAACCCGTTCGACCGTCCGATAGCGGGCGAAGGCTTGCAAGACGATGTTCGATTAAGACGACGGAAAGTGAAAAGTAAGGAGAACGCACATGGATTCACAGGTACTCAGCGACGCGATGCGGCAGATCGTGAGCGTCCTGCAGACGCCCGTCATCGTGGTGCTGCTGTTCATGCTGGCCATCTCGGTGGTGTTCGTCGGCATCGCGTTGGTTGAATGGCTCGTCGAGGGCCGGCACCTGCGCGTGAGCATGCCCGCGCTCATGGATGACCTGAAGGCCGCGACCGATTCGGCCGATCTGCGCGAGCGCGTCAACCGCAGCGGCTTGCTCGACGCGCAGAAGCGCGTGCTGGTGACCTTGACCGAGCATCCGGAGTTCAACGAGCGCGAGCGCGAGGCGTTGGCGGTTCGCCTGCTCGAGCAGGAGCAGGCGCACTATGACCTACGAGTGACCTGGACGAACGTACTTTCCAAGCTTGCCCCTATGTTCGGCCTGATGGGAACCCTTATCCCGCTCGGCCCGGGTCTTATCGCGTTGGGACAGGGCGATACGCAGACGCTTTCCGCTTCGCTGCTCATCGCGTTCGACACGACGGTCACCGGTCTGGTTGCCGCAGCGTTGGCGCTGCTGGTCTCGACCGCGCGCAAGCGGTGGTACCGAAACTACATGACCATGCTCGAGGCTCTTGAGGAATTGGTGCTCGAAGAGGAGGCCAGCCGTGCTGGGCGCGCATAGGCTCTCGCGGCGTTCGAGCGTCGTCGAGGACGACGTCGACCCGATGAGCTCGTTGGGCAACTTGGCCGACGCGATGCTGGTTATGGCGGTCGGGCTGATGCTCGCGCTGGTGAGCGCTTGGCAGCTTGATATGGCCGACATACGTGCCGACGTGCAGCTGGCCGACAAGACGCAGGATTTGGATATCGATTCCGACGACAGCTCGCCCGAGCTTTCGCAATACGGCCTGTCCGAATACGGCAAGGTGTTCGTCGACGAGGACGGCAACTACTACATGGTGGAAAGCAAGGACGAGCAATCCAGCTCCGAAGGGTGAACGGTTTGAGGTTTGCTGAGGGAAAGCGCAGCTGCGCTTCCTGAAACTTTCCTGAAAGCTGCCTCGGACGCGTATTATTCTTGCGTGATGCTACAATAAAGCCGATATTGGATTCGGACGGCCCGCCTGGCCGTCCGTCTGCGTGAGAGTGGTTACCCAGCATGAGTGAACGCATACCGTCGTTGTGGACCGGCCGTGAGAAATTCTTCCTCGCCACCACCATCGTCTTGGCCATCGCGGCCGCTATCGGGTTCGGCCTGTGGCGCACCGCGCTCGTGCCCGATGGCAGCGCGGCGAAGGTGGGCGACATCTACGTCACCGAGGCCGACGTCGCCACGTCCATCGACCAGTATCGCGCCACCTACAGCCTGACGGACAACACGGCCTTCGCCAGCGCGCTCGCGCAACAGGGATACGACGCCAACAGCTTCCGCAAGAAGATCATCGACGACAAGGCCACATCCATCCTCGTCGATGCCCGCGCGAAGGAGCTAGGGCTTACGCCCACCGATGACGAGATCAACGCGAAGTACGATTCCATGAAAAGCGGCATGTCGTTCAATAGCGACGAGATCTGGCAGCAGACCCTTGAGCAGTACGGTCTGACCGAAGAGGGCCTGCGCGACCAGGTGCGCGTCGGTCTTGAGAAGCAGGCGCTTTACGAGGCCGAGGTCGAACGCGGCACTGCATCCGATGCCGATACGCTTTCCTACGCGCAAAGCCAGCTCGCCGGCGTCACGCAGAAGCACTTCTATCGCATCATGTTCACCGGCGACGACGCCACCGCCCGCGCCTACGCGGCACGCACCGAGCTTGCGGCCATGCGCGATGCCGGCACCCTTTCGACCGAGACGTTCTCGCAGAAGGCCCGAGAGATCTCCAACGAGGTCGACGTCGCCCAGACCGGCGGCTCGTACGCTTGGGCCGTCGAGCTTTCTTCCGATACCGACCTTTCCGACGTGGCGAGCTCGGTTTCGGTGGGCGATCTGTCCGAGGTCGAAAGCGTTTCGGCCGACAACGCCACGGTCATCCTGTACTGCGACACGTCCTACACGTTCCCCGGCTCGAGCGATATCTCGTCGCTGAAGGCATCCGATGTGCCCGAGAGCTTGTGGGCGCTGGTGAAAGATCAGGCCAGCGACACGCTGTGGCAGAGTCAGTGCTCGGCATATCTTTCGAATCTTCTGATGAACGGGCAGGTCACCTATTATCCGATGCCCGCGAACGCCGGCTATAACATCCCGATCACCGTTTCGTCGTCCGACGATTCGGCCAGCACGATCGCTTCGAGCTCTACCGGTGCAAGCACCGCCGGCGGCTCGAACACCGCAGGCGGCACATCGGCAAGCTCGTCCGGCGCGACCGGCGCAGCTTCGACGAGCACGAGGTAACGCACGCAAATTAGGGGGAACATGCGCCATACCGGGGGGAAAGAGCGAAAAGGGGTGATGACGAGGCCGCGTCGGGCCATCGCCGCTGCATTCGCATGCGCGGTGCTGGTGGCCGGCGGCGCCTTCGCCATGGGCTCTGTGCGCGACGATTCCCCTGCGGCAGGCGATGCGTCCGCGACTGCTATCGGGGGTGACGGCGCGATCGCGGCCACCCCCACGTCTGGCAGTGCCGTCGCAACTCCCGCAGCCGATCTCGTCCCGGTCGGCGCTTCCGCCATCGCGGGCCTGGCTTTCGCCGACGACGCCGACGACGCCGAGGGCGATGCCTTCGTGGTCGACGGCCTGACCTACAAGGTGACCTCTGCCTCGGCGGGCGCGAACCCGGGCGCGGTGACGCTGACGCGCGTCGACAAGCAAACCGCCGGCGCGCTTGTCGTTCCCGCCTCCGTTGCCTCGCCGACATCCGGGCGCGTCTACCGTGTGACCTCGCTGGAATTCGGCGCCTTCATGAACTGCGCCTTCCTCACCGACCTTACGATTCCTGCCAGTATCGAAAGCTATCGTTTCCTAAACAGCTACATCACCGCCAAAATTGACACGTGCTTCTACGGTTGCGACGCGCTTACGTTCGTCAACGTCGAAGACGGATGCTCGGCCTTGATGAGCATCGACGGCGTGCTCTACGCGAAAGGGGCTTCCGGCCTGCCCACCGCGCTTTTGTGCTACCCGCGTGCCAAGTCGGATGCGGCATCGCTCGATGTTCCCGCCACGGTTCACACCGTCGTTCCCTATGCTGTTTCCGGAAATGCATCGTTGACCAGCGTTTCCTTCGTCGGAGACCTGACCGGCGATGCCGTCGCTTACAAAAAGGCCGGCGTCGAGAGCACTTCGTTTGCGGGAGGGATCGGCTCGAGCGCGTTCGCGTCGTGCACCTCACTGGTTTCCGTGAACTTCGCAGCTGGGATGAAGATCGGCGTCGCATCGAGCGCCGTCTCCTGCGCCATCGGCGACAACGCCTTCGCCGACTGCGTCTCGCTCACCTCCCTTGTCATCCCTGATATCGAAAGCGCCACGCGCAAGGGCGACGCCTACGGCACCTTCAACGACTACAATCCCGGATCGAACCAGACTATCGGCGTCGACGAGATGTTCTATTCCGGGTTTGACCCGTACTGGCATAACGCCAAGGGACCCGTCGCGCGCGGCGGCATCGACGGCGCCGCTTTCTCCGGCTGCTCGAACTTGCGATCGATCACCTTCGCCGCGGGAAACCCCAGCGGGGCGTTCGCCTATTGGGTGGGAACCTCCACCATCTTCGAGGGATGTGACAAGCTTGAATCGCTCGTGTTCGAGGGTGCGCAGCCGTACTGGGGGAATCCCTCCGCATCGATGAGGAACGGCGCGTTCGTGGATGTATGGACCGACACCTCGACCGGCGACAAGGTGCTTGCGAACGTGCCGACCCGCTACTATGCTGTCGACTACTACGCGACGGCGGACGCGGCCGACTCCGCCGACGTCGATG
The DNA here is from genome assembly GCA_963613135.1 of bacterium. Taxonomy (GTDB): domain Bacteria; phylum Actinomycetota; class Coriobacteriia; order Coriobacteriales; family Eggerthellaceae; genus Senegalimassilia. The sequence continues at coordinate 25,109 of CAVDXU010000020.1, forward strand.
GTTCCACCCGCCTTGCTCGCGTGGAATACGCCGCCGGCACCGCCACTTCCTCCATCGCCACCAGCGACGAGGCGCTCGCCGATGCCATGGTGGACCGCAGCCTGTATGCGCTCACCGATGCCGACGGCGTCATCCCCGACGCGCAGGGGTGCGCGCGTGCGGCGGGCCTCGGCGAAGGGGATTGGGTTTGGAAGCTGACCGGCACGCAGTCACGTCGCGCCGGCCTGACCGATTCGTGCAAGGCCTACCTCGTTAACCGCAACGACTTGTCCGCCGGCCGGCTCGATGCGGCCGCGCAAACGGCGCTTTACCTGGCATGCGATCGCAACCTGAGCCGCTCGTCTTCAGGCGAGAGCGCGTTCGACATCGTCCGCTACACGTCGGGAACCTCCTATCGTATCGAGGCGCTTTCCGGAGAGCAGGATCCGTGGTACAGCTACGATGCGGCTGCGGGCGGTTTTCAGGATCCCTTCACCGTGCGCGCGGCGAGCGGCGCCGAGCTTTCCGAGAGCGATTACGTGATCGCGTACAAAACCTACGATGCCGACACCGGCGAGCTGGTGGACGCCTCGCCGACGATGGGCACCGGCGCGTACCTGGTGTGCGTAACGCCGGCGGAAGGCAGCGCGTACACCGGCGAACTTGATGAATGGATTCTCGTGAAAACCCGTGCGGGGAGCGTCGTGTCAGGGTTTTCCGACAACGTTTCGGGAACGGCGAGCGCTGCGCGACATGTGTATTCCCAGATCAGCTCGCTGGATTTCTCGGGTAAGCCGTACTCGGTCACCGTCGGCGCAGCGGATGGCGCCGGCGCTCTTGTGGCGGCGGGGTACGCCGGCCTGGTCGGGGGAGCGGTGAACGCGACCGACTCCGAATCGGCGAGCTACGGTTTCACCATCAATCCGTCAAGCGCTGCCGATGGGCAGGCGAACCCCAAGGTTTCCTCGACGGTGTTCTCCCGCACCGATTTGGAAGGCGCCATCGAGGCCGCCAAGTATGCGGTGATGTGCTATCAGGCTTTCGAGAATCGCCGCGCAAGCCTGGGAGCCCAATCGAGCGCGTATCCGTGGGGCGACACCGCCGTGCTGGTGCCCTCGCTGTACGAGCAATATTACGCCGCAGCCGCCAGCTGGGCGTACGCGATGCGCGCGCCGGTGTTCTTCACGAATGACGACGGTTCGGTCTCCGCGGACACGGCGGCATGTTTGAGCAAGTTCTCGAATGTGGTGGTCATGGGGTCCGCCACGGCGCTTCCGCCCGCCGACTACGATGCGCTGGCCGAGGCGCTCGGGCCCCAGGTGAGCTTGACGCGTCTTGAGGGAGCTTCCGATACGGCCGGCGCGTTTTCGATCGCTGTTGCGGACGACCTGATCGCGCGCGGGGCCGCCGACGTCGCCTCGGTCGCCGTCGTCGATTCTGCCCAGCCCGCCGATGTTGCTGCGGCGCTCATCTTCGCCGGCCACGAAAAAGGGATCTTGCTGACCGCGCTCAGCACCGCCGACGCGCAGCTTGCCGCCAACTACCTGCATGCGAAATCCGGTGCGGTGTCCACGGTGCTGCTTTGCGGGCGCAACGACGTTTGCGCGGCGCATCTGGCCTCGTCGGAGTGGACCGGGTCGGCCTTCGGCGTCATCTGGGAATCTGACAGCGTCTTCTCCAAGGTCATGGGAACGATCACCAGCGCGGTTGACGAATATGCGGGCATCGACCTCAAACGTCCATCGCGTGATGGTGACAAGGGCGATGATGACGACCACGGCGGCAGCGGTGACGGCGACGACGGCAAGCGGGACGATTCCGGCAATGGCGGCAATGGCGCGGACGGCGACGGCACGCCCGGCGGCCAGGGAGACTCGGGCAGCTCGGGCGGCTCAGGCGACGCAACAACGACGCAGGCCGTGACCCGCACCTATGTCGAGACGTATAGCAACAGCGGCGATTACGCCGTCGGCACGCGCGGTGCCGCTTCGGTGACGGTTGACGTTGCGGGCGCTTCGGGGTCGGGCGACGGCTCCGCCGGCGATGCGGGTGAAAGCCTGTTGGACGATATTGCCGAAAGCTCGCCGATCGCACGCGCTATCATGCGCGAAAGCGCTCCGCTGACGACGAGCATCCCGTTTTTGGCCACGATCGGCGCGCTGTGCGCGGCCGCGGCGCCGGTTCTGCGCAGGTGCAAGTAGCGCATGGCCCGCCTACTCGACAGATCGAAGATATCCGGCCCGCGCGGGGGATCGCTTGCCGCCTGCGCCGTCGTTCGGCTCATTCTCGCCTGCGCTCTGGCGGCAACTTGCGCCTCGCTGCTCTGCTCGTGCCGGCCGACCGATTTCTTCACCGAGGTCATCATCTCGCCGTTCGCCGACGAGGTTGATGAGGACAACCCGCAACGCACCGTCATCAACTCCCCGGATGCCGAGCAAACGTCGGATCAGCTTTCGGCGCTTGACTGGTCCGATGACGCCGAGCAGTCGATCGAGGAGCAGAGCATCGTCACCTATTCGAGCAACCCGACCACCAACCTTATGGGCTATCACTCGCTGTTCTCGCTGAACCCGCGCTTCCCGGGCGTGCAGTCAAGCGATGCCGTGCAGCTTGATTTCACCTCGTCATCCTCCGTTTCCGAAGATGATCCGGAAAACCCGACCGAAAGCGACCTGTCCCCTCAGCAGCGCAGCCAGCTTGAGGGCGAGGCGGCGCGCACCCAGGGCGATCAGCAGGCCAGCGAGGCATCGGGCACCGGTGACGGCAAGGCCGACAGCGGCACCGA
>CAVDXU010000020.1:27882-32260 GCA_963613135.1 bacterium
GCTACGACGGCGCCCGCAAGATCTACGACCCGAACAACGCGTTCTCCGAACCGCCCCATGCCGATAAGATAGCCGCATGCGGGCAGGCGGCCGTCATGGTCGAGGCCCTTGGCGGCGGCGGGGCTCTTGCGGCCATGGATGCGAACACGTACAACGGGACGGGCGCGACGACCGCAAGCTTCAAGGAGGTTTTCGCCGACGAGCTTGCCGACGACTTCGCCGCAACGGCGCTTCTGTGGTCGGGCGATGGCACTTCGCCTGATAGCCTCACCGATGCCGACGCGCTGGCCGCCGCGTGCGGAACCGACGGCGTCATCGTGTACGACCAGGGATCCGGCGACTTGGAAGACCAGTTCAGCGCCGATGCCCTGTCCGTGCTCGACCAGGCCGGCATCACGTACATCCCCGTCGACTTCAGCACCGTACAGGGCATGCTCGATGCTGCCAACGTCATCGGCAAGGTGCTTTCCGAAAGCGCGACGGCATCGCAGAACGCCAGCGCGAACGCCGATGCCTACTGGCAGCGCATAAGCGACTTGGTGACGGCGGCTTCAAGCTCAAACGGCGGGTCGCTGGCGATGGAGACCACCAGCAGCGATACCCGCTTGCTTTCCTCGTACAACTCCTGCCCGGTGTCGTCGTACAAGACCACCCATGTCTACACCGCCATCGGCACCTCCTACGTGCAGGGCATCGGCTACAGCAACGGCGGCTATCAGCTCGATACCGAAAGCGGCATCTTGTTCGCGAACGGATCGACCGCCTCTCCGCTGTCGTTCTGGGCGCAGTCGGCCGGCGTGTGGGATCGTGCCGCGAGCTCGGGCAAAGTGCAGCTCAACAGCTCGAAAACCGCGACGGCCATGATCTACGGCATTTTCCGGGGCGCTTACTACAACAAGGACTTTTTCTTGAACAACACGGCCTCGCCGCAGCTTTCCCGCTGCGTTGACCAGGTGCTTTTAAGCACCGAGGATTCAAAGGGAGCATCTGGGGGAGCCAATCAGGGCGACGGGCTGGGTTCCGACGCCTTCCCCTACCTGATCGTGTCCGCGTCGGGAAGCTATTCGGCAAGCCAGGTGAAGGCCTCGGTCGTTGCGCAGATGAACACGTACAACCCGTTGAGCCCCTATTCGATCCTGCCGTGGAACCAGCAGTCGCCTAGCATCGAGACCGATGCCGGCAGCGTCTTCTCCGTCATCGGCTCGACGACGGATGTGGTCAAGGGCAGCGTTTTTCGGGATCAGGGCGTTTCGGCCGAGGAAACCGTGCGCGCGAACCCCTCTGGGCTTTTAGGTTCGTGGACGGGTTGCTCGATGGAGTCGGTGCTTGAGTCGGTATGGCTTGCGCGGATCTATTCCGGCACGCCCGGCAACAGCGACTATGCCGCCCTCTGCAACTACTCGGAATCCGAATTGCAGGAGGCTGTTGTCGGCTTCTACCGCGATTTCTATCGAATGGACGACGCGTCCGCCCGCGCGGCCTACGATGACGTCGTTATCGACAAGGGGCTCTAGCTCATGACGTGGGAAGACCACAACAGTCCCGACCTCCGCGAGCCGGCGCCCCCGGCCGCGCCCGACCGCGAGCCGGCCGCCGCGGGCCGCGATCGCAACGCATCCGCGCGGGCCTCCTCACCCGCTACGCCCGCCCCCGGCCGCTCCCGCAAGGCGGCCCGGCGTGCCGCGCGAGCCGGCGCAAACCGCATCACCGTTACATCAACCGGCAACGTTTTCGCCGATCAAGAGCAGGAACGCCATGGCATGCGGCCCGAATCGCGGCGTGTGCTCGTACTCGGCGTCGTGTTGGCGGTAAGCTTCGTGGCGGCCAGCCTGCTGCCCGTCAACGCGTTTACCTACGCGCTGACCGACTATCCGCTTTCGGCGTTTTTGGAGGACGTGGGCAACAACATCGCCGCCGCCACCGCCATGCTTGCCGGCAACGGCGCCGCGTTCGAGAACCGCTTCATGGCCGTGCTCGTATGCGCGATCAGCGGCGCGGCGCTCGGCCTGTGCGGCTCCACGTTCCAGGGCGCGTTCAACAACCCCCTCGCTGCCCCGAAAACGCTCGGCGTCATGAGCGGTGGAGCTATGGGCGCGCTCGTATACGTGCTGTGGCTTTCGGCCTACACGCCCACCATGCCCTACGACCCAGAGGTCGAAGCGGTTGCCGGGTCGGTCACCGTTTCGCAGATCGCCGCTTGGGAAGCAACGCTCGACCCGTTTTCGTGGCTCTATCTCAACTACGGCCGCTGCCTGTGCTCGATCGTCGGGTGCTTCATCATCGTCGGTATCGTGATGGCGCTCACGACCCTGCTTGGGCGCGGCAAGCTGTCCAACATCATCGTCATCATCTTCGGCCAGGTCTTTTCCGTCGGCGTCACGGCCGTCATCCAGTTCGCGCGCTATTACTGCACCGTCGGCGGCAGCCCCGAGATGGCCACCGAACTTGCGCAGATCGAGAACTACACCATGATCTCTGTCTACTATTTCCGCGACCTTTTGATCATCGTTTTGCCCATCGTGGCCTGCATGATCGCCGTGCTTGTCCTGCGCAGGCGCTTCACGCTGCTCTCGTTCGGCGACGACGTCGCGTCCACCATGGGCATCAACGTCAAGCGGACGCGCTACGGTATGATCGCTCTGTGTACGCTGATGACGGGCCTTGCCATCTCGTTCTGCGGCCACGTTGCGTTTCTGGGCTTCATCTCGGCGCATCTGGCACGGCGCATCGTCGGGCCCGATTTCCGCTTCCTGCTGCCCGCCAGCATGTTCACCGGCGGCGCCCTTCTGACCATCATCCAATGGATCTGCCAGTCGGGCCTGCCGTTCACCTCGCCGTACGCGGCCGGGCCCGTGTGCTCGGTGCTGGGCGCGTGCCTGTTCATGGTGATCGTCCTGCGTCAAAGAGGGGAGGCGGGCCGTGGCTGGAGATAAACGGCATCTTAAAGACGGGCAGGCTGGCGAAACGAGGCACCTCGCGGCAGCCGAACGCCCTGCGGCGGTTGAACGCGTTCCAGCGGCCGAATGCCCCGCGGCAGCGGCCGATCGCCCTGCGCTTCCCGGCCATCCCGCGCCCGCCGGCCAGCACGCGAGCGCCAAGCAGCGTGCGAACCGGCTGATCGATGCCGCGCGTCGTCTGCGCGAATCCAACGCGTTCGCCCCCGCCGCCGGCGAGGAGGCCCTGCGCCGCTTTGCCGAGGTGCATGCGACGCGTCTGGCGAGCAAGCGCACCATGCGCCAAACGGTGCTGCTCGGGCTGGCGCTCGTGTTGGCCATCTGCGCCATGTCGTTGTGCTTGCCGTACTACGGCGTCGACGCCATGGGCACGGGCGGCGACATCTACGCGCCGGGCGATGTCATCGATTCGTGGGCGCTGTGGTTCCAGGTCACCGTGATGCCCCTGTTCGACAGCACGCTTTCCAATCGCACGGGCGCCCTGCTCGCCGCCTTCGAGCAGGCTCATCCCGACGTCATCTACCAGCTGGTCGTTCAACGTGGCGTCGTCACGCTCGTGGTCATCGCCTGCGGCATCCTGCTCGCGGTGTCGGGCATGCTGTTCCAAACGTCGTTCCGCAACCCGCTCGCCACGCCCACCGCGCTCGGCGTGTCCGACGGCGTGTCGGCCGGGTTCATCGTCTTCGCTTTCCTGGGCTACTCGACGGCCGGCGACAATATGCTGCTGTACCTCATTTTGGTCTACGGCTTCGGGGCGCTTGCCGTCGTGTTCGTCATCGTGGCGTCGCGCATGGTGTCGGGGCGTGATTTCAACGTGTTCGACATGCTTCTTTTGGGCACGGTGGTCTGCCAACTGCTCGGCGGCATCGTGTCCTATGTGACCACGTTCGGCATGGATATCGAAACCTGGGAGCGTTTCTACGAAATCCAGCAGGCGGGCAATGTGCTTGCCTATCCGCAAACCTGGCTGGTGGTGGCGGTGGTGTTCGCGATCACGATCATCCCGGTGTGGGTGCTGCGCTTCAAATTCAACCTGGTTTCGTTTCCCGACGAGGAAGCCCTGCTCATGGGAGTTCGCCCCCGCGTGCTTCGCGGGGCGGCGCTCGTGATCGCCTCGGCCATGCAGCTTGCCGCCATCGCCTCGGTGGGGCAGGTGGCCATGCTCTCGCTCGCCGTGCCGTTCCTGGTGCGCTACCTGATGCCCGCCGAGTTCCGCTACCAGCTGCTCGGCAACTGCATCCTGGGCACCATTGTGCTCTTAGCCTGCGTCGCCTTCCAGCACTTCGCCATCATCGGCACGGTCTCGGTGCCTATCGGCACGTTGGTGTCGGTGGTGGTCGTGCCGTTCTTCGTGTGGGCGGTCGCCGTCCAGTCGCAGAAGTGGGGCGATTAGCATGCGCCGCGGGAATGGACGTGTCGCAAAG
>CAVDXU010000020.1:32270-35722 GCA_963613135.1 bacterium
CGCCGGTATTTTTGGCGCACCCCATCAGCTACGTGCCGCTGATCACCGTCGTCGTCGCGTTGGCGCTGTCGTTTGCGTATCTCCGCATCTTGAAGCGCACCTTCTCGTTCAGCGAGGACGGCATGCGCCGGGCCTGCGAGCGCGGCAGCAACGTCGGGCTTTCCCTCACCCTTGAGAATCGCTCGATTCTGCCGCATCCGTGCGTAACCGTGACCTTTTACATCACCGATCTGTTCGGCGAATACGATGCGGCGCGCACCATGACCGTCCCGCTCGGCCCGCGCGAGGTGTCCACGTTCGACTTCGACGCGAGCTTCACGCATCTGGGAAGATACTCCGCCGGGGTGGACTCCGTGCACCTGACCGACCTGTTCGGCTTGTTCGGCTGCACCATTCTAAATACCGAGCGCCGGCAGGTCGCCGTGCGCCCGCGCCTGTTCGACGTAAACGACGTCGACATCAGCGAGGCGGAGGAGGAATCGGCGAGCATGATCAAGCCTATCACCTCCGACGGCACCGATTACGCCAGCGTGCGCGAGTATCGCTATGGCGACCCTCTCAAAACAGTGCATTGGAACCTGACCGCTCGCAGCGCGAACGGCACCATGTACACGCGCTTGTTCGAAACCTACGTCACGCCGTCGCTTTCGGTGGTGATCGATCCGTTTTCCGAGGCGCGTGACCGTGAGGTGCTCATGAGCTTGTTCGACGGCATGATCGAGGGCGCCGCATCGCTGTCGCGTTTCGCGCGGGCGCAGGGCGTCGAGTGCATGGTGCGCTACTTGGGGCGCGCGTTCGAACCGGCGAGCGTCTGCCTTGCCGGTGAGGAAGATGCCGACGAACTGGTCTTGTCCGCGCATCGCATTGTGTCGCTTGCCGAGGACGCGGAAGCGGCGGCCGCGGCCGCGGAAGGCGTTGCCGCTTCGAGCACGGCCGCGGCCGCGGGCGGCATCGGCTCGCGTGCCACAGCCGGCGCCGCACCCTCGGCCCCCGCCGCGACCCAGCCGGCCCCCGCGCCCGCCGCCGAAAGCGCGGCGGACATCCGCTGCGCCGCGTCGATTCCCATCGAGCTTTTCGTCGCCGAGAGCGCCACCTCGCAGGGAGCGAGCAACATCGCTTTCGTCACCTCGCGCATGAATGAGGATATCCTGACCGCGCTTGGCGACGTTGCCGCCCGCCGGCGCCAGGCCATCCTCGTCTTGGTGGTGCCCGCGAGCCTTGTCGGGCGTGCCCGTACGGAATTCTTGGCTCCGCTTGCCCAGCTGGGCGCGGCCGGAATCCCCTATATCATCCTGGAATCGACCGAGCAGGAAACAAGGCGGGTGGCCTCATGACGCTTGCCCGCTACCTGAAATCCATCGTCGGCGAATTCGCGCTGCTGTTCATCACGGCAGCCAGTTTCGCTTGCGTGATGGAGAACGCGTTCTTCCTGTCGAGCATTCCCGCCCGCGAGCCCCTGACCGCGTTTGGCGTGGCCGCGCTGCTCGCGGTGATGTATCTGGCCGCGTACCGGCGCCAGAGCATGGTTGCCGGCGTCGTTACCTACGTGGCGCTGCTCGCCGTCGCCATCGCCGTCGCGCTGGCGAACTCGACCGGCGAGAACATCTACGTCGACGCGGAGGGGAATTGCCTCTACCTGGTGGCGTGCATCGCGTTTGCCGCCACGGCGTCGTTTCTGCTCACACGCAGTTTACCCGGATCGGCGCTGTGGTTCCTCGTCGCGGCCTTCACCTGCTCGGTCGTGCAGGCCTTTTACGAATGCAACGCGCTGGCTTTAAGCCTTACCGCCGCCGCGGCGGCGCTCGCGCTGGCCATCTACCGCAATTTCGCGTTGGGCCTCGTGCGCGCCGACGTGGTGCGCAAGGCTTCGCGGGGCGCTGGTTTCACCGCCTCTCTTGCAACGGTCGCGCTGTCGGCCGGCGTGGCGCTCGCCGTGTGGTTTTTGGTGATCGCCCCGCTTGACCCGGGCGTGGCGCAGATCAAACTGATCACCGAATATCGCCAGCTCCCCGTCGAGAACGTGCGCGGCGTTGCTGACGAGCAGCCCCGTCTCGACCTTGATCTGACCACCGATCGCGAGCATCTGAGCGACGACGATTTCCGCTACACGACCGACGATCTGGTGCGTGGCGAATCCGATGTCATCATTTCGGCTCAGCAGCTGCTCGACCAGCTGACCGTCGGTGGCGGCACCACCGACACGGGCACCGGCAACGATGCCGCAAACGACGGCGGCCTGGATAAAGATTCGCTTGAGCAGGAATACGATGCGCAGTCCTATTCCGTGGTGTTTCCCTATGTGTTGCTGGTGATCGCTGCCATCTTGGCGCTTGCCGCTGCCATCGCGGCCGCGTTCGTCCTGCGCCGCCGCCTGCGTCTGCGCCGCCTGCGCCGGATGCTTTCAGGGGATCCGACCGACCAGGCGCGCGCGCTGTACCAGTTCATCCTGACGCGCTTCTCGCGTATCGGCTTCGCCGTTGCGCCTGGGGCGACGCTGGCGGAATTCGCCAGCTCCCAGGCGACGCGCATGGCCATCTTCGACGCCGAGGCCGGCGTCTCCTTCGTCGACCTCACGTGCACCTACGAGCAGCTGACCTTCGGATCGCGTGTGCCCAACGACGACGAGATCGTCCCCTTCGTCGCGTACTACCTGTCGTTTTGGAAGGCAGCGCGCGCGTACCTGGGCAACTTCAAGTATTTCTTCAAATCGTTTCGACTGTAGGGGAGGGCAATGACGATGAGGCTGGAAGTCAAAGACGTGAGCTGCGGATACGATGGCGCGGATCCGGTGCAGCGCTTTGTGAACTTCACCGTGAGCTCGGGCGAGGTCTGCTGCGTGCTCGGTCCGAACGGTTGCGGGAAGACCACCCTGTTCAAAACGCTGCTCGGGTTGGTGCCGCCGCGCGCCGGCAGCATCCTCATCGACGGCGAGGATGCGACGAAGTGGGGTCCGAAGCGTCTTGCCCAGACGGTGGCCTATGCGAGCCAGAACCATGTGCCGCCGTTTCCGTACCGCGTGAAGGACGTCGTCATGTTGGGGCGCGTCAGCCGCACGGGCGCATCGCAGCCCACCGAGGAGGATTACCGCATCGTCGACGGCGCCATGCGCGACATGGGCGTCGATGATCTGGCGGAGCGGCCCTACACCGACATTTCCGGCGGGCAGCTGCAGCTGGTGATGATCGCGCGGGCGCTGGCGCAGCAGCCGCAGCTGCTGGTGCTTGACGAGCCGACGGCCGCGCTGGATTACGGCAACGCCATCCGCGTCATCGCCAAGGTGCGTTGGCTTGCCGAGCGGGGGTATGCGGTGCTCATGACCACGCACAGCCCCGACCATGCGTTCATGTGCCGTTCGAACGTGGTGCTCTTGCAGGCGGGCAAGCCCATGACGTTCGGGCTGGCGGCGGCGGTCATCACCGAGCGAAACATGCGCCAGGCCTACGGGCTTGACG
>CAVDXU010000021.1:0-9124 GCA_963613135.1 bacterium
TTTTCATATAAGTGTTCTTCAGCTGTCCGCATGCTCCATCGATGTCTGATCCCCTTGAATCGCGCAAGGTAGCTTCAATACCGGCATTACTCATTTTCGAAAGCCAAGAGTCGATAGTTTGTTTCGAGCTAGGTTGATAAAGTGATTCGGGAATAGCGTTAATAGGGATGAGGTTGATATGGCAAAGCATTCCGCTGCAGTATTCGAGAAGAGCCTTCAGATCCGCTTTTGTATCGTTGACGCCTTTGATCATTATGTATTCAAAGGTGATACGGCGATTAGTTTTCTCGGTATAGGTTAGAAGTTTTTGCTTGAGATCGGTTAGAGGGAAAGCGTCCGTTTTGGGCATGAGGTTGGTTCGTACCTCTTGTCGAGCTGCATGGAGGGAAATCGCCAGCGTGAATTGCTCCGGTTCGTTTGAGAAATGATCAATGCCAGATGGTATCCCGCATGTCGATACGCAGATATGTCGCGCACCTATGCCCAAGCCCTTTCCATGATTCATGATTCGTAAAGCGGAGAGAACATTATCGTAGTTTAAAAATGGTTCACCTTGTCCCATTCCCACGACATTGGTTACACGCTTACCCATTCGCCGTTGGACTGTTATTACTTGGTCGGCAATTTCTCCCGGTGTAAGGTTTCGCGTGAACCCCTCTTTTCCTGTTGCGCAGAAGGAGCAGGCCATTGGACAGCCGGCCTGCGTTGAGAAACAGACAGTGAGTCGGTTTCCGTCTCGCGAGGGTATGGCAACAGTTTCAACAACTACATGATCATGCAGTTCGAGGAGATATTTCCTCGTCCCATCGAATGAAATGGCTTCCTCGAGTACGTTTGGCACGTATAGAGGATGGGTTTGAGCAAGATGCTGTCGTAAAGAGGCGGAGATATTGGTCATCTCATCGTAGCTACATGCGCCCTTTTGATAAAGCCATTCAAACACTTGTTTTCCGCGAAATGCAGGTTGTCCCATTTCTTCGAGAACGGAAATCAGCTGGTCATAAGAGTATGTTTTGATTGGTGTATTCATGGGCGTCATTATAGCGTGTTTCACGTGAAACACTTCTCTTCAACCGAGATAAGATTAGAGCTATAAAAGGGCTTTGATATACTGAAAACAATGAAAGCGTAGAGAAAGAAGGAAGCATGTCAGGAATCGATCCTCGTTCATGCCGCGTTGCGTTACTTGCTGGTGGTAGAAGCAACGAACGCGAGATTTCACTTGCTTCTGGTGATGGAGCTCGAGAGGCATTGCAGGCTGCGGGTTTTTCTGTAGTCGACATCGATCCGGCCAACCCTGATGATCTGAAGCGCTTGATAGAGGAGCATTTCGATGTTGCCTTCCTCTGCCTTCATGGGAAGTATGGCGAGGATGGAACCGTTCAGGGACTTCTCGATATCGTAGGCATTCCTTATACCTGCTCCGGCGTGTGGTCGAGCGCACTTGCCATGGATAAGCCGAAGGCGAAAGTGTTTTATGAGAAAGCGGGGGTTCCTACTCCCCCGTCGGTAACGGTGCGCAAGGGGGAAACTGTTGACGTATCGATTATCGTTGAGAAACTTGGGGAGCATGTTGTCGTCAAGCCAGGCAACGAAGGTAGTGCGATAGGCGTTTTCATTGTCGAAGGGCAAGCTTCTATCGAGAAAGCTGTTTCTAAAGCGCTCGAAATCGATGATGAGGTGCTTATAGAGCGTTACATCAGTGGAACGGAGTTGACGGTTGCCGTGCTGGGCAACGAGGATGTTGTTGCATTGCCTATTATCGAAATCATTCCAAAGAGCGCCTTCTACGATTTCGAGTCAAAATACGCGGCCGATGGATCTCAGCATATCTGTCCTGCTAGGTTGCCCGAGGATGTAGCTCGGAAGGTGCAAAACGAGGCCGTTAAAGCTCACAAGGCATTGTCATGCAGTGGTACCTCACGAAGCGATTTCATCTTGGAAGAAGATGGGTCTTGTTGGTGTCTGGAGACGAATACCATTCCTGGAATGACCGCAACCTCGCTCTTGCCGGATGCTGCAAGAGCGGCAGGAATGTCTTTTCCTGATCTTTGCAAGAAGCTTATCGAGCTTGCCCTTGAAGAGCCTGTTCGTTAAGAGATGGGTCTGCGTGCGGTAGCAGCTGTTCGATGCATGCAGACCCATGCAACGTTAGAAGACTCCGCAGGATTTCAAACTGAAGGCAGCAGCTGCGATGACTGCTAAAAGGAAAGCCCAGCTGATTAGATAGCAGCCCTTATTTCCTTTACGGCCCTCTTTGACTAACGAATCCATCATGCTGCAAGATTTCTTTAAAATTGCCGTGTTCTGATCGCTTTTTGGGAATGGGATACGTTGGGTTGGCTCCCAAGATCCGTGAGATTCCGTGATGCTGCGAACGCCTTGAGCGCCAAAATCGATCTTCGGTCGTATCCCTTTGCTGATAAGTTTTGCGATATTCGAGATAAAGGGATCAAAATCGGCTGAGAGCGAAGGTTCAAAGCAGATTAATGCGACTTCTCCCCAGTACGACCCTCCATGAGTTGAGTCGGTGAAGGCTACAAAGGAAAAAATGACGTTGATCGACCAACCTCGTGCGGCAAGTACCTCAAGCTTATAAGAGGTTTGGGGGTCCAGGTATCCGACATCAGCTCCAAATGGGTTTTGAATCCATGCACGAGTGGTACCCTTGAAGGGTCGCAGATCAATGCTGAACGGGTCGCCAACAATGCAATCTGCCCCCAAGAGAACAGCAGCACTCTCCTTGTTTTCGGTACTAAATCGAGCGTATTCCCCGAAATAATGATCATCGATCATATGGTTCCTTTCGAAAATAATATGCGAAAGCGTAACACAAGCAGAATCGCTAAGACTGCATTTCTGAAATAGCTTCAGTGTCATAAAATGAAGGGCATGCAAAAGTGATGCAAGATGGTTTTCTATAGTTGATTAACGAGATTGGATTTTGCGTGAGCGACGAATTGCTTTCCTATATTTCTGATGGAACGCCTCAGGCGATCATTGAACGCTATGCAAGCTTACCGCGAATAGTCGGTGAGTCAGATTACGGAGATCTCGACCGTAATATTGTCGTCATCGATACGGAGACAACGGGCTTCTCCTTCAACCATGATGAGCTAACTCAGATAGCAGCTGCGAGGATGGAAAAAGGGGAAATCGTTGATTGGTATATTACATTCGTAAATCCGGGAAAAGAAATTCCCGATGAAGTAGCACATTTGACCAACATACACGACAAGGATGTTCAGGACGCTCCAAGTCCCGATGATGCCCTCAGGGGATTGGTGGAATTTGTCGGCGATGCGAAAGTGGTTGCCCATAATGTAGGGTTTGATCGAACGTTCACAACGCGTCATCCGTCGGGTTATCCGCTTCTCAACAATATCTGGATCGATTCTCTTGATTTGGCGAGAATTGCTCTCCCCCGGCTGAAATCTCATCGTCTGATTGATTTGGTGAAGGCGTTTGGAGCTCCCGTTTCGACGCATAGAGCAGACGATGATGTGGCTGCTACTTGTGCAATCTACCGAATACTGCTTGCGGCTGTCGATTCCATGCCGAAGCCGCTTGTCGCTAAAATTGCTTCCTTGGCGACTTGCGATGAATGGCAAACGCAGGTTGTTTTCGATTATTTTGCTCATCATGAAGGAGGTGTTTCACGTGAAACATCAAGTGTTGAGGGTGCTCAGCCAGTAACAAATTCAAGTGACGTCTACGAACGAGAGGGGCAACTTGGCTGGGTGACAAACCCGCTCGATCTATTCTCAATGCGACTACTGCGCAGGGATAGACTACGAAAAGTTGAGAAGAGGGCAAAAATCGATGCCGAAACGATAGCGTCCGATCCGGCTCGTGATCTCTTGTTTCCTTCTGATGAGGTTATTGCAGAAGCCTTTTCCAATGACGGAATCGTCGGCCAGCTGTATGCGGACTACGAGCCTCGGGAAGAGCAGCAAACTATGAGCAGGGCTATTGCCAGATCGATAAGAGAAGGTAAAAACCTTGCTGTTGAAGCAGGAACTGGCGTTGGAAAGTCGATGGCGTATCTACTCCCCTTGGCTCTCTTGGCTAACCGGAACAAGATCACCGTTGGCGTTGCGACGAAAACGAACGCGCTACTTGATCAGCTTGTGTACAAAGAGATTCCGGCATTGTCAAAAGGCTTGCAGGATAAATTTCCCGAAGTCGAAGAGATAAGCTGTGCTCCACTGAAAGGGTTCGCTCACTATCCGTGTTTGCGACGCATTGCGAACGTTATTGAAGATGGCGCGCAAATGGTTGAGATCCAGGGTAAGAAGCTGTCTCAGGCCGCCGCGATGGCTGCATTGCTGTCTTTTATCGAGCAGACGGAATATGACGACATCGATGGCCTGAAAATCGATTATCGATTGCTTCCCCGAAGGGTGATCACAACATCAAGCAGAGAATGCCTTAGGAGGAAATGCCCCTACTTTGGGGGAATTTGCTTTGCACATGGGGCTAGGAAGTGTGCCGAGTCCGCAGATATTCTGGTGACCAATCATAGCCTTATGTTCTGCGATGTTGCAGCTGATGGTGGGTTGCTCCCTCCTATTCGTTATTGGGCGGTGGACGAGGCTCATGGAGCAGAGCAAGAAGCAAGGAAAGCTTTATCGGTAAGCCTCGATTCGAGCGAAATTTTGAGGGATGCCCGAAAGGTGGTGCCTGAAGATTCACGTAGGAACGTCTTTGAGAGAGCCGAGCGTCAGGCATCTTTTGAGACGAATGGAGAAGAAAACGAAAAGCTGTTCTATGCGCTTACGTCTAAAGCAAAAAGTGCTGGTGCGCTATATGCGCAATGCGCAGACGGGTATTGCGCGAGCGTTAAAGGCTTGCTGTTCTTCGACGCAACCCGTAAAGGCAAAGGCTATGAGATAGTTGAGCTTTGGCTGAATGATGACATTCGTCATTCAGCAACTTTTGCAGATGTTAGACAGAAGGGCGAAGCACTGAGGGAATCTGCTGAGAAATTAGTCTCAGCATGCCAGAACCTCGTTGCCTATATGGAGGAAATTGAGGGGCTGGCAGCTATTCAAAATGAGATTGCATCGCTGGCGATTTCGCTGAAAAATCAAGTCAATGCAGTTGACTTAATTTTAAGTAACAAGGATGACGCATATGCATATGCAGCAACGTTACATAAAAAGAAAGATCGGTTAGTTGATGCTCTTGAGGCGCTTCCTATAAACGTTGGGGAGAAGCTGAACGAGACGCTGTATGCGAGGACGCATTCAATGATTTTTGCATCTGCTACCCTATCGGTGAACGGCAAATTCGACAATTTTGCGACTGCTTTAGGGCTTGGGCAGGGTGAGTATTCCGATTACGAGTGTTTGCAGTTGGATTCAAGCTACGATTTCGACAAAAATATGACCGTGTATGTTCCAAGCGATATGCCGGAACCGAATTCACCAGCTTATATCAGTGCGCTTCAGAAATTTCTAGTTGATGTTCATGTGGCTCAGGGAGGCTCGATGCTATCCCTGTTTACGAATCGCAAAGAGATGGAAAAATGTTTCGATTATGTCCAACCCGAATTAAAGCAGTATGACTTGAGAGTCGTGTGCCAGAAATGGGGTGTTTCCGTAAAGGGGCTTCGAGACGACTTCCTGAAAGACGAATCATTGTCATTGTTCGCCTTGAAAAGTTTTTGGGAAGGATTTGATGCACCAGGATCTACGCTTCGGGGAGTGGTTATTCCGAAATTGCCTTTCACCAAACCGTCCGACCCCCTCTCCTGTGAGAGATCCGAGAGAGATGATCAGGCCTGGAGGCACTATGTGCTGCCAGCGGCGGTATTGGAGGTTAAGCAAGCTGCCGGAAGGCTGATTCGTAAAGCGGATGACAAGGGGGCATTGATTCTTGCTGATCACCGTCTATTGTCTAAAAGCTATGGCAAGATTTTTTTGAATTCATTGCCGAGCAAGAATATTAAAACAATGACGCAGAAGCAGATAGTCGATGAACTTGCTGAATTGAATTCGAGGCAGTAATCAGCACATATGAAAAACCATAATGAAAAAATTGCTCGAGCTGCTCATATAAAACCGAGAACAGAAGGCACCTCGAATGAGATTTCGTTGAGCGTTTTAGGGGCGGCCAGCCAAGGCGTCGATGTTTCGCCGAGCGGGCACAAAGGCCGAAAATCTTTACGAAAAAGAGACGATAAGAAGCATGAAAACTCTGATTTCGCTTTCGATGTTTCACGTGAAACATCGAAAGCGAAAGTAAGGAAACATACAGGCTCAAGCGCCGAGATGCGAGACTTTGGCGCTAAAAAAAGCGATGGTAAAGAGTCGGAAGAAAGATTTGCAGCGTTAGGGTATGAGCCAAAACGCCAACTTTGGCAGGATACGCCATCAAGGGCTGGCTATCAGGGAAATAGGATAAGGCCTACCATGCCGAGGGCATCGGTAGAGGAAGAAATACAGCGGAGGAAAAGGGCAAGAAAAAGAAGCAAGATCATACTTGCGAGCTCGGTCTCAACTGCGATTGCAGTGGCGTTGATTGGCATAGCTTGGATCTGGCATATGCAGGTTACGGAACAGCAGGGGTATGAAGCGATGCTGGTCGACGCGCTCCGGCAGATCAATGAAGCTGATGATGTGGTGATGAAGCTGGATGATGTCATGAACGATCCCTTCTCAAGCGATTCAGCAGGGAAACGCACCGAGGTGCTTGAGGCTGCAGACCGCACACGGCAAGTGCTCAATGACGCTGAGAAAACGGCAGAAGTGCCTTCGGAAAATTTGCTTGAAGGGCAGGCGAGGCAGGCTGCGAACGAATGCATTGCGTCGATTAACGCGCGTCAAACTATGCTGTCGAAGGGAACCGAGTTGCTGACGGCGTCAGAAGAGGCCATAAGCGGCACGAACGACTACAACTCAGCTTGGCAAATAGTGTTGGAAGCCGACACGTTGGCAAAGGAGGCATCTAAGCTAACGTCGTCTGATGAGCTTAAAGAATCCGAGGCAAAATACCAGGAGTCGCTCGCCCGTTTTCAGGATGCGAAATCTAAGATAAGCGAGGTACAGACCAAGCATCCTCAGGTTCAACTTGCAGACGTTTTAAGCTATTTAGACAAACGAATAGAGTCGATGGGGTACGCAATCGAATCTAATAATGCCTTGATTGACAAGGATAAAGAGGAAGCGGTTGCGAAGAACGATGCGTACAATGATGCGGAGACTCAAGCAGCTAATTTAGCTTTGAAATTGCCGGCACATCCCGCCGAACTGTATCAGGCAGCGTATAGCGAAAGCAACGCGGCAACCATCAATTCGTATAAGGCGGCACGGTCTCAAGCTGGTTCCAGCGATACGGTGATTCGTGCGTATTTGGGGGCGAACGAGTAAATAGCGTATACTTCTGAAATATATGCCTTGCTGCAAAAAAGAAACGAAAGGCAAAAGTATGCCGGATATAAAAGAGCATATCGAGTACCTATCGCAAGAAATAGGGCCTCATCCATCTGGAACCGAAGAGGAGCAGAAAGCTGCCCTTTATATCACTGAGCAGTTCCAGAAAGAGGCAGGGCTTCCTGCTGCGATCGAGGATATCGGCGGAATCGTTGATCCAGAGATCCCCCGAATGATCTATGGTGGAATCGCACTGTTATTTGCCCTGCTAGGACTTATCGTTCCGGGGCTTGGTGCCGTATGGTTCATAGGCGCACTGATAGGTGCTGGCCTGCTGGTTGCCGACATCCTCGGCCATCCTTTGCTGGCGACTGCGCTTGGCAAGGGCGTGAGCCAAAACGTGGTGGCGAAATACGAGCCGGGTTCCAGCCAGGACGGGCCAACGCGCAAGCGCAAAGTCGTCGTGATCGCGCATTATGATACCGGCAAGGTGCGCCAAGAGCTCGCCCCCCCGATCGTGCAGTTCATGCCTATAGTCAACAAGGCGGTTGTGATCGCGATAATCGCAATGCCGGTTCTTCTGCTGATTAAGAATCTGCTGGGGGCATCTGGCGGCTTTTTGGCTAGCTTTTTTACACTCCTTGTCATCGTTGCATTGATATTGAGCGCTATTCCGGTTGCACTGGGTGCACTTCATCGTTCGGCTGCATATAGCGAAGGGGCGAATTCGAATTCCTCTGGTGTGGCAGCACTTATGGAGGTCGCGACTCGGGTTGGCCGCGGCCGCATGAGCGAAGCGGATCTTGTCGAGTACGAGGAAGCTCGCATGCATGGCGAGCAGGAGGCTGTTGAAGCCGGTCTGGTTCCCGAGGGAGCTGAGTTCGTTTATTCGACAGGTTCCGAAGACGATTTGAATGCGGCGAAAGCTGCTATAGCTGCGTTGTCGGGAAAGCCCGTGAGCGGAATGACCCCCGAAGACGTTGAGCGGAACCTTGATATGCTGAACGCCCGCGCAGAAGAAGAGGCTCAAAGGGCGCAAGCAGCAGAGGAAAATCGCGCCCATGCATATGAAGCTTCTACGGCGGAAGAGGCTGAAGGGGCGGCGCTCGACGAGGCTTTGCCTTATGGGCAGGGGGGCAATGCTGTTGAGCCCGATACTGCGCTAGAGCCTGAGCCTGAGCCGATCGAGGCGCTAGAGCATAATGAAGTGCAGGGTTCCCCTGCGGAATCTGAGTCAAAGCAGGAGAGCTCGGTTCCGGATTGGTTCAAAAAGGCGCAGGAAAAGGCAAAGAAGTCTACCAAGAGGGAAAAGCCCGCGCAGCGATCTCAGTACGCAGCTGCCTTCGAGGCTGTTGAGGCGGAGGGTTCCGAGATGTTCGCTCAGGCTGCGGCAGATGCGGAGCGCGAGGTTCAGGCTGCTGCTCGAGCTGCACAGGCGGCTGAGGCTGAGCGTGCGACCATATACGAAGTGCATGCCCCTCAATGGAATACGAACGAAGCCGATCTGCCGCTTGAGAATACGCAACATGGCCAGTTTGCTTCTGATGAGTCGGATGCTTTACTTCAAGAGGGGGCTGTCGCTCAGCAGCATGGGCATGATGCTAGCTTGAGCGAGGAAACTGCCGTTATGGCACCTATCGCCGCATCCGAAGATGCCTTCGTTGGCGGTGAAGCGGCAGTTGCTGATCTAAGTGCAGTTGAGGGCACCACGAATGATGCCGCCGAAGCCGCAAAAGCGATAGAAGTGG
>CAVDXU010000021.1:9179-24427 GCA_963613135.1 bacterium
GGTTCAGGCCGAGCCCCTGACTACAGGCGTCTCTCAGCATGTCGAAACGCATTCTGGGGCGGAACAGCCAGACGCATCGGCTAAATCGAGCGTCCCTGCGGTGCCTGTTTCCGTAGACCCTTCGGCCACAATGGCCGCTCCCCCAATTGACGTTTCTCAGTTCCGGCTTGACGCGGAACCGGTAACGCCGAGCATCCCCATGCCGTCGTTCCTGGATCCGCGCAAGGTGCAGGCGGAGAAGCTGGCGAACAATTCGGCAGCGCCAAGGACGGGAAATCGGGTTGATGCCACGGATGCGCGTATCACCAGCCTCGGTGTTGTCGATCAGCAGACGCTTGTTGCCGAAAATCCCACTGTGCAGGAGAAAGGGCAGGCGGTAGCAGCAGAGGTTGTGCCCGCAACTCCGTTCTCTGCCAATTCAGTAAATGGAAGCCAGCCTGATTCGTTCAGGCAGGGTGCAACGAAGCCTCCGATTATGCTTCCGAATATTGCCGCTACGGGTGAAAGGCAGCAGCCGGTTATAGCTAAGGCGAAGCAGCGCGCGCCCCTGGCTGATGTCGAGACTGCGGGCAAGACGGCGGCGAAAAGCTTGCTTAGCACGCTTCCTACGATCGGATCGGCCGATGTAGCTGCAGAAAGCTCTTCTGCGGATAAATCTGAAGAAGATGTCGTGAAAGCCGGCGGTTCCCGTGGGAAGAACGCCTCCCTGCTGGTGTCGCTCCCCTCGCTGTCTGGTGCCATCAAGGCTGCTGATTCTGCTCAGGAGCAGGCGTCTACCGCTGCGCAGTCAACGTTTGGCACCGCCGGGGCGACTGGGGCGTTTGCGCCAGTGACGGACGAGTTGGTTAGAAACGCTTCACTTGAAGACGATTCGGATGATCTGTATGTCGACGACGTCGATGATTCCGAATACGACACGGACTTTACCCAGACGGGAGCCATTGCTGGTCCCGGATATGTTGAGATGCCTAAATCGCGTTTCAGGAGATTCCTCGATAAGTTCCGTCACGATAAGGCCGAGGACGAAACATCGGCGCAGGATTGGCTGGACGTAGATGATCAGTTTGAAGCGCGGGCTGTTGGTCGTGCGCGTGGCGGCTGGGAGAGTTTCCAGGACGAGTCCTATGGCCAGGGTGGCTACGGTGCTGATTACGGTGCCGATGATGCTTACGAAGGCGGTTCGTTCCATGGGCCAGATGCTGAGCCTCAGGAAGAGGCGTTTGCTGGCGCGACGCAGGCGTTCCCTCCCTATAGTCAGCTCGATCAAGCTGACTATCAAGGGTTCAATGCGCATGTAAACGAGCCGGCCGATGCGCAGGGAGACTTCCTGTATGTCGATGATGCCCAGGAAATGACCCAGGGTAAGCTTCCGAATCGCCAATGGCACGGTGGTGCGTTCTCGCTGCGTCGGATGGAGGATGGCGATCTGAAATCCGAGGAAGTGTCTGCCGTTGCAGCTGCGTCGGCGGAAAACGATGCTGTGATAGACGAAGAGCTTGAGCAGATCTACAAGTTCCGCAATCCTGAGATCAAAACCGAGGTTTGGTTTGTGGCTCTGGGCTCTGAACTGTCCGGAAACGCCGGCATCAAGGCATTTTTGGCCGAGCACGAGCATGAGCTCAAGGGCGCGTTCGTTGTTGAGGTGGACTCGCTTGGCGGCGGCGACCTCACGCTTATCGATGCCGAAGGCGAGCTGAAGCCTTCGAAGCCCTCTTCCCGTATGAAGCGTTATTTGCGTAAAGCCTCTCAGGCGACGGGCATCAAACTTGCCTCTGCTCCGCTATTGTGGCAGGAGAGTGCTGCCTCTTACGCGACGAAACATGGCTACCAGGCAGTTCATTTGGTGGGTATGACGGGTGGAAAGCCGGCTGGTTACGCGGAAGCGAGCGATACCGTTGAAGGTGTTGACATGCGCAAGGTCGAGAAGAACGCCAATTTCATCATGGAGCTCCTTAAAAATATCTAGCACTGAAACCGAAGCGTAATAACGGGTCGATATGCTTAAGGTATAATCGACTGCACAAGACAAAAGATGTACCAGCCGCGCTGTCGAGCGCGGCTGAGTTAGCACAAGAGAGGTTTGGAATGGCTATCGAAGCTTATTGCGTTAAGTGCAAGGAAAAGAAAATCATGAAGGATCCCGTCGAGGGCGTGACCAAGAACGGCAAGCCGATCACGAAGGGCAAGTGCCCCGACTGCGGCACGACCATCTGCCGCATCGGTGCGGCTAAATAGTGCTGCTCAGTTGTTTTTGAAAGATGCCCGCCGTTGTGCGGGCATCTCTGTTTATGAATGACGTATTCGTCGACGGCGTGGCGCTTGTGTGTGGCATTGACGGATATCCCATCGGCTTTCACGGCAAAGAAATGCACGTGTTCGGATAGGCGCTTTAGATCAAGCCGTTGAGGCGGCGGAAAGGAAGCATGATGACGAGTGGTGACACGATCAACCTGTATGAGAACTTCAAGAAAATCAACGCCATCGATGCCTCGAAATACAAGCAATATGACGTGAAGCGCGGTTTGCGAAATGCTGACGGTACTGGTGTTCTGGCGGGTTTGACGGGCATATCCAACGTTCATGGTTACGTGATGAGTGATGGCGAAAAGCGCCCCGATAAAGGCGAGCTTCGTCTTCGTGGATATGACCTGTACGATCTTTTGGGAACCGATGCCGCCGGCAGGCGCTTTAATTACGAGGAGGTCTCGTATCTGCTGCTTATGGGCGAGCTCCCGACACAAAGCCAGCTGGATCGGTATATCGCGGCGATTGACGAGCAGAGGGAGCTTCCCGACGGCTTCACGGCGTCCATGATCATGCGCGATACGCCTCCCGACATCATGAACGTGATTGCTCGCACCATCTTGCTGCTGTACGCATACGATCCTCAGGCGGAAGATCGATCGATTGAGCATGAGATATCGACGGCGATTTCCATGATTTCCCGTTTACCGCGCATCTCTGTGCTGACGTATTACGCGATTCAATCGCGCTATCACGGCGGATCGATGATCATGCACCGGTTTGTGCCAGGTCAGTCCACTGCCGAAACCATTCTATCGATGCTGCGCCCGGACAGGCAATTCACCCCTGAGGAGGCGCGCATGCTCGATATCATGCTTTGTCTGCATGCAGAGCATGGTGGCGGCAACAATTCCTCCTTCACGACGCATGTGCTGACATCTGCCGATACTGATCCCTATTCGACGTATGCGGCGGCTGTAAGCTCGCTGAAAGGTCGTAAGCATGGTGGTGCCAACCATCAGGTGTTGGCTATGCAGAAGGAGATCAAGAACAACGTCAAGGATTGGTCGAATGACGACGAGGTTGCGGATTACCTTGCGAAAATCGTCAATAAGCAAGCTTATGATAAGACCGGCTTGATTTACGGCATGGGTCATGCGGTGTATACGGTTTCCGACCCGCGTGCTGTCGTTTGCAAGCGTTTTGCGGAAAAGCTGGCCGCTGGTACGGAATTTGAGGCGGAATACCGCCTTCTGGAGACTATAGAGCGTCTCGCGCCTGAGGTAATCCTGCGCGAAAAGGGCACGAAGAAAGAAATGTGCGCCAACGTGGATATGTACTCCGGCTTCGTGTACTCGATGTTAGGCATTCCTGAGGATATGTTCACCCCGCTGTTCGCGTGCGCTCGTATCTCCGGCTGGGCTGCACATCGCTTTGAGGAAATCGTTTCCGGGAAGAGGATCATCCGCCCTGCATACAAGTCGATTTATAGCGCGAAGCGGGCTTATACGCCGATGAGCGAGCGCTAAGGCTTTACGGCTCGAGAGCCTATGAGGGGTGCGCGTCCGCTTCGGGGATTCGCTCCCCTCTTACATAAGCTCGGTTGGGCGGGATCTTAAGGCATCCAACGGGCTCATTTTCTTGGATGAAGGCATGCGCGCAGGTACGGGCGTTGCCATTCGTGCGTATAGAGAGGTTCGATAGGTTGTCGGGTTTTTCGTCAACAACCCGAAGCGTTCAAGTGCGTTTCAAAATGAAAAGCACTTAGGAACCGGATCACGTGCCGCGCCATGTATCGTCAATGAAAAGGCCAGGGAATTAATGCCCTGGCCTGCGGTTTCGACTGGCGGAGGAAGTAGGATTCGAACCCACGGAACCTTGCGGCTCAACAGTTTTCAAGACTGCCGCCTTCAACCACTCGGCCATTCCTCCGGATAGGTTGCAAGGATACCATATAATGCCAACTATGAGAGACGAAGAATACATGGACATGGCGCTTGCCGAGGCTCGACGGGCGGCTGAAATGGGAGAAGTTCCCATTGGCGCTGTTGTTGTTTATCATCCCATCGACCCCGCAACAAGAAAGCCGCTTGCAGAACCACGCGTGATCGCCCGTGCGTGCAACGTTCGCGAGACGGAACAAGATCCCGCCGGGCATGCCGAATTCGTTGCCTTGAAAGAGGCCGCACGCAATCTTGGGGTCTGGCGATTGACGGGCTGCACGGTTTATGTGACGTTGGAGCCATGCATCATGTGCGCTGGCCTCATGCATCAATCGAGAATTGACAAATGTGTTTACGGGGCTTCCGACCCGAAGGCGGGAGCTTTGGGAACCCTATATTCAGTTCATGAGGACAAGCGTCTCAATCATAATTTTGAAGTGACTGCTGGCGTGAGATCGGCTGAGTGCGCCGCTCTTCTGAAGGACTTCTTCGTACAAAGAAGAAAGAAACGAACGGAGTAATAAATGGCTTCGGACCAGGGGAAACAAGAAACTGTTTCACGTGAAACAGTTTCGGATAAAGTGGATATGCTTGATGTTGCGCGCATTGCTCAGGCAGTGGAGAAACGGGAGTTCGCCCTTCCGGGGTCGATCAAGGTTGTAGCTCCTGCAAAGGTGAATCTACTCCTGAATATCAAGGGTCGTCGCGGTGACGGATATCATGAGGTCGAAACCATCATGCACGCGCTGATGTTGCATGATGTGCTGCTGATGAAACGCATAGCTGGTACGGGATCGCCAGTGGAGTTGACGTGTCGCTGCTTCGAGGGGATACCGCCACTCGACATAGACCCTCAGAGCAACATCGTTTGGAAGGCTATCGTTCGCCTTGCTGATGAAGTGGGGCATGAGCTTGGTGAAACGGAAACGATCAGGGTTCATCTTGAAAAGCATATTCCCCATCAAGCCGGTATGGGTGGTGGATCGTCGGATGCTGCAGCAGCCCTCGTGGGTGCCGCTCGGCTTTGGGGTCTTTCGCAGGAAGACCCAAGGCTTGAGAAGGTTGCTGCTGGGCTGGGTGCCGACGTAGCGTTCTTTTTGCGAGGTGGCTGCTCCGCATACGATGGGGTTGGCGAGCATTTCGTCCGCAGCCTCTCCCCTATGCATGAATTTGTGGCAATCGTGAAGCCCGAGGGCGGTGTTTCGACGGCGGCCTCGTATGCCGCCTTCGATGCGGATCCACTTGCGATTCCTCAGGCGGACCTCGAAGAGGCGAGGCAGGCGACGGCTGGCGAAGCTGTTCCGCTGCGCAATAACATGACGAGAGCATCCGAAGGGCTGCTGCCGGAGATCGGCGAAGTGCAACGCTGGCTTGATGCGCAACCAGGAGTTCGCGTCGCGATGATGTCCGGAAGCGGTGCAGCTGTGTTTGCGGTGTGCGAGAGCTTCAATGATGCTGCTAGCGTTGTCTCCGCCGCGCAAGGCAAGGGATGGTGGGCTCGCACAACCACGTTCAGCCCGCTTCGCGCAGCAGTTGCACCGCATCATTAAGGGGCGTGCTGATTATGTTCGTACGCTTGTTCAGAGCGCTTCCCCTGCTTGCAGTCCTGGCTATTCTGGCTGGCATCGTATACATTTTCGTGTCGTGGAGGCGCTCCCCTGCTCGGGCTAAAGAGATACTCATCAAGTTGTTCACGGCTTTAAACGGCGCGCTCTGCATATTTTTCGCGCTCGCAAGCCTTTATGCGTGGGGCGACGGCAATCCAGATGTGTTGGAGCTGTTTTTGAGCTTCCTGATGGTTGCGGTGGTTGCACTGGCTATCACTAGGATTTGCCGAGCGGTATTCCTGAAGCACAACCCCGGCTACCGGAAGAAGCCCATGCGGGCCAAGAAGATCCGCCGCTGGCCCTGGAGCCGTTAGCCGCTGGTGCCAGGTCGCCGGCCCTGGAGGAGCCGGACCTGGGGGGCGTTAGGTGTCGGCTGCTGGCTACGAACTGCAGGCCGCTGGTGCCAGGTCGCCGGCCCTGGCTCGCCTCGGACCCCGTCAACACCTTCGCGCTCCCTTTTACCGCTTTGTTGAACGCGGGCTAAGTGGAGCACGGGAAAGAAAAAGCCCGGGCGGAAAACCCGGGCTGAAGCATCAGTGGCGGAGAAGTAGGGATTCGAACCCTAGATACGCTTGTGGCGTATACTCACTTAGCAGGCGAGCACCTTCGGCCTCTCGGTCACTTCTCCACGCTATAATAGGTGCGGTTTGCTATGATACCGTGACTGGTTCGAACTTGCAAGGAGCATTTCGCCGTGTTGCTCATGAGCCCACATAATCCTTCCATCGGTGCCTCTCAAGGGGGTACCGACGTCCGACGCATTGTCGTTGCCTTCAGCGCCGCGCTTGCTCTTCTTGTCACGCTGCTGTTTATTGCCGCGACTCCTCATGATGCCGAGGCTAAGTCCTACACGATGCCGAAGGTTGATATCCAGGCACAGCTTGAAACGGACGGCTCGTTGCATGTGATCGAGCAGCGTACGTTCGAGTTTGACGGCGACTATTCGAAGTTGCACTGGTCTTTCGCGCAGTTACCGACCAATGCCGAGGTGAAGGCGAATGGCGTTCGCGTCATCGATCTTGACGAGTCCGACGCGCTGAAAGGCGGCTCGGACAACTCCAGTGAATCAGCTGGCGCAGAGACGGAATCTTTGACGGGCAGCGTTTCCTCCAATGGCATCATATCCGGGGACAATGCAGCTGAGGGCTCATCTTCGTCGAACCTGGAAGACGTGACGACGACGCTGGAACAGAGGTCGTTTGACCTGGCGTGGCGCGAAAAGGACGCCGGGCCGGATGCCGATTGCTATTCAGTTGACTCGCCGCAAAATACCATTTACGTGTTCTTCAAGGAGGCCCCGCATAGGATTGTCGTCGAGCTTGATTACACCATCACCGAGATGGCGCAGGTATACGATGATTACGCTGAAATATATTGGCAGTATCTGAATTCAGGTTGGAGCCAGGCAAGCGAGAACATCACGTGCAAGCTCGAACTTCCGTTGCCGAAAGGAACGACGGTTACCGAGGGCGACAACGTGAAGGCCTGGGGTCATGGCCCTTCGGGCGGCACGGTGGATGTTTCGGAATCGGGGCTGATCACCTGCCAGATTCCAAGTACGAAAACGGGAGAATACGCCGAGCTTCGCGTTCTTGTTCCAAAAACCTGGCTCACCAATTTGTCGCAAAAGGCTCTCCAGGAGCATTCGGGAACGCTTCGCGGTGACGCGGTGTCCAAGGACGAGAGCACGTGGACCGACAAGTCGAAATCTCAAAACGTTCAGAGCCTGATCGGGAGAATCGCCATTGTTTCGATATGCGCGCTGCTTTTGGCTGGCGGAATAATCCTGTATCGTCGTTACGGGGTTGAGCATGAGCCGGACTACAAGGAGAAGTATCTTCGCGAAATTCCGAGTCCGAAAGTGCATCCTGCTGTCATCGGCCGTCTTTGGCGTTGGAACGAACGCAACGCGAAGGACCTGACGGCGGCCATTTTGCATCTGGCGCAAATCGGGTATATCCGCATCGACCGAGAAGATTCGGGAAAGTCTTCGTCATCGACATACACCTTAACCCGCAAGGTTGAAATCGATGATGCGGAAGACGCTATCGACAAAGCGACCCTGCAGCTGCTTTTCGAGGTTGTCGCCCAGGGCAACGAATCAATCAGCCTGAAATCGATCCGACGTTTTGCGAAAGAGAATCCGAAGGATTTCGATGGAGTGATGAGTGCCTGGAATGGGATCCTGACGAATGAGGTCGACAAGAAATGCTTCTTCGACGAGAAAAGCAAGAGGATATCCAATATCATTGCGGTCGTTGGCATTGTCTTTCTCTTAATTGCGCTTCTTTTTACGCTAGTGGGCGTAGTTGCAAGCTCGGATTCCATCTTCTGCTTCGCCTGCATGGCGGTGACATCTGTTTGCCTGTTCGTCATCGCTTACTTTACGCGCCGCCGAACGCGTGAGGGCAACAACCTTGTTGCACGATGCAAGGCGTTTCGCAATTGGCTGCGCGATTTCGGGAAGCTCAACGAAGAGGTTCCCGAAGACCCGGGCACCTGGGGCGAGTTCATGGTGTATGCCTATCAGTTCGACGTAGCGAGCGGAGTCGCTGATCAGTTGCGCATCGCCTGCCCGAATCTGTTCAAGGCGAGCTCGAGCGCTGCCGTCGCATCAGTGTCGCTTCCTTGTTGGCTTACCGCCGCAGATGGCATAGGCGTGTTTTCCGATATTTCGACTGTCGGAGACGCAGTGTCGCACTCGATCGAGGGCGCCTGCTCCGATGCATCCAGCGCCCTTTCGGGCGATAGCGGTTCTTCCGGCGGCGATTTCGGCGGAGGAGATTGCGGCGGAGGAGATTGCGGCGGCGACTGTGGCTAGGCCCGCGCGACCGCAAAAACGAGAACTCTCCCCCGTTTTCTACAAGATTGCGATTGTCCTCGCAACGGTGATCTGGGGGTATGCATTCGTTGGCATGAAGGATATGGTGGAAGTGCTGCCGCCCGCCTGGTTGATCGGCATTCGCTTCCTCATTGCCGGAGCGGTTCTCTCACTGATCATCCACCGGCGCATCGGACGCTTTTTATCGCGCAAGGCGGTGCTGATGGGCATCGCGCTTGCTGCGGCGGATTTCTCGGCATTCTGGACGCAGACGGTCGGGCTTATGTACACCACGCCCGGCATCAATGCGTTCCTCACCGCAACGTACTGCGTGATCGTCCCCTTCTTGTGGTGGATCATCGCGCGCCGCCGCCCGACGGTGTTCAATATCGTTGCTGCCGTGATCGCCCTTGCGGGCATATGGCTCGTCTCGGGCGGATCTGGAGTTCTTACCATCGGCTTCGGCGAAGGCATGACACTTGTATGCGCTGTCCTGTTCGCGCTGCATATCGTTCTGGTGTCGAAATTCTCGCGTTTCGCCGATGCGCTGACCATGACAGCGGTGCAATTTCTTGCTGAAGGCGTGATGGGCTGCTTGGTGGGTGCTGCATTCGAAACCTTTCCCGGATTCGGTGTTTTCACCCCCTCATCGGTGGCTCAGCTGCTGTTCCTCGCGATTTTCGCCACGGTGGTCGCGTTCGGGATACAGAACGTCTCGCTTGCCCATGTCCCCCCTGCCCAAGTGTCGTTGTTCCTGAGCTTGGAATCGGTGTTCGGTGTGGTGTTCGGCGTGCTGATCTACGGCGAGTCGCTCACGTTACGGCTTTTGGCGGGGTTCGGGCTGATTTTCGTCGCCATTCTGATCAGTGAGATGCTTCCTTTGAAGAAGAACGCCGCGCCCGACGAGCCGGGTGGCGGCCAGTGATACAATCCTGCAAAACAACCGCATCAGGGAGGATGTCATGGCTGAGAAGAACAATATCGTGCTGATCGGGATGCCCGGGGCCGGCAAGTCGACTCTTGGCATCGTTTTGGCGAAGATCGTGAACAAGGACTTCATCGATGCCGATATCGTGATTCAGAACCAGTGCGATAAAACGCTGCAGAAGATCATCGATGCTTGCGGGCCTGAAGGGTTCATCGAGGTCGAGAACCAGATTCTGAGCGACCTGAAGGCCGACAACAGCATCATCGCAACGGGTGGTTCGGCGATTTACTCTGACGAGGCGATGGCGCACCTCGCCGAAATCGGTACGATTGTGTATCTGAAGATCTCTTACGACCAGCTGGTTTCGCGCCTTTCCGATCTGCAGGAGCGCGGTGTGGTGCTCAAAGGCGGCATCGGCATGAGCCTGCGCGAGCTGTTCGACGAACGTCGCCCGCTGTACGAGAAGTTCGCCGAGATCACCGTCGACGTCAACGACCTCACGATCACCGCCGCGGCGCGCAAGGTTGCGGATGCCCTGGTGAAATCCGGCGCCGTCGATTCTGAAGCGCTGTAGGTCTGCGCAGTAAAGTAAAGCGAAACGAAGGGGAGCGGTTCCACGTTGGAGCCGCTCCCCTTTTTGCGCGGTACGCCTGTGCCTGCCGCGCGTCGTGTCCGGGTGGTGCTGGGGATGCCCGCCGTGCCCCAACCAGGCATGACGTTCAGGCATCCTGCCGCGCAACAAGTGGGCAAGGCGCGCCCGTCTCGGCGCGCCTTGCAACCCGCTACGCCTTCGCGCCCAGGCTGTCGGTCAGGTTATCGATGGGCGGCGTGACGTCGCTGGCGGCATGCGGCTCCATCTTCTCCTCATCACCGTTCGCGTCTTTCAGGCGGCGGAAGAAATCCTTGGTTTCGCGAGCGACCACGCCGGAGAGCACGATCAGGGCGATCATGTTCGGGATGGCCATGCAGGCGTTGAAGATGTCGGCGATGGTCCATACGGCGGAAACGGTCATGTAAGGGCCGATGAACACGGCGGCGATGTAGAGCCAGCGGTAAACCATCACGGCCTTCTTCGAGCCGTTGCTGAAGTACTCAAGGCAACGCTCGCCGTAGTAATCCCAGCCCAGGATGGTGGTGAAGCCAAACAATGCCAGGCATGCCATCACGACGAAGGAAACAACCTCGCTCGGGAAGAACGGCAGGCCGGCCTGGAATGCGGCGGTGGTGACAGCCGCGCCCTCGAGGCCGGGCAGCTGGTAGGCGCCGGTCATCACGAGCGCGAGGCCGGTCATCGAGCAGACGATGATGGTGTCGAGGAACGTGCCGGTCATGGAAACGAGCCCCTGGCGTACCGGCTCCTTCGTCTGAGCTGCGGCTGCGGCGATCGGGGCGGAACCGAGGCCGGCCTCGTTGGAGAAGATGCCGCGGGCGATGCCCTTCTGCATGGCGATGATGATGGCGCCGAGCGCTCCACCGGCAGCTGCGCGCAGGCCGAACGCGCCTTCGATGATGACGACGAACGCCTCGGGGATCTTGTCGATATTCGCGATGATCAGGATAAGCGAGAAGCCGACGTAAAGCACCACCATCAGCGGGATGACGCGTTCGGAAACGCTGGCGATGCGCTTGATGCCGCCGATGACGACCAGACCGACGAGCACGGCGACGATGAGGCCGCCGATGACGGTTGCCCAGGAGTAATCCATCCCCAGGATGCTCACCGTTGCCGTCTTATCGGGGTCGAAGAACCCGGTAACGGCGGAAGAAATGGAGTTGACCTGGGTAAATGTTCCGATACCGAACAGGCCGACGCACATTCCGAAGAAGGCGAAGATCTTCGCCAGCCACTTCCAGCTGATTTGCGGCAGGCGTTTGCCCATGCCGCGCTCGATGTAGTAGAACGGGCCGCCAAGCACGTGGCCGGTCTTCTCGTCGACGCTGCGGTATTTAACGGCAAGCAAGCCCTCGGAATATTTGGTGGCCATGCCGAACAGCGCTGCCACCCACATCCAGAACATGGCGCCAGGGCCGCCGGCCACGATAGCGGTGGCCACGCCGACGATGTTGCCCGTTCCGATGGTGGCTGAAAGCGCGGTGCACAGCGCACCGAAGCTGGTTACCTCGCCGGTGCCGTCTTCCTCGTTCTTCACCATATAGCGCAGTGCGCGGGGCAGCTGCCTGAACTGCAGGCCGGCAAGCCGTACCGTCAAGAGGATGCCGCCGAACAGGATCAGCACCATCAACGGCACGCCCCACATGAAGTCGTCGATGGCCGTCAACGCGGTGTTGGCGGCGTCGAAAAACCCTTCCATTTGCCTTGAACCTTCTTTCAATCGTCTTGCATGCTTCAATCTCAGGAGCGAACGACGAGGAAGGCATCGCGCGTTATGCCTGGTTAAGGCCGTCTGGAATATGCAACTGTAGGGCTAGGGTAAACCGCTCATCGAAGCTGCAGCGTTCGATGAAAGAAAGCTTGCTCTGTCCTTTTGCCTGAGAGTTTCAGCGGATCGGTTCAGCGCTTAAGCGCTTCGGTTTGAACCTGCGATCGCCTTGCCCCTTCGGCACCCTTTGCGGGATTCTCCAGAGGCCCCTGCTTGCCCTGTTCCTTGCGGTTCAGAGCACATCAACGGGGTTCGCTATGAAATTGTGTGGCTGATCCTAACAGTCTCGTTACGGTTTGTAAACACCTAATTTACGGGGAAGTACTAGATATTGAGGTCAAGAGCGCACGTGGTTCGCGGGCGAGGGCGCGTGCGGGATGCATCCTGCATTCGAAAAACGTTACAATGACGGGAACTTTGTTGCGGCGGCTGAGATTTGCCGCGCGAACAGTCGCAAGTTGATCGCAAGCGCGTTCGCCGGGGTTGGAGGACGAATGAAATTCACCATCGTTGCTGTTGGGAAGCTGAAGGAGCGCTTCTGGGCGGATGCATGCGCTGAATACCTCAAGCGCCTTCAACCCTACGCGAAAACGCAGGTTCGCGAAATTGCGGACGTTGATCCGCGCAAAGCTGGCGGCGTCGACGGCGCGCGCGCCAAGGAGGGCGACGCCATATGCGCCGAACTTGTAAAGCTTGGATCCGACACGCACGTTGTTTTGCTGGCAATCGACGGCAAGGAGCGATCGAGCGAGGGCTTGTCGAAACGGCTGGATTCCCTGATGCTGCAGGGCGTGAGCAGTTTTGCCTTCGTCATCGGTGGGTCGGACGGCGTGAGCGACGCCGTGCGCGCGCGGGCCGACGAATTGCTGTCGTTCGGGCCGATAACGCTCCCCCACAACCTTGCGCGCGTTGTTTTGCTCGAGCAGTTGTATCGTGCGCAGAAGATTTCGAAGGGCGAACCCTACCATAAGTAAGCGCCGCGAACGGTAAACTGGTGTCGCGATAGAGCTGATCAGCCTGCGTAAAGACATCTCGAGTACGGATGCGGTCGGCCGTGTGGCTGGATCTTCGCGCGCCCGCACCAGCGTCTACAGCAAGGCAATGGGCCTGATAAGGCGGACCTGCGGGGAAGGGCGCGCGTCTCAAGCTGAAGGCACGAACTCAGGTAGAATGACGGCACGGCGAATTCTCCTCCGCGAGCGTCGATAGGAAGGCTGACTTTTTCATGAAAGAAACGCTGTCCCGGCGAAGGTTCTTGTCGCTGTCGCTGTGCTCGGCGGCGGCTCTGACGCTGCCCGCGTGGTTTGCGGGCTGCGCGGCCTCGGACTCGCAAGACGCGACGGCCCTCTCGGGTGATTCGTCGGCGACGCCGTCCTCCCAGCAGGAGAAACGCTCGATCACGCTGTTCAACTTCGACACGGTCATCCAGATAAGCGCGCGTACCTCCGAAGAGGTCATGCAGCAGCTAGCTGAGCGCTGCGAGTATTTCGAGAACAAGTTCTCGCGCACCATCGAGGGCACCGACATCTGGAACATCAATCATGCAGCTGGCGCGCCGGTCGAGGTCGCGCCTGAAACCGCGCAGTGCATTTCGGCCGCGCTGGAGTATTCGAGGGCCTCCGACGGCCTGTTCGACATTACCATCGGCGCCGTGTCGAGCCTTTGGGACTTCGTGGTCGGTGTGAAGCCCGACGACGCGGCCATCCAAGAGGCGATCAAGCACGTCGATTACCGCTGCGTGCAGGTCGATGGCACCACGGTGACCCTGAGCGATCCTGAGGCAATGCTCGATTTGGGAGGCATTGCGAAGGGGTTCATCACCGACGATTTAGTCGGCATCCTGCGCGATGCGGGCTGTGAAAGTGCCATGCTCTCCCTTGGCGGCAACGTCTACGTGCTCGGCGAGAGCTTCCGCGGCGATAATTGGAACGTGGGCGTGCAGGATCCCAACGGCGCCACCGACGACGTGATCGCCAGCGTGCCCGCGCGGAACAAATCCGTGGTCACGAGCGGATTGTACGAGCGCAGCTTCACGCAGGACGGCGTTCTGTACTACCATATCCTGGACCCGAAGACGGGCTATCCCGCGCAGACCGACTTGGCGAGCGCTTCGATCATGTCGGACGCATCGACCGACGGCGACGCGTATTCGACCATCCTGTTCTTGCTCGGGCATGATCGCGCCATCGAATTGCTGAACTCCGATGCGCGCTTCAGTGGCGTGGTGGTGGACATGAACGATACCGCGACCGCTTCGACAGGGTCGGATTTCACGATTTTGGAAGGGTAGCGTTCGGGAAGCTGCCCGGCGGGCCGGCCGGCGTTTGGCCCCGGCGGTTCGGCGGGTCGCCTGGGCGGAAACGAAGCAAAGGAGCGCGCATGACGGCAGCGCAGCAGCGGGCATTCGGCCGCATGAAGAAAAACGTCCTGATCATCGGCGTGCTGGTGGCCGTGGTGGTGATCGCGTTCGTGGTTATGCAGGTGATCGGCGCAACGACGACGGCGCGCACGGTGAAGGTCACCGACGGCGAGGGAAACGTCTATGCGATGTCCCTTTCCGACAACATTGAGCAGGCCGTCACCACCAATTTCGGCACTAACGTGGTGAAGGTGTCGGGCGGGAAGGTGTGCGTGGCGGAGGCTGACTGTCCCAACCAGGACTGCGTGAACCAGGGCTGGATATCCGAGGTGGGGCAGCAGATCGTGTGCCTGCCGCATAAGCTCATCGTTGAAATTACCGACGGCGACGGCGCAAGCGACGGCAAAGCCTACGACGTCGTTGGCTCGTAAGGTTCCGTGTCGACCGCATGCCCGAGCAATCCCGCATAGCCTCGACCCGCCGTCTGGCGCGCGTTTCCCTGTTGGCCGCGCTGGCGCTGGTGCTTAGCTATATCGAAACCATGATCCCTCTTCCCGTGGCGCTGCCCGGCGTGAAGCTGGGGCTTTCCAACGTCACCGTGGTGGTGGCGCTGCTTTCGCTCGATGTTCGTGCGGGGGCGTCGGTCGCCCTGGTGAAGGTGATCGCGTCGGGTTTTTTGTTCGGCTCCCCCATGATGTTCGCGTACAGCCTGGGTGGAACGGTGCTGGCGTTTTCGGGTGCCGCCGCTCTGTCGCGCGTGCCGGATGTTGGCGCGGTTGCGGTGAGCATGGTGGCCGCGGTGCTACACAACGCCGGCCAGCTTGCGGTGGCGGCGCTTCTGCTGGGCACGGCTTCGGTGTTCGTGAACCTGCCGCCGCTTGCCTTGGCGGCCTGCGTGACCGGGGCCGTGACCGGCGCCGTGGCCTCGGGCGTTCTGGCGGCGCAGCCAGGGGCGGCGCAGCCGG
>CAVDXU010000021.1:24560-31822 GCA_963613135.1 bacterium
CGGCGTGCGGGGGACGTTTCATGTGAAACGTCCGGCTGCGCAAACTGTTTCGCCTGATGGTAGACGCGTGTTGGCGGAAAAGCGCCCCCGGCCTGCTGCGGCTGCCGCGTTCTCCCGCCCTGCCGCGACGGGCGGTTTCGGCATATATCGCCCCGGGTCGTCTCTGGCGCATCGGCTGGATCCTCGCGCGAAAATCGCGTTCGTCATCCTGTTCTTCGTTGCCGCGTTTTGCGCGCAAGGGCCGGCGGGGCTTGCCGTGCTTGCCGCTGCTGCGGCGGCGTCCCAGGCGGCCTCGGGCTCAACGGCCGCCCGCGCCTTGCGTCAGCTGAAGCCATTCGCCTGGCTGATCGTGTTCGTGGCCATCTTCGACGCGTTGTTCGTCCGTTCAGGCGCGGTGCTCTTCGAAGCAGGGCCGATATGCGTGAGCGCCGGAGGCATCGCGTTCGGCGTGGAGAACGTGGTGCGTTTTGCCTGCTTGCTGCTGGGAACGTCTGCCCTGATGGCTACCACTTCCCCGTCAGCCCTGACCGACGGCTTCGCGCTCCTTGCGCGTCCGCTGTCCCGCGCCGGCGTGCGAACGGACCGCGCACAGCTCGCCGTGAGCATGACGTTTCGCTTTGTGCCGACGCTGGTCGCGGAATTCGATCGCATCCGCATTGCGCAGGCCGCGCGCGCGGCGAACTTTGGGGGCAACGTAGCCGAGCGGGCGATCTCGACGGTACCCGTTTTGGTGCCGCTGTTCGCAAGTGCCCTGCGCCGTTCCGAGACGCTTGCGTTTGCGGTGGAAAGCCGCCTGTTCGGGGCGAATCCCGGTGGACGGACCCGTTTGAAAACGTATAGGATGGGCGGAAGCGACTGGACGGCCATCGCGGCGGGCTGCGTGCTCGTTGCGCTGGCGATTATCTTGTAAGGAGCGAGAATGCGCTTCGTATCATGGAATGTCAACGGCCTGCGCGCCGTTTTGAAGAAAGGCTTTGAGGATATCGTGCGGCAATTCGACGCCGATGTGTTCGCGCTGCAGGAAACGAAGCTGCAGGCGGGGCAAGCGGCGCCCGACCTGCCCGGCTACCACGAGTTCTGGAGCTATGCCGAGCGCAAGGGGTATTCGGGCACCGCGGTGTTCACCAAGGACATGCCCCTGCAGGTGCTGCACGGGCTGGGGTATGAGTACCTCGACGACGAGGGACGCATCGTGGCCTGCGAGTTTGCTGATTTCTGGTTCGTGTGCGTCTACACCCCCAACGCGCAGAACGAGCTGGCGCGCATCGACCACCGCATGGAATGGGACGACGCTTTCCGCGAGTTCTGTAAGGGTCTTGAAGAGGGCGTGCTGCCCTGCGGCGTGCCGGTCGAGCGGCCTGATGAGAACGGCTTCGTGCGGCTTTCCGCCGATGCGGGCAAAGGCGAGGGCAAGGGCGGCGAAGATATCGAAGTCGCGCCGCAGCAGATGGGCGTGGGGCATATGCCGGCGAAGTGGCTGCCGAGGACGGCTGCGGGCGAGGTGGCCGAGCCGAAGCCGGTCGTGATGTGCGGAGACTTCAACGTGGCGCACAACGAGATCGACCTGAAGAATCCTGGGCCGAACCGCGGTAACGCCGGTTTTTCCGACGAGGAGCGCGGCAAGTTCGACGCGCTGCTGGATGCAGGCTTCAAAGACACGTTCCGCAGCATGCACCCCGACCTTGCCGGCGCCTATTCCTGGTGGAGCTACCGTTTCAACGCGCGCAAGAACAACGCCGGATGGCGTATTGATTATTTCCTGGTCAGCGATGAGCTATCTCCGCGCGTTCGCGTGGCGACCATTTACAACGAGGTGTACGGATCCGATCACTGCCCGGTCGGGCTTGAGCTGGAAGAGTAGCGCATCAGCTCATAGGTTTGGTCGCCGGGCACGGTTGCCTGCGGCCTTCGCCCGCGGCCGCCACCAATTCCCCAAAACAGCGGGACGCCGGCAAGCCGCGCCCCTCCCATAACGCGAGGTTCCGGCAAGCCATACGCCCTTCCCCTCCCATAACGCGGGACGGCGGCAAGCCTTGTGCTCGCCGCCGTCCCGTTTGAGAAATGTGTTGATTGTTCGTCTACAGCTTCTTCATGGCAAAGCCGAGGCCGCCGGTGAGGACGATGAGACCTGCAACGTAGATAGCAGTGGCAATCATGGTATTACTCCTTTGATCGGGCTTCGCAGTCTACCGAAGCGATGAATCCATTATGCAAATCGAATGTTTCGTGGGTGATGACGCCTTGTTTCGCTCGGATTAAATGCCGGATCTGTCGGTAAACGGTACCTCTGCGGTAACATTTAAAGTGTTTCACGTGAAAACAAAGCGTGATACACTCTTCCCCCGTATAAATAGGCGGCAGGTCAGCAACGGAATCGCCCGCACTGGTGGCACCCGTGCGCAGCGTGCCGCAATCGTCAGTAAACGCAACAGGAAAGCAATCACCGTATGGATACAGCAAAGATCGAAGCCGGCGTTCGCATGATTCTCGAGGGTGTTGGCGAAGACCCCGATCGCGAGGGGCTGCTTGAGACGCCCGCCCGCGTCGCGCGTATGTACGAGGAAGTGTTCGCGGGCCTCACGCAGGATCCGTCGGTTCATTTCGAAACCACGTTCGACGAGCACTGCAACGAGATGGTGCTGGTGCGCGACATCTACTTCTATTCCATGTGCGAGCATCATCTGGTGCCGTTTTTCGGGAAGGCGCACGTGGCGTATATCCCCGCGCAGGACGGGCGCGTATGCGGGTTGTCGAAGCTCGCACGCCTGGTCGAAGTGTACGCGAAACGCCCGCAGGTGCAGGAGCGTTTGACGTGCCAGATCGCCGATACGCTGGTCGAGCAGCTGAACCCGCAGGGTGTGTGCGTGGTGCTTGAGGCCGAGCATATGTGCATGAGCATGCGCGGCGTGAAGAAGCCCGGCAGCTCCACGGTGACCTCGGCGGTGCGCGGCGTGTTCGCCGGAAGCTCGGATGCATCTCGCGCGGCTCGCGACGAGGTGATGTCGCTGATCCTGCGCGACAGGCGCTAGTCGGCTCGGCTGGGCAGGCTGCAAGAGGCGAATGGCAAGAAGCAAACGTAGGTATTAGCGGGGAATTCAAGCGGTGGAAATGATATTCGATGCTTGCCAGGGGCTGTTCGGCATGGCTCCTTGGGGGCTGGTACTCGTGTGCGCCCTGGTTTTCGTTGCCGGCTACGTTGACGCCGTGGCGGGCGGCGGCGGGCTCATATCGCTGCCGGCCTATTTGATCGCCGGCGTGCCCACGCATGCGGCCATCGCTACCAACAAACTGAGCTCGACCATGGGAACGGCGCTGACCACCTGGCACTTCGCGCGCAAAGGCTATATCCAGTGGAGGTTGGCCGCCGGCTGCATCGTGACCGCGATGATCGGCTCGGTAGGCGGATCGAACGTGGTCATGGTGGCAAGCGACCTGTTCTTGCGCGTGTTCCTGCTAGTGCTGCTTCCCTTGACGGCCGTGTACGTGATCCGGTCGAAAAGCTTCGGTAAACAGGACAAGGAACCGCTGCCGGAGCGCAAAACGAATCTGCTGTGTTTTCTGATCGCCCTGGTCATTGGCTTTTACGACGGCTTTTACGGGCCGGGCACGGGCACGTTCCTGCTATTGCTGCTCACCGGGGTTGCGCATCTGAAGCTGGTGAGCGCGGCGGGCATCACGAAAGCCATCAACCTGACCACGAACGTATCGGCGCTGGCGGTCTTCCTGCTTCATGGCCAGGTGTTGCTGCTGCTGGGTCTGGTGGCCGGCGTTTTCGGCGTCGCGGGCAACTACCTCGGTTCGCACAGTTTCTCGAAAAACGGCGGCGCCATCGCGCGTCCGATCATCATCGTTGTGCTGGTGGTGTTCTTCGTGAAAGTGGTTTGGGACTTGGTCGCGTAAGCACGGCACATCGGGTACCATGGATGCAAAACCGTGCGCCTCGGCGCAAAGTTGGCGAAAGGGGCCTTCATGAAGTGCGTAATCAGCGTTTTGGGCAAAGACCGTAGCGGCATCGTTGCGGCTGTCGCGGTGGCGTTGGCCGATTGCGGCGCCAACATCGACGACATCAGCCAGACCATCTTGGGCGATATGTTCTCGATGACTATGCTGACCACGCTCGACACCGAAAAGGCCGACTTCAACGTCGTGCAGGAAAAGTTGGACGCCGTTGCCGATAATCTTGGCGTGCAGATCACGCTGCAGCGCGAGGATGTATTCCAGTTCATGTACAAGCTGTAAGTCGCTTGTCGCATGACCAGGATTTATTCGTTTACGCAACCGCTTGACGCGGATATCGTCGACGTATTCTGCGCCCTGCAGAAGGGCTTCACCGACCAATTCGTCTACTATCGCAAAGACCGCCCCGTGCGCTTCATGGGTCTCGGCCGTTGCATCGCCCTGCCCGCGCTTGACGAGGCCGAATGCGAGGTGACGGGGCCGGCGGATGTGCAGCCGGTGTTCTTCTCGTTCAATCGCTTCGACGAGTTCAACCCATCCCCCGCCGACGAGCTGTTCCAGTCGTTCCCCAACTTGCGCCTGCTGCTTCCCGAAGTGGTGCTTTTGGAGAACGAGCGGGGCACGTTCTTGCAAGTCAACTCATTGGGGCCGGTCTATGCGGGGCGCGTCGCGCGCTTTGCCCGCCTAGCCGCCGCCGCGCCGGTGCGCTCGCATCGCGACATACCCTTCAAGCTGGAAATGGACTCGCGACAGGCTTGGGAGCGATCCGTCGACGCGGGACTTTCGGCGATCGAGGCCGGGCGCGTCGAAAAGGTGGTGCTGTCGCGCCGCTTGAAGGTGGTCGCCGACGGCCCGTTCTCGTCGAAGGACCTGCTGGTGAACCTGATCGACGGCACCGCGCACGGCACGGTGCTGCTGTATCGCTACGCCGACGTGTTCTTCTGCGGCTGCACGCCCGAGCTGCTCGTTCGTAAGCGGGGAAATCAACTGGAAAGCATGTGCTTGGCCGGCACCTGCCCGACCTCGCAGGATGCGGGTGAAAACGAGCGCCTTGCAAATGGCCTGATGAACGATGAGAAAAATCGAGCCGAGCATGATTACGTGGTGCGTTTCATCCGCGACGTGCTGGGGCGCACCTGCTATGACGTCGACGTGCCCGCCACGCCGCGCATCATGCCGCTTACGCGCATTCAGCACTTGATGACGCCCGCTGCGGCGAAGATGCTCGACGGGGTCGGGCTGCTTTCGATGATGCGCGACCTGCATCCCACACCCGCCGTATCCGGCACGCCGGTCGGCGAGGCGAAGATGCTGATCAGGCAGATAGAGGCGTATAACCGCGGCTTCTTCGCGGGCGCGTGCGGCTACATTGACGGCGCCGGCGATGGCGAGTTCTCCGTCGCACTGCGCACGGGCGTGTTCGATGGCGAGATCGGCTGGGCGTATGCGGGATGCGGCATCGTGGCCGGTAGCGACGCGGCAAGCGAGTACGACGAGATCGGCTTGAAGTTGCAGACGGTGTTGTCGGCGTTCGTCTCGCCTGATGGGGCAACGGCGTAGCGTCGCTTCGCGCGTGTCGGTACAGGTTTCCGAGTGCATCGCTTGGCAGTGCGCCGGGTGAGGAGTTTCTGATGACAATTGCAGATCCGCAGGTGACGGCTCGATTCTTGGGCGCGTTCATCGATGAATTGACACGTTGGGGCGTCCGCGATGTCGTGGTGAGCCCCGGGTCGCGTTCAACGCCGCTGTCCATGGTCGCCTATGAGTTGTCCAAGCGCGAGCCTGAGCGGTTGCGCCTGATCGTCGACGTGGACGAGCGCGGTGCGGCCTTCGTCGCGCTGGGTCTGGCGAAGGCGTCGGGGCGTCCCGCGGCGGTTATCTGCACGTCGGGAAGCGCCGTGGCGAACTATTATCCGGCTGTCATGGAGGCCGAATCGTCGCGCGTCCCGCTGGTGGTGCTGACCGGGGACAGACCGCCGCAGCTGCAGGGCCTTGGTGCGCCGCAGACGTGCGATCAGCTGCATGCGTTCGGGTCGCATGTGCGTGCATTCCGGGCTATGCCCCTGCCGGCTGGCGACGAGGCGTCGTTGCGCTTCGCACGTCAAGCGGCACGCGAGGCGTGCATTGATGCGTTGGGGTTCTGCCCCGCCCCGCGCACCGGTGTGCATGATACGGCGGGCTGTGACGAACCTGACGATTCTGGGCGCGCATTTGTTGCGGACGAATTCCGTCTTGCGGGCGCCTGCTTTGGCGGGCCGGTGCATCTGAACTTCCCCTTCGATGAGCCCCTGAAGCCCGATACGAGTATAAATGACCTGTTCAACGGTAGTATCTCGGATATTGACGCGCTGACAGTGGACGCGGCGCCGGATGGTTCCTGCGGTGATTTCGGGGACTGCGATGGCATGCAGCGCATTTCGGGTTGCACTGTTGTACAAGTCCGTACAACAGTGCAACCCACCGATGCCGGCCGGATCGCTCGCCTTCTTGCAAGCAACAAGTCGCTGCTGCTGGCTGGCGAAGGCTCATGCGTAAACGTTGCCGAGGCGCGCGCGGTTGCGGCCTTCGCCGATGCGTACGGCATGCCGGTTCTGGCCGATCCCCTGTCGGGTTTGCGCTGCCTCTGCGAAAGCTGCATCATCGCCAACTACGATAGCGTGCTCGAATCCGGCGGCGCATCGCCGGCAGAGTCACTGAACCCCCAGGTCATCGTTCGGTTCGGCCGTTACCCCATCTCGAAGAAGGCGACGCAATGGGCGCAACGACTCGAAGCTTTCGGGGCGACGCAGATCGTGGTCGATCCGCTGCAAACGCGAGATACGAATGCCGGAACATCGCTGTTCGTGAAGGCTCAACCGGCCGACTTCGCAGCCGACATGATGGCCTACGCTCCCGAGCGGCAAGGTGCCATCGATTCGTCGTGCCTTGAAGTTTGGAGAGAGGCTGAAGCGGCCGCCGCAAAACGCATCGGCGCGGTTATGTCTGCCGGTGAGCCGGACGAATCGTTCGAAGGCTCGTACGTGAAACGCGTTTTGGAACTCGTCCCCGAAGAATCGTGCCTGTTCGCAGCCAACTCGATGAGCGTTCGCGCCATCGACACGTTCCTGGGCTCCGGAAGCAAACGGGTTGCGGTGCTTGCGAACCGCGGCCTTAACGGCATCGACGGCACGGTTTCAACGGCAATCGGAACCGCGCTCCAATACGGGAGGACAACCCTGGTCACGGGCGATTTGACCATGCTTCACGACCTCAATGCGCTGGCGTTGCAGCGTGAACTGTCGGTGCAGAATGCGCGCGCCGCCGCG
>CAVDXU010000021.1:32528-35187 GCA_963613135.1 bacterium
AGCTTCTTGCGGAAGACCGAACGGTGTACGCGCTTGACCTGGTGGGACATGGGCAATCGGCTAAGCCGGCGAACGAGAGCGCCTACAGCCTGATCGAAATGGGGAAGGCACTGCTCGCGTTTGCCGAGAGCTTGCCGGCCCCTCCCCTGCTCGTCGGCTATTCCCTGGGGGGTCGCGTGGCGCTTTCCGCGCTCGTCGGTTCCGGCCCTAAAGTGTTTTCCCGTTGCATCAGCGGACTCGTGTTGGAAAGCGCGGGGTTGGGGATGCCCTCCGAGCGAGCCCGCGAAGAGGCCGCCGAACGCGATGCCGCAACGGTGCGCCGCCTGCGTGAGTGCTCGCTTGCTGAATTTATGACGAATTGGGAGAGCTTGCCGTTGTTCGCGTCGCAAAAGCGCCTGCCTCGGCAGGTGCAAGAAGCGGTTCGCGCCGGACGTTTGGCGAACGATCCCGTCGCGCTTTCGCATGTGGTCGCACAGGCGGGTCAGCACACGATGCCCGCCAGGTCCGATGTCCTCGCCG
This sequence comes from bacterium, assembly GCA_963613135.1. Classification (GTDB taxonomy): domain Bacteria; phylum Actinomycetota; class Coriobacteriia; order Coriobacteriales; family Eggerthellaceae; genus Senegalimassilia. The sequence goes on from CAVDXU010000021.1 coordinate 33,048, forward strand.
CCCTGTGCCGGCTCGCCGCCCAGCAGTCGCCGCGCCCGCCCGCGCCCGCCAATCCGGCCGCGCCAACCAGCCCTGCCACCCCGCCCGCGCCCGCCAACCCCTTCCCCATCCTCTACATCGCCGGGCAACTCGACGGCAAGTACGCCGCCATGGCAACCGAACTCGCCCATGCAACCGATAACGCCGTGCGCGTGCACTTGATTCCCGACGTCGGCCATAACATCCATTTGGAAGCCCCGGAAATCTTTGCAGACTGCGTTCGTTGCGCCATATAACGGCTTTGGATGCAAAAATCCCAGTCGGGGGGCGTACTTCTGTGAAATCACCTTGAATCAGGTGTTGATGCTGTCGTTCTCATGGCTGAAACAGATGGCTCCCGGTATACTTATCAAGTTTTTGTAAACGAGAATAGATCATCTTTTACATCAACATGAGGGATCGCAAATGGAAGGGGCTACGTGAGATTTCGCAAGTTTGCCGCGCTTTTCGCCATGCTAGCATGCGTCGCTTGCTGCCTGTGCGCGTGCGCATCCGACAGCTCCACGTCAACTGACGATTCCCGCCCCACGCTGGTTGTGGGCTCCGACAACTATCCCCCCTACAACTATCTTGACGAAAACGGCAATCCGACCGGCATCGACGTCGACATCTTCACCGAGGCGCTCAACCGCTTGGGCTACAACGTCGAATTCATCTACATGAACTGGGAGGACAAGGATAACCTGCTCGCATCCGGAAGCATCGACCTCGCCGTGGGCTCGTTTTCCATGACGGGCCGCGAAGATCTGTATCGTTGGGCCGGCCCGTACATGCAAAGCCGCCAGGTGGTGGCCGTCTCCCCCGAAAGCGACATCTACACGTTGGGCGACCTTGCGGACAAGGTGGTGGCCGTGCAGTCCACCACGCGCCCCGAAACCCTTCTGCTGAACAAGGACGACTCCCGTATCCCGCAGCTCAAATCGCTCTTCTGCATCGATGACCGCGCGGAGCTCTTCCCGGCCCTTTCCAAGGGCTACGTGGACGCCATCGCCGCGCATGAGGTTTCCATCCAGCAGTATGAGAAGGATTACGGCATGACGTACCGTATCCTTGAGGAAAGCCTGCTCGACGTCGGCTTGGGCGCTGCCTTCTACAAGGGCGACGAGCGCGGCATCGACCGCGAGCTCGACGACATGCTCTCGGAGATGCATGCCGACGGGTCGCTTGAGCGCATCATTGGGAAATACCTGGATGACCCCACGAAATGCCTGGGGGTGGACGCGCACGATGCTTAAGGGATTCCGCTTCTGGATCGTGTCCGTCGTGATCACGATCGCGGCCGTGGCTGCTTGCTGCTACATCGTGTTCAACTACACGGTGCATCAGGCTTCGGAACGTGCCTACAACACGATCGACTACGTGCAACAGCAAACCATCACCTACGAGGCCTACAACTCGTCAAGCAAGACGAAAAGCTCCTTGCGGGCCCTCGAAAACGCTTCCCAGCTCGCGCGAGACATCGAGCAGGGCGGCGGCGACATTTCCGCGGGCAAGCTGGCCCAGTACGCAAGCGAGTTGCGCCTGACCGGCGTTATCGTCATGAGCGCGCAGGGCGAGGTGCTTTCCGAATATTCCACCGACGAGGTTTCCTCGGCCGACATCGCGGAGGCCATTCAAAGTGATGCCTTCCTGGACGTGGCGAATCACGCGGAGAAGGTTCACGCTCGCCGCGTCGTTCTTTCGGACACCTCCTATGTGGACGCTTCGTCCGCCATGCGCACCGACCAGGCGGGCGTGGTCGTGGCCTACTATCACACGGCCAAGGAATTCGCACACCGTTACGAGCTGACCGTGCAAAGCCTGCTCGACGGCTATGACATGTCTGACAGCGGCACCATCGTCGTGGAGAACGGCGGGTTGGTTGTCGCCTCGAATAACGACTGCATTATCGGCACCAACCTTGACGATGAGTCGACGGGCGACAAGGGCATCGTTGAACAGCTCAAAGGCAAGCTGCGCGCGAAGGAAGCCTCGATCGTGTTCACCGACGCCGGCCCCTACCTGGCTACGATGGGCAAGGCGCGCGACAACTACGTCTATATTTACATTGCGCTCGACCAAATCATCGGCATGACCGTCGGCGTGGGTATCGTCGTGCTGT
>CAVDXU010000022.1:0-1346 GCA_963613135.1 bacterium
TGAAACTACAAAAATACCGCCCTTTAAGACGCGAGCAGCCCGCCTTGCGGGCGGGCTGCGTGGGGTGCGGCTTCGGTGCGGCCTTACTTGATCACGCGAACGCGGTAGATCGAGGGAATCTGCTTCAGCTCGCTGATCGTCGCGTCGTCAAGGTGCTCGTCGGTGTCGAACATGGTGTAGGCGTTCTCGCCGGCGCTCTCGTTGACCATGCGCTGCACGTTGGCGTTGTCGCGCGCAAGCACGGCGGTGATCTGGCCGATCATGTTCGGAACGTTGGCGTGAAGGCATGCGATGCGGCTTGCGGCGCGCGCTTTGCCCATCGAGCAGGTCGGGTAGTTCACCGAGTTGGCGATGTTTCCGTTCTCCAAGTAATCCTTCAGCTCGGAAATGGCCATGTCGGCGCAGTTGGCCTCGGCCTCGGCGGTGCCGGCGCCGGAGTGCGTCGTGATGAACGTGTTGGGCATGAGCACCGTCTTCGTGGTGGCGAAGTCGGTGGCGAACCAGGCGATCTTGCCGGCGCGCAGCGCGGCGTCGACCGCGTCTTCGTCGACGATGGTCTCGCGCGAGTAGTTGATCAGTACGGCGTTCTCACCAAGCAGGTTCAGCTGCTCCTCGCCGATCATGCGGATGGTGTCGGCTTTCGAGGGAACGTGCAGCGTCAGGTAGTCGCGGTCGCGGCAAGCATCCTCCAGCGTCGCGACGCGCTGCACCTTCTGCGAAAGGGCCCAAGCGTGCTCGACGGAGATGAACGGATCGTAGCCGTAGACGTCCATCCCAAGGTCGGCGCAGGCGTTCGCCACTTTCGAACCAACGTTGCCCAGGCCGATAACGGCGATGGACTTGCCTTTGAGCTCGCGCCCGACGAACGACTTCTTCGCCTTCTCGGCATTCACGAAGATGTCGGGGTCGGCGGCGTTGTCGCGCACCCACTGCATCGACTGAACCACGCCGCGGCTCGAAAGCACCAGCATGGCCAGGACCAGTTCCTTGACGGCGTTCGAATTCGCGCCGGGCGAGTTGAACACCACCACGCCGTGCTTGGCGTACTCCTCGACGGGGATATTGTTCACGCCGGCGCCGCAGCGGGCGATGGCGCGGATGCTTTCGGGCAGCGTGTAGCCGTGCAGGTTGGTCGAACGCATGAGGATGGCATCGGCCTTCTCGGTTTCGGTGACGAACTCGTAGCCGTCGCCGAAGGTGACCTCGCCGTCTTTGGTGATGTCGTCGATCGTTTTGATGTAACGCATGGGGTTCTCCTTCATGTTGAGCAGCTTATGCTGCCGGATTATATGGTGGGGCGACCTGCGGCAGCGGGTCGGCGTTGGGGCCGGTGCCGTGCCGGGCCG
>CAVDXU010000022.1:1469-2838 GCA_963613135.1 bacterium
CTTCGCCGCAAGCTTTGCGCGGCGCCTGCGTGCGACGATTCGCGGAAACACGAAACCGCCCGGTTGGCTTATTGCCGCCGGTTCGATGCGGCTGACCCTGCGAATTCGCGCGATGCAAGGCCAGCTGCGGTTGGTTTCGGGCGATGAAGTCGCCCTACATAGATCGCGGGGGAGCCGGGTTGCGCGCTTCGAAATCGCGCATGAAGTCGACGAGCGCCTGCACGCCTTCCAGGGGCATCGCGTTGTAGATGCTCGCGCGCATGCCGCCGACGCTGCGGTGACCCTTGATGTTCTTCAAGCCGGCAGCGTCCGCCTCGGCGATGAACTTGGCGTCCATCTCGGCGTCGCCCGTCACGAACGGCACATTCATCAGCGAGCGGTCCCGCTTGCGCGTGGTGCCGCGGAACAGCTCGCTTTCATCGAGCGCGTCGTAGAGCAGCTTCGCCTTTTCGACGTTGATGTCGCGCATGCCGGCCAGCCCGCCTTGCGCTTTGATCCACTTGAACACCTTGCCGCAAATGTAGATGGCGTAGCACGGCGGGGTGTTGTACAGGCTTCCCGCCTGCGCATGCGTGCGGTACTGCAGCATGGTGGGAACCCCGGGCACGTCGTCCGCGGGGATAAGGTCGTCGCGGACGATGACGATGGTCACGCCGGCCGGGCCGACGTTTTTCTGCGCGCCGCCGTAGATGAGGCCGTAGCGCTCAACGTCGATCGGCTCGCTGAGGAAGCACGACGAAACGTCCGACACCAGCGGAACATCGCCGCAGTCGGGTAGGGCATGGTAAGTCGTGCCGTAAATGGTTTCGTTCTGGCAGATGTAGACGTAGTCGGCGTCGGGGCTGATCGAAAGGCTGGAAACATCGGGAATATAGCTGAAATTCCCATCGGAGGAATCGGCTATCTTACGCGCGTCGCCTAGGCGCGCGGCTTCCTGGTAGGCCTTCTTGCTCCATGAACCGCTGACGATATATTCGCCATGCCCGCCGCGCAGAAGGTTGAGCGGCACCATGGAGAATTGCGTGGAACCGCCGCCTTGCAGGAAAAGCACCCGGTAGTTGTCCGGAATGCCCATCAGATCGCGCAGGTCGGCTTCCGCTTCGTCGATGATGCCTTGAAACGTTGAAGATCGGTGGCTCATCTCCATTACCGACATACCGCAGCCGCGGTAATCAAGCATCTCGTCCGCAGCTTCGCGAAGAACGCTTTCGGGCAGCACCGCAGGACCCGCGGAGAAGTTGTACGCCCTACCCATGTCGATGACCTCCTTTTCTTCAACGCAAGCGTTTACTGTACTTAAATGCTGCATTGTACCCGAAATCGCGAAGCAAGGGCAGAGGGGATTTGCCGGCGTCGCGGCCGGCTGCCC
>CAVDXU010000022.1:2899-33446 GCA_963613135.1 bacterium
GGCCGGCTGGCCGCTCGTTGCGGGTCGCGCCCCTCGCGCGGACGTGCGCCCCTACCGGTTGCACGCCCCGCCAGCCCGCCGTGCGGACATGCGCCCCTCTTACGCGGGGTTCTCGTGGATCATGATGTGCTTCACGTCGGGGAACGCCGCCTCGACGGCGTCGTGCGCGGCCTCCGCGATCTCGTGCGCCTGCGCAAGCGGCAAGTTCCCATCGGCGGCGATCTCCGCATCCACGTAGATGCGGCTGCCGAATTTGCGCGTCCGCAGCGCGTCGATGCGCACCACGCCCTCGACGCCCTCGATGCACTCGGCGATCCTGCGCTCCTCCGCGCGATCGCATGGCGTGTCGGTCATGTTTCCCAGCGCGTCTTTCAGCACGTCATAGGCGACCTTCAGGATGATGATGCCGATCGCGATGCTGGCGATCTCGTCGCCGGCCGGAAACCCGAGCATCTCGGCCCCGATGCCCAAAAGCGCCCCGACAGACGACAGCGCGTCGGAGCGATGGTGCCATGCGTCGGCCATGAAAGCGCTCGAATTGAGCACGCGCGCCTGGTGGCGCGTGTACCAGAACATCGCCTCCTTGACGATGATCGAGACCACGGCTGCCGCAAGGGCGAGCATGCTGGGGCTTGACGCTTGCAGGTACGACCGGGTGGCTATGGCGTCAAGCCCGACATACCCGATGCCGATGCCGGTCGCCAGCAGGATGATCCCCAGGATGAGCGAGGCGACGCATTCAAGCCGCTCGTGCCCGTAAGGGTGCCCGCTGTCGGCGTCGCGTTCGGCCATGCGCACGCCTGCGAACGCGATGGCGGTGGCGAACACGTCGGACAGCGAGTGCACGGCGTCCGAGATCATCGCCGCCGAGTTGCCGAAAATGCCCGCTGCCAGCTTGAATGCCGAAAGAGCGACGTTGCCGCCGATGCCGACGGCGGCAACCTGGCGCGAGATGCGGGATCGGTCGGGTTCGGGCGCGGCGGCTTGCAGGTCGGCTGTGGCGGGCGTACCGGTTGCAGCGGCTGCCGGCGTGTCCGCCGGAACGGGTAAAGGTGATTGCCATTCAAGATTCTTCGCCATGGTGCTCATGTTCATCCTCCAAAGTCGGGTCCGTCCAGCTCTTGGCGTTAGCTGTGCTGGTTCGACTGAGGCGGCGCGTCCTTGGCGCGGGCGGCAAAAAACGCCTGCGGAACCAGCAACTGTCCCGCAGGCGTTCACGTCATGCCTGCTGCCCGGTAGGGCCCGGCTCCATGGCGGGTAAGGCCACGGCCTGTTCAGATTGCGCTGTTGAGCTCGCGCACCCGCAGGGCGGGGCGCAATGCAGTGCAAAGAGCATCATTATCATATCCGCTGACCACCGGGTATGTCACCGGTTACTTCCAAAATGTGGCGAAACGGTCGGGGCATCTGGCGCGAGAAAAGGGAATTGGCGGCGTTCACACGGCTGGCTTCTTCTGCGGTATGATTTCCCGGTCTATATTCGAAAGGGGATCCATGACCGACGACGTTCGCAAGGTTATCGAAGGTGCCGCGCAAACCGGCGCGAAAGTGCTGCAGCAGGAAATCGAGGGCGCGAAGGAAACCGCTGAGGAAGTGTGCGAGCAGCAGGCGGAGGCCATAGGGGCCGCCACCGCCCGCGCCGCCATGGTCTTCGAGGAGAATCGCGCCACCTCCGAGCGCAAGATCGCCTTGCCGCATCGCGTCTTCGGCATTCTCTGCATCGTGGTCGGCGTCGTGTTCCTGCCTATCGACGCCATGCTGCTCATCGCGTTCGTCCAGTCGCTCATCACCAAGGATTGGTCGACGTTTTTCGAGGTCACCGTCGCAAACCAGTTCCTCGTTCTCAGCGGCGTCGGGCTTGCCGCCTATGCTGCCGAAACCGTTTTGTTCATGGTGCTCGGCATTCGCCTCGTGCGCAACAAGCGCCGTGGGGCCGCGCGCCTGTCGCAGGCGCTCATCTGGGTGGCCATCGCCGACTTCCTGCTTGACATCATGGGGCACGGCCTCGGGTGGACCGCGGCATGGACCGCCGCCACCATCGTTTACCTGGTGGTCATGTACACCACGCTCGATCCGGCCTTGCGCGAAGAGCGCATCCTGCAGCGCAAACTCAAGGCGCTCGAGGACAAGGCCGACCAAGAGGAGGGCACGCTTGGGCGCGACAAGACCGGCGTCGGCTACCTCAAGCTCGATTTCTTCAACATTTTCTGGCTGTTCGTCATCGCCTCGGTGGTCGGCCTGGCGTTCGAGTCGGCCGTCTGCCCGTTCCTCAACGGCCGCATCGAGAACAGGACCGGCATGCTGTGGGGCCCGTTCAGCCCCATTTACGGCGTCGGCGCGGTGCTCATGGTTATCGCCCTTAACCGGTTCTGGAAGAGCAGCCCCGTGATCATCTTCGTGGTGAGCGGCCTTATCGGCGGCGGCTTCGAATACCTGGTCAGCTGGTTTTTCCAGTTCGCCTTCGGCATCAGCGCCTGGGATTACAGCGGCGAGCCGTTCAATATCGATGGGCGCACCGACCTGTTCCATATGGTGTGCTGGGGCGTGCTCGGGCTCGTTTTCATCAAGTTCGTTGTGCCGAAAGTTCTGGGGGCCATCAACAAGATCCCCTGGAACTGGCGTTACGGCGTCACTACCGCATTCACCGTGTTCATGGCCATCAACGCCGGCATGACCATGATGTCGTTCGAATGCTGGTATTCCCGCATCGCCGGCGGCGAGATAACGACGCCGGTGGAGCAATTTTTCAATACTCATTACGACGACGCTTTCATGTCGGAGCATTTCGCCACGATGAGCATCGACCCGTCACGGGCGACGCGTGGCTAGAGGTCGGGTCGTCGCGGTGGCTGTTGGTGCGGTTGTATCCGGCTCAGGTGGCGAATGAGGGCGGATCATGGCAACCTATCGGCATATTTCGCACGGGTTCGACCCCGTTTTCGATGAGGATTCGCGCGTTCTCGTGCTCGGATCGTTCCCGTCGGTCTTATCTCGCAGGAACGACTTCTATTACGGCAATCCGCAAAACCGCTTTTGGCGCGTCGTGGCCGCTTGCCTGGGAAAGCCGACGCCGCCGAACGCGGGCGATGCCGCGTGGGCGGCTGCGCCCGGCGCGGGGGAGGTCGCGTTGGCCGTTGCGCCTGGCGCGGGCGAACATGCCGGCAGAGGCGAACCTGCGCCTGGTGCCGATCCGCGCATCGCGACCCTCGAGCAGTCGATCGCCGCGAAGCGCGAGCTGCTGCTTTCCGGCGGCATCGCGCTTTGGGACGTGATCGAGTCGTGCGACATCAAGGGCTCAAGCGACGCGAGCATCAAAAACGTCGTGCCCGTCGACATCTCCCGCGTGCTTGCACAGGCCCGTATCGGCGCCGTCGTCTGCAACGGTGCCACGGCAGGGCGGTTGTACAAGCGTTATCTGCAGTGGGAGGTGGGCCTCGATCCGCATGTGCTCCCCTCGACGAGCCCCGCGAACGCCGCATGGTCGCTCGATCGTTTGACGGAGCGGTGGCAGGAGGTGCTTTCCGCCCTGCTTGAAGATGCGCGAACGGGCAAGATGGCCGTTGCGCGGGGCATAGCGAAGGCGGGTGCGGATACCGCGCCTGGCGAGGGCGCCGGCGGTGGCGCCGACGATGCGCCCTCGGCTGCCGCAGCCGGTAAGCGTCATTTCATGTACGTGCTGGAATGCGGCGACGCGAGCCTGTACACCGGCTACACCACCGACGTCGCGGCGCGTCTCGCCGCTCATCGTGCCGGCAAGGGCGCCAAGTACACGCGCAATCGCGGCCCGCTGAATCTTCTGGCGCAGGCCGAATTCGCGACCAAGCACGAGGCCATGAGCGCCGAAGCCCGTTTCAAGCGGCTTTCCCGCGACCAAAAGGATAGGTTGTTGGCGAAGGCATCCGCTCCGGATGCCGATTTCGCCGAAATCCTCCGAGAAGAGCTTGGCCTTTAGGGTGCAGCGTCCAGCCACCTATCGGCGGCTATCTTCGCGCGGTTGCTGTCAACCCCCAATTTGGCCGTCGCCGCGCGAGTTTTCAGCCACCTGCCGTTTGCCGAGGGCGACCAAATTTTTCCGGCTGTGGAAAACCTCGTTCCCTTACCTTTTCGCAAGCATTGCCGCCATACGTGCCGAACGGGGTTTTCGTCCGAAATACACCGGTGTGGAAAACCTGGGGAATACACCATCAATGGTTTTTTGAACGAAAGAAAACACAACATCTTGTGCTGAAATGTCGTATAGTGTGTTCACCGAAAAGCGAGGGCGCGCAGCGCCGGATCGCTGAAAATCACGAAAACAACGAACGCGCAGGCCACGACGCTCTAGGCCTTCGTGCGCTCGATTTGGGGGACGTCGGAAGACGTCAAAAGGACGCGAAGAGGCAAGGAGAGAAGCGATGAAAATCATCAAGCGCAGCGGTTCCGAGGCCGTGTTCGACATCGACAAGATCGTCAACGCGATCAAGGGTGCCAACAAGGAGGTTGCCCCCGAGGAGCGCTTGACCGAAGACCAGATCGCCCTCGCCGCCCACAGCGTGGAGTGGCTCTGCAGCCGCACCGGCCACACCCCGTCGGTCGAAGAGGTGCAGGACATGGTCGAGAACCAGATCATGGCCCAGGGCCGCTACACCGTCGCGCGCAAGTACATCATCTACCGCTATGTGCAGTCGCTCAAGCGCCAGTCAAACACCACCGACGACAAGGTGCTCTCCCTCATCGAGTGCAACAACGAGGAAGCCAAGCAGGAGAACTCCAACAAGAACCCCACCGTCAACTCCGTGCAGCGCGACTACATGGCCGGCGAGGTTTCCAAGGACATCTCCATGCGCCTGCTTCTGCCCGCCGACGTGGTGGCCGCGCACAACGAGGGCATCATCCACTTCCACGACTCCGACTATTTCGCCCAGCACATGCACAACTGCGATCTGGTGAACCTGGAGGACATGCTGCAGAACGGCACCGTCATCTCCGGCACCATGATCGAGCGCCCGCATAGCTTCTCCACGGCGTGCAACATCGCGACGCAGATCATCGCCCAGGTTGCCAGTTGCCAGTACGGCGGACAGTCCATATCGCTGACGCATCTGGCTCCGTTCGTCGAGGTCAGCCGCCAGAAAATCCGTCGTCAAACCCTGCAGGAGATAAACGCTCTGGGGCTTGAGGCCAATGCCGAGCGCGTCGCCGAGGTGGTTGAGAACCGCCTGCGCGACGAGATCCGCCGCGGCGTGCAGACCATCCAATACCAGGTGGTCACGCTCATGACCACCAACGGCCAGGCCCCGTTCGTCACCGTGTTCATGTATCTCAACGAGGCGCGCAACGAGCAGGAGAAGCGCGATCTGGCCATGATCATCGAGGAGACGCTGCGCCAGCGCTACGAGGGCGTGAAAAACGAGGCCGGCGTGTGGATCACGCCCGCGTTCCCCAAGCTCATCTACGTGCTTGAGGAGGACAACATCACCGAGGACAGCCCGTACTTCTACCTCACCAAGATGGCGGCGAAGTGCACGGCCAAGCGCATGGTGCCCGACTACATCTCCGAGAAGAAGATGCGCGAGCTGAAGCTTTCCAAGGGCGAGGTCGCCGGCGAAGGCGATTGCTACACCTGCATGGGTTGCCGCAGCTTCCTGACGCCCGACCGCTCGGGCAACGGTTACGACAACGTCGCCAACGCGGGCAACTACGATCCGGCCAAGCCGAAGTATTACGGGCGCTTCAATCAGGGCGTCGTCACCATCAGCCTGCCCGACGTGGCGCTGTCCTCGCACGGCGACATGTCGAAGTTCTGGCAGATCTTCGACGAGCGCTTGGATCTGTGCTACAAGGCGCTCATGTGCCGCCACAACCGCCTGAAGGGCACGCTGTCCGACGCAGCGCCCATCCTGTGGCAGTACGGCGCGCTGGCGCGTCTGAAGAAGGGCGAGCCCATCGACAAGCTGCTTTACGGCGGGTATTCAACCATTTCGCTGGGGTATGCCGGCCTGTACGAATGCGTGAAGTACATGACGGGCCACAGCCACACCGACAAGGACGGCACGCCGTTCGCCATGGAAGTCATGCAGCATATGAATGACAAGTGCAACGAGTGGAAGGCCGCCACCAACATCGACTTCTCGTTGTACGGCACGCCGCTTGAGTCGACCACGTACAAGTTCGCGAAAGCGCTGCAGCGTCGCTTCGGCGTGATCGAGGGCATCACCGACAAGGGCTACATCACGAACAGCTATCACGTGCACGTGACGGAGAAGATCGACGCGTTCGATAAGCTGAAGTTCGAAAGCGCGTTCCAGCAGCTCTCGCCAGGTGGCGCCATCAGCTACGTCGAGGTTCCCAACATGCAGGACAACCTGAAGGCCGTCATCGCGGTGATGCAGTACATCTACGACAACATCATGTACGCGGAGCTGAACACGAAGTCCGACTACTGCCAGGTGTGCGGTTTCGACGGCGAGATCCAGATCGTCGAGGACGATGGCAAGCTGGTGTGGGAATGCCCGAGCTGCGGCAACCGCGACCAGGAGAAGCTCAACGTTGCGCGCCGCACCTGCGGATACATCGGGACGCAGTTCTGGAACCAGGGCCGCACCCAAGAAATTCGCGACCGCGTGCTGCACTTGTAAGATTTCGGTTTGCCTACGGCAAACCGAATCGCTCGACGCTGCGGGCCGCCCTGGCACGCCGTCTTCGCCTTCAACTGTGGGGGCATGGCCCGAAGGCCTATGCCCCCTTGTTTCAGGCGAATATGACGCACCGGGGCGGCCCTCGCTGACTTTTGTTGGACCTGCGGCGATTTGGTGCGCCACCTGCGAGTCCATTATGCCGGCTCCGCCGGCATGGCCTTCGGGCTTGGTGGGCGCCTCGCCTGCCTGCCTCCGCCCCGCCTTCCTTAGTTGTGAAGGCTGCTTCACAAGGTCGAAAATGGTTCTTGACGCGAATTCCGCTTCTGATAAAGTATCCCTTGCACGTTTTCGGGGCCTTAGCTCAGCTGGGAGAGCGCATGGCTGGCAGCCATGAGGTCAGGGGTTCGATCCCCCTAGGCTCCACCAAGCTTTCAGCCACCGAAAGGTGGCTTTTTAATTGCGGTGGCAGGCAATGGAGACCCAGGGGGGTCGAACCCGCGAGGGTGGGACAGCCCGGTGGGCTGTCCCATGAGGAGGGCGAAGCCCGACGTACGAAGACATGCGCGAAGCGCATGGATTCCGATCCCCCTAGGCTCCACCAAGCTTTCAGCCACCGAAAGGTGGCTTTTTTGTCGCCTGAACCTCGATGGGAGGCACGTATGACCAATCAGGACAACACCAACATCGACGAGCTGAAGTTCCAGGTCACCGACCAAGAGGGCAACACCATCGACTGCGAAGCGCTGTTCATGTTCGACAGCCCCTTCTACAAGAAGAGCTACATCGTCTACACCGATGGGCGCTTCGACGAGTCGGGCTACACCAACGTCTACGCCTCCACCTACAACAAGGAAACGCTTCAGGTGCCCGCCGACGGCGGTTTCGCCACCATCGAGATCTCCCCGATCGAGGACAACGACGAGTGGGCTATCGTCCAGCAGCAGGTCAAGCAGTACCAGCGTATCGCGCAAGGCGGCGCGGCGGATGATGCCGAAGAGGATGCAGCCAGGCCGTCTGCGGCGGCAAGCGGTGCTGACGCCGAGGTCGACGACGACCCGTATCCGCTGATCACCGAGCTTGCAAGCGGGGCGCAGCTGCCCGAGTCGTTCGATTATCACTTCGAGAACGGCGAGGTCATCACCTTCTCGGTCAAGGAGAACCCGCACCCGCGCAACGACCTTGACAAGGTGACGTTCACGCTTCCCGTCGAGGAGTTCGACCGCCTGATCGACCTGTTCTTCGAGGAGCAGTTCGGCGGCTACAGCGACGCCGACGACATGCAGGTGCGCACGCGCCAGGTGCTTCTTGCCATGGCCGTCTCCGTTGACGACGAGGGCATCTGCACCTTGGAGCCGCAGCAGAGCCACGTCTTCTACAAGCATCGCGACGACGCGCTTTCGCAATAAGGCCGGCTCGCGGTCGGACGGGCGTTCCCGTGAGCCGGGCGGGCACTCAGACACCTCCCATATGTCCAGCTGCTCCCACGGCTGAGCGCCCCCGGCGCCCCCGCATGCTCAGTCGCACTGCTCTGCTCACCGCAGCCAGGTGGGCTCTTTCACTTTTCTTTTAACCCAATTGAGCCGTCGCATCTTTACTCTGGCGCTTTGCTAAAGTTTCTTTTGATTGCAGTTTTTCGCGTCGACGACCGCTTAAGCGCGTACGTGCGGCGTTTCGCAGCTGAGCGGAAGAGGTTACGCCATGTCGCCTAGGTTCAAGAAGAAGTCGGCAATTCTGGCCTGCACCATCGTCGTTGCCGTGGTGGTGATGGGCTTTTTGCTTTACGGCATGCAAGAGCGCCTGCAGATCGCTAACTGCGACTCCGAAATCAGGCAGCAAATGGAATCGCTGCCCGAGCTGATCGCCGATGCCTCCGACGAAACCATCCAAAACACCCAGACGTTCGACGCTATTTACCAGTCCAAGGCAGAAACCGTCCGGTTCATGACGCGCAATAACGTCGGCTTCGAGGCAACCGACGCGAAAATGGCCGAGTACGCCAAGATCTTCAACGTCAACAACATGATGATCGTCAAGGCGGACGGCACCATCGTGGCGCGCGCGACGCAAACCCAGGCTGATTTCTCCGATTCGCGCTTCGACACGCTGCGCGAGACGTTCAGCACCGAAAAGGCTTCCGACGCCGTCAGTCTGACCGCCGACGTGGACGGATGGGCCGACCGCTACTACGCCTGCGCGCTCGATGAGGACACCATGGTGGTCATCGAGCACACCCCCGAGCAGCTTGACGACCTGATCGATGTTTCCGGCTCCATCTCGAGCGTGCTCACCGATGTGACCATCGGCACCTCGGGCTACGTCATGGCTGTGTCGGCAGATGACGACTCCATCATCTACAACCCCGACGACGCGCTTGTCGGCAAGGACGCGACGAGCCTCGGGCTGGCTGCGGCCGACCTGGTCGACGGCAACTTCTTCCATACGACCTTCAACAAGGCGAAGGTGTATTGCGGCGTTTCTCAGATCGACGATGTCTACTACGTCTACACCGTGCCCGAGTCCGACCTTCTTGCTGCGCGCGGCATCACCGTCGGCGTCATCCTGTTCGTGTTCCTGGCGGTCGTGGTCGCGGTGGCGCTCTACGGCATCTACGTCATGCGCGAGGACGAGCGTACCGGCACCGCTGAAAAGTTCCGCGCGTTCGGCGGCTACCATTACAACCGCGCCATCGGTAAGAAAGCCATAGTGCTCTCCGTCGTGGGCTTTCTGGTGGTCATGGGTATCACTTTCTATATGCAAACGCTGTTCGCGCTATCCAATCAATCGGTGACCAATTCCCAGCGTGCTGCCGAAATCTCCGAAACGCTCGATCGCAACAATCAGCGCGCCTCCGATTTGAAGCAGCAATACTCGACGCGCTACATCACGAAATGCCACGAGGCCGCCTACATTCTCGAGCAGAATCCGTCGTTGGCCACGCGTGAGAAGCTTGCCGAAATGGTCGACGTTCTGCAGATCGCCACCATCTATGTGTACGACGGCGATGGCGTCATGACCGCAAGCTCCACCTCGCAGCGTGCCTACACGCTGTCGAACACCTATGGTGATTCGTCCTACGAGTTCCGCTGCCTGCTGGCCGGCAAGGACGAGTACGTGCAGGATCCGGCCACCAATGCCTCGACCGGCGAGGTGCAGCAGTACCTGGGCGTCGCGACGTACGGCGATGACGGCATTGCGGACGGGATCGTGCAGATTTCCGTGCGCACCAAGCGCCTGCAAACGCTTCTGACCAGCGTGAAGATCGACCACGTGCTCGATGGCGTGCGCGTCGGCTCCGAGGGTTTCGCGTTCGCGCTGAAAAAGGACGCCGACAACACCGTGGCGTACTACCCCAACAGCAAGCTTATGGGGAAAACCGCCTCTGAACTGGGGCTGACTTCGGCTCAGATCAAGGACGGCTTCTCGGATTACGTGACGCTGGGCGGCGAGACGTATTTCGCGAACTGCCTGGAGCTTTCCGATTGCTACCTGTACGTGGCCGGGCCCGAGGGCGAGCTGATGTCCGAGCGCGGGCCTCTGACCGCGGCAACCGGGGTTATCGCGGCCATATGCCTGGCGTTCGTGTTCCTGGTGCTCTCGCTTGAGCGTGAGCGCGCTGGCGAAGGCGAAGCCGCCGGGGCTCGCGGGGGCGCCGCTGCCTCCGGGGCCGCCGGCTCGCGGGCGGCGGCCGATCCGCGCATCGTGGACGTCACGCTTGCCGACGGCAGCACCAAGCGCACCGAGTCGGCCGTGAGCCGCTGGCTGAACCACTCGCTGAACTGGCACGAGAAAACGGCCGAGCAGAAGCTGGCCACCACGATCCGCTGGTTCGTGGGAATCGCGGCGTTCGTCGTGTGCATCGCCGTGCTGTTCCAGGACAGCATCTTCGCCGAAACCTCGGTCTTCCGCTACATCCTCGGCGGGGAATGGGAGCGCGGCGTCAACATCTTCGCCGTCACGGCCTCCATCATGTACGCTTGCGTCGCCCTGACGTTCGCTGCCGTCGCGCAATGGCTGCTGCGCCTGCTCTCCGACGTTTTGGGTACGCGCGGCGAAACCGTGTGCCGCCTGCTGTCGAGCGTGGTGAAGTACGGCACGGTCATCTTCATGCTGTACTGGTGCCTGGGCGTGCTCGGCGTTGATACGGCGACGTTGCTGGCTTCGATGGGCATCATCACCTTGGCGCTCTCGTTCGGCGCGAAAGACCTGATCACCGATATTCTGTGCGGCCTGTTCATCATCTTCGAGGGCGAATTCCGCGTGGGCGACGTTATCCAGGTCGGCAGCAACACCGGCACCGTCATGGACATCGGCGTTCGCACGACCAAGATCAAGAACGGCGCCGGCGACGTGCTGGTGATGCGCAACAGCGGCATCTCCAACGTGGTGAACAAGACCAAGCTCGATTCCTACGCGAACGTCGACATCGTCTTGCCGACTGGCGAGAGCCTGACCTATCTGGAGAACGTGCTTTCCGACGAACTGCCCCGCGTGCGCACCCGCGTGCCCGAGATCCTCGACGGGCCGTTCTACAAGGGCGTCGTCGATCTGACCGATTCCACGATGACCATCCGCGTGGTGGCGACCTGCGCCGAGAAGGATCGCGGAGCGCTTGAACGCACGCTGAAGCGCGAGATGAAGCTGCTGCTCACGCGCAACGACATCGCTCCGTACATGAAGACGTTCGACCACGATGGCGAAGAGAAGACCATCGACGAGCAGCTCGCCGAGGCGGCCGACCTTGCCGCGGCCGACAAGTTCGTCGATGCGCAGGAGGATGCGGCGCAAAACGTCGGCAACGACGAGGCGGTCAAAGACAAGGAATAGGGCGAGGCGTTCCCTTCACCTGGTTTTCCCTTGTGTAGTGCGGGCGGCGTGTTACGCTATGGGAAATATGTCGGGCATGCGAGCGCTTGCGCGTTGCTGTTCGCGCAAGCGCCGGCGCGCCTTGGCGCGTTTGCGATCGCACCCGGCATCGGTCGATCAAACGTTGCAGGTGGAACGGGGGAAGCGATGAACTACTCGGAAATCAAATATTGCGATATCGCCAACGGCGAAGGCGTGCGCACGAGCCTGTTCGTGTCCGGATGCCGTCATGCTTGCCCGGGCTGCTTCAACCCCGACCAGCAGGATTTCACGGCCGGCAATCCGTTTGACCAGGCTGTTCAAGATAAGATTCTCGAAAGCCTCGCTCCGGGTTACGTCGAGGGGCTCACTTTGCTTGGCGGTGAGCCGATGGAGCCCGAAAACCAGGTCGCGCTCGTTGATTTCCTTGAGCGCGTTCGACGCGAATATCCTTCGAAGACCATCTGGGCGTATACCGGCGACTTGCTTGAGGATTTGCGAAACCCGGAAAGCCCGCGCCATACCGACGTGACCGACCGCGTGCTCGCCTGCCTAGATGTGCTGGTCGACGGCCCGTTCGTCGAGGCGCTCTACGACATCACGCTGCGTTTTCGCGGATCGTCGAATCAGCGGTTGATCGATGTGCCGGCAACGCTTGCAGCTGGCCGGATCGAGCTTTGGTCCGATGACCCGCAGTTCACTACCCATACGATGGTCGACGATGGCCCTGCGGCGGCTTCGGCTGCCGACGGGGTTGCCGCGGCCGCCGGTGCCGCCGGCGCCGCCAGCGCCGCCCCTGCCGCCAGTGCCGCCGCAGCCGCCGGCGCCGCCCCGTCCGCCAGCGCAGCCGCCGGCGCCGACGCGCCGGCGAACTAGCGTTTCTACAGGCAAGAAGGTTTCAATCTGATGGGCGTTTATCCACCGGAGGACATCGTAAGGCAGGCCGAGGAGTTGTGGGCCGCCGGCACCGATGCTGGCGCCTGCGACGGCACCGCCGCCGGCGCCGACGCAGCCCCGCGCAAGCGCTCGCGGCGCACCCCGCAACCTCCGCGCGCCGTCATCGCCGAGGTGGCGCCGGAAAGCCCCGCCGACGATGCGGGTTTCACGCCCGGATGCATCATCACCTCGGTGGATGGCCATCCCGTGCGCGACATGATCGACTGGCGCTGGCTCGCCGCCGACGATGTGATCGAGCTCGGCTACATTGATACCGACGGCGATGCCGGGGTTGTCGAGCTTGAGCGCTACGAGGGCGAGGAGTGGGGTATCGAGTTCGAGGGCGTGGTGTTCGACGGCGTCAAGCAGTGCCGCAATGCCTGCATCTTCTGCTTCATGCGCCAGCTGCCCGACGACATGCGTCCCTCGCTCACGCTGCGCGATGACGATTTCCGCCTGAGCTTTTTGTCCGGCACCTTCGTCACCTTCACGAACCTATCCGACGAAGACGAGGCGCGCATCATCGAGCAGCACATCAGCCCCTTGCGCCTGTCGCTGCATGCGTCGAACCCCGAGGTGCGCCGTCGCATCATCGGGCGCCATGCCAGCCGCGGCATCGAGGTGCTCGAGCGCTTGCTCGCCGCCGGCATCGAATTTCATGCGCAGATCGTGCTTATGCCCGACGAGAACGACGGCGATGTGCTCATCGAAACGCTCAACTGGGCTTACGAGCGCCCCGGCATCCTCGACGTGTGCATCGTCCCGCTGGGGTTCACCAAGCATCAGACGTGCTTCACCAAAAGCTTCAACGACCCGCAAAGCGCGAAGGCCGCCATGGACGCCATCGTGCCCATCCAGCGCCGCGCGCTCGCCGAGCGGGGGAACCTGTGGGCTTTCGCCGCCGACGAGTTCTATCACAACGCTTATGGGAAGACCATTTTGGAGAACCTGCCGCCCTCCGAGCAGTACGGCAACTTCGGCATGTTCGAGGACGGCGTGGGAATTATTCGTAGCTTCATCAACGATTGGGAACGTGCCGAAGCAGCCGGCCTGCCGGGTGCGGCGCGCGCCGCGCTTGAGGAGGCTGGCATGCGCGTACGGGTGATCAGCGGTTATGCGACCAGCTCGTTTTTCGCGCAGCTGTTTTCCCGTGCGGGGCTTGACGGCTGCATCGAGCCGCTGTTCGTCGAAAACGACTTTTTCGGCGGCAACGTCGACGTCACAGGGCTTCTGTGCGGTTGCGATATCTCGGCCGCCGTGCGCGCCGACGCGAGCCTTCACCCGGGGTGGACCTACGTCGTGCCGAGGGTCATCTTCAACGATGACGGGGTCACGCTCGATGACGCCACCTTGGAGGATATGGGGAAGGCGTCGGGCCAGCGCATTGCCGTGGTATCCTGTAACGCGACCGAGTTCCTGCCGGAGCTGGTCGAAATGGCGCGCGCGTCA
The DNA here is from genome assembly GCA_963613135.1 of bacterium. Lineage (GTDB taxonomy): Bacteria > Actinomycetota > Coriobacteriia > Coriobacteriales > Eggerthellaceae > Senegalimassilia. Next base: position 16,744 of record CAVDXU010000022.1, read on the forward strand.
ACGGACGCGTAGGCGCCCCGAGTTTTCAATCAACGGTTAGGAACTGCTATGCCCATGCCTCTTGTGGCAGTCGTCGGACGCCCTAACGTCGGCAAATCCACTTTCGTCAACCGCATCGCGCAGGCCGATGAGGCCATCGTGCACGAAATGCGCGGCGTCACGCGCGACCGCTCCTACCATATCGCCGACTGGAACGGTCTTAAGTTCAAACTGGTCGATACCGGCGGTATCGAAATGGGCGATGACGACGCCTTCCAGGGATCCATCCGCAATCAGGCGTTCGCGGGCGTTCGCGAAGCCGATGTCATCGTGTTTATCGTCGATGGGCGCACCGGCATCAACGCCGATGACGAGGAGGTGGCGCGCGTGCTGCGCAAAACCTCCAAGCCGGTGTTTTTGTGCGTCAACAAGATGGACGACCCGTCGCGCATGGACGAGATCTGGGAGTTCTACCAGCTCGGGCTGGGCGATCCCTGGTCCATCTCGTCGCTGCACGGCAGTGGCACGGGCGACTTGCTCGACGCCATCGTCGAAGAGCTGAAAAAGGTCGAGCTGCCCGATGCCGAGGACGATCCGGGCATCAACATCGCCATCATCGGGCGCCCGAATGCGGGTAAATCGTCGCTCACCAATCGCCTGACCGACAACGATCGCTCCATCGTTTCCGACGTGGCCGGCACCACGCGCGACGCCATCGACACCATCATCGAGCATGATGGCCAGCGCTACACCATCGTCGACACGGCGGGTCTGCGCAACAAGAGCAAGATCGACGAGGATGTGGAGTACTACGGCTTCGTGCGCGCCATGCGCGCGATCGATCGCGCCGAGGTGGCCCTGCTCGTGATCGACGGCTCCATCGGCTTGACCGACCAGGACCAGCGCGTGGCCGGTTTCGCCGCCGAGCGCGAATGCGCCATGGTCATCGTGCTGAACAAGTGGGACTTGGTGGAAGGCCCCGACGCGAAGGCCGAGGTCCGCGAGAAGATCGCCGACCGCATGACGTTCGTCGGATACGCCCCGGTGGTCGCCACGTGCGCGTTGACGGGCAAGAGCTGCGGCAAGATCTGGGCGGCGGTCAACAATGCCTACGAGAATTATTGCAAGACGATCCCCACCAATCAGCTCAACGTTTGGCTCGGCGAAATCCGCGAAGGCGGGCACACGGTTTCGAAGGGCAAGGCGGTTCTGCGCATGAAGTACGTCACGCAGACGGCCACCTGCCCCCCGCAGTTCACGTTCTTCGTGAACCGCCCCGATCTCATCAACGACAACTTCGAGCGCTTCCTGGAGAATCGCTTGCGCAAGTCTTTCGACCTGACGGGCACCCCGGTCAAGTTGAAGTTCAAGAAGAAGGATTAACAGGTCGTGGAACTGTTCGGTGCTTTTCTCGTCGTCGTTTGCTCGTTTCTGCTCGGCTCCATCCCGTGGGGCGTCATCATCTCGCGCGTGTTCTACCATACCGACATCCGCGAACATGGCAGCGGCAACATCGGCACGACCAACGCCATGCGAACCATGGGCAAAGTCGGTGGCGGCGCGGTCTTTCTGCTTGATTTCGGGAAGGGCTTGGCGTCGGGGCTGATCGCCCTGGTGGCTGCGTCGGTTTTCGGCGGCGGAACGTCGCTCAGCGGTCATGTAATAGGATACGGCGATTTCGTTACGGTTGCGTTCTTGGGTTGCACCTGGGGCCATATCTTCAGCCCGTGGCTTGGCTTCAAGGGCGGCAAGGGTATCGCGGTTGCCATCGGATGCCTGTTCGTCACGTTCGGGCCAGTCGGCGCGATCATCGAGCTGGCCATCTTCGGCGTCATCGTGGCTACCACGAAATACGTGTCGGCAGGCTCGGTCGCTTCTGCCGTGGCGTGCCCTTTCATTGCCGCTTATTACTATCTGTACTGCACATTTGCGCCGGCGGCGTGGGTGTGCTGCCTTCTGGGCGCCGGCATGGTCGTGTGGGCGCATCGTGGCAACATCGATCGCTTGCGCCGCGGGTGCGAGCGTCGCATCGGTGACAAAAAAGAGGCCTAAGGGAGGCGGCGAACATGAAGGTTGCGGTTATCGGCGCCGGCTCTTGGGGGACGGCGCTTGCCCAGCAGCTTGGCGGCAACGGGCATAGCGTGAGCCTGTGGGCGCGCAAGCAAGAGGTCGTCGATGGCGTGAACGAGCGCCATGTGAACCCCCGCTATCTAAGCGGATCGATTCTTTCCGAAAACGTTACTGCAACCACCTCGTATGCCGAGGCGCTTTCAGGGGCGCAGGCGGTCGTCATCGTGACCCCCTCGAACCTTCTGCGCGACGTGGCTTGCAAGGTCGGCGAGCATATCTCGCCCGACACGCCTATCGTCATCTGCTCGAAGGGCGCCGAAGCTGAAACCGGCCTTCTACCGGTGGGCATTTTTGAGTCGGTTGTCGGCGGGCCGGATCGCCTGGCGGTGCTGTCGGGGCCCAATCATGCCGAGGAGGTTATCAGGCAGCAGTTCGCCGGAACGGTTATCGCCAGCTCAGGGGCGAAGACGGCCGAGCTGTTCCAGGGGCTGTTCGCTTCGCCGACGTTTCGTACGTACACCTCCGACGACGTTGCAGGCGTTGAGCTGTGCGCCGCTTCGAAAAACGTGATCGCCATTGCCGTGGGCGTGTCCGCAGGTCTTGGGATGGGCGACAACACGGCCGCCATGCTGATGACGCGCGGGCTGGCTGAGATGAGCCGACTGGTGGTGAAGTGCGGCGGGCAGGCGATCACCTGCATGGGCTTAGCTGGCGCGGGCGACCTTATCGCAACGTGCACATCCGAGCATTCGCGTAATCGCAGTTTCGGTTTCGAGCTGGCCCAAGGCGGCACGCTCGACGGTTTTCGCGAGCGCACGCACATGGTGGTCGAGGGGGCCCTCGCCTGCAAGACGTTGCAGACGCTGGCCAAAGCCAACGATGTGGAGATGCCTATCACGGATGCGGTGCGCAGCGTCGTTTGGGAAGGTGCCGATATGCACGAGGCCGCGAAAACCCTTTTCGCCCGCCCTCTAACGACGGAGTTTTACGGGCTGTAGGCTGTCCTGCTGACCAGGCCATTCTCGTCTTTTGCAACACTGTCGGCAAGAAAAATCCACTCCGTTGCAAATTTCGATGAAGATAACTGATCAATAGTTATAATCGATAAACGCGGCATCATGCCTATAAAAGTCAAAATGCCGTTACTTGAAATAGCTTGAAAGCACACAGTCGTCGCCTAGAGCGCGCTGCGCCGGTTTCCAAGAGGATGAATACGCATGCGGAAAATTCGCGCCAAGGCGAATCGGCGAAGCTATGCCACGCGCCGCTGACCTGCTGTTAGCGAAGCATCGTGCAGGGCCGGGGCCGTGCCGCGCGACGGGCCCGCCCCCGTCGGCGAACCTGGATCGAGCGCCGGCCGGGCGGGGCTCTGCGAAGCAGACCCCGAAAGCGAGCCGGCACGCGAGCGCATGCGTTCATCCTCGAACCCCGTCGCAGCGCGCTTGCACATGCCGAATCTCGTCTTTCGAAACTGGTACGCCGGTCAGGTCAAGCGGGCGGTCGAGAAATCATGCACGTTGGAAACTTTAGGCTTGTCAGCTGGAACGGTAGCGATATTTCCGCTGGCGGCGATCCGAAAAAGGACAAATGAAAATCTGCCGAACCGTCGCGGAACGTGCTGTTCCGTGCTATTTTCATACTGAGCATTTATGCCGCCGATTCCGGGGGTTCCAAGTACCGGTTGTAACCTTCCCGGCGGTGGCCTAGGCATGGCCGACGAAGCCCTTGCAGCGGCTTTGGAGACCCCTGCCGCGATCGACGCCGAGGCCGGCGCCGGGGTGGCCGTGCGCAAGCTCCCGTCCAACGTCGTCGTGATCGACGGCGGGCTCCGGGGGGTCGCGCCTATGCCGATCGCCCTCGCGCGCGAGGAGGCGAAGGGGATGGGCAACCCCGAGCCGGACCCTGATACAGCCGAAGCGGCCGAGCGCCTGCGCCATGGGCGCCTGGGCTACTGCGCCGTCAAGCGCCTGTTCGACATCGCGTTCAGCCTGCTTATCATCGTCGCTTTCAGCTGGCTGTTCCTGCTGACCGCCATCGCCGTCAAGATCGACGACCCCTCCGGCCCGGTGTTCTTCGGACAGGACCGCGTGGGACGCGACGGGAAGTGCTTCCGCATGTGGAAGTTCCGCTCCATGTGCGCCGACGCCGAGGCGAAGCTCGCGGAGCTGCAGGCCAAGAACGAGAAGGACGGCCCCGTCTTCAAGATGGCCGACGACCCGCGCATTACGCGCGTCGGCCGCGTCATCCGCAAGACGTCCATCGACGAGCTGCCCCAGTTCTTCAACGTGCTGCTGGGCCAGATGTCCGTCGTGGGGCCGCGCCCTGCGCTCCCTAAGGAAGTCGCCACCTACACCCCGCGCCAAAACCAGAGGCTTCTGATCAAGCCCGGCATGACCTGCTACTGGCAGACGCGCCTCAACCGCGACGCCATCAGCTTCGCGGAGTGGGTGGAGCTCGACCTCCTTTACATCAAGAAGTCATCCGTCTGGACCGACTTCAAGCTCGTAATCCAAACCATCGGCGTCGTGTTGACGGCGCAGGGGAGCTGATTCCCGCGTGAAAATCCTGATGATTTGCCAGCACTACTGGCCAGAGAATTTTCAGATTACCGAGGTTTGCGAGGAACTCGCGAGACGCGGGCACGACGTGACCGCGCTCGTCGGCGTCCCCAACTACCCGACCGGCGTCGTGCCGGACGAGTACCTGGACGGCAAGAACCGCGTTCAGGAGCATAACGGCGTCCACGTCGTTCGCGTTGAGGAGATTCCGCGTAAGAGCGGCATCGCGGGGCTTGCGCGCAACTATCTCAGCTACATGAACGGGGCGAAGAAAAAGGCTCGTGAGCTTCCCGGCGATTTCGATGTCGTGTTCGCATACCAAATCAGCCCCGTCCTGATGGCCGCGCCGTTGGAGGACGCCAAAAAGAGGTCGGGTTGCCCGGCCCTCATTTACTGTGCCGACATCTGGCCTGACGCCGTTGTGGCAATGCTGCCGAAGAAACTCGCGTTCACGATGCCGATTTTCAAGGCGGTCAGCAAACGCATCTACGCGCAGGCCGACCTGATAGTTTCCAACTCCAGCGCCTACGTCGAATACTTCAAGCAGGTCCACGGCTTCGATGAGGGGATGTTGAGGTACGTGCCCTGGTACGCCGAGGACGGCTACCTGGGCATGGACCTTTCCGCCAAGCCCGCCGCCAAGACACGTTTCATGGTGATGGGGAACATCGGCAAGCTCCAGCACATGCCGAGCGTCCTGGAGGCCGTTAACCGCATCAAGCACCGCGACGACTTCGAGCTGCATATCGTGGGCACGGGCTCCGTCATCGGCGACTGCGAGCGCTACGTCGAGGAGAACGGCCTTTCCGACAAGATCATATTCCACGGGCGGCGCCCCTTCGAGGAGATGCCGGACTTCTATCGCATGGCCGACTGCTGCATCCTCACGCTCAACGTGCCGGGCGCCCCCTGGATCAGCTCTACGCTGCCCAGCAGGCTGCAGGGCTACATGGCCGCCGGCAAGCCAATCCTGGCTGCCATCAGCGGCTCCGCCGCAGAGGTGATAGCCGAGGCGGGCTGCGGCAGGGCCGTGCCCGCCGGGGACTCCGCGGGGCTGGCCGCTCTGATGGAGGACTTCATCGACAATCGCGGGGCCTATGCCGATTGCGGCGAGAAGGGCAGGGCCTACTTCAGGGCCAACTTCACCAAGGACAGGTACATGGGCGAGATCGAGTCGCTGCTTCTGGCGACCGCCAAGATAAATGAAAGGTAAGCGCATGCAGGAGACCAGTGCCTTCACTGGCAAGACCCTCATGATCACCGGCGGCACGGGGAGCTTCGGCAACACCGTGCTGAAGCACTTCATGGACACCGACCTGGGCGAGATCCGCATCTTCTCCCGCGACGAGAAGAAGCAGGACGACATGCGCCACCGCCTGCAGGAGAAGAGCCCCGAGCTCGCCTCCAAGGTCCGCTTCTTCATCGGCGACGTGCGCAACCCGCAGTCTGTGCGCGACGCGATGCACGGGGTGGACTATGTCTTCCACGCTGCGGCGCTCAAGCAAGTGCCCTCGTGCGAGTTCTTCCCCATGGAGGCCGTGCGCACCAACGTCCTGGGCACCGACAACGTCCTGCACGCCGCGATCGACGCGGGCGTCGATCGCGTGGTGTGCCTGTCCACCGACAAGGCCGCATACCCCATCAACGCCATGGGCAAGTCCAAGGCCATGATGGAGTCCATCATCTACGCCAACGCCAGAAACGGCGCCGGGCGCACCACCATCTGCTGCACCCGCTACGGCAACGTGATGTGCTCCCGCGGCAGCGTCATCCCACTGTTCATCAAGCAGATTCGCGCGGGCGAGCCCATCACGGTGACCGACCCCTCCATGACGCGTTTCCTGATGAACCTGGACGAGGCGGTGGACCTGGTGCAGTTCGCCTTCGAGCACGCCAACCCCGGCGACCTGTTCATCCAGAAGGCGCCCGCAAGCACCATCGGCGATTTGGCTGAGGCGGTGCAGCAGGTGTTCGGGCGCACCGAGACCCGCGTGATCGGCACGCGCCACGGCGAGAAGCTCTACGAGACCCTGATGACCTGCGAGGAGCGCCTGCGCGCCGAGGACATGGGGAACTACTTCCGCGTGCACGCTGACACGCGCGACCTGAACTACGACAAGTTCTTCGTGAAGGGCGAGGTGCACACCCAGGCCGACGATCCCTACACGAGCCACAACACGACCCGCCTGGACGTGGCCGGCACCATCGATAAGATCAAGACCGCCGAGTACGTCCAGCTGGCGTTAGAGGGCCGCGAGCACAAGGCGGTGCAGTAGGCATGCGCGTGCTGGTGACCGGCGCCAAGGGCTTCGTGGGGCGCAACCTCTGCGAGGCGCTGCGCAACATAGCCGACGGCAAGGACAGGCGCGAGAGGTACCGGAGCCTGCTGCCCCTGACCGTCTACGAGTACGACCGCGACGGCGGCCAGGAGGAGCTCAGCTTCTACTGCAGCGCCGCCGACTTCGTGTTCAACCTGGCGGGCATCAACCGCCCCAAGGACGACTCCGAGTTCATGGAGGGCAACCGCGGCTTCGGCGAGACCCTGCTGGGGCTGCTTGAGCACCACGGCAACAGGTGCCCGGTGATGCTGTCGAGCAGCGTGCAGGCCTCCCTTGACGGCCGCTACGCGAACAGCCCCTACGGCGAGAGCAAGCTGGCCGGCGAGGAGCTTCTGTTCGACTACGCCGGGCGCACGGGCGCCCAGGCGCTGGTGTACCGCTTCCCGAACCTGTACGGCAAGTGGTGCCGACCCAGGTACAACTCCGCCGTGGCCACGTTCTGCGACGCCATAGCCAACGGCCGCGAGTACACCGTGAACGACCCCTCCGTCGAATTGGAGCTGCTCTACATCGACGACCTGGTGGCCGCGATGCTGGACGCGCTGGTGGGCGAGGTTCACTGCTGCCGCTACGCCGGTGCCGAGTGCGTTCCGTGCGAGCGCGGGCAGTACTGCTACGCCCCCGGCGCCCAGCGGGCGACCCTGGGAGAGATAGTCAACCTGCTGAAGGGCTTCCGCGACGCTCGCGAGACGCTAGCGGTCCCCGACCTGGCGGAGGGTTCTTTCAGCAAGAAGCTCTACAGCACCTTCCTGAGCTACTACGAGCTGGGAAGCTTCGCCTACGACCTGCGCCCCAACGTGGACCAGCGCGGCAGCTTCACCGAGTTCCTGCGCACGCCCGAGCGCGGGCAGGTATCCGTGAACGTGAGCAAGCCGGGAATCACCAAGGGCAACCACTGGCACATGAGCAAGTGGGAGAAGTTCCTGGTGGTGAGCGGCACCGCCTCCATCAAGCTGCGCCGCGTGGGCACCGACCCCGACGGCGAGCCCTACCCGGTGGACGAGTACGTGGTGACCGGCGGGGACATGCGCGTGGTGGAGATGATCCCCGGCTACACGCACAGCATAACCAACCTCTCCGGAACCGACGACCTTGTGACGGTTATGTGGGCCAACGAGCCCTTCGACCCGGAGAACCCCGACACTTACTACGAGGAGGTGTAGCCCGGCATGGCCAAGGACTACACGGACATTGCATTCAAGGACGACGGCCGCCTGAGGCTGCTGATCATCGTGGGCACGCGCCCGGAGGTGATACGCCTCTCCGAGGTGATCAAGAAGTGCCGCAGGCACTTCGACTGCCTGTTGGCGCACACCGGGCAGAACTACGACTACACGTTGAACGGCATCTTCTTCCGCGACCTGGAGCTGGATGACCCCGACGTGTACCTGGACGCCGTTGGCGCCGACCTGGGCGAGACGGTGGGCAACATCATCGCCGCCAGCTACAAGCTGATGGTGGCCACCGAGCCCGACGCCCTGCTGATCCTGGGCGACACGAACAGCTGCCTTTCCGCCATCAGCGCCAAGCGCCTGCACATACCCATCTTCCACATGGAGGCGGGCAACCGCTGCAAGGACGAGTGCCTGCCCGAGGAGACCAACCGCCGCATCGTGGACGTGATCAGCGACGTGAACCTGGCCTACTCCGAGCATGCCCGCCGCTACCTGAGGGACACCGGCTGCGCCCCTGAGCGCACCTACGTGACCGGCAGCCCCATGGCAGAGGTGCTGCGCGCCAGCCTGGAGAAGATCGAGGCGTCGAACATCCTCAACGAGCTGGGCCTGGAGCCCAAGCGCTACATGATCCTTTCCGCCCACCGCGAGGAGAACATCGACACTGAGGCGAACTTCGAGAGCCTGTTCGGCGCCATCAACGCGCTGGCGGAGCGCTACGACATGCCCATCCTGTACAGCTGCCACCCGCGCAGCCGCAAGCGCCTGGAGGCCACCGGCTTCAAGCTTGACCCCCGCGTGCGCATGCACGAGCCGATGGGCTTCCACGACTACAACTGCCTGCAGATGAACGCCTTCGCGGTGGTGAGCGACTCCGGCACGCTGCCCGAGGAGTCGAGCTTCTTCGCGTCCATAGGCAAGCCCTTCCCGGCCGTGTGCATACGCACGAGCACCGAGCGCCCCGAGGCGCTGGACAAGGCCTGCTTCACGCTGGCGGGCATATCCGAGCGCGGCCTTCTGCAGGCCGTGCAAACCGCCGTGGCGCTCGACGCCGAGGGCAGCTACCCGAAGGCCCCCGTGCCCGACTACGCCGACGAGTGCGTGAGCACCAAGGTGGTCAAGATAATCCAGTCCTACACCGGCGTGGTGGACAAGATGGTGTGGAGGAAGAGCCTGTAGTGGCGGTCTACGCGCACATAAACACGGTGCCCAACGGCTCGACCGGCGGCATCATGATGAAGGAGCACCGCGAGCTTCTGGCCGCGGGGGAGGACAGCTACGCCTTCTGGGGGCGCGGGCGCGAGGCGGAGAGCGACCGCGAGATGCGCTTCGCCACCGACTGGGACGTGCGCCTGGACGGCGCGCAGACGCGGCTTTGCGGCAGGGCAGGGTTTCACTCGAAGGCCGCGACGAAGCGGCTCCTGGCGCGCCTGGACGAGATAGGGCCGGACGTGGTGCACCTGCACAACCTGCACGGCTACTACGTGAACGTGGAGATGCTGTTCGGGTGGCTGGCCGAGCATGACTGCCGCGTGGAGTGGACCCTGCACGACTGCTGGGCGTTCACGGGCCACTGCGCGTACTTCACATATGTGAAGTGTGCACAGTGGAAGACCCACTGCGCGTACTCGGAGCCTTGCCCGCAACTCAACACCTATCCCAAGACGTTCTCCAAAGCCTCCTGCAGGTGGAGCTACGAGCAGAAGAGGCGCGTCTTCAACATGGTGCCCGCCGAGCGGATGAGGATTATCACCCCCTCGCAGTGGCTCGCCGACCTGGTGGGGGAGAGCTTCCTGAAGGACTACCCCGTGGAGGTTCGCCACAACACCATCGACACGGACGTGTTCAAGCCGACCCTGAGCGACTTCCGCGAGCGCCACGGCATCGGCGACAGGTACATGATCCTGGGCGTCGCCAGCCCGTGGACTGAGCGCAAGGGACTTGGCGACTTCGTGCGCCTGGCGGGGGAGCTGGACGGCGAGAAGTACGCCATCGTGCTGGTGGGGCTGTCTGAGAAGCAGGTCAAGCTGCTTCCTGAGGGTGTTGTTGGGTTGACTCGTACCGACTCGCCGAAGGAGCTCGCGGGAATCTACACGACCGCCGACATCTTCTTCAACCCGACGGTGGAGGACAACTACCCGACGGTGAACCTGGAGGCCGAGGCATGCGGGACGCCGGTGGTGACCTACGACACCGGTGGGTGCCCTGAGACGTTAAGCCTTCCTTCATCTTTGGTGATTATTGATTTTAGAGAAGGTCTTCGTGCTGTTAAGCACTATGTTACTGAGGCAGTTTCATGATCGATATGCATACAACTTATAAACATTCCGCCGCTGTGGTTAGATGCGGGAGGGGCGCTTTTACGGAACGAGCGTCGGCGCAAGGGAAATACGCCGATTTTCTTTTCAAAATTGCGCTCTTCACGATTCCCTTCGACAACCTATTTTTCGCGCCGTCGAAGGGGTGGGCGACTATATCGCCGTTCTTATTCCTGGCGTATGTGATGCTTAACCTGCGGCGCCTTAGGAACTATCGGCTTGATAAAAGCTTACTCGTCATTGCCGTCTTGGGCTTAGCCATCAGTAGTTTTGGTTGGATACGGTATGGTATGACGCCAACGACGGTTGTCGATTCCTACGGAACGCTTTTCCTGGGCATCGCATTCTATCTTGCGCTGCGACTAAGATACGAGGACGCGGATGATTCTGTTTACAACAGTGATGGATCCCTTCTGTTCAAGGCTTATTTTTGCGCCTTTTTGTATGGCCTTGCGTGGTATGCCTGCAGCCAAGTCGCATCCGGCGCCTTAGGTATCTTCAGCGCGCTTGAAGCAAGGTCGTATCCTAGGCTTCAGTTCACTTTTTCCGAGCCGTCGTTCATCAGTATGCACGTGTTTGGTGTCTTGTTTCTTTATACCTGCCTAATTAGGGACGAGAAACTCGCGAAAAAGCTGGCCACTTTGGGGCTTGCTTTTTTAGTGGTGACAGTGTTGGCAAACAGTAGCGGCCGCTGCACAATCGATGTTGCTGTTTTCGCTTTGCTGCTGCTAGCCAAGGCCTTGTTTTTCAACAGCGGGCATGTCGTCAGGAACTTTTTTCTCTTGGCGGCCGCAATCGGTCTGCTTGCTCTTTTGATGGCTTTAAGCCCGCGCGTTGCGCAGATTTTTGCCAATGGCGTCGATTTCTACAGCGATGGGTCGCTGGCATCCCGCTGGTTTAGGGTGCAGGCCGCCGTGCATGCGTTTATTAGCAACCCCTTTGCGTCGCTGCTCGGGTACGGAGCAGGTAACTTGGTCGTCCCCGTTCACGAGGGGTATGACTATGCCTATTCGCTATACACCAACTCATACATGGATGAGGTTTTAGCACTTAAGAGGTCCACTGAAATCGAAAGCTTGTTTTGCGGTCCGGTCAAGCTGATTTCGGATTTTGGATCGTTGCTGACGGTGCTGTTCATTGCCTATTTCTTTAAGCGTATGCGTGGTTCAGGCCTTGATCCGTTTGTTGCTGTTATGACCATGTGGCTATACGTTCAGTTTGACTCGTATTCTTTCTACTCTTTCTGGTTGCTGCTGTTCCTTTCCAGGCCTGAAGTCCCTTGCGTATCTTACTTCCAGAGGGTTCTTGACAGTTTTAGCAGGACAACTGCACGTTCAAGGAAACGAGGATGTCAAGGTTTGGGGTGTGACAGCACTGTTTAAGCTCGCGATTTCATTAAATCTGGGCGAAGCGCATTGAATCGCCAGCAATAATACGACCCTTCCAGAGTTGCTTGCTTGTTATCCGTAGGAGGGATAGTGCTTTTTTCAGTGGTTGTTCCCGTTTATAACGGGGAGAGGTATTTGCCTGATTGTTTGGCTTCGCTTGCTGGCCAATCTTGCCGGGATTTCGAGGTCCTGGTGGTTGACGACGGGTCGGCCGACAGGTCCGGGGAGATCGCGGACGATTACGCGTCGTCCCATAGGAACGTGCGCGTCCTGCATGGCGAGAACCAGGGTCCTCTTCTTGCAAGAAGAAGAGGACTGTCTCTGTGCCAAGGCGAATACGTTGTCTTTCTGGACGCGGACGACATGCTCCGGCCCGATGCGCTTGAGAGGCTGGCCGGCTGCATCGCCGAGACCGGGGCGGACATCGTGTCTTTTAGGTTCTCGAGGAAAGCGGACTTCTCGACCAAGGACGATGCCGTTTTCGCGCCCGAGGGTTTCTATGGGGACGAGGACTATAGATTGTTCCAGCGCGCCGTCTGCAGCGCGCGGTGGAACAATCTATGGGGCAAAGCCATTCGTCTTTGCCACATAGATGTTGACGCAATCTATGGGGCGTACGCAGGGCTTAGGATGGGCGAAGACCTGTTCCAGCTTTTGCCGATCGCGGACTCTGCAAATAGCTTCGCCTTTATCGATGAGGCGATGTACTTCTATCGGCCCTCTGACGTGAGCAGCACGGCGGTCTTCAAGCATTCGTATATCGCGGATGCGAAGTTTGTTTCGGACCGGCTGCTCGAGTATGGTCGCTCTTGGGGTTTGAAGGACGAGGCGGAAAACGGGGTTTGCATTCTTTATATAAACGTATTGAGGCTTCTTGTGCGGCATTGCGACAAAGCTCGGTTTCCCGCTGAGATCGAAGAGATATCCGAAGCGCTGCATGGGTTTAGCGATGAGACGGGTAAGCCGATTTTCGCGAACGAGAGGTTGGACCACAAGCTCATTCTTCGATGCGCCCTGCGTCGCAACCTGCGGCTGACCCGGCTTGCCGTGCGTGTGACGGATTTGGCTGTGCAAGAGGTAGGGGGGCGAGTGTCCGGGGCAGCTTCCGACGGGTGTGTTGGATGTAAGTGGTTTGTGCAGCATTGTTGCGCCTTTTGAATTGGACATGTTTTGGTTGGTATTTTCTCTAAAGAGGAGCAGGCGCATTTTGGGCAAGCGCGCAGTGACGAACGACCGCTGCTGTCGATCTGCATCCCGCGCGCTTCGATTATACGAGAGTATCGCAGCCCTGCTGCCGGTTTGCCCTTCTTGAGCATGCGATCGTGCCGCATCTTTGTTGCTGCTACTTGCTCTCCGGGTATGATCTGTCTATCAAAAAGAACGCCCAGACGACGAGTCGCTTGAGAAGAATAATGGCAAGGATTTTGCCGGCATTTGGGAGATGGATAGCCCGACTGAGCTGCTACTACCGATGAGATTGGGAGATTGATGAATTTCAATAAACGGGACATGAGCATGAAGATGGCTGCAGTCTTTCAGTTTGGGTCTCAGTATATTAGCATGGGTGCACAAGTTGTGATCACAATGGTCCTCGCGCGTCTCATCGCTCCCGCGGACTTTGGGCTTGTGGCTATCGTGTGCGTCTTTACCGGATTCTTTTCCCTGTTTTCCGATATGGGCATCAGCGTTGCTATCATCCAGTATCCGGATTTAACCGAGAAGGACTACGGTGCTCTTTTCGGCTTCTCGGCGCTGCTTGCGGTGGGCCTTACGGCTTCCTTCTGCTGCGCATCGCCGCTTGTCGCCGCTTTCTACGGGGACGCGAGGCTTATCCCGCTGTGCTGTGCTGCATCTCCTCAGCTTCTGTTCTCCACGCTCAACATGGTTCCATCGGGTCTGATGCTTAAGGAGCTGCGTTTCGACGCCATTGGTATTCGCCTTGTTTGCGCAACCGTCGTTTCGGGTATTGTGGCGGTGGGGCTAGCCTTTGCCGGCGCCGGTTGTTACGCGCTCGTTGTGCAATCCGGTCTCTCGGCTTTTATCGTCTTGTCATGGAACCTTGCAGCGAGGGGCGTGAGCTGCGTAAGCCTGCACTTCAAGGATCCGCTCAAGAGGATCTTCTCGTACAGTGCCTACCACTTTGGGTTCTGTCTTATTAACTACTTCTCGCGAAACCTCGACAACATGCTGATCGGGCGCTTCATGGGCTCGGCGCAGCTTGGCTACTATGACAAGGCCTATAAGCTCACGGGATACCCGATCTCCGCGTTTTCGAGTGTGGTCAGTTCTGTAATCCAGCCCTATATGGCCGAGCAACGGGACAAGCCGGATGCTATTTTCAATTGCTTTATGAGGATTGAGAAGTTTCTTTCCCTTATGGGGGTCGGTGTGGCGGTTGTGTTCATGAGCTCTTGCTCGGAGATCATTCAGGTGTGTTTTGGGCCCGGATGGGAGAGTGCGATACCTGTCTTTGCCGTCCTGGGCGTGTCAGTGTACTTCCAGATGATGGGCTACCCCTCGGGAGCATTCTTTCAGAGTCTCGGTCGTACCGACTATATGTTCTGGGTTGGATTTATCAACACGTGCATCACTATCGTGGGGCTTTGTATCGGACTTACCGGCGGGTCGATTTTAAGCGTCTCCTACGGAATCGCGGCGGCTTACTGTCTGCACATGTTCTCTATAGCGTACTTTCTTATTCACAGGGGCTTTGGCCAGGATTACCGTTGTCTTAAGGCCTTCATCCCAGAGATGTGCGTCGGCCTTGTCGCTGCCGTTATTGTCAATCTTGTATTTTCTTATGTCGAATTGCCATTGTTGGCGGCTCTTGTTGCAAAGATTCTGCTTGCTGTAGGGCTATTGCTCTTGGGATACAAGGCAACCGGCCAGCTGGGCTATCTTAAGGAGATTGTTGCGCGCTAGGCAACAGGATTGATTGTAGAGAGTTGTTTTGATTATGTCGTGCGGTCGCTATGCAGCGGCTTGTAAGACGATTCAGGTTAAGGGAGATTGCGCAAATGAATCTATGTTGCATATGCGACGACAACTACGTTTTGCCGCTGAGGGTAATGCTCGAATCATTATCACGGTACGAAACAAACGTTTCATTTTGGTTAGTGTATTCTGACGTCAATGAAGCGAATCTTCGCGCGATCTCGCATGATATGCTGCTCTATGGCTGGTCGTTTCATGCCATGAAAGTAGATGACGGCACACTTCAATTGAGCGATTCTTTGCCCAAACTTCATTACTTTTCCAAGGAGGTGTACTACCGCCTGTTCATACCTTGGATTTTGATGGATTGCGATAGGGTTTTATACATAGACTGCGACACATTGGTTTGCGGCTCGCTTTCTAAGCTATACGCTTTAGAGATGAACGACGCTGCTATCGCGGCCGTTCCCGATGGCAAGGCGTCAAAGGAGCTTTACGAGAGCGCGCGATTGGGGCTGACTACTGGACGCTACTATAATTCCGGAGTCTTGCTTATCGATTGTAAAGCGATCCGTGGTGGCGTAACTCAAGCGGGAATGCGCTCGCTGATTGAAGAAGCTGCTGCGCTTAATGATTTAGTTTACCCTGATCAAGATCTCATGAATTTGATTTATCAAGGGAAAATCCTTGCTTTGGATAAGATTTGGAATTTTACAGGTAATTTTAGGTCCTATTCCCTCAGAGTGATTCCATTCACGGAAATGCGAGCAATTAAAGTTAGACACTATATTGGATCTGTAAAGCCCTGGCACCCCGAGTTCAGCTATTTTTCTCTTGAATATTGGATACATTTGAGGAAATTTCTCTCGGTAGAAGATAGGCGCATGTTTTGGAAGCGCAAGAAGCCTGTGCGGCTCGTGCGTGCAAAGCTGAATCGCATTGCGGAGAAAATCAAGCGCACCAAATGATCCAATGCGCAGTGGCGCCTCTTTTTGCGATTGGCGCCTGCCCAGATTTCATGTTCGAATGAATCAGCCCGTCTACATATAGGAAATGTTCTACGTTTGGGATAAAAACAAAATCAAGCTTTGTTTGAATACTATTCGCCTGAGAAGGCTTTGTCCGGAATCTCGTATTCTTTTGGGTAACTATTTCCCTTTGGAAATACTTGATTGTGGGCGCGGCACTTACGGCACCATATACATTAATTGGAATTTGACAAACGTCAAAGTAAAAATCGGCAACTATTGCTCTATTGCCCCCGGGGTAAGATTCGTTGTTGGCAGCGAACATGCCGTTGACCATTTGTCGACATATCCCTTTAAGAACAAGACTATGGGAGATTCTAAACCGGAGGCGGGTACAAAAGGGGGGGATTGTCCTAGAAGACGATGTCTGGGTGGGCTTTGGCTCTACAATTCTTGATGGCGTGACTATTGGTCAAGGTGCCATCGTCGGAGCTGGTGCCTTGGTTGCTAAAGATGTTCCGCCCTATACCATTGTCGGCGGCGTGCCGGCCAGGCCGATTCGAAAGAGATTCGATGATGAAATCATCGATATCGTAAAGGATTTTGACTTTGACAAACTTGATCCTTCGTTTATCGAATCTCATATTGGTGAACTCTACGAGCCGCTAACAGTTGATTTTGCAAAAAGGCTGGTGAACGAACAACAAGAGGCGTTACGTGAATGATGCAACTGCCTTGAGTGGGCGCACGGATTTGATCGTCGGGAGTGCTTTCCGCGCATTATGCTTATAGGAGCGCCGGAAGAAGACCGCGATCGAGGTCGCGGCCGAGCGTGCGGGCTCCGCTTGCCCGCAGCACGTTTGCAGATCGGCGGACGCCGCGCCGGCAGCCGGGCCGACAGCTTGGCCGACAGCGCGGTCGAGCACGTTTTCGGGCCGGTTTCGTCACGTTATGGAGACTCTGTTGCGGGGGGG
>CAVDXU010000023.1:0-14165 GCA_963613135.1 bacterium
GCGATGCTCAGAAGTTTGCTATGCCCACGAGTGGTTTCGTGCGGTTTTCGATGCGTCCTTGCTCTAGCTGTCGTTTTTGCCTTTTGCCCAAATTCTAAAAGCTATGCGGATGAATTACCAGGTAATTCGGACTATGCGACGACTGGCGAGAATGGAACGATTCCGGGTGACGAACTTGAGTCGCTTGCAGACGTTGTCTCGAGCAATGAGCTTGATTACATCGGCTTAGTTTTGGACGGTGCTTCAGGTTCGGTTGATTGGGACCTTGCGAAGTCAGAAGGTGCTTCCTTCGGGTTTGTGCGTGCCGGCGAAATCAATTCTGATGGGTTATTTGTCCAAAACGATGCCCTCTTCAGCAATCTTGAACGTTGTCGTGATTCTCACGTCCCGTTTTCTGTTTTTGTGTCCGAGGTGAAATCTTCATCCGATATCGCATTGATTTCGGATGCTTTGTTTCCGCAGCTGATGACAATCGATTTTCCGTCGGTTTATTTTGTCCTGAATAATTCTGAGGATAATGGGTCCGTTTTATCTGCTATTGCGGCACTGCAAGATGAGCATCCCTCCATTGAGTTTGGCATCGGCGCTGATGCGGCTTTTCTGCAAGACAATGCGTCTTTTATGACCGAGGCGTCGATTCGCGGACTCGCAGTTGATGGCTATGCCCTTGGTGCGGATTATGCGAATTACTATCAACTGGATGGACTTGTCTCCGTTTCCGGCTGCAGTGGCTCTTTCGCGGCAATTGTGGGCAATTGCTTGCCGGCTGAAAAACACATGATAGATGCTTCTGGGGCAGTAAACGAAGATGGCGTTGATGACTCGGCAACTGAGGTTTTGGCTGGTGAAACAGCGCGAATGGAAAACCCGGATGTTCGTTCTTCCCGCTCCCTCCCCGACGGGGTCTACGAGGTCTCGTCGGCCCTCGACGCCTCGAAGGCGCTCGACGTCGCGGGCGGGTCGGCCGACGACTGCGCCCGCGTGCAGCTGTGGGGGTCCAACTCCACCGCGGCGCAGCGCTTCCGCCTCTCCTACGACGAGGCCTCGGGCTTCTACACCGTCGAAAACGTCGGCTCGGGCAAGGTCCTCGACGCGGCCGCGGGGCGCTGGGAGGACGGCACCGCTGTGCAGCAGTACTCCGCCAACGGCACCGCAGCGCAGCTGTGGTCGGTCGAGCCCGACGGCGAGGGCTACCGCATCTGCTCGGCCCTGAACCCCTCGCAGGTGCTCGACGTGCCGGGCGCCGACGCGTCGGACGGCGCCGGCATCCAGCTGTACGGGGCCAACGGCACCGCCGCGCAGAGGTGGGCGTTCAAGGAGGTTAAGCCTGTAGAAGGCGGGCGTGCCATCGAAGACGGTCTGTACAGGATCAATTCGACTCTGTCTGATTTACTGGTCGTAGATATTGCTGGCGGAGCTGCGGAAGATGGAGCCAATGCCCAGCTGTATTCTTGGAATTCCACTGCTGCTCAGCTTTTTTATGTTGAGCTTGATGATGAGGGCTTTTATTCGATAACGAACCTCGCAAGTGGGAAAGTCCTTGATGTGTGCGGTGGAAGCTTTGCGTCTGGAACCAACGTTCAGCAGTGGGCGGCCAATGGAACGGATGCTCAGAAATGGGCCATCCAGCCGAATGACGATGGCTCGTATTCCATTGTTTCCAAGCTGGGGTTGAATCTTGATGTTTCGGGCGCTTTATCCCAAGATGGCGCGAATTTGCAAATTTGGCAGCATAACGGCACTCTGGCTCAATCGTTCAACTTCGTAAGAGCTTCTTCTTCCCGCTCCCTCCCCGACGGGGTCTACGAGGTCTCGTCGGCCCTCGACGCCTCGAAGGCGCTCGACGTCGCGGGCGGGTCGGCCGACGACTGCGCCCGCGTGCAGCTGTGGGGGTCCAACTCCACCGCGGCGCAGCGCTTCCGCCTCTCCTACGACGAGGCCTCGGGCTTCTACACCGTCGAAAACGTCGGCTCGGGCAAGGTCCTCGACGCGGCCGCGGGGCGCTGGGAGGACGGCACCGCTGTGCAGCAGTACTCCGCCAACGGCACCGCAGCGCAGCTGTGGTCGGTCGAGCCCGACGGCGAGGGCTACCGCATCTGCTCGGCCCTGAACCCCTCGCAGGTGCTCGACGTGCCGGGCGCCGACGCGTCGGACGGCGCCGGCATCCAGCTGTACGGGGCCAACGGCACCGCCGCGCAGAGGTGGGCGTTCAAACGCGTTTCTTGCCCGGTTAACTTGCATGCTGAATATTCTGGTAACGATATCTTGGCAATCGATAAATACAATGGCCAGCTTGTCGTCGCTTTGCCGTCGTCTGCGGATCCTGAGCTGGTTACGCTTTGCATAGATGACGATTTCGGGTCACCTGTTCGCTTGGGTTCATCTCGCCTTCTTGAGAAAGGTGACCGCATCGCTCTCTCTGAAGCTGGGTTGGGCGTGTCTCCCGGTTCCGAGACGTCATGTGTCGTGTTTGACGAATCGGGGGAATCGTTATGCACATTGGTTGTTATGCGTTCCGCAGAGTGCGCTTCGGTATTTTTGAGTAGCGACGACCCTCGGGCTGAAGGACGCGACTATGTTGAAGCTAGTCCCGACCATTCGGCTTCGGCAAAGGGGAGCATGCTTATGCTCGATGCTAGCGGCTCAACGGTATACGAGGGCAAGCTTGATCAAATAAAAGGCAGAGGCAATTCGACATGGATGGCCGACAAAAAGCCGTATCAAATTAAGCTGAAGAAAAAAGCCGATCTGCTCCAGTCTGGGGACTCTTCCAATAAGAATAAAACCTGGGCTCTTTTGGCAAATGCTTACGATGCTTCGGGTATTCGAAACGTGACTTCTTATTCGATTGCTCAGGAAATTGGCGTGAAAAGCCCTGTTGAGTTTCGTGTTGTTGACCTCTACTACGACGCAGAATACAGGGGGACCTATTTGCTTTGCGAAAAAGTGCAAATCAATCCTGGTCGAGTCGATATAGAGGACCTGGAAGAAAGCAATGATGAAGTCAACGGCGGTCTAGACTTTCCCGATGACGTTGAGGGTGTGAATAGCTACGGTAACCCGATTCGCTATACCAAGGATGTCGTAAGTCCTAGCGATATAACAGGCGGCTATCTCATTGAGTTCGACGGACGTTATGCAGGCGAGCGTTCATGGTTTTCGATTAGCACGCAATTGGGCTTGATTTACTTTGTCTGCAAGAGTCCCGAGGGGTGGTCCTATGAAGAAGCTGACTATCTGAGTTGCTACGTACAAGATGCTTTCGATGCGATTATCGACGGAGGAACCAATCATCGAACAGGGAAAACAACAGGGGACTATATTGATGTTGACTCATTCGCGAGTTTGTATTGGGCGAATGAGATCACCAAAAATCGAGATGGGTTTATGTTCGCGTCAACTTTCGCATATAAAGATTCTGATTTTGGGACTGGTGATTCAAGGCTGATTTTCGGTCCCGCTTGGGATTTTGATTTGTCGCTTGGTAATTTGAATGAAACCGCAGGCGCTGCGAGTGATTGGGTGGCTAACCCCACTGGATGGTACACAAGGGCAACGGGTATCGTGCCGCTTTTTATGAGGGATCCCCTTGTTCTGAATGCTATGGATGATTCGAAAGACACTGTTGTTGCGGTTGTTCGAAGCTACCTAGCCGGCGAATATTTAACACAGAAGCACGCGCTGGAGTCTTCGATGCGGTTAAACTCGGTAGTGTGGGGTGAGGCGAATGAGTCTTGCGCCGATGTGGAAGATTGGCTGACAAAGCGGCTTGACTGGCTTTCGTCGCTGTAACGATGGTTTTGACAAACCGATTGGAGTTGTTTGTGAACGCGAAGTTGCTTGGAAATAAGACGTGCCGCGTTGTTGTGTCGGTGCTTTTGGCTTTTGAGATGACTGGAATGGGCTCTCTTGCGTATGCTTCCGAACCTGTTTCTACGGAGAGTTCCGCTCAGGTCGAGGCGGAGCAGCAGAAGGGCGCGATGGCTGTTGTGATTGACGATCAAGGCCAAGCTGACGCATCGAATGCCGAAGCTGACGCGCAGGGGTCTTCCTCTATCGAACAGCGAGAGGTTGTTCCTGGCGCCGATGCCCCTACTTCGCCTACGAACGCTTCTACCCATATTGGCACTTCCGCTGAACAGCTTCTTTCCCCAGAGGAGTTGTCTGCCGCCTATTCCAAACGCATGCTCCGTAGCGCAGGGGACTACACGGGTGCGACGTTTGCAGATGTTTTGGTATATGCCGAACAATATATCGGCCTGCCCTATGTGTGGGGCGGCAAAGACCTGTATCGCGATGGTGGCTTCGATTGTTCGGGCTTTGTGAATTGGGTGTACAACAATGTTTGCGGCATGGGCATCAACTCGGATTGGACGAACGCCGCTGCCTTGTACGAGAAATACTGTACTCCGGTGAGTGAGGCTGATGCGCAGCCTGGTGACATTGTGTTTTGGAAGGGCACCTACCAAAGTCTCGATTACATCAGCCATGTTGGTATCTATTGCGGCAACGGCATTGCTATCGATGCTGGCGACCCTATCGGCTACGACCGCGTAACGGACATTACCAATATGAACGGGTACCCCGCGGAGCGCGTTTACGGTCGCCTTGTCTCGTTGAGCTCTACTTCAGCAACTCTTGATTCCAACGTAACCAAAATTCGCGTTTCCGATCAGGCTTACACGGGCAGCGCCTGCACGCCGAGGCCTACGGTTGTCAATGCGGGTTCTGTATTGAGCGAAGGGTCCGATTACTGGGTTTCATACGAGAACAATACGAATATCGGCACTGCTACCGTTGTGATTCACGGCAATGGACGATTTGCTGGTCAAGAAGTGCGCAAGATGTTTTCGATTTACGCCGATGACTTTTCGGCGGGGGCGTATGTCGTGTCGTCTGCGATTGACGGGTCGCAGGTGCTTGATGTGCCCGGGGCGTCACAAGATGCGGGTACGGCCTTGCAGCTATACGCGCGGAACAACTCTGACGCGCAGACGTTCGAGTTTGAGAAGACCGACGATGGTTATTACGCCATTAAGAATACGCGTAACGGGCTGTATCTGTCCTTGTACACAACTTGGGCTGAGTTGAGGAACACCATCGCGGTAACTCAACAGGGCTACTATGGCGGATTGTCTCAGAAGTGGTGCGTTAAAGCTGCAGGTAATGGTCAGTACGTGATTTCCTCTGCAATGGATTGCTCGATGGTGATTGATGTCTCCGGCGGCGTTGCGCAGAACGGAAGCGTTGTCCAGGCATACGCCGACAACGGCACCGCCGCTCAGCGCTGGTCCTTCGCGCCGGCCAAGACCGTGCGCGAGCGCGTCGACGAGCTGGCCGCCGCCAACGCCGGGACCGTCGCGCCGGGCACCTACGCCGTGCGCTCGGCCGTGTCCGCCTCCTGCGTGCTCGACGCGGCGGGCGCCGGCACCGCCGACGGCACCGCGGCCCAGGCCTGGTCGGCCAACGGTACCGACGCCCAGGCGTGGCTGGTCGAGGACGCGGGCGCGGGCTACGTGACCGTGCGCAACGCCGCCAGCGGCCTGGCCCTCGACGTGCCGGGGGCCGATGCCCGCTCCGGCGCCCAGCTTCAGCTGTGGACGCCCAACGGCTCGCTCGCGCAGAAGTGGGTGGCCGTGCGCGACGGCGCGGGAATCCGCCTGGTCAGCGCGCTCGACGACTCGCTGTCGGTCGACCTGCCCGGCGCCAGCGCCGCCGACGGGGCGCGCCTGCAGCTGTACGCCGACAACGGCACCGCCGCTCAGCGCTGGTCGTTTGTGACGCCTGGATGTACGCAGGTAGTTCCTAATGGCACGTATGTTATCAAGTCTGCGTTGAATCAAGATTACGTTCTTGATATTGATGGGGCTTCTGCCGCAAACGGCGCTAATGCGCAGCTGTATCAGGCAAACGGTACTGCTGCTCAGGCCTTTTCGCTTACGTGGCTAAATGGCTACTACACCGTTTCGAATCTAGGCTCGGGTAAATACCTTGACATGGATAGCGGTTCTAGCCAAAACGGCGCTAACGTTGAGCAGCAGGGTACGAACGTGTGTGATAGTAGCCGATGGTCTCTTGTCGAAAACGGCGACGGCTCTTTCACGTTCGTGAATTTTGCTTCAGGTACGTGCATGTCGGCCGCTTCTTCGTCGGCGGAAAACTACGTAAACGTGCAAGGTGCGGAACGGAGCGGGGCTTCTGGGCAGAGATGGTTCCTGGAAAAGTCTCCGCTTTCTTGCGAAACCGTATCGTATAGCATAACGCTACAATCCATGTCTATCTTGAACGGTGGATCTGGTGCCGCGCACGATGCGATTACTATCGCCTTGAATCCCGAGCTTGTGCAGCGAGGGGATGACTATTTCTATCAGTTTGCTGATTGCCGCGGGTTTACCGGTCAAGTTAGTGCCGACCAGATGAATCGCATCATCGACAATTCCGGTACTGGTCGAAATGGCGTGTTCGCTGGAAAGGGCCAAGCGATTGTTGATGCTGCAAAGGCCGCAAACATCAACGAGATGTATCTGATGGCGCACATTATGACCGAAACAGCATGGGGAACGTCCTCGCAAGCTCAGGGGCGCGATTTCGCTGCAGGTGATGCAACGATTAAGCTGGGCACGAGCTATTACACGAACTGGTGTCCTGCGGGTCATTACTACAACTTCATTGGATGGGGAGCCTACGACTCCAATCCCGATACTGCCTATGATTTTTCGCGCTATTACGGGTGGAACAGCATCGAGGTCGCGTTGATGGGCGCGGCTGAAAAAGTTGCTTCGAATTACTTGTACGATGGGCAGGAAACCGTTTATGAGATGCGTTGGAACCCTGATGCGGCCTCTTTGGGTCGCGTGCACCAGTATTGCACCGATGCTAACTGGGCACGTACCATCGCTAGCATCATGGGGTACAACTATCGTCTGATTGGTGTTACGCCGTCGCTTTCGTATCGCGTGCCGAAGTATTTGATGTAATTGCATACGTAAGGACTTGGGTGAACAAGGGAGATGGCATGAAGAATAGCGCGTTGAACAAAATGGCGAGAACGGCGATGAGCGTCGTCCTTGCCGTGTCGCTCTGTCCGTCTGTTTCCTATGCCGTGGAGTCTGATTCTGATGACTTGAATTTGATCTCCACACAGGTTTCGAATGGTGAAACGGTGGGTACCGCAACTGCTGACGATATCAAGCAGGGTGATTCGCCTTCAAGTACGTCCAGCGATGCGGCTGATGCGCCTAACGACGCGGGGGACGAAGGCGGTTCCGGTAGCACTGCATCCGGAGCTTCTGATGCCCCCGATGTGTCTGAAGCTGAGTCCTCCGCCGGTTCCGACGCCGCCGACAGGCCCGCCGACCCCGAGCCGGACGACCCGGCCAAGCCCGACGCCCCGCTCGCCGACGGCTCCTACGTGGTGGTCCCGGCCTGCTCGGCCTCGCGCTGCCTTGACGTGGCCGGCGGGTCGGCCGCCGACGGCGCCGACGTGCGCCTGTGGGCCTCGAACATGACCGGCGCGCAGCGCGTGGTCGCCAAGGCCGACCCGGCAACCGGCCTGTACGAGCTGACTTTCGCCGGCACCGGCAAGGCGCTTGACGTCTCCGGCGCGGGCACCGCGGCGGGCACCAATGTGCAGCAGTGGGCTGCCAACGGCACGAAGGCCCAGCGCTGGGAGCTCAAGGCCAACGCCGACGGCACCTACACCGTGGAGAGCGCCCTCTCCGAGGGGCTCGTCCTCGACGTTGCCGGCGCGGGCGATTACGATGGCGCCGAGCTGGACGTGTGGCCGGCCAATGGCACCGCCGCCCAGCGCTTCTCGTTCGTTCCCGCCCCCGCGAAGGTCGACCCGTGCGGCCGCACCGTGGCCGACGGCGTCTACGAGCTGGTGGGCGCGGGGTCTGGCAAGGCCCTGGACGTCTCCGGCGCCTCGCGCGACGACGGCGCCCGCGCCCAGATCTGGTCGCGCAACTCCACCATGGCCCAGATGTTCCGCGTGCGCCTGGAGGCCGACGGTTTTTACTCTGTGCGCGCCGTGCACTCTGGCAAGGCCCTCGACGCCGACCTTGGCAACGTGGTGCCCGGCGCCCGCGTCAACCAGTGGTCCGACTGCGGGACGGCCAACCAGCGCTGGCGTGTCGATGTGGCCGCCGACGGGTCGTGGACGCTCGTGAGCGCCGCCAGCGGCCTCGCCCTTGACGTCTGCGGCGGGTCGTCTGCCGACGGCGCCGCCGTGCAGACCTGGACCCCCAACGGCACCGCCGCGCAGTCGTGGACGGCCAACCCTGTGACGTCGCTGTTGTCGTCGGGGTATATTTCTCTTCGCTCGGAGCTTTCCGATGCGCGTGCCCTTGACGTTTCGGGCGGATCGAGCGCTTCTGGTGCCAACGCGCAGCTGTGGTCGTGGAACGGTACTCCTGCCCAGCGATGGCTGGTGACTGATGCGGGCAACGGGCGGGTAACGTTGGAATCGCTGTGCTCGGGCATGCTGCTCACCGACGAGTCGGGTGATGCGCTGCTGCGTCCTGCTGATGGTAGCAGCGCTCAGCTTTGGCTTGCTGCACCTTCCGACGTGGGGGGCGTCACGCTCGTGAACGAGAAAACGGGCCGGGCTTTGGACGTATGGGGTGCTGGCGATTGGGATGGCTCCAATGTGCAGACTTGGGAGCCGAACGGCACTGCTGCGCAGTCTTGGGCTGCCGAATCCGTGGGCTGCATAGGGGCTGGTACGTACGAAGTGGTGTGTGCTGCCGACGGGCGCGCCTTGGATGTCTCGGGCGGGTCGCGTTCCAATGGCGCTAACGTGCAGGTGTGGTCCCGCAACGACACAGGTGCCCAGAAGTGGGATCTTTCTGCTTCCGGTTCCGGCTGGCAGCTCCTGAACTGCCGCTCGAAGAAGGCCCTCGACGTGGACAACGGCGGCTCGGCCGACGGCACGAACGTGCAACAGTGGGAGTCCTACGGCAACGCCGCGCAGACCTGGTCGATCGAGTACGCCGGCGGCGGGACTTACAAGCTGGTGAACACAGCGGCGGGAAAGCCGCTCGACATCGCTGGTGCAGGCGGCTGGGATGGCGCGAATGCCGATGTGTGGGTTGACAACGGCACGCTTGCTCAACGATTCCGCTTGGTGCCTACGACGTACACGCCGCAAACAGGTGCGTTTCAGCGTTCTGACGGCTCTTGGGATTGGTACAACAGCTATGGCGACTTAGATAGGGACGGTGCGATCAGCAAGATCCTTTCCACGGCCGATTCTCTGCTCGGCGTTCCTTACGTGTGGCTTGGCGTGTACCCGCAGGATGGCGGCATGGACTGCGCATCGTTTACATGGTACCTGTACCGACAGCTGGGCATCGACATCGGTTTTGAAACGTACGATCAGATGTACTCCGGTGTTCCGGTCTGGTCTTTG
Source organism: bacterium (assembly GCA_963613135.1). Classification (GTDB taxonomy): domain Bacteria; phylum Actinomycetota; class Coriobacteriia; order Coriobacteriales; family Eggerthellaceae; genus Senegalimassilia. Next base: position 9,410 of record CAVDXU010000023.1, read on the forward strand.
TCCGATGCTAAGCCGGGCGATCTTATCCTCATGTACGACAACGGCTGGCCGAATTACGTCCCCGGCTTGTTCGAGCACGTCGTCTTGTATGCAGGCGGCGGCATGATTTACGAGGAGCCGACATTCGGCGGGCAATGCCAGTACGTTTCCATCTGGTCTAAGGGCATGGGAAACATCAGCATACGCCGCATCATCGCTGATTAAGGAAGTGCCCCCGTTGCCGATGAGCAACGGGGGCACTATCGTCTCTGAGCGCTTAGCTGGTGGCCGCGGCTACTTGCCCTCGCGGCTGCTTCGTTTCTTCCAGTAGTTCACCGTTGCGAACAGCGTCATGCTCGCCCCGGTGTTCTGCAAGTTGTACAGGCCCGCCCGCACCAGGCCCGCCATATGCGGAAGGGCGTTGATCTTCGGGCAGGGCACGCCTCGTAGGTTCGCGAACAGGCGCTTCATGCCCGGGGAGACCTCGTCGTCGGAAAACACCAGCTGCGGGTCCATGCGCTCGAACATGTGCTTTGCCGCTTCGCGCACATTGTCGTGCGTGAGGTCGACCTCCTCGATGACGCCGGAGAGGTAGGTGAAGCCGCGGCTGTTGTGCGCGCGCAGGATGCGCTCATCGGTCACGTTCAAGCGTTCGAGCACGTCCATCATGTCGTTCCAGCGCTCGAAGGGGATAAGCGTGCTCTTCTGCGCGAACGCCTTCGATTTCTCGGGCGTTTCCTCGCGGTAGCAGTAGTAGGCGGCATCCAAATACCCGATGCGGTCGGTCTGGCATAGCGTTTCCAGCAGGAACGGGTTGTCGGCCCAGCCTGCGCCCGGGATCTCCTTGAAGCGAATGCCGTGATCGTCAAGGAACGACTTGCGGTAAATGGCCGACCAGATGGACGGGTGATGGCAAAGCAGGTGAGCTGCCTCCGTGATGGCGAAGGGTTGCTTTGCGGGCTTGATGCGGTTCTTGTAGCTGCAGTTGAGCTTGCGCTGCTGCTTGGTGTCGGGCATCCAGATGCGCCAGTAGGGCGTCTTGACGATGTCGAGCGGCTCCCCGGACTCGGCGAACGTGCCGGCGAATGCGAGCATATCGGCGTACATGCCCTCCTCGATCCAATCGTCTGGCTCCACGATGGCGATCCATTCGCCATGCGCTTCGGCAAGCCCTCGGTTGCAGGTGGCGCCGTAGCCCTGGTTCTGCTTGTCGATGACGCGGATACGGCTATCGCGCGCCGCGTATTCGTTCATGATCTCAAGCGAATCGTCGGTGCTGCCGTCGTTGAGGCAGATGATGTCGAGCGCGGCGTGCGTTTGCCCGACGACGCTGTCGAGGCATTGCCGCAAATACGGCTCGGCGTTGAATATGGGCAGGATAACCGATACCAATGAATCGTTCATGATCGTCCTTAGCTTGATCGCGACGTTGCCCTCAGATAGGCCTGAAGCTTGCAAAATCATACCGTATAATAAGGAACTTGCTTGCAAAGACCATAAGGAAGGTTTTTCGTATGTGGGGTTCGTTCTGCCTGGCGCTGCTTGCATCTCTCGCGCTGCTCTCCGTGCCGGGCTTCTTCATATTGCGCGGTTTGGGCTTCGCGCGGCTTGAGAGCGCGCTTGCTGCCCCGGTTCCCTCGGTGCTGCTGTGCGCGCTGCTCGCCATCGTCCTCTATAAATTCGGCCTGTTCTGCACCTGGTGGCTATTGGCGTTGGCCTGCATCGTTATTTGCGTTGCGATGTATCTGGTGGGGAGGCGTTTTGCCGCGGGCAGCTCAGTCGCCTGTGCGCCCACGGGGCAAGCGGTCGGTTCGCGCGCGGGCGGCCTTGCGGCCCTTTCGCGATTCGCTTCAAGCCCTTGGTGCGTGCTGCTTTATCTTGCCGCAGCCATCCTGGTGTACTGCTACATGTTCGTTCTCAACGTCGATGATGCCTCGTCTTGCGTGCAGTATTACGACAACATGCATCATCTCGGTTCCATCCAAAGCTCGCTTATATCGGGAAACTGGTCCTCTTTGGACACCACGTCGTATCCCGATCAGGTTGCCGGCGGCGTGGCGCCGGTCGCATCGCGCTTCGGGTTCTATCCCTCCGCTTGGCATTGCATCGCTTCTTTCGCGGCAAGCTTGTCTTCGTGCGAGGTTGAAGTCGCGGAAAACGCCTCCATCGCGGCTTTCTGCGTTTTCGTGTTCCCGATGGGCATGTATCTGCTGCTGCGCAAGTTGTTCGCTGACAAGCCCCTGGCCGTCATCGCCGGCTGCGTGTGCGTCGTCGCTTTCGCATTCTACCCATGGCGTTTCATGACGTTCGGCCCTCTGTTTCCCAATTTGGCGTCCCTGTCGATGCTGCCGGCGGCGGCGTTTTCTCTCCTCTGCGTATTCGACGAGGGCATAACGCGCGGAAGGCGAGTCTCGTGCGCCGCCTCTTTCGTCATCGGGCTTGGCGCGTTGGTGCTCACGCAGCCTAACGTCGTGTTCTCGCTCGGCGTGTTCGCGGCACCGTACCTCGTTGTTTTAGCAAGCCGCATCCCGCTTCATCTGCCGCGCTCGCGCAGCGGTGCATGGCGCGTGCTGGCCGGCGTTGCGGCGGCGTTGTGCATCGTGGCCGTATGGGTCGCGTGCAACAAGGCGCCGTTCATGCAGGGCGTCGTGAACTACGTTTGGGAGCCCTACGTATCGACGACGACGGCTATCAAAGACGTGCTCAACATTCGTTTCTTGTATCATCCGGCGCAGCTCGCCTTGAGCTTGCTGGTCCTTTGCGGCATCATCGCCGCCATCGTCGACCGTGCTCGTTTGTGGATTGCCGTGCCGTTTTTGCTCGCCTCGTGCTTCTATGTGGTTGCTGCATCCATGGAAGGACCGATCCGCCACCTGTTGACCGGCTTCTGGTACACCGACCCGAACCGCATCATCGCGATGGTGGTGATATTCGCGATGCCCCTTGCGGCTTGGGGCTTTTCAGCCGTCGTCGAAGCACTCGTCACGATCTTCGCCCGCCTGCGGCACTTTGGCTCCTCGCAGGTCGCCCTCGGCTGGTATGCGGCTCCGCTCGCCTGCCTTCTGCTTGTGTTCAGCGTCTGGAACTTCTGGCCGAACTACTATCTTACCGGGCAGAAGGATACGCAGAACGCCTTCGATATGGCGGGCTGCTACATGCGTGATGCGTTTCGTGATCAGTATAATTCCTGGTATGACCACGCCGAGCGGGATTTCGTTTCCGAGGCCGTCTCGATCGTCGGCACCGATCAGGTGATCGCGAACATCCCCGGCGACGGCAGCGCATCCGCATACGGCATCAGCGGCGCAAGCGTGCTGTACCGCTACTACGACGAATCCCACTCCGAAAGCGAGCTTGAGGCGAGCAAGCAGGTTCGCGAGCATATGAGCGAGATCGCCACGTCGCCGGAAGTTGCCGATGCTGCAAGGGAATTGAACGTGGGCTACGTTTTGAAGCTGCATCGCGGAGGCGATGGCGGGGTTGCGTATAGCGAATTCGATGAATGGCGCGGGCTGATCTCGGTCGAGGATGACACGCCCGGGTTCGAGGTGGTGCTTGCGGAAGGCGACATGCGCCTGTATAGGACCACGGCTGCCGCTTAGCGCTGCGCCTGCTCGCAGGCGGCTATCGTCAGCTCGGCCGTGCGCTGCCATGAGCATAGCTCGCGCACGTGCCCGGCGACGGCGCGGCCTTGCGCGGCTAGCTTTTCCCGATCCGCCGCCGCGCGGGTCAGCGCCGCTGCAATGGTTTCGGGTTGCCGATCGGCCAAGATAGTCCCGAAGCGCGCATCGGGGATAAGCTCGTCGGTTCCGCCGACGTCGGTGACGATGGCGGGCAGCCCGCATGCCGCCGCCTCCAAAAGCGTCGTGGCGAACCCCTCTGATCGGGAAGGCAGGCACAGCGCATCGGCCTGCGTGAAAAGCGCAGCTAGGTCGGGACGCGAAAGCCGTCCGACAAGGTGCACGTTCGCCGGCGCCGTTTCGCGCAGGTGCTGCTCGAGCGGCCCGGCGCCCGCCATGACCACGTGGATGCCCGTCGCGCCCGCGCCTGCGCCCGCGGCTGGGCAGCTGGGGCTCTTGGCCGCGCCGGAGGCCTCGCCCGCACTCGCCGCGCCCGCGACCATGGCGGCTGCGCCCGCGGTGCCCGCGCCCGCGCCAGAGTCCGCGCCCGCGCCCGCGACCATGGCGGCTGCGCGCACCAGCTCTTCGGCGCCCTTCTCGGGAATGAGCCTGCCTGCCGATGCCACCAGCAGCGCGCCCTTGCCGATACCGAGCTCCGTGCGGAAATCCCGCTCGCTCGCCGCGCTTGCGTACGCATCGGCGTCGATGGCGTTGGGCAGCTGCCCGCTTGATTGCAGCCCGAAATGCCCCAGCCACCCGCTCGCCTTTTTCGACACGGCATAGCAGACGGGGCGGTAGCGTTTCGCGCGGACGGTCATCAGATGCTCGACCGCCTCAACGGCCTTGCTTACCGCAGCGCCTCCCATGGCCAGATGCGCCGACCCGTGCTCGATGAGCACGGGCGCGATCTCGCAGCGCCGCGCGAAGGCGAGCCCTGCAAGGGATAACGGATAGAAGCGCGTGTTGACCACGACGAAGCTCGGCCCCTGAGCGGCAAGCCAGGTCATCGCGCGACGATATGCGGCATCACGGCGGGGAAGGGGATAGCGCCCGCCAAGGGCGTTTGCGCAGGGCAGTCGCATAACTTCTACGCCGGCATCGTCGACGCTAGCGGGGATTTCGCTGCTCGGGCCGCTTCCGCCCTCAAGGCCTTTCGC
>CAVDXU010000023.1:14325-17433 GCA_963613135.1 bacterium
CCGCCCATCGACGGCGCGTACAGGGCGCTGAAAAGGCATATGGTCTTGCCCGTGGCCGGGCGGGATGTGCTGGTCGTGCGGTTCAAGCGGATCTCCTCGGGGATGTCGCCGGCGCGGGGTGGCGAAAGTGCGCATGTGTTCGATTCCGACATTATACGGCGGGGGAATCGCAAATTCGCAACAGTGCGGTTAAACTAATCAGCTGGACGTATTTCCGGCTGGATACCGGCCGTTTGCATCGACGGGAAATTGATCGCATGAGCGAACAGAGCATACTCGCCGTTATACCGGCTTACAACGAGCAGGACAACATCGTTTCGACGATCGAGGACCTGCGTAACAACGCCCCCGGGGTTGATTACGTGATCATCAACGACGGTTCGCGCGACCGCACGCTCGACATCTGCCGGGAGCGCGGCTACAACTATGTGAACCTGCCGGTGAACCTTGGCCTTGCCGGGGCATTCCAAACCGGCATGAAGTACGCCTTCGAGCATGGTTACGACTACGCAATCCAGTTCGACGCGGACGGCCAGCACTCCGCCGCCTATGTCCGCGAAATGGTGAAGATCGCGCAAACGAAAGGCGCCAACATCGTCATCGGCAGCCGGTTCGCCAACACGAAGAAGCCCGTCAGCGCCCGCATGGCAGGAAGCGCGCTCATCACCGCGATGATCCTGCTGACCACTCGCAAACGCATTCAGGACCCCACCTCGGGCATGCGCCTGTTCGACAAGACCATGATCCCGTTGCTGGCCAACGAGCTCGACTTCGGCCCGGAGCCCGACACCATATCCCTGCTCATGCGTTGGGGGTACGTGGTTGAGGAAACCCAGGTGGAAATGCGCGAGCGCACGGCAGGCGAAAGCTACTTGAATTTCACGAAGTCCGTCCTCTATATGCTGCGCATGTCCATCTCCATCCTGCTCGTGCAGTGGTTTAGGAGGAAGAAATGAGCCTCTTGTTCTCCATGACGCTGCTCATCGGCGCGCTGCTGGCGTTTTACCTCATCCTGCGGAAAATCCGTCACGCCGAGGTGACCATTGCCGATTCGACGTTCTGGTTCCTGTTCGCCTTGACGCTCGTGCTCATGGGCGTTTTCCGGCAGATCCCGTTCTTCTTCGCCGACGTGTTCGGCATTGAAAGCCCGGCGAACTTCGTGTTCGTCTACGTCATCGCCGTGCTGGTGCTGCGCGAGTTCTACACCACGGTGAAGGTTTCGAAGCTGCAGGCCAAGGTCAATGCGCTCGTGCAGCGCGAGGCGCTTAACGATGCGGAGGCGCGTGCGCAAGTTGCCGACGAGCAACCGTGCGCCCCGACTCGGTCCGCGCAGGCCGTTGTTTCGGCTGACGGCCGCCCCGCGCAAGCCGCTGCCACGCAAGGCCGCGCGCAGGCTCCCGTGATCATAGAAAAGGATGGTCAGGATGCTTAACTTCACGGTCGGCCCCGTCATGTCCGATGAGGGCATTCTCGCTCTGGGCGCCGAGCAGGTACCGTATTTTCGCACGCCGGAGTTCTCGCAGGTCATGCTTGAGAGCGAAAGGCTGTTCCTTGAGCTTGCCGCCGCTCCGTCCGCATCGCGCGGCGTTTTTTTGACCGGTTCGGGGACGGCCGCCATGGAAGCTGCGGTCGCCAACACGCTCACGTCGGACGACAAGGCGCTCGTCGTCGTCGGAGGCAGCTTCGGCCGGCGCTTTTCCGAGCTGTGCGACATCCACGGCGTGCCGCATGCCGATATCGCGATTCCCTCCGGCGAGACGCTGACGGCCGAGATGCTCGCGCCGTACGAGCAGGCCGGGTTCACGGCGTTCCTCGTGAACATACATGAGACCTCCACCGGCGTGCTCTATGACGCGAACCTCATAGCGGATTTCTGCCGCCGCAACAGCCTGTTCTTCATCATGGATGCCATCAGCGCCTTTTTGGCCGATCCGCTGGACATGGCCGCGTTGGGGGTGGATGTGTTCATCTCCGGTTCGCAAAAGGCGCTTGCCTGCCCGCCGGGCGTCTCTCTTCTCGCCCTGGCCCCTGCGGCCCAGCAGCGCATCGAGCGCATCGATTCGGGCTGCATGTATCTTGACCTGGGCAGCGCGCTTTCAAACGGCGAACGCGGCCAGACGCCGTTCACGCCGGCGGTGGGAACCCTGCTGCAGATCAATGCCCGCCTGCGTCAACTGCACGAGCACGGCGGCGCTGCAGCGGAAAACGCCCGCATAGCCGCGCTCGCTGCCGATTTTCGTGCACGCATCGCGCATTTGCCGCTTACCTGCGCTTCCCCCGCTCCTTCGAACGCGGTCACGGCGCTTCATCCTGAAAACGTTTCGGCCTACGACGTGTTCACCGTGTTGAAGGACGAATACGGCATCTGGGTCTGCCCGAACGGCGGCGCGGCTGCCGACAAGGTGTTCCGCGTCGGGCATATCGGGGCGCTTACGTCCGCCGACAACGTAAAGCTCGTCACCGCCTTCGATGACTTGGTCGCGCGCGGCATGCTGTAAGGGGGCTTCATGAAGAAGGTCATCACGTACGGCACCTACGACTTGCTGCACTACGGGCACATCCGCCTGCTCGAGCGCGCCAAGGCGCTTGGTGATTACCTGATCGTCGGCGTGACCGCCGAGGATTTCGACAAGGTGCGCGGCAAGATCAACGTCGAGCAGTCCCTGGTCGAGCGTATGGAGGCCGTGCGGGCGACGGGTCTGGCCGATGAGATCATCGTCGAGGAATACGAAGGCCAGAAGATCGACGATATCCGCCGCTACAACATCGATATCTTCACCGTCGGATCGGACTGGGTTGGCAAGTTCGATTACCTCAACGAGTATTGCGAGGTCATCTACCTCGACCGCACCCAGGGCGTTTCCAGCACCGAGATCCGCTCCGAGCGCGCGACGTTGAAAGTGGGCTTCGTCGGCGATGGCCCGGTGGTTGACAAGTACCTTTCCGAGAGCGCCTACGTCAACGGCATGGAATGCGCCGGTCAGCTTTCGGCCGCCGTGCACCCCGATACGTTTGATCGCGCGTACGCCGATCTGCTCAGCCGCAGCGACGCCGTTTACCTGGCGACCCACCCGAACGGCCATGCTGCCCAGATCAAGGCCGCAATCG
>CAVDXU010000023.1:17655-32959 GCA_963613135.1 bacterium
CGGACAACGCAGCCAGCTCGAATAACTGGGGGGCGATGGAGACATGGGGCCCAACGGCGCTTCTTCCCATCGTGCAGTTGCTCGGGCCGGCATGGGACGCTGTCAGCTTTTCCGCATGCCATGCGGCGGACGATCCCTCGCGCGACACGTTCGCCCGCGCGGTTTTCACCTATCCGGAAGCGGTCGCCTCGTTCACGGTCGGCTCAGCGGTCAAGGCCGAGGGCGATCTGGTCATCGCCGGCACCGAGGGCTACCTCTACGTCCCCGCGCCGTGGTGGAAGACCGACTACTTCGAGATTCGCCGGGAAAATGCCGCCGATAACAAACGATACTTCTATCAGCTCGATGGCGAGGGCATTCGCTACCAGCTTGTCGCCTTCGCCCGCGCTATCGAGAAGGGGACGCGCCTATCCGGCGTCTCTCCCGACGATTCGCTGGCCATCGCGCGCTTGTTCGAGCTTTTCGAGGGCGACGGATGCGCGAACCTCGGCACCGCCGGATAGCCGGTTGCGCAGGCGGAGCATGACCGTTCGCCCCGTTTTGCCGTCCGCCACTTTGCCGCCTGCCAGGATGCGTTCGGCGGCGCCCCATGTGGCGGCCGGCCGCCACATGACCTGTATTCGCACATGAGCAAGGAGAGCCACCTTCAATGGAGCAGTTGACCATCGACGATATCAAGACCATCGAGCTCGACATCATGGACGAGATCGATCGGGTTTGCGCCGAACATGGGCTGCAGTACTTCCTCGGCTACGGCAGCTTGCTCGGTGCCGTGCGCCATGGCGGCTTCATTCCCTGGGATGACGACATCGACATCCTCATGATGCGCGAGGCTGCCCCGGATCCGACTGATGACGCCCGCGTCATCGACGTGCTCGGGGGAGCAAGCGAGGCGAAAGCTCAGCGCAGGTGCCTATTCGAACCTGTTCGCATGCCGTTCGAGAACCGGCAATATTGGGCGCCGGCCGGATATGAGGAATACCTTACCGTCGAATATGGCGATTGGCGGACGCCGCCCGCCGAGAACGACCGACCGATTCACACCATGGAAGCGTACCGTCTATGAGAAAAGCACCTGATCAAGCAAGTTCGGGTCGTCAAATGCCCGGCCCTGGGGAAGATGCTGCCGCACCCGAAAAGCTCTCCGTCAAGGCGAACATGCTGTGGAACTCCGTCGGGTCGATGACCTATCTGGCCTGCCAGTGGCTCGTCACCATCGTGGTCGTGCGCTTGGCGTCGGGCGCCTTCGATGGTGCGGGCGTGCTGTCCCTGGCCATGTCGGTGGTGGGCATTTTCGGCACTTTCGCCAACTACAAGATGGGAACCTACCAGATCTCCGACATCAATCGCGAGAACACGGTGGGCGAGTACATGGGTTTCCGCTGCCTGACGCTGGCGGGCGCGTTCGTCGCGTGCATGATATATGCGGCGCTGACCTGCGCTCCGTATGCGCTCATCACCGTTGCGCTGTTCTATGCGTTCAAGGCCGTCGGCTTGGTTATCGACATCTTGCACGGCGTCGACCAGGTGAACCGCCGCATGGACTACATCGGTAAGTCATTCATGCTGCAGGGCATCTCCACCCTGGGCATGTTCGCCGTGCTGTACGGGCTGACGCAGAACCTCAACCTTGCGATCGTCGGCATGATGGCGGCTGCCGCGGCTGTGCTCTTTTTCTTCGACCTGCCGCACTGCCAGCGCTTCGAGCGCGTGACGATCAGCCTTTCCCGTAAGAAGGCCCTGTTCTTCCTGCGCGTTTCCCTGCCGGCGGTCATCGCGTCGGTGGCGGCGAGCGCCATCTTCACCATCCCGAAGCAGTACCTTGCGATGACGCTTGGCGATGCGTCGCTCGGCGTGTATTCGTCGGTCGCGGCGCCCGCGCTCGTCATTCAGATGGGGGCGCAGTATCTCTACGGGCCTCTGCTCGATATCTTTCCAGCGCTGTTCTTCAAGGGCGACCGACGCGGCTTCGTCGGGCTGCTTGGGAAAACCGTTCTGGGCATCATAGGCGTCGCCATCGTGTGCGCCATCGTGCTTCAGTTCATCGGGGCTTGGGCTCTTGAGCTACTGTTCGGCGAAACCATTGCGCCGTACGTGTATCTGCTGCAGCCCATCATCGTATCCACGGTCGCCACCGCTTTCCTGTGGTTCTTCGGGGATCTGCTCATCACGCTGCGCAACTTCTGGGCGAATTTCGCGGGCAACGTCGCCGCCTTCGCCGCGGTCGTGCCGCTGACGTTTTGGTGCGTGAACACGTGGGGCATGAACGGCGTGAGCTTCGCCGGCGCCGGCGCTTGCCTGATCGGCGTTGCGCTGCTGCTTGCCGCCTTGGTGCGCGAGCTGCGCATAGGGCCCGATCCGTTGGCGATGCGCCGTGGCGACGGCCCGCGAGGCAACGGCCTGCGTGGCGACGCTGACGGGGAGGGCCCTCTGACGCGCGAGGAGGTCTCTTCGAGATGATCCGCGTTCTGCAGGTGATCGGCGTGATGGATCGTGGCGGCGCCGAAACGATGGTCATGAACCTTTACCGCGCCGTCGACCGCACTAAGATCCAGTTTGATTTTCTTGTCCATGAACAGCGCGAAGGCGATTACGACGCCGAAATTCGCAAGCTGGGTGGCCGCTTTTTCCATCTGCCGCGCTACAACGTGCTGAATGCAGGCTCGTATCGCAAGCAGGTGCGCGCGTTTTTCGCCGAGCATCCCGAATACCGCGTGGTACATGGGCATATCGGCAGCTGCGCGCCCATTTACCTGTCCGAGGCGAAGCGCGCCGGCGCCTACGCTATCGCGCATAGCCATTCGCAAAACTACGATGGAGGGCTTGCCGGCCTGGCGTTCAAGGCGATGGCCCGTCCGGTGCGCGGCATTGCCGATTACTTCATGGCGTGCTCGCGCGAGGCGGGGCTCGACCGTTTCGGCGCCGCGATCGTCGAGGGGGATCGGTTCGCCATCGTCCCGAACGGCATCGACGTTAAACGTTATGCGTGCGATCAGGCTTCCCATGAGCAGGCCAAGGCTGCGCTGGGCCTGGAGGGGCATCCGGTGGTGTGCCATACTGGGCGTCTCATTCCCGTGAAGAACCACGCGTTTCTGCTCGATCTGTTCTCGCGCGTGCACGAGCGCGTCCCGGAAGCGGTTCTCGTGTGCGCCGGGCGCGGCGAGTTGGAGTCGCAGCTGAAGGAGCGGACGGCCGAGCTGGGACTTTCCGATGCCGTTCGCTTTCTGGGCGTGGTCGACGACGTGCCCGAGGTGCTGCGCGCCGCCGATGCGTTCGTGTTCCCGTCGGTGAAGGAGGGCTTGCCTTTGGCGGTCGTCGAAGCCCAGGCGGCTGGTCTTCCTGCCACCATATCCACGGGCGTGCCCGACCTTGCCCTGGTTAGCGATCGTGCGCGGCGCATCCCGCTTGACGAAGGGGTCGATGCGTGGGCGTCCTTCGTGTGCGATGACCTGGCTGCCGCCGCTGAACGCTCGCGCTCCGACGCCGCCGATCAGGTTCGCGCGCATGGGTTCGACATCGTCGAGATAGCCGCGCGTCTTTCTGGGTTCTACGAGCGCGCCGCCGCCGGGGAGATGGGCTGTGCGTAGCGCTTCCTCTTCCGCCTCCGGCCTCTTCGCCCGCGTGCGCGTTGTATGCAGCGCCTCTGCTGCGACGTGGCCGTCCGGGCGCGTATTTGCCATCGCGTTTTTGCTGCTGGCCCTGTGCTGGGGTTTTTGGTGGGCGCTGTACTTCCCAGGCTGCGCCTCAACTGATTCCAACGACATCCTGAAGATGGTGCTCGGCATCGATGCGACGTCGAACCACTTCCGCTACGAGGGCCTAAGCTCGCACCATCCGCTGCTGTACACGGCCTTCGTCTGGGCGGTGGTCGTGCCCACCTTGGCGCTCACCGGCTCCGTGACGGTTGCCGTCGGTGCGTTTTCCCTGGTGCAGATGCTGCTGTTCGCGGCCTGCATCGCCTTGGCCATCGCATGGCTTGCCCGCCGTGGCGTCCCTGCGGCGCCTCTCGTGTTGGTGGTAGCCTTCTTCGCTGTGAACCCGCTGGTCGGGCGCTATGCCGTCACGCTGTGGAAGGATGTTCCCTTCGCCGGCGCATTGCTGCTGTTCAGCCTGGTGTGCTGCGACGTGATGCACACGCGCGGGGCGTTTCTCGCCTCGCGTCGTCGCTGGGCTGCGCTCATCGCGCTGGCGTGCTTGGTCGCCCTTTTGCGGAGCAACGGGGCCATCGTGGCGCTCGCGTCCGTTGCAGTGCTCGCCTTCGCGTGCAAGCCCGCCCGTTCCCGGATCGCCCTGCGCGTCGGCGGCGCCCTCGTCGCGGTGCTGTTGCTGCAGGGCATCGGTGCGAAGGCGGCGGGTGTCGAGGGCGCCCACTTCTCCGAAACGGTATCGCTGCCCATACAGCAGCTTGCGCGCACGTCTGTCGCCGGCGGATCGCTGTCGACAGAGCAAGAGGACGTGCTGTACAGCCTGCTTCCCCGGGAGCGTATCGCGGAGGTGTTCAACCCCGTCACGCCGAACCCGATCAAGTTCGCCGCCGATTTCAACGATGCGTACCTCGATTCGCATAAAGTCGAGTTCATCGTTGCTTGGCTGGGCGCGGCTCCGGCGAACATCGGCTCGTACGTGGGCGCATGGGCCGACGAAACGCGCGGCTACTGGGATGTGCGGCAGGACTGCTGGCTGGTGGTCGAACCTGGTTACGATATCGCCGATGCCGATGTCAACGTGTCGGCGTCGCTTTTGCCAGGCCTTTTGGAAGAGGGGTTTTTCGCGGGCGAGCATCCGACCGAGGTGATGGGGCGCTTGGCCCGTCCGCTGTGCAGGTGCGCGTGCCTCGGCTGGTTCACGCTCATGATCTTCGTCGGAGCCTGCGCGAAGCGTCGCCCGGGTCTTGCCGCAATGGCGTTGCCGGGCGTGGTTCTGTGGGCGACCATGCTTGCGGCCGCGCCCATTTCAAACGAGTTCCGCTACTTGTTCGCCCTGCATATCCTGCTGCCGTTTCTACTGATAGCGCTATTTTTCCGACCCCGTTCATGTGGGCTTGAGCCCGCGGGCGGGACCGAAGACAGGGAAGGGAGTCCCCATGCAATACGATGATGATACGCTGCGCCGCCTGCAGCTTGCCGAACTGGATATCCTCATCGCCATCGACGCGGTGTGCCGCGAACATGGCATCACGTACTTCCTCGACTCGGGCACCGCGCTTGGTGCGCGCCGCCATGCCGGCTTCATCCCGTGGGATGACGATATCGACATCGCCATGCCGCGCGATGACTACGAGCGGTTCTTGGGGCTTGCGCAGGAGGCCCTTGGCGATGAATACGTCGTGGCGAATCCGGAAAACGACGCCCGCCTTGCCGGGCTGTTCGCGAAGGTGTGGAAGCGCGGCACGAGATTCTTCACCGACGAAACCATCGAAGCGGGGGTTGAACAGGGGATCTTCGTCGACGTGTTCCCCTATGACCGCGTTTCGAGCGAACCTCGGCTGGCGAAAAAGCAACTGAAGGACTGCCTGTTCTGGCAAAGCGCTTCGTATCTGTACCATTCGAAGGCCATCAACGTCCCGCACAAGGGCGCTTTGGGAGCCATCGAGAAGGTCGGTTGCCGGGCGGTTCATGCGCTCACGTGCAAGGCGACGAGCCCGCAGAAGATCCGCGAGCATTTCGACCGCGCGGCGACCGTCGCGCGCGATGATGATCGGGCGAGCGAGCTGGCTTGCATGAACTACGTGAACAGCGGCAGTTATCCGATTGATGTGCTGCTGCCGCCGACGGAGGTGTATTTCGAGGGGCATGCGTTCCCCGGCCCTGCGAACATCGATGCGTACCTGGTGCGTTTGTACGGCGAAACCTGGAGCGAGCTTCCACCTGAAGCGGACCGCCGCAACCACGCGCCCCGCACGCTCGATTTCGGCGATTAGGGCGGGCGGGGTCTCGGGGTTTCTGCTGCAAACCACCTCAATCCCTTCGTCGCGTTCTTGTTGGTTTGCGGGTATCGTCGGTCCCTGCGCGGGCGATACCGTATAATCCGCTGCATGGCCAGACACGCTCAAAACAACGACTACGACCCCTTCGAGCCGGGGCATTCCACGCCCGAATTCGAGCAGTATGCTCGTGACAACTATGCGGCGCAGGGTCGCGCATCCCGCAACCAGGGGACGCGCAGGATGAACCGATCGCAAGCAGGCGCGACGCGCAGGCAGCCGGTTTCGCGTCGCGCAAGCGCCTTTGAGCCATCGCGCACCGTTGCGTCTCCGTACCAAACGTCAGGCCGCGGCGGCGGTCCTTCTGCAAGCCCCATGAAATCGTTGCTCGGTATCGCCTTGTGCGTCATCCTCGCGGCGGTCATCGAGGTCTTCGGCTTCAACTTCCAATTCTTCAGCTCCATGACCTATTCGAGCGCCGGTTCGTACCTGGTCGATGGCGAAACCGGCGGCACGGAGGGCGCGCTCACCTTCACGGCCGACGATGATCATTTCGAGATCACCGGCTTGAACGCAACGGTGAACTCCATTCATTTCACCCCGACGTATGACGAACCGACCACGGTGGCCAAGCTCACCGACGCGAAGATATCGGTCGTCATGTACCTCATCGACGAGGGGAACTCCGAATATTACCAGCTGCCCTCGGTGAGCATCGACCCGAACGATACGGCGAGCACCTATATCAGCCTCGATCCTGCGGGCAAGTGCCATTCCATCTACGTCAAGTTCACGAACCTTTCCTCGGTCGGCTCCATCACCGTTACCGGTATTTCCCTGAATGATCAGGTTCCGCTGGACATCGACCCGGGGCGCTTCGCATTCGTGCTGGCGGTGCTCCTCATCCTGTTCAGCTTGCGACCGGGGTCGTTCTTGTTCAGCACCGTCTTCGACGGCCGCATCACGCGGTTCGGCTGGCTGGTCATCGCCCTTCTCGCCGTGCAATGCATCGCCATTTTCCTGCTCGTCATGTCCAACACGCATTTTCTGGGTCTCACGCAGACGGCGCACACCGAGAACTACTATCAATACCAGAAGCTTGCGCATGCGCTGCTGGAGGGTCATTTCTACCTCGACGACGTGCCTTCGGCCGACCTGCAGGCGATGTCGAACCCCTACGACACCAGCGCACGCGAGTCTGCCGGCGTTGCCTATCTGTGGGATCATGCGTACTACCAGGGGAAATACTACGTGTATTTCGGCATTTTGCCGTGCCTTGTCTTCTACGTCCCCTGGCTTTTGCTCACCGGGACCGATTTCTCCACATGGCTCGGCGTCGCCATCTGCGACTGTACCTTCGCGGCCGGTTGCGCGTATCTGCTCTCGCGTATCGTGAAAAGATGGTTCCCGAACACCTCGGTGGGCACGTTCCTCATCCTCGACATCATGCTGTTCGTTGCCGGCGGCGGGCTGATTTTGGCTCGCACGCCGTCGATGTACTTCCTTCCCGAGGCGCTTGGGCTCACGCTGGTCACCTGGGGCCTGGGGCTTTGGATCAGCGGAACCTCGCGCGGATACATCGAGCGGGGGAAGGTTATCGCAGGATCGCTGCTTATCGCGCTCACCTTGGCTTCGCGTCCGCAGATGGTGCTTGCCGCGGTGTTCGGCCTGCTTTTGTTCTGGCCATATTTGCGCGACGCCGGCGGCAATCCTACCGCACGACGCGAATGCATGTCGGCTTTCGGTGCGGCGCTCGTCCCGTTTCTCATCGTGGCCGTCGCCGTGATGTTCTACAATGCCGCGCGCTTCTCCGGGCCGCTCGATTTCGGCGCGAACTACAACCTGACCACCAACGACATGACGCATCGCGGCTTTCATCTCGATCGCATTCCATTCGGCCTGTACGCCTATCTGTTCCAGCCGCCCGCGCTGGGTAGCCAGTTCCCATTCATGAAGCAAACCTACATGGACACGTCGTACCAGGGCGTCACCATTTTCGAGCCGATGTTCGGCGGCTACTTCTTCCTGTATCCAATGACGCTGGTGCTTCTGGCCGTCCCGCGCGCCCGTCGCGCGCTGTCGGCGAAGGGGCTTGTGCCCATATGGCTGTGCTGCATCGTGCTGGCCGTTGCGTTGTGCATCTTCGATCTGCAAGGTGCCGGCATCCTGATGCGCTATATGTCCGACTTCGGCATCTATTTCGCCCTGGCCGCCGCACTGGTGTTCCTGGAGCTTTTGCAGGTGAAGTCCGACCAGCCGCTTTCGAAGGGCTGGACCACGAGCCTCGGGCGCATCGGCGCCGCGTCGCATATGCCTGCGCAAGGGGCGCATCATGCGGGGCATGCGGCCGCCGACACGGTCTCGGTTTACCGCATCGCGCTGTACTTCCTGTTCGGCTCCCTGGTGGTCATGGTGGTGGCGAACGCGCTTTTATGGGAAGCGTTCGGCATGTACTAGCGCCGAAGGCGGGAGCGCAAGGTTGTGCGGCTTTTGTTTACATCCGTTCAATTGGCGGCAAAACATCCCAATTTTTGAACGCCTCCGATAAACTGTCGGTAGGTTTTTGGGAAAAAGGAACAATTATGGGATTGTCTCAACGGGAATTCGCCGTTTTGCTCGCTCTTTTCGAGGGCGATATCGTTTCGCAGCGTGATCTTGCCGCCCGCGCCGATGTGTCGCTCGGCACGGCAAACGCCATTATCGGGAAGCTGCGGGAAGCGGGGCTTGCCGATGCGTTCGCCATCACCGAGGCGGGCATGGAAGCCCTCGCGCCCTACAAGGTCGAGAACGCCATCATCATGGCTGCCGGCATGTCCTCGCGTTTCGTGCCGCTTTCCTACGAGAAACCCAAAGGCGTTCTCCGCGTCCGCGGTGAAGTGCTGATCGAGCGTCAGATCCGCCAGCTGCAGGAAGCGGGGATCACCGACATCACCGTCGTCGTCGGCTATATGAAGGAAGCGTTTTTCTACCTCGAGGATGCCTTCGGTGTGAAAATCCGCGTGAACGAGCACTACGCGCAGCGCAACAACAACTCCACGCTGATGCTCGTGCGCGAGCAGCTTGGCAACACCTATATCTGCTCGTCGGATGATTACTTCACCGAGAACGTGTTCCGGCCATACGTGTACGAGGCCTATTACGCCGCCTCGTTCTTCGCGGGGCCGACCGATGAGTACTGCTTGACCTGCGCTGCCGATGGTCGTATCACCAGGGTTGATATCGGTGGCGAAGACGCTTGGGCGATGCTCGGGCACGTCTATTTCGACCGGGCGTTCTCGCACGCGTTCGTCGATGTTCTGCAGCGTGTTTACGGCTTGCCCGAGACGGCGCCGAAGTTGTGGGAAGACATCTACATCGACCACATCGACGAGCTGCGTATGGTTATGAAGCCTTACGAAGAAGGCGTGGTTTACGAATTCGATTCACTTTCTGACCTGGTGCAATTCGATCACGACTTCCTTGATAACGTCGATTGCGCCATTCTGGACAATATTTGCTCCACGTTTTCCTGCACGCGTGCCGACGTCGTCGACATCAAGCCCATCAAAGAGGGCTTGACGAACCTGTCTTTCAAGTTCGCGGTTGCGGGCGAGCCCTATGTGTATCGCCACCCAGGCCCGGGAACCGACGACATCATCAATCGTGCGGCCGAGGCTTTCTCGCTTTCGGTGGCGAAGGACTTGGGGGTTGACGAGACGTTCGTCTACGAAGATGCCGATGCGGGTTGGAAGATATCTCGTTTCATCGAGGGCTGCACGCAGCTTGATTACGACAACCCTGCCCATGTCGAGCGCGCCATGGAGCTTATCCGCTCGGTTCACACCTGCGGGGTTGAATCCGAGTGGACCTTCGACGTCATGGATGCTGCACGGGCGATCACCGATATGCTCGATCAGCGTTTCTATCCGAGCTTCCCCGACTTCGACGAACTGACGTGCCGGATCGATCATCTGCATGAGCTTGCGAGGGCCGATGGCGTTCCCCTGTGCCTGTGCCACAACGATTTCTATGCGCCCAACTTTCTTGTTCGCGATGACGAGATGTACCTGATCGATTGGGAGTATTCGGCGATGTCCGATTACGCTTCCGACCTGGGTACTTTCATTTGCTGTTCCGAATATACGCCTGAGCAGGCAAAACAAGTTATCAATTTGTATTTCGAAGGCGAGGCGACCCCGGCTCAGATGCGTCATTGCCTGGCCTACGTCGCCCTTGCCGCCTACTACTGGATGGTATGGGCGTTGTACAAGGAGGCTTCGGGCGACCCGGTGGGAGAGTGGCTTTACCTGTGGTATCGCTATGCCGTCGATTATTCCCATCGCGCTCTCGCACTTTACGAGGGTGAGCCTGCGTAATCCATGCTCGATTGAGCAAATAGCTCTGCGGATTTTTCATTCTGAAAAGGGAAGGATTCAAGTATGGAAATGATCGGGACTGTGGTCGTCTACATCATCATGGCGTGCGCCATTGCCGGCGCTTTCGCTTCGGCGATCAAGCCTGAATGCGAGTTGGGCCGGCAATTCGTGGCCGGCATCGATTCCATCGGCCCTATCTTCCTGCCGGTTGCCGGCATCATGGCTTCGGCGCCTTATCTGACGGCTTTTGTCGAGACGGTGTTCGGCCCGGCATACAGTGCTTTGGGAGCCGACCCCGCCATGGCGGCCACGACGTTCATCGCCGTCGATATGGGCGGCTATCAGCTGGCCGATGCGCTGGCACAGACGCGTGAAAGCTGGATCATGGCCATGATGACGGGCTATATGGCGGGCGCGACCATCGTGTTCACCATCCCCGTGGCGCTTAAAATGCTGGAGAAGCGCGATCGTAAATATCTGGCGCTCGGCGTCATGAGCGGCCTTCTGGCCATTCCCATCGGCGTGTTTGCCGCTAGCGCCATCATCGCCCTTTCGCATCCGGTCGTGCGCGAGATCGTTTCCACCAATGCAGAGGCGACGTGCCAGCTGGCGCTTTCGTGGGCGCAGATCGGCGTGAACCTTGTCCCGCTCATCATCATCTGCGTGGCGCTCGCCGCGGGCCTGAAATTCGCGCCCGATGCCATGATCCGCGGCTTCATCGTGTTCGGCCGCGTGATGGAGGCGGCCTTGAAGATCGTCTTCGTGCTGGTCGTCGTCGAGTACTTCACCGGGCTGTGGTCGACGCTGTTCGGCTCGTTCGGCTTCGATCCCATCATCGCCGACGACGAGGATATCTTCCGTGCGCTTGAGACCTCGGGCGCTATCGGCATGATGCTGTGCGGGGCGTTTCCCATGGTGTATCTGATTCGCAAATATCTGGCGAAGCCCTTGGAGAAGATAGGCGGCGTGTTCGGCTTGTCCTCCGACGCCACGGCAGGGCTTCTGGCGGGGTCGGCCAATGTGCTTGCGCTGCTGTCGATGGTGCGCGACCTTCGTGCGCGCGACAAGGTTATTTGCATGGCTTTCGCCGTGTGCTGCGCGTTCCTGTTCGGCGACCACCTGTCGTTCACGGCGAACTTCCAGCCGTCGCTCATCGTTCCGGTGCTGGTGGGGAAGCTCGCAGCCGGCGTGTGCGCCATCCTGTTCGCGCAACTGCTGGCGGTAAAGAAGGCCGAAGAGCTTGAGGCGGCCGACGCGGCGGCTTAGGCTCGGCCGTCGTGCTGGTCGGGCCTAAGCCGCGTTCCAGTCGAGCATCCCACCGCGTTCCGGTCGGGCTTCCGCCGCGTTCTAGTTGAGCGTCGCGGTGTGTTGCGCGCTCAACTAGAACGCCATCGTTCTTCCGGCATAAGGCGCGATGCCTACTTCGCGTCGCCGTCTTCGACGTAGATCCCCTCTTGGGCGAACACGGTGGCGAACGTGCGGAAGAACACCTTGACGTCCAGCCAGAAGCTTATGTGCTTGACGTAGTACACGTCCAGTGAGAGGCGCTGCTTCCAGGGCAGCGAATTGCGTCCGTAGACCGCCGCATAGCCGGTGATGCCGGGTTTCACGGAAAGCTTCAGCCCCTCTTCGCCCTCGTAGAGCTCGGTCTCGCGGCGCAGGTCGGGACGCGGGCCGACCACGGACATGTCGCCTTTCAACACGTTGAGGAACTGCGGCATCTCGTCGAGGCTGGTCTTGCGCATGAAGGCGCCGATCTTGGTCATGCGCGGGTCGTCGGCGCCGTTGTAGGTGGAGCCGTCCTCCATCACCAGGTCGGGGGCGTTCACGCGCATGCTGCGCAGCTTGTACATCTTGAAGTCGACGCCGTCCTTGCCCACGCGCGGGGCGTTGTAGAACACCGGGCCTGCGTCCTCATGCTTGATGATGGGAGCCAACACGGCGATGATGATGAGCACGAACGGCAGCGCCACCAGCCCGATCAGGATATCCAGGACGCGCTTGAAGAAGTGAACGTACATTTACGCCAGGCCCTCCGCTTCGGCTTGGGCATAGGCGGCCGCGAACTCGCGGCACACCAGATCGACGTCTTCGTCGGTAAGCTTCGTGTGCAGCGGCAGCGTGATCTCGTTTTCGAACTGTGCGAGCGCGTTCGGGAAATCTGCGATGTCAAAGCCCAGGTCGCGATAGGCGCTCAGCAGCGGCAGGGGCTTGTAGTGCACGTTGGTGGCCACGCCCGCAAGCGCCATCAGCTCGATCACGCGGTTGCGGAATGCCTGCCCGCGCCCCGTCATGCGCACGAGCATCAGATGCCCGCTCGAGGAGCTTTGCGCGGTGTCGGCGCGCGCGGCCGCGTCGTCCTCTTCGGCTCCATCCGACCCGTCGGCTGCGAAATAATGGCGCATGATCTGCACGTTCATGCCGGCGAGCCCGCGCTCGTAGCGCGCAATCAGCGCGCGGCGGCGCGCCAGCAGGGCGGGGTAGCGGCGCAGCTGCGCCAATCCGATGCCGGCCTGCAGGTCGGTCATGTTGCATTTCCAGCCGGGGAAGGCCACGTCGTATTCCCACGCGCCGGCCTTCGTTTTCGCCAGCGCGTCCTTCGACTGCCCATGCAACGACATAAGCATGCACTCGTGGTAGAGCTCCTCGGAGTCGAAAAGCCCCTCGCGCCAGGTGACGGCGCCGCCCTCGGCGGTGGTGAAGTTCTTCACCGCATGGAAGCTGAACGTGGTGAGGTCGGCCACCTGCCCGGCGCGCCGCCCGCGCTGCACGCTGCCGAGCGCGTGCGCCCCGTCGGTGATGACGGCGATGCGCCCGATGGCGGCCTGGCGGTCGTTGGCGGGCGTCCAGGCGCCGCCGTGCGCTTCGATGGCCGCCAGCAGCGCGTCGTAGTCGCACATGACGCCGCCCAGATCAACCGGGATGATGGCCTTCGTGCGCGGCGTGATGTGCTTGCTTAGCTGGGAATAGTCCATCTCGAAGCTGTTCGGCGCCACGTCGCACAAAACGGGGGTTGCCCCCACGTGGCAGATGGGCGAGGCGCTTGCGGTGTAGGTATAGGCGCTCGTGATAACCTCGTCGCCGGGGCCGATCCCCAAAAGCCGCAGCGCGATCTCCAGCGCGGCCGTGGCTGAAGCCAGGCAGGCGACGCGCGGCGTGCCCAGGAAGGCCGCCAGATCGCGCTCGAGCTGCTTGGTCTTAGGCCCGGTGGTGATCCAGCCGCTGCGCAGGGCGCAGGCAACCTCTTCGATTTCGGCCTCGGTGATGTCGGGCGGCGAAAACGGGATGCGGATCTGCTCGGTCATGAATGCTCCATTCTTCGACGCCGCTCATGCCCCTTGCGCGGCTCGTGTCGTTTCGTCAAATGATGCCGCAGTTTCGGGCATCTACAGCAAATTGCGTATCAAATTCACGATGGCCAGGTACGACGAGCGCTGGTCGAACTCGCTTTCGGCGATGGCGCGTCCGCGCGCCCCCATGATCTTGCGCATGCTCGGTGTGCGAGCCAGCTCCTCGAGCGCGCTTGCGAGCGCTTCGGGGTTTTCGGCTTCCACGTTCAGGCCGAAGCCGTCGTTGGTGACCTTGGCGCGGAATTCGGCTGACGTGCCGGTGTTGATCATGGGCTTGCCGGATGCCAGATAGTCGCCGATCTTCGTGACGATCGACTGTGCCGCGGTTTTGACCAGCGAGTTCACAGTGATATCGCTGGCTCGCAGCCATGCGGCCATGCATGCGTAGTCCTGGTATCCCAAAAAGTCGACCGGAGCGTTCTCGGCGCGTGCGAGCTCCTCAAGGCTTGCGCGGTCGGGCCCATCCCCGAGTATCTTTATGCGCACGGCGGGGAAGGGACGCCGCAGCTGCATCGTTCCTTCGGCTCCGGTGCGCGCCACGTGCGCGACGCGGCGCTTTTCCAAAATGGCCGACGCGCGTATCAGCGTTGCGATGTCGTAGCTTGCGCCGAGGGTCCCGGCATAGATGGCCCACAGCTCGTCGGCGGGTTTGTCGACGTCGCCTAAGTGCTTGCGGGCACCTTCGTCGAACGCCCCCAGATCGTTGCCGACGTACACCGTTTCGTGGGGATAGGGCGCCTTGCGGTCGGCGGCTGGCCGGCGTGCGTACTCGTCGGAGGTTCCCACGGCGCCGGAAAGCGATTGGTACACCTTGCGGGCATCGCGTGTGAACGGCCAGAAGGCGATGTCGCTCAAGATGGGGATATTGACGACCATGCGCATGGCCTCGGGCCACAGGTCGTTGATGTCGGCGACGTAGGGGATGCGCTGTGCCTCGGCGGCCTCGGCGCAAACCCGCGCGACGTCGTTCGGCGGGATCTCGGAGTAGATAAGGCTGTAGCGGCCGGGGTTCTGCTCGAAATGCTGTCGAAGGTTTCTCGCCGCCACGCCATGGCTGCGGATGCGCGTCAGATCGAGGTTGCGCTGATACCCCGGCTCGTCGATGAACACGATGTTGTAGGGAAGCCCCTGGTAGCAGGCCTTCGTGGTGTCGCGCTGCTTCTTTTCCCAGTGCTGGAACGACGACGTGATCAGATCGACGTCGAACCCCTGCTCAACCAGCAGGTTGGACAGGAAGCGAAAGCGCGTGTAGCCGCGCGTCTCGTCGCCGAGCTTGACGCCCATGGTGACGACGGCGATTCTCGGGCGTGTCGCGCTGGCCTTGCGCGCAGTGTTCGTTTGCGTATTCATGGCGAACAGTATACCAAGCGCCCCTCGCCCTGTACGCGCGGCCGCGCGCGCACAGCGAACAACCACGCAAGTGAGTCGCGCAGCCGGCCCGCTCGCCCTTCCATGAAGGGCGGAAGTCGCTTGCCGAGACGCATCCGAGGGCGATTCTTCGGCCATCTTCCTGCGTTGGTTGATGGTGACAGGGCATGTTCGAAAACTTAAAATATCGTCCTATATTGAACAAAGCAATGACTCCAGCTGGGCAAGAACCGACATATTTGGTGAGCGGTTCCCCCTGAAGAGAGTTGCGAAGGGCTTTGCGATGACGAGGGAAGTCGCGGCGGGCT
>CAVDXU010000024.1:0-32591 GCA_963613135.1 bacterium
TTATGCCGGCTTTGCCGGCATGGCCCGAAGGCCTTCGCCCTTAACTCCCTCCGTGTTCTCCTCCCTTATTTTTGGGCAAATCAATCAAAATATCCCGTTTGGCGGCGAAATCTACCGCTTGCGGCACTGTTTGCAACTCAGCTGAAACCTTTTCGTTACCTACTCATAAAATGGGTTCTTCACGTTTGGCGTGAGATGTAGGCAAGTGAAGGAGAATGCAGGCAGTTGGCTTGTTCAACGGCGATTCAGGCAGATGAGAAAGGCGCTGTCGCACCTGCTCAACAGGCGGGCGCGGTGGAAATGGTCGAATGCGATGTGGAGAAACAGGCCGCAGCGCATGAGGTCACGCCAGCCCTTTCGCAATCCGATCAGGTATCGGATTCGCAGGACGAAAAACAGCTGGTCCTGAAACGTATTCTCGCTGCACACGAGCGCTGGTTCGATGTGCAACGGGGATACGAGTACGCCGGCCGCACCTTCGCGGGGTATGCCGAATTCCATTCCTATGGCGAGAAATATGTCCTGGTGAAACGGGCAAAGCTATGGGGCGCGAACACCCACGAGTACGTGTTTTTCGTTCTGGCTGACCGCTTGGACGAAGCGCAGGTCGACGATTGGGTCGCGTTCATGGAAACGGAGGGCTTGAAGAAGGTTGATCCCGAGCAGGATCACATGTCTTCGGCCATCACCCTGGCGATCGTCGCGGATTCCTGCACTCCCGAAGCCGTGAAGCGCGTGCGCAAGACGCGTTTCCGCAAGAACTTCGCCTTCGGTATGCGCGGTTGGGCCGATTTGCGCCTGGCCGTTGCCGACATCTCGACGCGAAGCGCGTACGCAAACGGCGCAGCCAAGCAGCTTAAGGAAACGCTCCAGCGTAACCTGGCCCTGTAGGCGCGCCTCGGAATCGACCATTAGTAGGGAAACAGAATGAACGCACTTGTCATTTTCCTCATTACTGCGGTCATCCTGGTCATCGGGTATATCTGCTACGGTGGCTGGCTGGCTAAGCAATGGGGCGTCGACGCGGATCGTCCCACCCCGGCTCACGAGCTGGAAGACGGCGTCGACTACGTGCCTGCACCGCCGTACGTGGTGCTGGGCCATCACTTCTCGTCCATCGCCGGCGCCGGCCCCATCAATGGCCCCATCCAGGCGGCCGTGTTCGGCTGGGTGCCCGTGCTTCTGTGGGTGCTCATCGGCGGCATCTTCTTCGGTGCTATGCATGACTTCGGCTCGCTGTTCGCGTCCATCCGCCATAAGGGTCAGACGCTGGCGACCGTCGTCGCCGAGAACATCGACGACACCGCTAAGAAGCTGTTCTGCATCTTTGCGTACCTGACGCTGCTGCTGGTCGTCGCCGCGTTCGCATCCATCGTGGCGAACACGTTCGTGGTTTCCGCGAAGGCCACCGACGCCACCAACCTGGCCAATCAGCAGACGGCCATGATCTCGGTGCTGTTCATCGGCGTTGCTGTCGTGTACGGCCTGGTCACCCGCGGCCGCAACATCCCCACGGCGTTGAACATCATCTCCGCCATCGTGCTGATCGTCATCATGGTCGCCATCGGCTACAACCTGCCGCTCATGGGCATTGCCATTTCGCTGGATTACAACACCTGGATGATCATTCTGGGCGTGTACATCCTCATCGCCTCGGTCGCCCCGGTGTGGATCCTGCTGCAGCCGCGCGACTACCTGTCCAGCTACCTGCTGTACGGCATGATCGTTCTGGCCGTCATCGGTATCGTCGGCGCGAGCCTCATGGGCGCCGCGTCCAACCTGCAGATCCCGGCGTTCACGGGCTTCGTCGCCTCGAGCGCGGCCTATGACGCCTCCACCGGTCAGGCGCTGGTCGACGAGGCCGGCAAGGCCATCACCAACAAGGCCGCTGCTTCCGGCTTCCTGTTCCCCGCGCTGTTCATCACCATCGCCTGCGGCGCCATCTCCGGCTTCCACAGCCTGGTCGCTTCGGGCACCACGTCCAAGCAGATCGACAAGGAAAGCCAGGCGCAGCCGATCGGTTACGGCGGCATGCTCATCGAGTGCCTGCTGGCCGTCATCTCGCTGTGCGCCGTTGGCTTCGTGTGGAGCAAGTACGCCGCGGGCGGATATGCTTCCCCGACCGCCGTTTTCGCTGACGGCCTGTCCCAGATGCTCGCCTGCATCCCCGGCCTGGCCGACGTGCAGGGCCTGGCTTACGCGCTGCTCATCCTCGCGGTGTCGGCGTTCTGCCTGACCTCGCTCGACACGGCCACCCGCCTGGCGCGCTACATGTTCCAGGAGCTGTGGACCCCGGCGAACACCGAGATGGAAGACCTCACGGGCGTGCGCAAGGTTATGGCGAACCCCTACGTGGCCACCATCATCACGGTGATCATCGGCATCGTGCTCGGCATGACCGGCTACTCCATCATCTGGCCGCTGTTCGGCGCCGCCAACCAGCTGCTGGCCGCCCTGGCCCTGCTGGCCGTGTGCGCATGGCTGGGCAACGCGGGCAAGAACAACAAGATGTTCTTCATCCCGATGGTGTTCATGCTCGCCGCGACGCTGACCTCGCTGGCGCAGACCTTCTACGCGAAGATGCTGCTGATCATGAAGGGCGGCGACATCTTCGCATCCAGCCTGCAGGCCCTGCTCGCCGTGCTGCTGTTCGTGCTGGCCATCGTGCTGGCCGTCAAGGGCGCCAAGACCCTGATCAACCAGTCCAAGGCCAAGAAGGCCGCGTAAACAGCGCTGCCGCATCGCCGCTTTGCGCTTGGTGCAGAGCGAATGGCGAAAGCGCTTATGTACTTAGCGAAGTCCCCGCTCGGGTTTTCCGGGTGGGGACTTTTTTGCTGGTGGGGGGAGTGATTGCCGACAGCGGAGAGGTTGTCGCCGGCGATGGGGAAAGTGACTGCTGATGGGGTGAATGCTTGCGAGGGCGTTTGCGGGCGGGGTGGTCGCCGGCAAGCGATTGCCGGCGATGGGGAAGGTGACCGCCGGTGTTGGGGAAGTGGCTGCCGGTGCCGGGGCCCTTGCCGGTGGCGTGGAAGCGGATGCTGGTGGCGAGACCCTTGTCGGCGATGGGGAAGCCCTTGCCGATGGGGTGCATACTGGCGGGCGCTTGCCGCCGAGCTGCCGGGGTGCCGCCGAGCCGCCGGGGTGCCGAGCCGCCGGGGTGCCGGGGTGCTTTCCGATGGGGGCATGCGGGGGACCTCGGCATTTTCAGTGAGCGCGAAGGTGCGCCGCCGCAGTTCGATGGCCTTATTCCCAGAAGAGCTTGGTGAGGCCAATGCGGGTTTGCGTGCTTGTCTTGCTGTAAAGCGACGTGAGGTGACGCTGCACCACGCGCAGGGAGATTCCCAGGTCGGCAGCGACTTGCTTGAGGGGGCGGTCATCGGCGGTGACGGCAGCGAGCACTTCGGACTCGCGTGGCGTTAACCCGTAACGTTCGGCGAAGGCGGCGCAACGCTGCTCGGGCGTGAGCGGTTGCGGGATTGCGCTAGGTTGGTTGGGGCTCGCCCCTTCGCCAGTTCCGCCGCACGCGCCGATGTTGCCGCTCGTTGCGTTGGTGCCGCTTCCCGCAGCAACCGTAATGCTCGCGGCTTCGGCTATGCCCGCAGCTGCCGTGCCGCCCGCAGCTGCCAAACTGCTCGCAATATCGCTGCCGCCCGCACTGTCCGCGGCGCCCGCGCCGTCAATGGCGGCACTCCGCTCTCGCTCGGGGCGCACATCCATCATGCCGATCGCGAACAGCAGCGCGTTGATGCCGATCAGCAGCGGCAGCAGCGTTGCCGTCACCGCGGTAGGGTTGCTCGATTGGACGACCAGCAACGACGGCGCGCCGACGGCGATGGCGGTCAGGTTGTTGAGCGCCCGTCCCATGCCGGACCAAAAATCGGGCACGCGGAAATGCGGGGCGATCCAGATGAACGAGGACGTGTAGAACGTCATGAACGCGCCTGATGCAAGGAAATACGCTGCCTTGCCCGCAAAATCGGGCATGCCGGATTGCATCCCCAGCACGGCTGCCGCAGCCAGAATCGAAATCCAGAACATGGTGATGCCCAGGTAGCGTGCGCGCTCGATGTCGAACAGGATGCCGGCCGCAAGCCCGCCCGCCGCCATCACAAGGCGTGGTTCGATGTTGGTATATTGACTGGTCCAGGTCGTGTATTCGTCGAACGTGAGATTGTAGAGCGTGTTGAAGAGCAGCGCGCACAGAAGAACCAGCGCAAGCATGAGGACCATTGCCACGGGCGGCGTCATGTGGTTGAGGCGCCAGCCGACGGGCGGGTGTTCCTCGATGTGCTTGTCGGGACGTTTCGAGCGACGCGCCTTCATGGCCTCGAGCACGCTTGCCGCAGGCCAACTGCGGATGATGAGCACGCTGAGCGCCGTGATGCCGGCGCACAGCACGATGGCTTCGCCAATTTTATTCAGCGTCAGTCCGTAGAGGGGAATCTGCGCAACCATCGCCAGGGCATGGCTCGCGCCGATGAACGTGGCGAAGCGTGTGATGGAGCGGGACTGCGCGCAGGTAGCCCAATAGACGGCGCCGCCCGCCAGGCCGATGAGCAGGAACGACACCATGCCGGCCCCGACGATGGAGTACGGCGTCGACCCGCCGGCAACCCCGATGAGGCCTGCGATGCCGAGCGCCGTCGCTGCGGCCACGAAAGGAATGCGGCGTTTTTCGGGGACGAAGCGATTGACGAGTGGGAACGCCAGAAGACCCACGGTGCTGGCGCCCTGGATGGGCAGTTGGCCCAAGTTGGTGCCCGGTCCGCTGAGGTGGCTCATGCGCGTTTGGAAGAACAGTGTCGCTTCCAGGAACACGAAGAAGAACAGGGCGAGAGCGCAGAACAACGTTAGATGTTTGGGGTTGACTTTGCTCATGCTCGCCTCCTTCCGTGTTCTTGGGCGTTCAGCTTGGTGCGGGTGTGGCTTTCTGCGCTTTTGATCTTTTCGCGGCTTGTCGGATCCTTGCGATCCTAGCCTTTCGGGGCGTCTTTTCTGGATGCCGGTCCGGCATTCGCGTTCGTGCTCTTGCGGTTTGCTTCCTGCTGAAAACCGTCGGCCGGCGCAGGGCCGACACGTGTTTGTTTGCGGTTCTTAACATTGTAGCGGTCATTATCTCGCACTTCGCTTGAATTTACCCATTCGTTGCTTTGCGGTTTGCGGTTTTTGGCAGGCAAGTAGGCGCGTTCGCGAGAGCGCGCATTCCGGCGAAGTCAGAACATCGGGTGGGATGTTGTCCTGGGCGGGGTGTTCTTGTCGGTCGGCGGGCCGGCGGCGTCCCGAAATCGCCTGCGGTCTGGTCGAGCATTCGCTCGACCCTACGAAATCTTGTTGTGCGCTTAACCCCTCGCGAAGGGGGGGTCGTATATGCGACCCCTGCATTTTCCCTGATCATTGATGAAGTCGTTTGGTTGCGCCTGCCTTCGGCCGTATGTGCGGCCTACTTCGGGAGCGCCTGTTCCGTGACACTGGAAGCAGATGATGCGGCGGGAAATCCCTCCGCTGCATCGGACATGCGCAATGCGCGGCGCCTGCGTTTGGCGGGGCTGCGCGGAAGGGAGAGAGCTATGAAGATATCAAGAGGGAAGTGGCGCGCAGGGCTTTGGACTTGCAAGCGCAAAGGAATGTGGAAGACGGCGGCACGCTGGAAGGGGGCGACACCATGAAATCCATCACGAAACGAACCATGAAGCGCAACGCGGGCAGTCGCCTGCGGGTTGCGATGGCGATTCTTTTGGCGCTGACGCTGAGTCCACTCGTCGGTGGGCTGGCGTTTGCGACGGGATCGACGGGTGCAGGAGCGGCCGACGGCGAGGGCTCGACTGCGGGCACCTCGAGCTCGGGCGTCGCCGCCGCGACTGTTGATAGTGCGGACGCAATTGCCGACCCGGATACCATTTGGGATTGGGAGAGTCTCATCGGTAATAACACGGCGAACGTCGGCCGTATTTGGACCGACAAGTCCGTGGTGACCGACGAGATGACCAACGGCGGTATCACGGTTACGAAGGCGGACGGCTCGGCGTTCCTGACGGCGCTCACCGCGTTTTCCTCGACGTCGAATCTTTTCTCTATGGACACCACGCCGCTCGACATCGTGCTGGTACTGGATGCGTCCGGATCGATGGATTACGCGATGGGGTCGGACGATGCGACGACGCGCATCGCTGCGCTGCAAAGCGCTGCCAACACGTTCGTCGATACGATTGCCAAGCAGAACGCGAGCATCTCCGACGAGGCAAAGCAACACCAGGTGTCCTTGGTGAAGTTTGCCGGCGACAAAACCGATAGCGTGGGTAACAGTACGTACCGGTCGGGCGGCTACACCTATAACTATAGCCAGGTCATGAAAACCATGACGGCCTGCACCGATAGCACCAAGGATGATTTCAAGGGTCTTATCAATGCCATCGATCCCGCTGGTGCCACGAACGCGGCAGCTGGCATGGAGCTTGCCCAAGGGCTTACCTCGGGTCGTTCCGATGCTAAGAAAATCGTCATTTTCTTCACTGACGGCACGCCGACGACGGCGAGCGATTGGAGCGATACCGTCGCAAGCGATGCCGTGACGGCGGCCAAGTCCATGAAGGATGCGGGCACCACGGTGTTTTCCATCGGCATCTTCAGCGGGGCCAAACCTGCGGACACGCCGACTGCCAGCGGTGTTGCCAATGAGAACAAGTTCATGCATGCGGTTTCGAGCAACTATCCGGACGCCACGTTTGCGCGGAGCGGCGGTTCGTGGTCCAGCTATACCTGGTCTTTCGGCGATCGTGCCAAGAAGGCTGACGGAACCACTGACGCCGACTTCTACAAGAGCGCGGCAAACGCCAGCGAGCTCGCCAAGGTATTCGAGGACATTTCCCAGGAGATCACCAAAAACGCCGGCTACCCGACGCATACCACTGAAGGCTACGAATCCACGTCCGGCTACATCACGTTCAACGACCAGCTGGGCGACTATATGCAGGTGACCGATCTCTCGACATTGATTTACAACGCCGAGACGTACACGTGCGAATCCAAGACCACGGAAGACAACGTCGATACGTACCACTTCAGCGGCACGGTGGAATCCGGCATCGACAAAGGTGAGCTGAGCGACATCATCGTCACCGTGACACGCTCCGAGAATACGGCCACGGGCGACAAGATCGAGGTCAAGATTCCTGCGACACTTATCCCCTTGCGCCATTTTGAGGTTGACGAGGACGCCGGCACGATGACCGTGACCGACAAGACGCCGATCACGGTGTTCTATTCCTCTGCTCTGAAGCCCGCGGTGGCTGATTTGCTGGTCAATCCCGATGACGACATGACGGCTTATATCGCGAAGAATACCGACAACGGCAAGGTGAACTTCTACGCCAACAAGTGGAACGGCGGGACGCTGGGCGACGTGACGTCCCAGTTCGACCCCTCCAGCGGGAATAACTACTACTACATCACGCAGGATACGCCCATCTTCGCGGATGAGAACTGCACCACGCGCGCTACTGAAATCGTCGACGGTGAGACGTATTACAGCCAGCATGCGTACTACGCGCTGGGAAACGACGGCAAGACAGCCGAGAAGAAAATCGAGAATCTGATGTTCCCCGGCAGCGCTGCCAAGGCCTTCGAGGGCTGCATCGGCACCGATGACGATGGTTGTTACTTCAAGGCGGGAACCGCGCGCCTGGTGTACATCAACGAGCTGCACAAAGAGAAGAAGGACAAGCAGGGCAATTCCACCAACTACACCGGCACCGCAACAGACGTGCTGAATCCCAAGTGGAATAGCGAGACTTCCGTTGCCGACGCGACGACCGTCACCCCGCATCTGGGCAACAACGGCAAGCTCTCCGTTGCCAAGCCGGCGACGCTGAAAGTCTCCAAGGCCATCACCGTGCCTGACGGGTATAACGCGGCGGACTACGCTAACGCCCAGTTCACGTTCGAGCTCAACGTCCCCAAGGCCGCGAACTATTCCTTCCCGGCCGTGGTGCTTGACGCGAACGGGCGCGCGACGGGTGACGAGTTCGAGCTGGCCTTCGACGCCAACGGCAAGGCGACCCACACCATCAAGCCGGGCGAAACCCTGCAGGTGAGCGGCTTGGGCGCCGGCTGGAACTATACGGTTACCGAAGTCGATATGCCAGACGGCTTTACGCAGACCGCGCCCGCGGACGACGAAGGCAATCCCGTTGCCGCGACGGGCGCGCTTGCTGCTGGCGAAACCGCGCAGGCAAGCTTCACCAACGCCTATGCCGCAACCGGCACACTTGCAGGCAATGCTAACCTTGCTGGCGAGAAGATCCTCGCGGGTCGCAGCTGGCTGGATTCCGACCTCTTCACCTTCAAGATCGCGGGCACGGGCGACACGCCCAACGCGCCTCTTCCCACGGATGCCGCTGGCAACGTGGTGGACAAGGTGAGCGTGAACATGCCTGAGGGGGCGCCCGCTGGTGAGGATAATCCGGTCGCTTTCGCCTTTGGTGACATCACCTACGACACGCCGGGCACCTATTACTACAAGGTCTACGAGTCCGACGACGATAGCATCATCAACCAGGGCGTCACTGCTTCCCAGGCGGTCTACCAGGTTGTTGTCGAGGTTACCGACAACCACGATGGCACGCTGACGGCCGCGGCGACCAAGATGCAGGTCATCGATGACGAGGGCACCGAGCAGACCGGCGAGTTGGTTCCCGTGGGTAGCATGGTGTTCACCAACACCTACGAGGCCAGCTACGACTATGGCGCGAACGGCGGCCTGCAGGTTTCCAAGACCATGACCGGTCGCGACCTGGCGAAGGGTGAGTTTGCCTTCACCATTACCGGTACCGACGATGCTTCCGCCGCGCTGCTTACTGACGCCGATCGCAATTTCGTGAACGACTATGCGCGTGTGGCGGGCAACCCCGACGTCATGACGAAGCTTGCGGGCGTGAAGTTCACGCAGACCGATGCCGGCAAGACGTTCACGTTCGAAGTGGCCGAGGTCATTCCGGCCGATGCCGACAAGCTGCCGGGCGTGACCTATGACGCGGCGAAGCACACCGTGACGATTGCCGTGGCGGACAATGGCGATGGAACACTCGCCGTCGTGACCAAGGTTGATGGCGAGGCGGGCAACGTGGTGGCGTTCGCCAACTCCTACGCCGCCGATTCGGTTTCCTACAATGCCGTGACCGACCTGGGCGTGTACAAGCAGCTTGCCGGCCGCGGTTGGATGGACGCTGATGCGTTCACGTTCGAGCTGAAGGCGCTGACCGATGGCGCCCCGATGCCGCAAGGTGCGCAGGAGGGCGTCGCCACCGCCACCGTGACCAAGGATGATGTGGCGGCGGATGGGCATGCTCCCGTTTCGTTCGGCGACATCGCTTACACCAAGGCTGGTACGTACAAGTACCAGGTCAAGGAAGCGAATGCCGGCCAGACGATCGCGGGCGTGACCTATGCGGACAACGTCGCGACGTTCACCGTGCAGGTGACCGACCTTGACAAGGACGGCAACCATACCGGCAAGCTCGTGGCAAAGGCCACGCTCGATTCCGGCGCCGTCGCTTTCGAGAACACCTACGAGCCCACGAACGCTTCCTACGACACGGCCGATGCGGGCCTGAACAAGGTGCTGACCGGGCGTGATTGGCTGGCGAGCGATGAGTTCGCGTTCGCCGTCGAGGCGAAGACCGCCGGGGCCCCGCTGCCGCAGGATGCGCGGGGCAACCAGGTGACCACGGTTGCGGTGACCAAGGATAACGCCGAGAACTTTGGCTTCGGTACCATCACGTTCACGCAGGACATGATTGCCGACGCACCGAACCGCACCAAGGTGTTCGAGTACGTCGTGACCGAGGTCGTCCCCGCCGATGCGGACAAGATTCCGGGCGTCGCCTACGACACTCATGCGGCGACCATCAAGGTGACCGTGACCGACAACGGCCTGGGCAAGCTGACCGCGACGCCCGCGGTGGAGAATGTGACGTTTACCAACGCCTACCAGACGAGCTTGAGCTACACGGGGGCCGGCGGCCTGAACGTGGCGAAGACGCTCACGGGGCACGACATGGCGGAAGGCCAGTTCACGATCAACGTGGTGCCCGATGATGCGGCTGCGGCTGCCGCGCTGGGCATTCCGGAAGAGGGCATCGCGCTTGCCATGCCGGCCGCTGCCGACGGGGCGCAGGCGACGCGCAACGTGCTGGCCGGGCGCAACGTGACCTTCACGCAGGACGATGCCGGCAAGACGTTCGGCTACAAGGTATCCGAGGTTGTGGACGCTCAGGACGGCTATACGTACGACAAGACCGTGCGCACGGTGACCATCGCCGTGACCGACGACCCCGCGAAGGCGGCGCTGACGGCGACCACGACGGTTGCGGGCGGGCCTGAAGGCACGAAGGTGTTCACGTATACGAAGGAAGGTGCCGCTGGTGCGGTTGCCGTGGTTCCCTTCGCCAACACCTATTTCGCTTCCACCGACGTCCCGGGAGGTGCGGCCGCTACGGTGAACGCCGCCAAGACGCTGACCGGGCGCGACATGGCCGCCGGCGAGTTCAGCTTCGGCGTGCGCCTGGCCGATGCGGACAGCGACGTGCTCACCGCGACGAACGCGGCTGACGGCACGGTGGCGTTCGGCACGCTGGGCTACACGACCGACACGTTGGCTGCCCTGGTTGCGGAAGGTCATGCGACCAAGGCCACGGTTGCCGACGGTAAAGCGACCTGGACGATCGGCTACGTGGCCTACGAGAACACCGAGGGGCTGGCCGACGTGGGCGTTACGGCGCAGACGCAGCCCATCGCGTTCACGGTGACCGTGATCGACAACGGCGACGGCACGCTGACGGCGACGGCGAACATGCCCGAGGGCGGTCTGACCTTCGCTAACACCTACGCCACGGGCGGCCCCGCGAAGGTGGCTCTCGCCGGCGTGAAGGTTCTGCAGCACGATGAGGGTTTGACGCCTGAGAGCATCGCCGGGAAGTTCACCTTCACCGTGAGCTCCGCCGATCCGGCGGCGCCGCTGCCGCGCGACGCGCAGGGTGCGCTGGCGACGACGGCGACCAACGACGCGAACGGCAACGTGGCGTTCGGCGACATCACGTTCACGCTCGACGATCTGAACCGCGCTCTGGGGGATGCGGGAAAGAAGGCCGAGGAGAAGGCCCAGGCTGCAACGGAAGCGGCGGCGGGCGAAGTGGCGGCGAAACCCGCGGCTGAGGCTGCGACTCCGCAGGCCCGTTCCTACACGTTCGTGTATACCGTTACCGAGAGCGGGACGGTTGCCGGCGTGACGAACGACGCGACGGTGAAGACGGTTTCCATCAAGGTGACCGATGACGGCGTGGGCAACCTGACCGCTGCGGTGGTCGGTGAAGCCGGCAAGCCGGCGTTTACCTTCACCAACGCCTATGGCGTGACTCCGGTGACGTCCAGCGTGACCGACCAGATCGACGTCACCAAGACGCTGACCGGGCGCGACATGGCTGCCGGCGAGTTCGCCTTCGAGCTGCTCGATGGCGATACGGTGGTGGCCGAGGGTACCAATGACGCTGACGGCACGGTGACGTTCGACCCGGTGACCTACACGAAGCCGGCCACGTACCACTACACGGTGCGCGAGGTTGGTGCGGGGACGACCGTTGACGGCGTGACCTACGATGGCGCGACGTTTGCGGTGACCACCGTGGTTGCCGATGACGGCAAGGGTGGCTTGACGGTCACGCACAAGCTTGCCGACGGCGAGGGCATTGCGTTTGCCAACGCCTACGCGGCCGAGCCGACGTCGGTGGTGATTGGCGCAGCCAAGGTTCTTGAGGGGAAGGACCTGGTTGATGGCCAGTTCACGTTCAAGCTGACCGGCGCCGACGGGACCGAGCTTGAGGCCGCCAACGCGGCTGACGGCACGGTGACGTTCCCCGCCATCACGTTTGACGAGGTCGGGGCGTACACCTACATCGTTGCCGAGGTCGACGATGAGCAGGCCAACGTGACCTACGACGGCGCGACGTACGAGGTGACGGTTACCGTGACCGACGACGGCAAGGGACACCTTGCGGCGAAGGTTACGGGCGGCGAGGACGGCGCGGTGGTGTTCCGCAACGTGTATGCGGAGCCGACGCCCGATCCGACCCCGAAGACGCCGGCTTCCACGACGGGGACGACCACCCAGAAGGCCGATGCGTCTTCGAAGGCGACCGCGGTCAAGACGGGCGATGCGCTGACGCTGGCGACGGCGGTGGGGTTGATCGCAATCGCGGCAGCGGGCGTAGGTCTCACGATAGCTATCCTGCGTAAGCGCGGGTAGCATATACGCTCGGTAGAGCGCATGCTACCGAGCACGAAGGGCCGCGGACGAAATACCGTCCGCGGCCCTTTTGCGTCTGGGGGATGATATCGGCGCCGCTAGCGCTACCGGTGCGGCTGGCTACATGAAAAAATGTGTCGCGCCTTCGGCAGCCGAGTTGTGCGTGCAGGTCGGCGAAGATTCGCTGGCTGCGGCGCTAAACCGGCTTTACTTCCACTCCGGCGGCTTCGAGGGCGGTTCGGATTTTGCCGGCGAACTCGAGCGCGTGGGCGTTGTCTCCGTGGACGCAAACCGTGTCGGCCTGCACGTCGATGGTTTTGCCGGACGCCGCCTCGATGGTGCCCTGCGTCACGGCGCGCACCACGCGGGCCACGGCGAATTCCTCATCGCTGATCACGGCGTCGGGCAGCCTGCGTGAAACCAGCAACCCCTCGTCGGTGTAATTGCGGTCGGCGAAAAACTCCTGTGCGGTGCGGATGCCGGCCGCCTTGCCGGCGCGGATGAGCTCGCCGTTCGCCAGGCCCACGAGCACCAGTTCCGGGTCGGCGTCGCGCACGGCCTCCGCGATGGCCTGCGCCAGTGCCTCGTCAACAGCGGCGCGATTGTACAGCTGGCCGTGCGGCTTTACGTGATGCATGCGCGCACCGACCGATCGGCAGAACGCGGCCAAGGCTCCCACCTGGTACAACACGTAGGAATACGCCTCGTCGGGTGAAAGCGCCATGTCGCGGCGCCCGAAACCCTGCAGGTCGGGGTATCCCGGATGCGCGCCGATGGCCACGCCCGCCTCGGCCGCCAGCTTCACGGTGCGCCGCATCACCACCGGGTCGCCGGCGTGCATGCCGCACGCCACGTTCACGCTCGAAACTAGCGGAATGACCTGGTCGTCAAGGCCGAGCGTATAACGCCCGAAGCTCTCGCCCAGATCGGAATTGAGATCGATACGTGCCATTTGAAACCCTAGCCCTTCAAATCCACGTTCTTGGTGTCGGTGATCAGCATGTGGCCGGGGGCGTGCGTGATGGCGAACGGCGGCTTGCTGTTCATGACGATGGACTGCGGGGTGACGCCGCAAGCCCAGAACACCGGCACTTCGCCGTCCTTGATGTCCACCGGGTCGCCGAAGTCGGGCTTGTTGATGTCGGCGATGCCGATGGCCGCCGGGTCGCCGATATGGATGGGCGCGCCGTGCACCTTTGGGATGGCGCCGGAGATCTGCACCGCCTTCACCACCTGGTCATACGGGATGGGGCGCATGCTGACCACGGTGTTGCCGCTCATGGAGCCGGCCGGGTGGCAGGCCTTGTTGGTCAGGTACATGGACACGTTGCGGCCCATGGTGTTATGGCGCATCTCGATGCCGGCCTCGATAAGCTCGCTTTCGAAGCTGAACGAGCAGCCGATGATGAACGCCACCAGATCGTCGCGCCAGTAGCTGGAAACATCGGTGACCTCGTCGGTCATCACGCCGTTCTCGTAGATGCGGTAGCGCGGGAAGTCGGTGGCCACGTCGCAGTCCTCGGCGCAGATGTGCGTCATGCGGTCGCCGATTTCGGTGACCTCGAGGATGGGGCAGGGCTTGGGGTTGCGCTGTGCGAACAGCAGGAAGTCCCAGGCCTGCTCACGCGGCAGGATGATCAGGTTCGCCTGCGCAAAGCCGGGGCACAGGCCGCTCGTGGGGGCGGCGAAGGCTCCGGAACGGATGAGGTGGCGCGCCTCAACCGGGGATGCGGAGAGCATCTTTTCCCAAACGGCGTCGTCGACGCCCTCGGGCT
Organism: bacterium; assembly: GCA_963613135.1. Lineage (GTDB taxonomy): Bacteria > Actinomycetota > Coriobacteriia > Coriobacteriales > Eggerthellaceae > Senegalimassilia. Next base: position 14,071 of record CAVDXU010000024.1, read on the forward strand.
TGGCCGGTACCGGTGTTTCGATTGCCATTTCTGAAACCATCCTTTCGAGTAGCTGCTTCGAACGTGAACCTTGCGGCGGGCGAGGCGGGCGAGCCGGCTTCTGCGGGAACCCGGGCGAGCCGGCTTTCGCGGGAACGCAGCCCGGTCGCCCGCCCGCGCCGCCAGCCGCGACCGCCAGCTAGCCCGGCCGCCCTTACACTTCCCCTGCCAAAAAGCGCTCGATGAAGCTCGTGTCGGCCTCGCCGGCGCAGAACGTCTCGTTCTCCATGATGGTGTACTGGAAGTCCAGGTTGGTGTTCACGCCCACGATGACCATTTCCTCAAGCGCGGTGCGCATCTTGGCGATGGCCTCGGTGCGGTCGCGCCCGTGCACGATGATTTTCGCGATCATGGAATCGTAGAACGGCGAGATCTCGAACCCGTCGTAGGCGGCCGTGTCCACACGCACGCCGTTGCCGCCCGGCAGGTGCATCTGCGTGATGGTGCCCGGCGAGGGCATGAAGTTCTTCTCGGGCGTCTCGGCGTTGATGCGGCATTCGATGGCGTGCCCCTGCAGCTGCACGTCGTCCTGCGAAAACGACAGCGGCTCGCCGGCGGCCACGCGGATCATCTCGCCCACCAGGTCGGTGTGCGTCACCATTTCCGTGACGCAATGCTCCACCTGGATGCGCGTGTTCATCTCCATGAAGTAGTAGTTGCGGTCGGGGTCCATCAGAAACTCGATGGTGCCCGCCGACGTGTAGCCGGCGGCCTTCGCGGCTTTCACGGCGTCGGCCATCATGTTCTGGCGAAGCTCCTCGTCGGCGGCCAAAAGCGGGCTGGGGCTCTCCTCGATCATCTTCTGGTGGTTGCGCTGCACGCTGCAGTCGCGCTCGCCGAGCGCCACCACGTTGCCGTGGTTGTCGGCGATGATCTGCACCTCCACGTGGCGCGGGTTCTGCACGGCGCGCTCCAGGTACATGGTGTTGTCGCCGAAGCCGTTGACCGATTCGCGCTGCGCGATGCTGAACATGTCGGCGAAGTCCTCTTCCGACTCCGACACGCGCATGCCCTTGCCGCCGCCGCCCGAGGAGGCTTTGATCATGATGGGCCAGCCGATGAGTCGCGCCTGCTCAAGCGCCTCGTCAACGTCGTGCAGCCCCTTCTTCGTGCCGGGAACCACGGGAACGCCGGCTTCCATCATGGTGCGGCGCGCCTGGCTCTTGTTGCCCATGCGGTCGATGACCTCGGGCGCCGGGCCGATGAAGACGATGTCGTTTTCACGGCACAGCTTGGCGAAGGTGGAGTTCTCGGACAGGAAGCCGTAGCCGGGGTGGATGGCGTCGGCGCCGGTGCCCTGAGCGGCCGCCAGGATGGCGGTGGTGTTCAGGTAGGAATCGCGCGCGGGGGCCGGCCCGATGCAGACGGCCTCGTCGGCGAGGTACACGTGCAGCGCGTGGCGGTCGGCCGTGGAATAGACGGCCACCGTCTTGATGCCCATGGCGCGGCAGGCGCGGATGATGCGCACGGCGATTTCGCCACGGTTCGCGATGAGTATCTTGTTGAACATGCTTGCCAGCTTCCTGCGCTAGGCGTTCGCGCTGGTGTCGATGCGGAACAGCGGCTGGTCGTACTCGACCTGCTTGCCGTTGGCGGCCAGGATCTCGGTGACGACGCCGGGCGCGGGGGCGGTGATCTCGTTCATCATCTTCATGGCCTCCACGATGGCCAGCGTCTGGCCGGCCAGCACTTCCTGGCCCACCTTGACGAACGGGTCCTCGTCGGGGCTCGGCGCCACGTAGAAGGTGCCCACCATGGGGCTGCGCACCAGGCTGTCGGCGTCGTCTTCGGCCGGCAGCGGCGCGGCGGCGGCTCCGGCGGTCACGCCGCTCAGCTCGGCGCGGGCGTTGAGCAGCTGCCCGACACGCTCGGCCATCATCGGGATGGACGCGCCGCCGGCGGGCTTGCGCTCCAGCTCGATTTCGCAGGTGGCGTCCTTGTAGCGCAGCGAGGTGAGCTCGCCTTCGTCCATGATGCCGAGCAGGTCGAGGATGTTCTCGCGACGCTGCTTGAGTTCGGCCTCGCGCGCGGCGTTGGTGGTGCCGGCCTGCGTTTCGGTGGTTTCGTTGCTCATGGGTGCTCCTATCTAATGCTGCCCTGCGGCATGGTTGCTGGTGTTGGCTGCCGCGCCCGCGGCGGCCGTGGCGGTGGTCGTGGTCAGGTCGGAATCGCTGCGCGGCTGCGCGCCCGCCTGGCCGGGGGTCGGCTTATTCAGCTCGATCCACAGCCGCTGCTCGCCCGATCCCCTCTCGCGCGCCTGCGCTTCCAGGATGGGCGTGAGCCTTCGCGCGGTGCGGCGGGGTGAAATGCCGCCGTAGCAGGGGCGTTTCACCATCTTCGCCAGCGCATCCATGCGGCGCGCCTCGGCGCGGCAGGCTTCCTGGGCCTCCTGTACGCTTATGGGGGCGAAGCGGATGGTGCGTCCGGGCGTGCACTGCACGAGTTTGGGCACATCCACGCTGCAGACGGTGCCTATCTTCGCGTAACCGCCGGTGGTCTGGCGGTCGGAGAGCATGATGATGGGCCGCCCGTCCGCCGGGATCTGCACGGCGCCATAGGCGATTCCGTCGGAAATGATGTCACTGCCATCGTAAGTGTCCACTTCGGGGCCGTCGAGGCGGAATCCCATGCGGTCGCATTTGCTGGTGGTCGTGTAGGGCTTGCCGTAGAAGGTATCGATGCCTTCTTTCGTGAACATGTCCTCCTGCGGGCCGGGGACGACGCGCAGCGTGACCGATTCCTCGCCGAAGCCGTAGAACTCGTCGTCGTAATCGACGCTGTGCGATCCCAGATTCGGCAGGAAATCGACGTTGTCCGTGCGGAAGGGCAGGTAGTCGCCGGTGATGAGCGCGCGCCCCTTCCATCCGCCGATGCCGCACTTCAAGTTGGTGGAACGGCTTCCCATGACCTCGGGCGCGTCTATGCTGCCGCCTGCGATGGCCAGGTATCCGTACATGCCGCTTTTCGGCGCGCCGAAAGAGAGCACGCTGCCTCGGCGCACGAGCACGGCCATGTACATGGGAACGGGGCGTCCGTCGAGCTTGGGGTTGAAATCGCCGCCGGTGATGGCGACGAACGTGTTTGTGGTGAATCGAAGCGTGGGCCCGGCCAGGCAGAACTCCAGCACCGGGGCGTTGGGATCGTTGTCTACCAGAAGGTTCGCGGTGTGGAACGCCCGGGCGTCCATGACGCCGGAAGGCGAGAACCCGCTTCCCAGGTATCCGATGCGCCCTTGGTCCTGCAGCGTGGTCAGGATGCCGGGCTTGATGGCGGTCACTCCCATGGGCTTTAGGCTCCTTCCACGATGACGTCGCACTCCCAGCTGCCGGCGGCTATCTGTGCCTCGATGGCCTCGTACTGGGCTTGCGTGATGGGTTGGAAACGCAGATATTCGCCAGCCTGATACAGGATGGGCGGCTTGCGGTCGGGGTCGTAGGGTCGCACGGGGCTGCGGCCGATGATTTGCCAGCCGCCGGGACTTGCCAGCGGGTAGATGCCCGTCTGCGCACCGCCGATGCCCACGCTGCCCGCGGGGATCTCGATGCGCGGCTTGGTCAGGCGCGGCGTGTGCAGACGCTCGTCCAGCCCGCCCAGGTAGGCGAAGCCGGGAAGGAACCCCAGCATGTCGATGAGGTAGTCGTGCCCGGAGTGCACGGCGATGACCTCTTCTGCGCTCATGCCGGCATGTTCGGAGACGGTTCCCAGGTCGGGGCCGAACTCGCCGCCATAGCACACGGGGATGACCACGATGCGTTTGACGCTGGATTCGGCCGCGGTGAGGTTGCGCAGCTTGCCCTGAACGCGCCGGCACAGATCGTCGTAGCCGATGGCGCAGGGGTCGTAGGTGATCATGAGCGAGCAGAAGGTGGGCACCAGCTCGCGCACGCCGGGGATGGGGTCGTCGGTGAGCGTTTGCGCGGCGACGCGTATCATGCCGCTCGTTTGCGGCGATATGGTTTTGGCGAACTCCAGGTTTATCGCGGAGTCGCCGGCGACGGTGATGTCGAATCCTGCCAAGATGTGCCCTATCTGCGTATGGTCGTGTACTCCCCTATGCTAAAGCAAAAGGGGCGGAAACGTCATTTTGGTAATATACTTGCAACCTATCTGAATAATAGTAATTGACCGCATCACCGAATCGCGCCGTCAAAGCCGCCCTAATCGGCTGACGGTCGCTCGTTGCTGCGGATACTCAGCAGGCGTCGGCACCTCGACGTCTTCGACAACGAAAGCGTAGGGAATGGAAAGAGGCATCTTCCTGGCCGTGTTCCTGTTCGGGTACACGGTGCAGGCCATCACCGGATTCGCCGGCAACATATTCTGCATGCCCGTGGGAACGTACACGCTGGGGCTGCAAAACTCTGTTTCCATTTTGAACACGACGGGTTTTCTGGGATGCGGCCTGCTTGCGGTGTTGCATCGCAAGAACATCGATCGGCATGAGCTTGCCAAGATCGTCATCACCATGCTGCCGTTCGTGGCTTTGGGCGCGTGGCTCGATTCGATCATCCCGCTGCATGCGCTGCTGAAGATTTACGGCGCCATCATCGTTGCCATCGGCATTAAGAACCTCGTGCAGAAGAAGCAGATGTTCCTGCCTGAATGGGCGTTGTGGCTGGTGCTTGCGGCGGCGGGCCTGGTGCAGGGCATGTTCGTTTCCGGCGGCGCACTTTTGGTCATCTACGCGGTGCAGAAGCTGCGCGACAAGGAGCGGTTTCGCGCCACGATGTCGGCGGTGTGGGCGATCCTGAACATCCTGTACGCCGCGCTGCAGGTGCAGCAGGGGCACTTCACGGTCGATGCGTGGATCACCGTCGCGTGCTGCATCCCGCTGATCGCGATCGCCACGGTCGTGGGCGGCAAGCTGGGCAAGAAGCTGAGCCAGGAGCGCTTCCTGAAGCTGACGTACGTTCTGCTGCTGGTGATCGGCGCCGTTTTACTGGTGACGAGCTGATGGCGGCGTGCTCGGCAATGTGGCTTTTCGTTGTTGCGCAATCCTACCGCCGGCTAGTCCCGCTACCATGATTCAGCATTCGAAACTACCAAGGCAACTTTTGTATGAAAGGCGACTACCATGAATCTGCTCGATGCGCTTTCCCTGTCTTCCAGTTCCAGTTCGTATAGCCCGTATGGCTCTTTTGGGTACGCGGCGGGATACGTCACGATCCTGACCCTTATCCTGACCGTTGCCGTGATCGCGATGACGGTGGTTTGCTATCACAAGTTCGTCGGCAAGAAGTCCAATCCGTCCGAGTCGCTGTCGAAGTTCTTCAACTTCGATCATCTTTACGTTGAGAACATCACGAAGGCGCTGTTCATCCTGTCGATATTCGGCATCACGGCGTTCTGCCTGTTCATGCCCTTGAGCATGCTGGGGTCTCGATACGTGACCCCGATGTCCTTCATCACGACGCTGCTGGGCGCCATCATCCTGTTCGCGGTGCTTCAGATCGTCAATCGTCTGATGTTCGAGTGGTCCATGCTGATCATCCGCGGCGCGGTCGACCTGCATGCCGTTCGCAAGAAGGTGACCGGCACGGATCATGAGCGCAGCAACGCCGATTTTGCCGGTGATATGTCCGAGATCGTTTCCTCCTTCAAGAAGGACGGCGCCGCAAGGTCCGCTGCCGTCAAGCCCGCAGCTCAGCAGCCCGCTGCCCCGGTGGCTCCCGCTGCCCCGGTGGCTCCGGCGGCGCCCGCCGCTCCTGCTCAACCGCAGGCCGCCGACGGAACCTGGACCTGCTCTTGCGGTCGCGCCGGCAACACCGGCAACTTCTGCGCCGCTTGCGGAAGCCCTCGTCAGTAAACGGGTTCGCCCCAGATGGCGACATCCGAGTCCGAGGGTCTGGGCGGTGACGCCGAGGCGAATGCTTCGGCGGTGGCATCCGAGGCGAATGCTTCGGGCGGCGTGCCTGAGGTTCACGGCTTTGGCGTCGCCGCCTGGGGCCGAAGGTTCCGCTTGATGCAAAAAGGAGGTTCCTGCGATCAATCGCGGGAACCTCCTTTTTTCTGCTGGATGCCCGTCTGCGGGCTCTCTTCGGCGGATGGGGGCGTCGCCTGGGTTGCCGCCGGCTAGCGCCAGGGGTCTTCCTGAAATGCCGGCTCGGGCGCGGGCGGGCGATCGGAGTAGGGGTCGTAGCCGTCGTCGTCTTCGGCTTCCGCCCGGATGAACGGATCGTTTTCGGGCTGTTCGGCCGTCTGCTTCGGCCGGCCGGCCTGCGCGGCCTTAGAGTCGGCAGCGTCAGCCGCCTTGCCCGGGTCGGCGCAACGGGAAACGCCCTTGCCGGCGATGGTGCTCGGCAAGGGCGTCGTCTGCGGTTTCAACGTGTAGTAGCGCATCGACACTAGTTTTCCGATTCCCCCAAGGTGTTCAGGTCGTAGGGCGTCGTCTGGTACACATAATAGTTCAGCCAGTTCGTGTAGAGCAGCTGCGCGTGCGCGCGCCAGGTGCTCACCGGGTCGCGCGTCGGGTCGTCGTCGGGGAAGTAATGCGCCGGAACCGGCACGTCAAGGCCCTTTGAGACATCGCGATCGTACTCGTTGCGCAGCGTGCCGGAGTCGTATTCGGGGTGCCCGAACACGAAGAAATGCCTGCTGTCGGTGCTCTTCGCGATGTAGACGCCGGCCTCGTCGGAGTTGGCGATGATCTCAAGGCTCGGATGAGCCTCGATGTCCTCGGCGTACACCGTGGTGTGGCGGGAGTGCGGCGCCCAGAACTGGTCGTCGAAGCCGCGTACGAGCGGGCTTGAGGGCTTCGTCACGTCGTGCAGGAAGACACCGGAGAGTTTCGCCGGCAGCTCGTGCTTCTGCACGCCGTAGTGGAAGTAGATGCCGGCCTGCGCGCCCCAGCAGATGTGCAGCGTGGAGTGGACGTTGGTGCGCGACCATTCCATGATGCGGCAGAGCTCTTCCCAATAATCGACGTCCTCGAACTCGTGCAGCTCGACTGGCGCGCCGGTGATGATCATGCCGTCGTAGCGCGTGTCCTTGATCTCGTCGAACGAACGGTAGAACGCCTGCAGGTGTTCGCGCGAGACGTTTTTGGACTCATGGCTGATGGTGTGCAGCAGGTCCACCTCGATCTGCAGCGGGGTGTTGGACAGCTTGCGCATGATCTGCGTCTCGGTCTCGATCTTCTTCGGCATGAGGTTCAGCAGGAGAACGCGCAGGGGGCGAATGTCCTGATGCATGGCGCGATTCTCCGTCATGACGAAGATGTTCTCGCTCTCGAGCTGCTCGGTTGCCGGAAGCTGATCGGGAATCCTGATTGGCATGAGTGATCCTTTCAACAGGAAGCCGCGCGGAATGCGATGCCTGCCGGCAGGTGCCGCGAACGGCACTCTGGCGCAGGCGAACGGCTTCACCGTGCATCATATCAAAGTGGCAGAACGCCAGGATATATGCAAAGCAGAATACATGTTATCGACTTGCGGGAAAACGGGGGAGAAGCGAGTGGCGTGCCAATATGAGGAATGCGATTGCGCGGCGCGTCCGGTTCGGCGTCTTAGCGGCGGTTCGCTTCGCCGGCGTGCGTCCCAATCGTGCAGTCCGTGTGGAGTCTTCCCCATTCGCCCATCCGCCAGCGATTTTCCCATTGACGGTCGGCAACTTCCCAGAGTAGACTGCAAAAGTTCGCTTTCAAAAGCCCCGTAAACGCAGGGTGGAGGCAGCGCCAAGAAGGGTAGTCCAGACCTGGGCGGGCGTGCTGGCGTAGGAAACCGGCAGCTGACAGACTTGCACTTTTGAAAAACGAAACCTGTGCGCTGTGGCCGCACAGCATGCAGGAAGAACTGGAGGAAATAAAGTGAAGACGTATCACGCCAAGCCCCATGAGGTCGAGCGCAACTGGTACATCATCGACGCTGAGGACCAGATCCTCGGTCGCGTCGCCAGCAAGGCCGCAACCCTTCTCAAGGGCAAGCACAAGCCGCAGTACACGCCGCATGTCGACACGGGCGACTTCGTCATCGTCATCAACGCGGAGAAGATCCGCGTGACCGGCGCGAAGGCGACCGACAAGGTGTACCGCCATCACACGGGTCATCCCGGTGGTCTGAAGTCCGAAACCTTCAACGAGGCCATCGCCAAGCACCCCGAGCGCGTTATCGAGCACGCCGTCAAGGGCATGCTGCCGAAGAACACGCTGGGTCGTGCCCAGGGCATGAAGCTGAAGGTGTACGCCGGTCCTGAGCATCCGCATATGGCTCAGAAGCCGACCGAGATCAAGATGGAGGCCTAACCCATGGCGAATGAAGCACTGTATTACGGCACTGGTCGTCGCAAGAACGCTGTCGCTCGCGTGCGTCTCGTTCCCGGCACCGGCAAGGTGACCATCAACGGTCGCGACGGCAAGGAGTATTTCGGCCGCGAGGCTCTGCTCGACTACGCCAAGACCCCGTTCAAGGTGACCGACACGCAGGATCATTTCGACGTGCTGGCCAACATCAAGGGCGGCGGCATCTCGGGTCAGGCCGGCGCTCTGCGTCACGGCATCTCCCGTGCCCTGCTTGAGGCTGGCGATTACCGCGCCGAGCTGAAGAAGGCCGGCTACCTCACGCGCGACGCCCGTATGGTCGAGCGCAAGAAGTACGGCCTGAAGAAGGCTCGCAAGCGCCCGCAGTTCAGCAAGCGCTAAACCGAACGATCTCTGGGCATCATCGCCCCGGAATCCTTTCGCGAAGAACCCGTCCCGCAAGGGGCGGGTTCTTTCGTTTTCGGGCGCAGCAGAATAGTCCCGTCTCTGCTTCGGGGTGCATCGAGCCTTCGGGTTCGAAAACGGCAATCGGCGGGATGCCCGGTAAAGGCGAACGGCCTCAACGCGTTCGGTGAGCGGTGCTCTTCTATCCCGTTTCGCCCGGCGGTTTGTCCGTGACGCGAGCGAAACAGAACGTTTCGTTGCGTGAAAACAGCCGGAAACAATCGCCCGGTACCGTGAGTTTACGTAAGTTGACGAAGCGTTTCGAAGGCTTGGATGCTATGGTATGCAGATAAGCATGCCGCCATCTCGCGCAAAGGCGGCCTGAAAACATCGTCTTGACGGCAACTATGAAGGAGCTCACGCGTATGTCGAAAATTCCCGAGATCTACGGTTCGATGGTGTTCAACGAGCACACGATGCAGGAGCGCCTGCCATCCGCAACGTTCAAAGAGCTGATGAAGACCATCAAGAAGGGTGAGCCGCTCAACCTCGAGGTGGCCAACGTCGTGGCGCATGCCATGAAGGAATGGGCCATCGAAAAGGGCGCCACGCACTACACGCATTGGTTCCAGCCGCTTTCCGGCATCACGTCCGAGAAGCACGATAGCTTCCTCGATCCCACCGGCGACGGCCGCGCCATCATGAGCTTCAGCGGCAAAGAGCTCATCCAGGGCGAGCCCGACGCTTCCAGCTTCCCCTCCGGTGGCTTGCGCGCCACCTTCGAGGCCCGCGGCTACACCGCATGGGATCCGACCAGCTATGCCTTCATCAAGGACGAGGTGCTGTGCATCCCCACCGCCTTCTGCTCCTACACCGGCGAGGCGCTTGACAAGAAGACCCCGCTCCTGCGTTCCATGAGCGCCATCGATGAGCAGGCAAAACGCGTACTCGCTCTGTTCGGTGAAGATGTCGACCGCGTGATCACCACCGTCGGCGCCGAGCAGGAGTACTTCTTGATCGACGAGAAGGACTTCGCCAAGCGCACCGACCTCATCATGACCGGCCGCACGCTGTTCGGCTACGCCCCGCTCAAGGGTCAGGAGCTTGAGGAGCATTACTTCGGCGCCATCCGCCCGACCGTCAACGAGTTCATGAAGGAGCTCGACGACGAGCTGTGGAAGCTGGGCGTTTCGGCCAAGACCAAGCACAACGAGGTTGCCCCGGCTCAGCATGAGCTGGCGCCGCTGTTCACCAACGCCAACCGCGCCATCGACGAGAACCTTCTCACCATGGAGAAGATGCGCCTGATGGCTTCCCATTACGGTCTGGTGTGCCTGCAGCACGAGAAGCCCTTCGAGGGTATCAACGGCTCCGGCAAGCATAACAACTGGTCCATTTCCGCCGGCAAGACCAACTTCCTCGATCCCGGCGAGACCCCGATGGACAACCTGCGCTTCCTGGTGTTCCTCACCGGCGTCATCCAGGCCGTCGATGATTACCAGGAGCTGCTGCGCATGACCGTCGCGTCTGCCGGCAACGACCATCGCCTGGGCGCCAACGAGGCCCCGCCGGCGATCGTGTCCATCTTCCTGGGCGACGAGCTGGGCGCCATCGTGGACGCGCTCATCGACGACCATGAGTACACTTCCGCGGAAAAGGTTGCCGTCGACCTGGGTGTTTCGGTGCTTCCGAACTTCCTGAAGGACAACACGGACCGCAACCGCACCTCCCCGTTCGCCTTTACCGGCAACAAGTTCGAGTTCCGCATGCCCGGTTCTGCGGTGAACCTGTCCGACTGTAACATGGTGCTCAACACCGCCATGGCCAAGTCGCTCAAGGACTTCGCCGATGCCATGGAGGGCAAGTCGGGCGAGGAGTTCGAGGCTGCCGCCATCGCCTACATCAAGGAAACGCTGAAGGCTCACCAGCGCATCGTCTTCAACGGCAACGGTTATTCCGATGAGTGGCCCGCCGAGGCCGAGCGCCGCGGCCTGGCCAACAACCGCACCACCGCCGACGCGCTGCCGTGCTACGTCGCGCAGAAGAGCATCGATCTGTTCAACGAGTTCGGCATCCTGACCGAGCCTGAGGTGCGCAGCCGCTACGAGGTGAAGCTGGAGAAGTACACCAAGCTGCTCAACATCGAGGTTCGCACGATGAAGCGCATGGTGCGCCGCACGTACCTGCCGGCTATCAACAAGTACGCCACGCTCGTTGCCAACGAGATCAACGAGATGAAGTCCGCCGCCGCCGGCATCGACACCACGGTGCAGGACGAGCTGCTGGCGAAGGTTGTGAACGGCATCAAGGAGATCAACGCCGCACTGGGCGAGCTGCATGAGGCTCACCTGGCCGCCTGCGAGCTGGCCGACGAGCAGGAGAAGGCCAACAAGTACGCGCACGAGATCATCCCGATGATGGAGCGCCTGCGCGCCGGCGTGGACGACATGGAGTGCGTCGTCGCGCACGACCTGTGGCCGGTTCCCACCTACAACGACCTGCTGTTCTACTGCTAAAGGCTGGCTTGTCGGGCAAGCAGGCTGGCGGTTGGGCTGATCGGCTGCCCGTCCGCGTGCGGGCGCTGGCAAAGCTGGTCACTTCCGAGGCGTCGTAAAGCGTGCCGCCGTGAAGCGTGCCGCCGCAAGGCTTCGGTTGAAGTAAGGGTTTCAAAGGGCGTCCCTCGTTGCGAGGGGCGCCCTTTTGCGTTTTAGGGAAGATTTGGCGTGGCTCGTGCGATACGCGTTTCCGGGTTCTATCATAGGGCCGCTGACTTTAGGGATGGAGGTGCACGTGGCCGATATCGATGCCGCAACGCTTGATGACGTCGCCTTTCTGGGGAATGCGCTGGCGCCGTTTTTCCTGCAGGATCCGAGGACGGGCGATGCGGGGGCGCAGTTCGCGGCTTTTGCTGCGCTTGATGCTTGGGAAGCTGCCGCGGAGTGGCCGTTCGTTGAGGAAGCGGAGGCGGCGAGCTATCTTTCGCTAATGGTTGACGGGTTAAGGGCGAGTGCAGCCGCACGTACGGGATCGTGTTCGGTTTCGGGGCCGCAGGCAGGCGTTCGCGTCGGGGACGTGGGCGAAGCGCCGTTTTCAGCTAATGGTGGGCGTTTTGCCGCTGATGACGATTTGACGTGGGAGTTTCGGCGTCTGTTCGTGGGGCCGGGCGTTAAACCGGCTCCGCCGTGGGGCTCGGTGTACACGGATCGCGATCGCGTGGTGTTCGGGGCGAGCACGCTCGAGCTGCGCGCATGGATGCGCGAACGCGGTGTTGCGCGGACGACTGGTTGGGAGGCTGACCAGGTGGTTGCGCGAGCGGCCGGACAAGAGGCTGGTCGCGCTGCCGATTGCGCGGCCGGACAAGAGGGGCGTCGTGCCGCCGGCCAGATGATGGAAGGGGGAGAGCCCGAGGACCACATAGGCTTGATGCTTGCGCTGATGGCGTGGTTGGCGCAGCATCAGCCCGAGAACCTGAGCGAATATCTTAAGGCCCACCTGCTCACATGGGCCGGGCATTATCTCGATGAGCTCGCCTGCGCGGCGCAGCACCCCTTCTACGAAGGCCTCGCTAGCTTGACGAAAGCGAGCCTCGATGGGTTGCGAGACTCGCTTTCGTTGGAGGTAATCGAGCCAAAATTTTATCGATAGGGCGGGGCGAATCGGTAGAGCAGGCAAAGTCGAGAGAGCGGGGCGAATCGGTAGGGCGGCCAAAGAAGCCGTTTCACCGCCCTAGGCGCGTTCGGCTAGATATTTCTCCATGCTGAAATGGGTGATGTCGCTGCGATTGATGACGCCGACGATGACGCCGTCGTCGAGCACAGGCACCTTCTTCAGATGGTTTTCGCCCAGCACGCGGCACACTTCGGGCAGGTCGGCATGGATGCTCACGCCGATGATGCCCTTCGCGCCGATGTCGGAAGCACGCATGCCCATGAGCTTTTCCAGCTTCTGCGCGAAATCCGAATGGTCGGCATAGGCGTTGACGGTCTGCACGATCATCACCACCGGGTCCATGATCATCTGGTCGCGTTTGGACAGGTAGCGCATGATATCGCCGTCCGAAATGAAGCCGGTCGGCTTGCCATTCGCGTCCACGAGCGGGGCGGCGCTGATGTGGTTGTCCACCAGAAGTTGCATGGCCTCGGCGACGGTTGCGGTTTCGGGCAGCGTGAACACGTCGCGCTTCATAATTTGCTCGAGTATGCTCTTATGCGCGTCGCCCTCGTCGGCGGCCGCCTCGTCACCGGGCTTGTTGCGCACCAGCGCCACGGTCAGCGCGAAGCCGATCACGCATAGCGCCGTGGCCACCACGAACGCCATATGGATGCCGAAGACGCCGGCGGAGGTGGCATCGGTCGATCCGGCGACGGCGTTTGTGGCCGCCGTGGACGTCGACACGATGATGGCGGTGCCGAGCGAGCCCGCCACCTGGCGAAACGTATTCTGCACGCTGGTGCCGTGGTTGACCAGCTTATCGGGCAGCGCATTCATGCCCCAGGTGGAGATGGGCATGTTCACCAGCGATAGGCTGAACAGGCGCACCGTGTAGATGACGGTGAGGGTGACCAGCCCGGTGCCCGGGCCCATGAAGATGAACGTTGCCGTGGTCAGCGCCAGGATGCCGGTGCCGGTGACGGCCAGCACGCGCGGGCCGTGTTTATCGAAGAGCCTGCCGGCGATGGGACCCATGGCACCCATGACGATGGCGCCGGGCAGGAGCACGATGCCCGAGGTCGTGGCCGACATTCCCATGTAGGACTGCAGCATGATGGGGATGAGGATGCCGCCGGCCAAAAGCGCGCCCTGCACCAGCATGACGATGATGGTGGCGATGAGGAACTTGCGGTTGGCAAGCACGCGCACCTGCAGCATGGGCTGTTCCATGCGCAGCTGGCGGCGGAAGAAGAACACGAGCGCCACAGCTCCGATAACCACGCCGGCAACGGAGTCAGCCGTGATGCCGTAGCTGCCGATGGCAGAAAGCCCGTAGAGCAGCCCGCCGAAGCCCAACGTAGAGAGGATGACCGAGACGACGTCGAGCGTGACGTTCTTGTTCGTTTCCCCGCCGCGCTCAAGCACCGCGCCGGCGAAAACGATGACCACGGCGCATAGCGCGGCGATGATCCAGAACATGATGTGCCAGTTGGCCTGGTCGATGATGATGCCGGCAACGGTCGGCCCGATAGCGGGCGCGAACGCGATGACGATGCCGAACACGCCCATGGCCGTGCCGCGGCGGTCGATCGGGAACGTCCACATGAGCACGGTCATCACCAGTGGCATGAGGATGCCCGCGCCGCCGGCCTGCACCAAGCGTCCGGCTAACAGCACGGGGAAGTTCGGACCCCAAGCGGCAAGCGCGGTGCCGCACGTGAACAGGATCATGGATGCCAAAAACAGGCGCCGCGTGGTGAAGCGGTCGGTCAGAAACGCGGTGACGGGCACCATGATGGCGTTGACCAGCGTGAACCCGGTGGTAAGCCACTGGGCGGTTGCCGCATCGACGCTCATTTCCGCCATGATGGACGGTAGTGCCGGCGACACGACCGTTTGGTTCAGCACGGTGACGAAGGTGCCGAACACCAGTACCACCAGCATGACGATCTGCTTTCGGGTGAGACCCCACGTAGCCATAAGGCTCCTTTCCTCGCGCCCTTCCCGGCGCGGCTTTGCCCAACAGCGCGCAAACGAGGAAGGCGGCTTGCGAGCTCGCACGGTGCTGTTGCGCTGTCGGGTTCGAATAAGGAAGGCGTCGGACAAAATAACGTCCCCGAGGCGCAGATGCGCTGCGGGGACGTCGTGCGTGACGCCGATGTGTTGATGCTTATGGTAGCGCGAGGCCGCGCGCGGCGCGACGGGCGTTGCCGATACGTCACAGAATTCGTTTCATGGCATCAAATAGTGCGCACATTTGCCGGCGGGGAAGGTGGGTGCGCGGCAAGTGCCGGTGGACGCTGGGAAAGGCGGCGCCGGTGGGCGCTGGCGGGTGAAGGGGCTGGTTGGGGCATGTCCGCTGCCGCTCACGATCTTATGGGCGGCAGCACCTCCTGTGAGCCACCTACAGCTCGATGCGGCCGAACTTCGCCAGGATCTCGGTTGCGGCGCTGCAAGCCTCGCAGTTGCACCATTTCGCGCCGGCGGCCTTGCGCGCTTGCTGCACGGCAAGCATCTGAGCTGCGGCTTCCTCGCCCAAAAGCTGCGTGGCGGGGCCTTCGGCGAACGCGATGACGCCGTCGATGGTGGTCGGGCGCCCTTCAAGGACGTCGAGCAGCTTGGTCGTGGCCTCGTCGATGGCGGCGTCCGAAGCGCCGGGAGCCGTGGCGGCAAGCCATGCGGCTGCAGCGTCTTTGGTCACTTGCGTGCTGCTTGCGGCCTTCGTCAGGGCTTCGGCGCGCTCGGCGACGTAATCGAAGGTCTCTTTATCCATGGTTCGTCCTTTCGTTGAGAAAATACTATTGGCGGTTCTTTGCGCATGGCTTCCTGGGTTGCCTGCGGTCGAACCGCCCCGCCCGTCTCTTGCGAGCAAGCGGGCAATTCAACGATATCCCCAAGGTGCCCCGCATGGAAGTAGGCACTTTGCGGAAACTATGGGCGTGCCAGCGGCGGTGCGCGCCGCAACCGGCGTTCGAAACGATACAATCGTGCCTTATCCGTATGAAAGGGTTTGCTCATGGATTTGGGCCTTGTCGCGTCCGCCGCGGGCGCTGGATTGCTGTCGTTCTTCTCGCCGTGCATTTTGCCGCTGTTGCCGGTGTATGTGGGCGTGCTCACCACCGACGCGTCCTCCGACACGCTCGGGCTTGGCCGCCGCTGCGCGAACACCATCGCGTTCGTGCTGGGCATCTGTTGCGTGTTCGTGACGCTGGGCGCGGGCGCAGGTGCGCTGGGGTCGACGTTCGACAGCTCGTATGTTGCCATCGCGCTGGGCATCCTGGTGTTCATTTTCGGCCTGCATCTGGCGGGCGTTATCCGTATCCCCTTCCTGAACAGGGAAAAACGTGCGAATCTGAGCAAAATCCAGGTGCGCGGCATCCTTGGCGCGTTCGTGCTGGGCTTGGCGTTCTCGTTCGGTTGGACGCCGTGCGTCGGGCCGATTTTGGGAACCATTCTGGCGCTAGCGGCCGAGCAGGGGAGCGCCGCCGTGGGCGCGGGACTGCTTCTGGTGTATGCGCTGGGGCTGTGCGTGCCGTTCGTCATCATCACGCTTGCGGCGAACGTGGCGCTGGCAAAGCTTCGCACCCTGCATAAATACCTGCCCGCCCTGCAGCGCATCGGTGGCGCATTGATTGCCGTCATGGGTTTATGGCTGGTGTTTTCGCAGGTGAGCGCCTTGGGTGTGCAGCAGCGCGCAAACGAGGCGTCGCAGCAGGACAATCAAACGGCTTCGGTTAACGACGCTCGCGGCGCCTCTGCAGGCGACGCGAGCACGGAGGGCTTGTCGGGCGCGTGGAAGAACGTCGTGCTGACCGACCTCGACGGCAGCAAGCATCGGTTAAGCGACCTGAAGGGGACGCCCGTCTACTTCGAATTCTGGGGCAGCTGGTGCGATTCGTGCGTGGCCGACCTGGGGCAGCTGCACGAGGTATACGCCGAGCACGCCGCCGCCGGCGACGTCACGGTAGTGTCGGTGGTGACGCCGGGTTTCTACGGAGAACGCGAGCAGGACGACTTCGTCGCCTGGGCGCGCGAGAACGACGTCGAAGTGCCCGTGTGGATGGACGTGAATTGCTCGCTTGCCACGCATCTGAACGTGTCGGCGTTTCCCACGTCGGTGTTCGTGAGCAGCGAAGGCGATATCGTGAAAATCCGCCTTGGCGCGATCGATCGCGACGAGCTTGAGGGGCTGTTAGCCGATTTGAGCTAGGGCATTCGCTTCCGGACGCGGGTTGTTTCGGTGGCTTCGCTCGTTGGTCGCCGCCCGTCGCTCACCGGTTGCCGCTCGCCCGCAGCTGCCGCTCGCCCGCAGCTGCCGCTCGCCCGCAGCTGCCGCCCGCCGTTCGCATTCGCCGTCGCTCGCCGGTTGCCGCCCGCCCGCAGCCGGCGCCCGCAGCTCGCCGCCCATCGCTCGCCCGTATAATCCTACACGCTTTGTAGGGAAAACGTGCCGCTTGCGGGTTGCGCGTTCTTTGATGTTTGATTTGGCGGGAATACGTGCTATTTTCTGTATCTGCCTCATCGAGCGTTTTCTGCAACCCAAGTTCGGTCGGGCGTATTCAGCGCGAAAGCGCCTCCTTCTGCGAAAAGAATATCGAGCCGAATGGCTGTTCGTCATTGGTTTCTTGCGCTCGTGCCTGCGCGCCGCGCCTCGCGTATCGCGTGCCGCTTGCCGGGCGCTGGGAATAGTCGTATCAAAAGGGAAAGAAAGTAGGGAATGTAGTTTCATGAAACGTTTCGCAATGAAGCATCTGGGCAAAACGGTCGCCGTTGCCGGTCTGTCCGCCATGATGGCGCTGGCGTGCTCCGCCTGCTCCAGCACCTCCGGCACATCCAACATCACCGAGGAAAACGTGGCCGAGGTGGTCTCGGACGCCGTCAATCAGGCGACGAATGTGCGCGACGTGGCCAAGAATGTCACCGGCAAGGAAGTCAAGGGCACGGTCACCACGACCGTCGACATGTCGCAGTATGAGCAGGGCAAGGTTGTGCGCGTGTGGCTGCCCATCGCGCAGGACGGCGATTATCAGACCGTGACCGACGTGACGTACGATGCCCCGAAGGCGACGAAGGCTGAGATCACCACCGATATCGAGCTCAACCAGATGCTCTACATCGAATGGGATGCCAGCGTGGCGCCGGCTGACCGCACGGCAACGTTGTCCTTCAAGGCCGATCGTCAGGAAGTGCGCGTGAGCGACCCGGTCGACGACGGCTCCGGAATCCCCGTCACCGTGCAGCCGTACCTTGAGGGATCCAACCTGGTTCCCGTTAACGACCAGGTGAAGGCCGCCGCCGCCGAGATCACCGCCGGCAAGACCGATTCGGTTTCCAAGGCGCGCGCCATCTACGACTGGATCATCGAGAACATGAACCGCGACGAGAGCGTCAAGGGCTGCGGCACCGGCGACGTGTGCGCGCTGCTGGACACCAAGGCCGGCAAGTGCACCGACATCAACTCGGTGTTCGTGGGCCTGTGCCGTGCCTCCGGCATCCCGGCGCGCGAGATGTTCGGCGTGCGCATGAATGCCGAGGACATCACGAAGAACCAGCACTGCTGGGCCGAGTTCTACGTGCCCGGCACCGGTTGGGTGCCCGCCGACCCGGCTGACGTTCTGAAGGCCGTGCTGAAGGGCGGTTGGACGAAGGACCAGGCTGAGACGAAGGAGAAGGCCGAATACTACTGGGGCGGCTGGGACGCCGAGCGCGTCGAGCTGTCCGAGGGCCGCGACCTGACGCTCGCTCCCGCGCAGAGCGACGGCACGCTGAACAACTTCGGCTACCCGTACGCCGAGGTTGACGGCGCGGCGGTGGATTACTACGATCCCACGACGTTCGCCTACAGCATTTCCTTCGCGGCTGAGAAGTAGTCAGCGCGAGGGCTAACGTCTGCAACAACGAGGGCGGGCAACCTGGAATTCCAGGTTGCCCGCCCTTTTCGCGTTTTCGAAAGCCCAGGCACCCGGTGCCTCGATGCAAGTACGCTAGTGGCTGGTATAGTGGGTGCATGGGAAACGATTTCGAAAAGCGCTGGGAGCGCATACAAGAGCAGCTTCGCATGCAGGCATCCGGCGACGTGCAGCCGCGCATGTCGAGCGGGCGTACCCTGTTCGGCATCAAAAGCGAGGGCGAGCGCAAGATGGACGAGTTCGCGCGACGGATAGAGGCCGAGCAAGCGGCCCGGCGACGTGAG
>CAVDXU010000025.1:0-32229 GCA_963613135.1 bacterium
CCGGCGGGGGGTGCGGGGGCAGGGCGCCCGAGCTCGCGGCGGCTGGGGTCACGGCGGGGATCCGGTCAGGCGGGTCGGGCCGTTCTGCAGCTGAGTGCCTTGCATCCCTGCACCTTGCCAAGCTCTCAGAGCGCTTCCTGATGACCCGACACGCGAATGGGATCTTGTTTGGGGTCCCATCCGCGTGCCTTCCCTTATACATTTGCTACTTTATAAGGAGATCGAACTTGCGCTTGATGCGGTCGAGTTTTCTTCGCCAGGGAACATATAGCACGGACAGGAACACGACCGTCGCCACACCATGAATGACGTCGTAGGGAAAGCCCGCTGCATACGCGGCCGCGACCGAGGGCAACGTTATGGGGCGGATGAACCCGACGATGTACCATCCGTTAAGAATCAGACCGTAGAGCATCGCGGACAGGAAACCGTAGGTGAGCAGCACCGGAGTTTTCTCGAACGCGCCAAGCGGAGCCAATATCCCGGCTAGATAGCCGATAAGGCCCCACGCGTACATCTGCCAGGGAGTCCAGGCGCCCTGTCCGAAGAAGAAGTTGCTCACGAGGGCGGCAAGGGCACCGACCATGAATCCGCTTCTTCTCCCGAGCGTCGCGCCGGCGAGGATACAGATGGCGCTTACCGGTTTGAAATCCGCGATGGGAGCGAACACGATACGCCCTGCGGCGGCGATCGCGCCCAGGACGACCGTCGGCATAATCTGCCGAAGTGACGGACGGGACACCTCGAAGCCCGTGAAGAACACGGCGATAGCGCAAAGGGCGGCGAACAGCGTCAGCAGCGCGCTCTGGTCGCTTCCCGTCGTCGCGCAGAAGCACAGGACCGCTGGAACCATCGCCAACGATATCGGTTCGAGGATTCGGATCGCGCGCGCACCGGGATGTGCCGCGCGCGATCCGGCCCAGGTTGCGCACGGGCGGCCACTCGCCGTCGGAGCATGATGACCCTCGTCGCCCGCGGTTCCCCCGGCGGAGGGGTGATCGGCCTGCGCGGCCGCAAGATCGCGAGCACCGACGGACGACGTGAAGTTGGCAGGATCCTTCCCCATCACTTGCCAGCTTTCCCCGCAGCTTGCACTGGGGTTTGCGTTTGGCCGCCCGATTCCGTTTCCGAGCTCGGTTTCGCTTGCGCCTGCGAACATGCTTCCGCTTGCGTCCGCTCCCCTGCCCGCGCCTGCGCGGCCCTCCATCGTTGGGCGAACGCATCGTCAAGGGGACGGTAGAACAAATTGTCGGCGAACAGGTTGGCGGAAGGCTGCGTTGCAGCCGCCTGGCCGTCGAAGAGCATGGTTGCGTAGTCGCCCACAAGCGCCGCGAACGGCAAGTCATGCGTCGCGGCGACAATGGTCACGCCGGCATCGGCAAGCGCGCGGAGCTTTTGCGCGACGACGAGCTTGAACTGCGGGTCAAGCCCCTTCGTCGGCTCGTCAAGCAAAAGCAGGGCCGGCTTGGTGAGCAGCATCTTCGCCAAAGCCAAAAGCTGCTGCTGCCCGCCCGAAAGATCATAGGGGTGCCGCTCTCGAAGCCCTTCAAGACCAGCCCATGCGCAAACTTGGGCGATGTCGTCATCCGAATAGCCGCACGCGGATTGCCACTCCGCCAACTCTTCGCCAACCGAATCGCACACGAACAGGGCCTTGGGATTCTGCGGAAGCAAGGCCTGATTCGCCTGCAGCTTGTTCTTCAACGATCCGCGCTCCGGCTTCATCGAGCCGGCGATCGCATGGAGGAGGGTGGTCTTGCCGCAGCCGTTTCCGCCGATGAGCGCATGGATGCAGCCGCGGCGAACCGACAGATCCAAGCCGCGCAGGACCCAGTCGTCGCCACGGCTGTAGCGCACATGTAGATCGCTTGCCGCAATGGGCGGCACATCTTCCTCCATCGAGTGTTTCTTAGCACCGATCCCGAATCGACGTTCGGCCTGCGGAGCTTTCTCAGGTTCGGGCATGTCGCTGCCGAACGAGAGAAAACCACTCGAAAATTCCCCAAGGTCGGCTTCGCGAAGCTTCCCACCCGAAAGCCTCACGGCGCTTGTCGCATAAGCGGCCATGGCCTCGGGCGCATGAGTCGCCACGATGACGGTGATTCCCAGTTCGCGGTTCACGCGGAAAAGGGCATGAAGAAACGTTTTCTCGGCCACGGGATCCAACTGAGACGTCGGCTCGTCAAGAAGGAGGATGCGCGGCCTTAGGGCAAGCGTGGCAGCCAGCGTGACGATCTGCTTCTGACCGCCGGACAACTCGGATACCGGACGGCGAAACCATGGCTCGATGCCGAAGAAATGAGCGACCTCGGCAACGCGACGGCGCATGACGTCCTGCTCGCAGCCGATGTTCTCCAGGCCGAAAGCAAGCTCGTGCCAAACGCTATCGCATACGACTTGATTGTCCGGATCCTGCGCGACGTAACCGACAAGCGTCGCCGCGGATAGCGCATCGAGCTGCCCGACCGGAATGCCGAAAAGGAGCAGATCCCCCTCGGTGCGCCCGTGCGGCGCGATAGCGGGCTTGAAGCTTTTGAGCAACGTGGTCTTGCCGCCGCCCGTCGAGCCCACGAGAAGCTGAAACGAACCGGCGGGAACTCGCCAATCAAGCGGCCCTAAAACCGAGGATGCCCCTGGATAGGAGAACGAGAAACCGTGCGCTTCAAGCGCCGGAACCGCTGCGTCCGCTCCCGTCGACGAGCCGGCCGCTTCCCGCCGGCCGCAAGACTCGGCAGGCGCGGGAGATGTCATGGACCTGTTCAGTTTCTCCATCGGAGATACTCCTTGCATAGAACGGCCAAGGGCAGCGCGAGCAGAGCCGCATAGGGAAGATAGCTGTACCACGAAGCGACGCCCGCAATGCGCGGATAGAAGGAGAACGCCGCCTGCGCCGCTGCAGCCGATGTCGCCGCGGAAAGCGCGAGCGCCACGATGATCGCAACGGCAAGGGCGTCGGATCCACGGAAACGATATCGCTGGTAGCTCGTCCGGCGCGGCGCGGCGCCCCATCCCCGGGCGCGCATGGCATCGGCGGATTCAAGCGAATCCTCAAGCCCCCAACCGAGAAGAACCGTCGTCATGCGCAGGCGCCCTTTGGCGTTTCGGGCAGCCGCCTTCGCGCGCGCCTCGCCCGCGGCCGACGCCGCCGTGCACCTGTCGGAAACCGACTGGATATATCTGAAACGCGCCGCGAATTTCGGCACCAGACGCATGGTCATCGAGATCATGAGGGAAAGATAGGGGGCGAGATTGCCGAGGACGGCCAAAACCTTGTCGGAGGAGATGAGGCGCGCGGCATTGCCGAATGCGAGCAAAACGTTGACGAGCATCAGGCCCTGGCATAGGCCGAAAGCGAGAGCCTCGAGATAAAACGCATGCATCCCGATGCGGAAAAGCTCCGTCGAGCCAACCGACACGAAAAGCGGGTTGGCAATGCCGAGAACCAAGATAAGCGGTGCCTGCCACAGAAGGCCCCGCATCGCCCGCCGCCCGCCGGTCGCAAAAGATAGGACAAGCTGCGCGGCGAAGGTGAGTGCAAGATAGACCGGATGCATCACGGCCATGGAGAAGACGAGGATCACCCCGCAGTACAGAAGAGAGACCGCGGGGTGAAACAGGTCGGATATGCCTTGATCACGCGTCATCGATAAGGGGTCATCGCTACATGCTCAGGGTGGGATCTTTCTCGGTGGAGTAGATCCATGAGATGCTCTCGCCGCCGGAAAGAACATATCTTCCGCATGCCTTCGCAGGGAAGGACCCGTTGACGGCATAGGTCCAGCCGCTTCCGGATCCGCACTGCTTTTCAGCGAGGCCGCCGATGGCGCTCACATACGAAGAGGACCTCGAGATGGAAAAGCCGCTGGCGCACAAGGCATCGTAGACGGTTGCGCCCTCGTCGAGCTCGATCGACATGCTTGCCGAGGGGCCTGAAAGCCCGTATTCGGCAGCACGCGAGCTGTCGATGCCAAGGTACACGGTGATCGTGCTTTTCGCGGATGAGCCGTTGCCGGATCCGTTCGATGGGGAGGAATCGCTGCCGCTCGATGCGCGCATGTCGCCGCGGGATGAGCCTGAGCCCCCATCAGATGCCCCTACCTCTTCTTCTGCGGGCGCGTCACTAGCTGATCCGGAGGCACTTTCCTGCTCCGAAGAGACCTGCTCGTCCTTGGCCTGGGCATCTTCTTGAGCCTTCTCAGGCGTCGTTGCCTGCTCGGTACCCCCAGTCGCACCTGCATCTTTCGCGGCAGACGGCTCGGATGAAGCCGACGACGGAGTTTCGGGCGAAGCTATCGAAGTCTGCTGGGCTGACGAAGAATCGGCGACGCTACCGCTGCCGCCGAGCGCGTACGCCAAGCCGGCGACCACGGCAATCACAACGAGCACCGCCGCCGCGATGGCGGCAATCCGACGCGAGCCCGCAGAGCCCGCGCCCGTAGAAGAACCGGCATCGCTATCGGCCGCCGGGTCACTCCCCTGCTGAGCGGTTGCAGGCGAGATGCGCTCGAAGGAAGCCGGCATCTCCGCGGTGCGCTCGATATCGCACGCGGGCGATGGACCGACGTGTTCGGTTTCGCGTTCGGCTTCGTGCCCAGTACCGGGCTCGGCATCGGGCTCGACGTCGTGCCCGGCGTCGTGCGCTGCAGCTCGATCCGCATCGCACGCCGCGTCATTCCCGCCCGAAGAGGAGGTCACCACCTCATCGGTAGCGACCTCCGCGTTCTTCAATTCGTTATCTTGATCGTTCATGGAGCAGACAACTTAGCGATTCATGTGCAGCGAGGAAGACTTTGCCGCACGCATGCGGCGCTGCGCCCCAAGGCCCGTGGCAAGGGCGCCGAGAGCCACGGCGGCAAGCACGGCCGGATAGACAGGCGCGTCACCGGTTTTAGCGGACGTGCTCGACGACTTGCCCGACGATGAGGCCGAATTCTTGGCCGTATCGTCGGTCTTGGAACCGTTCGCCTTGTTCAACGTGTAGACCGAATAAGCTTCGCCGCTATCCTGCGCGCCCTTATGAGCAGCAAGGGCCAGCAGCACAGCCGCCGAAGTCTGCGGCTCATCGTAAGCGGAGGCATCCAGGTAGCCGTCAAGGGCGCTGTCGGCATTGGCGATCAGATAGCCAAGCGGGGTCGAATCGCTTTCCATGGTCAGCTCCTTACCCGTCGCGGTGTCGTAGCCAAGGGCCTCGAGCGCGCAAACAATGGTGGCCGTGGCATCAAGATTCGAATCGGTCGAGGATGCGGAATAGCCGAACCCGCCGTCAGGGTTCTCATAGCTGAGCACCGTTTCGACCGCCTTGGTCAAGGCGGCGTCAACGTCGGCGGCAGAATCGCGGTACGGTAGGAGCGCGAGGATGCCCTGAGCGGTGGTTTGGGTGTCGCAACCGTATTGGGCGTTGCCGAACAGCCCCGCGTCATCCGCGGAATCAAGGATCGTCGAGACGAGCTCGGACTCGGACATACCGGCCGACTGAGCGTAGGAGCCGTATTGGTAAACGGGCAGGATCCATACCGCATCATAGACGCTCACGCTGCCGGAAGTTTCGAGCGACTCCATCTCGGAGACGAGGTTGCGCTCGGAGCCGTTGTCGTCGACCTTGGTGCAGTCGATGCCCGCCGCGGTTAGCGCCATGATGAATTTGCCCATGCGCCCGGCGGTCATCTCGGAAGCCTGCTTGTTCAGGTTCGCGAGAATCGCCGCGGAATCGATGTTGCTCGAAAGACCGAGGGAGTTGAGGGCGATTGCCGCGTTGACGGTGTTGTTGCTGATGGAAGCATCGGCGCCGTCAATGGAGAAGCGCTTGGTCAAATTGGCGAGCAACGTTTGAGCCGACTCGGCGTTGTACGTATTCGAAACGACCGGGTCGGGAGTGGGATCAGGCGTCGGTGTGGGGTCGGGGTCAGGGGTGGGATCGGCCGATGCGAGCGGGTCGGTCACGTCCGAGACGCTCACCAGGTTGCTGACCGGATAGGCGTATGCATACGTGGAAGCATTGGTGTAGATGTACTGGTAATGACCGCCGGAGACCAGCTTGGAAGCCGTTTGCGCGGAAGCGTAGTTCGCGGAATCGCCGTTGAACATGGTGAGCCAATAGGTCCAGGTACCATCCTCGTTCTGCGTGGTTTTATTGCCGCGGAACACCGGGGAACCCCCTGACTCGGCGTAGGCCTTGTCGTTGCCCTCGGTTTCAGCAGCGGTGGCCACTTTCGTGAAGCCGGCCTTTTCAAGCAGGTCGGCAACGGTGTTTTCGGACGTCATACCGTCGACCTTGACGTTGGCGAGCACGCCGTTGGCAGAGTCGGTGGTGTCCACGACGGTGAGCTGCACCGGGAACGTCCCGTCGGCGGAAGCGTAGGAAAACGTGGAAGCGTCAGTGTAGATGTACTGATAATGGCCGTTAGCCTCAAGCTTCGCGGTGAGAATCGCCTTGGCCCAGTTCGCGGAATCGCCGTTGAACATGGTGGCCCAGTAGTTGCCCGTCACGGAATCGTAGCCCTTGCCGTTGAAGTACGGCGAACCGTTGCTATTGAAATACACCGAAGGATCGGCCGCTGAGGCGGCCTGGTCACCGGACGTGAAGCCCGCCTTCGACAGCAGGTCGGCAACAGTGTTGTCGCTGGTCAGGCCGTCGACCTTGACGTTTTTCACGACCGGGTTCTCCGAATCGGTAGTGTCGACGACGGTAAGCGCCACCGAGAAGGTGTCGTCGTCGGCCCAGGCGAGACTCGCATGCGGCATAAGCCCCACGGCGAGCACCAGCGCCAAAAACGCGGCGATAAAGCGCTGGCAGAGCGATGAACCGCCGGCAGCGTTGCGGATAGAACAGGTTTTATGCATCGATGGGTCTCCTTCCATATCTGATGCGGACGCAGAAGGGAGACAACAAAAAGCGAGCGCTTGGGGCATCCGACCCGTGGCGCGCGCAACTGTCACGTAAAGCCTCGCTGTAAGCGAGGGTTGCGCGCTCGGTAGCTCGCCGTGTGCGCAACACGCTTCCTGGCAGGTGTTCTGACTTCGGCGCGCAACACCCATGCTGCACGCGATCACAGTGGCGGCACCGCGCGGGAATCTCACCCGGCTTCCCCTGTTCAGGACGTCTTCTTCTAGCTGGCAAAAAGTATATCATGACACACGATGGCGACGACGAGGCCTGGAGCGGAACATGCAAGGTTCGCGAAACGCCCGCGCTCTATTCGGCGCATCCCAGAAGCTGCGCAACCAACGCGTCGGCCACGCGCAGGCCGTCGCAGGCCGCAGACATGATGCCGCCGGCGTAACCCGCGCCCTCGCCGCAGGGATAGATGCCGCTTGCGCCCGAGCGGTTTGCAGGTGCCGAGGTTCCCTCATTCGACGCTTTGGGGGCGCCCTCGTTCGAGGCGGCACGGTTGCCGGATCGAGCAACGGGGGCGGAATCGGAAGCGGGGACGACCCGATCACCGGGGCGGCAAAACGCCTGCAAGTCGGCGCCGCGCACGATGCGCACGGGGCTTGAGCTGCGGGTTTCGACGCCGGTCATGACCGCATCGGCGTCGGCGAACCCATGCAGGCGGCAATCGAGCAGGGGCAAGGCGCGCGCCATCGCATCGGCGACGAAGGGAGGCAGGCAGTCTCGCAGATTACACCAGGAAACGCCGCGGGCATAAGTGGGCTTGACTGTTTTGCTCGGATTGCCCGAGCGGTTCGCCAGGAAGTCGCCAACCGTTTGAGCAGGCGCCTGATAGGGCTGGCCACCGGCTTCGACGGCCACGCGATACGCAGCGCGCTCCAACTCGCGCTGCAACGCGACACCAGCCAGCGGGTCGTCGCCGGCGAAATCGTCCGGCCCGACGCCGACGAGCAAGGCACTGTTGGCGTTTTCCCCGTCGCGCGCGAAGCGGCTCATCCCGTTAACGACGACGCTTTCCGGCTCGCTCGCCGCGCACACCACTTCCCCGCCGGGGCACATGCAGAAAGTATAGACGCCGCGCTCGTCGCGACCATCGCGCTTGCCCGACTTGCCGCCGCGGCCGGAGCGCTTGCCGTCGCCGACATGGACCGAAAGCTTGTAATCGGCCGCGCCGAGCGCAGGGTGGCCAGCCGCCTTCCCGTATTGGGCGCGGTCGATGAGCTTTTGGGGATGCTCGATGCGCACGCCCACCGAAAAGGGTTTCTGCTCCATGACCAGGCCCGCATCACGCAGAAGCTCGAAGGTGTCGCGCGCGGAATGGCCGCAGGCGAGCACCAGGCGGCATGCCAAGACGTTGCGCACCTGACCGCTCGCCGCATCGGTGAGCTCGACGGATGCCAAGCGGCCCTCGTTGAGGGAAACGCCCGTCAGCTGCGTTTCGAACAGCACTTCCCCACCGTCGGCGATGATCTGCTGCCGGATATTTTTCACGACGCCCACGAGCAGGTCCGTGCCGATATGGGGCTTGGCCTGCCAGAGGATTTCCTGCGGCGCGCCGGCTTCAACGAACAGGCTCGTTACATGGCGCGCCCAGGGGCTTTTGATGCCCGTGGTGAGTTTGCCATCGGAAAACGTGCCCGCGCCGCCTTCGCCGAACTGGATGTTAGTACGCGGATTAAGCGAGCCGCCGGCGTTGAAAACATCGACTGCAACAAGGCGCTCGTCGACGGCGGCGCCGCGCTCCACGACAAGGGGACGCAAGCCGGCACGCGCCAGATACCAGGCGCAGAACAAGCCCGCGGGGCCGGTGCCCGCCACGACGGGGCGCGGCTCGCCCGAAGCGGCGAGGGCATCGGCGGCGGCAGGCACGGCAAGCGGTTCGTAGGGGACGTGCGCCTTCACGTTCGGCCCGCCTTTGCGCACCGCGGCTTGCCTGAGCGCGGAATCTTCGGCCGCCGCTCCCCCTTCAAGCTCGACGGCCAGCGTCGCCACGAAATGGACGTCGTTTCGCTTACGCGCATCGACACTGCGCTTGATCAGGCGAATCGAGGCGATGTCGGAAGGCGGGACGGCAAGCGCCCGGGCGGCGGCACGCCCAAGGAGCTTGCGGGCGCGCTCGTCGGCAAGCCCCGCGTCAAGCGGCAAGGGCACGTTGGAAATCTCAAGCATATGCTACTCCATCACGTTTTCGGCGGCCGCGAGACCCGCGAGCATGCCGCTCGTCCAAGCCCAATGCAAGTTGTAGCCGCCGCACGGGCCGTCCACGTCAAGCGCCTCGCCCGTGACGAACAGGCCGGCGATATCGATGGACTCGCAGGTTTGGGCGCAAAACCTCTCCACCGGAAAGCCACCGCGACGCACCTGGCACTGCCGCTCGTCGCCGATCCCCTCGACGGCGAATTCTGTAGCTTTGAGCATATGGACCAGCACCGGCATGTCGTTTTTGGAAACAGCAGCATCCGGGTTGATGCCGGCGCGTTTCAGGAACGTGCGGGCGACCGACGGGAGCAGGATCCCCTCGCTGAAGCGCTGCCAGGTCAGCTGGCCGGCAAAGGTCGTCATGCGCTTGCGGCGTGCGAGCAGGAGCTCCTTGACGGCGCCTTCGCTGCAATCGGGGAACACGTCGATGACGAGCGCATCTCCCGCACGGGCGTCGCGCGAGAGATTGAAGATCGCCACACCGGAAAGGCCGTAATCACGGAAAAGCACTTCGCCTTTTTCGGTTGCCAGGACCTTGTCGCCACGCTGCAGATGCACGCCGCAGCGAAGGCGCACGTTGTTGAGCTGGCGCGTTACGCGCGCGTCGGCCTGAGCAACGCGCAGCGGGCCGAGCACGGGGCGCGTCTTTAAGCACACAAGCGGCGCCGGCAGCTCGATGCGATCCGCCGCGCGCCCGCCCACCGCCACGATGACCTGACGCGCGTGGGCGATGGTTTTGTCGGCGAAGCGGATGTTGAAGCACGCGCCCGCCCCGCCGGCGCCTCCCGGCGCGTCGATGCGCACGGCGCGCTTGCCGACCTCGATGCGCACGCCAAGCGCCGCAGCCGTCGCGCGCAGGGCGTCGAGCACGCTCGTGGCCTTGTTGGCCATGGGATACAAACGCCCCTCGGCCTCCTCGCGCACCCAAAGGCCCATGTCCTCGAAGCGCTCGAGCACCGGGTCGCACTCACTCGGGCGGGACGTGCACTTCCCCCGCTCCTGGATAAATTCGCCTTGAAGCGCCATGAGAGCGCTGGAAACGAAACTCCCGTTGTTGTACGCGGAAGCCCGTATATGGGCATTCGAGATGTTGCAGCGGCCGTTGCCGGTTGCCAAGATGGTGCGACCCACGCGTTCGTCGTCGGCCTCGTATACGACGACGCTCGCGCTCTCGCCCGCCTTCGAAAATGCGCGCGCGGCTTGAACCGCGGCCATGAGGCCCGCCGCACCGCCGCCTATGATTGCAATGGTATCCATGCGCAACAGTATACAGAAAGGCCGCGCACCGGGTTGGTGCGCGGCCCATAGGTTTCGGCAGCCTGATTGAGTGGTTGCTTGCCGCCGAAGGTTCGCTCGCGAAGAACTACTTGGATTCCAGCAGCGGGATTTCCGCGTTGTCCTTCTCGTCGAGGTTCTTATCCCAAACGTAGTGCTTGGTTTCCTTGGCGATGAGGCCGGAGAGCACGAGCACGACGATGATGTTCGGGATGGCCATGAGGGCGTTGGTGATGTCGGAGACGGTCCAGACGATGTCGGCCACGCCGACGGCGCCGAGGAAGGCGGCGATCACGTAAAGAACCTGGTAGGGCTTGATGGCATGCTTGCCGAACAGATAGGTGACGCAGCGGTTGCCGTAGTAGCTCCAACCCAGAATGGTGGAGTAGCTGAACAGCACCATGCCAAGCACGAGCACCGGGGTGCCGACGAACGGGATGGAGGCGAAGGCGGCGCTGGTCAGATCGGCGCCGGCCTTGATGTCACCAGCGGCGATGCCGGCGATGACGTCGGGGTTGGCGCACATGGTGGAGACAAGCACGATGCCGGTCAGAGCGCAGATGATAACCGTATCCCAGAAGGTGCCGGTCATGGAAACGAGCGCCTGACGAGCAGGGTTGCGGGTGGAAGCGGCGGAAGCGACGATGGGAGCGGAACCCATGCCGGATTCGTTGGAGAACAGGCCGCGAGCGCAGCCGAACTGGATGGCAGCCATGACGCCGCTGCCGAGCAGGCCGCCGAAGGCTGCCTGCGGGTTGAAGGCGCTGGTCACGATCAGCTGAATGGCTTCACCAACGTAGGCCCAGTTCATGCCGATGATGACGATGCAGCCCCAAGCGTAGGCGATGGCCATGAAGGGAACGAGCTTCTCGCACACCTGGCTGATGACCTTCACGCCGCCGAAGATGACGACGGAAACCATGATCACGATGGCAAGGCCGATGCCCCACGTGGGGATGCCGGGGCAGTTGGCGGTGATGATGCCGGTCATGGAAGAGGACTGCACGGCGGAGCCGATACCGAACGATGCAATGGCCGCGAACAGGGCGAACGCCCCTGCGCCGAGCATGGCCCACCACGGGGTCTTGCCGTCCTTGGTGAAGGCGCGGGCCCACGCGAACATGGCGCCGCCGAGCATCTTGCCCTCGTGATCCTTCACGCGGTACTTCACCGAAGCGTAGGTCTCGGAGTACTTGGTGGCGATGCCGAACACGCCGGTGAGCCACATCCACAGAACCGCGCCCGGGCCGCCGGACATGATGGCGGTTGCCACGCCGACGATGTTGCCGGTGCCGATGGTGGCCGAAAGAGCCGTGCACAGTGCGCCGAACTGGGAGATGTCGCCCGGGGCATCGGGATCTTTGGTAACCGAGAGCTTGATGGCCTGCGGCAACTTACGCTGAATAAAGCCGGTACGGATGGTGAGGAAGATGTGGGAACCTAATAAGAGGATGATCATGGGCGGGCCCCACACGAACCCGTCCACGGCGTTGATGATGCTGACTATATCCATAGCCAACCCCTTTCGTTTCGAAAGGGCCCGCACCGAAGCTGCTTTTCCACGCGCTTTCTCGTTTAAGCGGTTGTTTGCTGCGATCACGCGGAAGCTAAGCGGTTTCGGCTCGGGCGCTTTCCCGGACAAGACGCTATCAAGTTTCCGAAAGGGGCATTTCCGGTTCGTTAACGCACCGTGAAGCCTAGGTAAACGTGCGATGACAGGGGGCGAAAGGCAGGTTGCGCAGGCGGGCGGCTGTATGCCGCCCGTGAGCGGCATGGCAACTAGACACGCACTCGACCAGCCAAGACCTCCCTGTAGTCGGCATAATTCTTTTTCAAAAGCTCGGGTGTTTCAAGCTCGTAGGGGCAGCGGCCCTGGCACAGGCGGCACTCGGTGCAGTCGTCGATCTTGGCCATTTCGCCCTGCCAATAGTCGCTGAGCCACCCCGCCGCCGGCGCGCGGCGGATCATCAGCGACATGCGCGCGCACTGGTGAATCTGGATGCCCGCCGGGCATGGCTCGCAATACCCGCAGCCGCGGCAGAAATCACCCATGAGCGCGTCTTGCTCCTGTTTGATGAATGCCTCGGTGCCCGCATCCATGACAGGCGTCTCTTCCATATAAGAAAGCCATTCCTCAAGCTCGCTTTCGCGCTGGATTCCCCAGATGGGAAGTACGTTTTCGTATTGCGCCATGAACGCCATGATGGCGCGGGAATTCGAAAGCAGCCCGCCGGCCAAGCCCTTCATGGCGATGAAGCCAACGTTGCGCTTACGACACAGCTCGACCAGCTCAAGCTCGCGCGGGCTGGCAAGGTAGCTGAAAGGATACTGCAGGGTTTCGTACAGACCGGAGTTCACGATGTCGAAAGCGACCTCCAACTTATGCGCCGTCGCACCGATGTGGCGGATCTTGCCCTGGCGGCGCGCCTCGAGCATGCATTCGTACATGCCGGTGCCGTCGCCCGGCTTCCAGAGGGTATCCATGCAATGGAACTGGTAGATGTCCACGTAGTCGGTTTTCAAGTTGGAAAGCGACGTTTCGAGCTGCTCCCAGAACTCATCCGGGGTTTTCGCCATGGTTTTGGTGGCGATGAAGATCCGATCGCGCACGTCGGCGAGTGCTACGCCCATTTTCTCCTCGGAATCGCTGTAGGCGCGTGCGGTGTCGAAGAAGCGCATGCCGCCCGCGAAGGCACGGCGGAGCAGCTTCGTGGACTCGTCTTGCGAAATGCGCTGGATGGGCAGCGCGCCGAACGCGTTCTGCGCCACGGTGATGCCCGTCGAACCAAGCGTCACGTTGTTCATGAGTGTCCCCTCTCGTCTGCTGATGGGAACAATGGTAGCAAAGGCGAGAGGCTCAGTGCGAAAAGATAATTCGGAATGCGACAGAAGGATGCGGGAGGCTACAGCTGGCGTGTCCCTTTGTCGCCGATAAGGGCCGACCTCGCGCACCGACCCCGCAAAACGGGAAGCCGCCGGGACAGCCTCCCGACGGCGGAATGCGCGGTATTCAAATTTCGCGGCGGGGGAAGCGGCGTCTGCGCAGCGCTTCCCCCTCCGATCCAGAAGGCCGGACGGCTCAGGGTGCCGCCCGGCCCAAAGGGGCAAAGCGGCTACAGCACCCAGGCCGCGGCGAGCGTCACGGGAACGGCCGAGATGAGCACGAGCAGGCGCAGCACGAAACCGCCGATGAGCACGCCGACGTTGGCGCCGATGCCGGCCGCGCGGCCGGCGGGGCGATGCTCGAGCTCGGGGCGCACGAACAGCAGCACCGTGTCGATGGCCACCGGCCCGACAAGGCCGACAAGCGCGAACACCACCCAGAACACGAGCGCGTACTTGCCGCACACGAGCGCCTGCACGCTTGCCGCGCCGGCGGCGTCACCGGAAGCGGTGATGAACAGCAGGCTGGCGATAAGCAGGATCTCCACGCACGGGAACGCGAAGTGGATGCGCTGGAACAGCGCCGCGCTCTCAAGCTCGCCCGGGGCGCGCAGCTGGCCGGCCAGAAGCACCGCCGACATGCCCGTGGACACGCCGGAGACGGCGAACAGGATGGGCAGCAGCGCGTTGTTCCACAGCGGGAACGTTTCGCACACGCCGAGCAGGCAGCCCGTGTAGATAGCCGTACACACGCCGAGCAGCGAGCCGGCGATCTCCAGAAGACGGGGCACTTCGCGATGCAAAAATTCCAACACCGCGGCGGCAAGCGCCGCCACCACGAATGCGCCGAGGATAACGACGCCCCAGGTCATGACGCTGCCGAAGTTGGTGAGCAGCAACGCGAAGCGCAACGGATGCGTGAAGCCGGCGCGGGCGTCGGCCATGAGCAGCACGAGACCGACCATGACGACCACCGGCGCGATGAAGTGGCCCGCACGGCGCATCTTGTCGGTGCCCGGGCACAGGCCGTGCAAAAGCGCCGCCGACGTGAAGGCGCCGCCGCCAAGGCCGCCGAGGAACAGGTAGCAGGCGATGATGCCGCTCCATATGGGTTCGTAGGTCATCAGCTCATCACCTCACGTAATAGATCTTGGACTTCGTCAAGTCACCGGCGATGGGCTTGGCGCCCGTCGCGGCGATGGCGCGCGAAACCTCCGACTGCGCGTCGTCGAGGTCGCCGACGATGCGCACGCCGGCCGGGCAGGCGGTGACGCAGTTCGACACGCCGCCCTTGGCCGTCGCCGCGCACAGGCGGCATTTGTCGACTGCGCCGGTTTCGGAATTGCGCTGGCGCACCTGATACGGGCAGGCGGCCATGCAGTACAGACAGCCGATGCAGCGTCCCTGGTCGACTTCGACGATGCCGTCGGCGCCGATATGCGCCGCGCCCGTGGGGCACACGCTTGCGCAGGGCGCGTCCTCGCAGTGCATGCATTGCAGCGGCACGGTTTCAACGGAGGTCGCGGGGAAGGTTCCGCCCTCAACCTGCTCGAAACGGACAAACGCCTCGTCGGGCAGCAGGTCGTTCAAATTCTGGCAAGCGGTGCGGCATGCGTAGCAGCCGACGCACCTGCGCGTGTCGATGAGCATTCCAAAGCGCGCCATGTTATGCACCTGCCTTCTCGATGTTGACCAGCACCTCGGCGATCTTCGCGCCGCCGTCGGCCGACGATGTGGCGAAGGGGACGAGCTGCCAGGCATTCGCGCCGAAGCCCGCCGCCGCCTTGCGCGAGGACGCGTCGGCGCCAAAGTGGGCGGGCGTCCACACCGCGCTCGGATGGATGCGGTCGGTGACCTTGGCCGGAAGCGTGACCGACCCAAGCGACGTGGTCAGCTTCACCGCATCACCGTCGGAAATGCCCTTTGAGCGGGCAACCGACGAGTTGATCCAGACGCGATCGAGGTCGTAACGCTTCGCCGCGTCGATGAGCTTCTCGCTTGCGAGCAGCGCCGATGCCTGCTGAATGTTCTGCTGGCCGATGAGCAGGCGCGGCATATCCTCGCTCGCCTCGTTCGTTTCCTCGACCCAAGTGGGAATGGGCTTAGTGCCCGCCGGCATGACGGAGCTCGAAGAGAACTCGACCTTGCCGGTGGGGGTTGCAAGCACGGGGGTGGAATCTTCAGAGACACCCCAACCCGTTGCCGTGGTGGTGCCGCGCATGAGCAGGCTTTCGTAGGAAAGCCCCATGGCCTTGCACCAGGCGCGATTGTAGGTTTCCAAATCGAAACCGAACGCGTAGGAAAGGCCGCAGGCGTCGGCGAGAAGCGTCACCGCCTCGCTTAGCGGCTTTGCATCGCCGGCAGGATCGACGGCAGCCACACGCATGGAAGCATAGGGCTGCTCGGAGGGACGCAGGCACGCCTCGCCGTCGGACTCAAGCCCGACGGTAAGCGGCAGCACCACATCGGCAACCTCGGCGGTTTCGGTGAGGAAGGCGTCGGCGACGACGAGGCAGTCTAAGCCGTCAAGAGCCGCGCGGACGCGGGCGGTCGAAGGCCAGTCGTGCACGGGGTTGGCCGAGACGACGAGCGCAGCCTTGATGGCGCCGCTTTCCATCCCGGGGATGGCGGCCATGCAGCTGGCATCGCCGAACTGCGCGCTGGCGCAGCCGGAAGCGGATGCACTGGGAACCGCGAACTCGGGAATGCCCGCCCGGGACAGCGCTGCCGCGTCAGGCTCGGAGACGCCGGAGAACCACAGGCCGCCCTTCTGGTTGAAGTTGCCGAGCATGGCGTTGATGAGCATGGCCATGCGGCAGGCGTCGAACGACCCCTCGCGGGCAGAGCCGAACGAGCTTCCTTGCGGGATATCGACGCAGGCATGCGGAGCATTCGTGCCGAGGCCTGCGGCGATGGAGCAGATGGCATCAACGGACACGCCGCAAATTTCGCTCGCCCACAAGGCGCTATAAGCATCGATGGACTGTGCAAATTCGTCGAAGCCCTGCGCATGCTCGCGCAAAAATGCCCGGTCGTAAGTGCCCGCGCGGACCATCTCGCAAGCGACGGCGAGCAAAAGCGCCAGCTCGGTGCCGGGACGGATGGCGATCCATTCGTCGACTACGCGGCCGAGAGAGGTGAGGCGCGAGCCGACAAGAACCCGACGGCCTTCGCCTGAAAGATGCTTTTCCGCGAAGGCGGCGTATTCCGCAGGAGAAGCGGCGTCGTCCACGTCGCGACCCAGAAGCAGCACGTATGCGGCATTTTCGACATCGGCCACGGGACGTGCGCCGAACACGCAATCCTGCGCCGCCGACAGGCCGCCGCCGCGCACCGCGGCCTCGGTGTAGTAATTGGCCGAACCGAGCGCCGCCGCGAAGCGCTTGGCAAAGAACGATCCGTCAACGCAAGCGCTCACCGAGCCCTGGAACAGCGCAGCTTTCGAGCCCGCGCCCGAAAGCCCCGCCGCAGCGGCGGAGAGCGCCTCGTCCCAGGTCGCTTCGACAAGCTTGCCATTCTTGCGCACCATCGGATGAGCAAGCCGCTCCTTCGATTCGGGCAAGCCGAAGGCGCCCTGGCCGCGACCGCACAGGCTTCCCGCAGCCGTCTGGTGCCCGACGGCGCCCGAGGCGCGCCACAGCTTCCCGCCGCGCGTCCACGCCGTGAGTCCGCACGCGTTGACACACCCGCTGCAGACGCTGGCTACCTGTTCGGCCGCGCCGGCCGATTTATCGATGGCCTCTCCGCTCGCGGCACACCCGGAAAGCCCCAGGCAGCCCGCAGCGGCGGCCGAGGCGCCGGCAAGGGCCATAAAACCGCGCCGCGTTACATTCGTTTCCGTCATGAATGCCTCCCTTTAGGCCTCGACGGCCGTAACGGTGCGCACGATGCCCTCGTCGATGATCTTCTGCGCGATGTCGGCCCAGTCGATGAATTTGATAGCCCCGTTGGGGCACTGCTCGGCGCAGCGGCCGCAGCTGATGCACTTGGTGGAAACGCCGGTCTCCGCGTCGACGCGGGGCATGTTCCACGGGCAGGCCTGGGCGCACATGCCGCAGCCGATGCACTTCTTCGGATCGACCGTGCGGGCGCCGCTGTTCTCGTCGGCGTAGATCGCGTGAACCGGGCAATACTTGGCGCACTGGGGGTCGGCGCACTGCTTGCAGTGCTCAACGGTGAACTCGCAGGCGCCCTTCGCGCCGTCACCGAAGGAACCTTCACCGGTGTCCGGGCTCTTGCCCCAGAAATAGTTGTCCCACACGCGCACGCGGGCGATGTGCTGGCACACGCGGCCGTCGTTTTTGAGCGTGCACATCATCTCGCAGCGCTGGCAGCCAGAGCAGCGGGCACGATCGGTCACGATCATCTTGGTGGGCGTGGTGCGCAGCTCGATGCGGCCGGCGGCGATGGACTCGCTCGTGATCCCCCACGTAGCAAGCACGCCGCCCGCCGCCAAACCGGCGACGCCGCAACCGGCCATCGCCAACACGGTTCGACGCGTGATCCGCTTGCGAGGTTTCTCTGAAGCGGCCCCCTCTTTATTCAGTTCGTCCATTCGGAACTCCTTAGATGCCTGTGCCGAAAAGCTTGCGCCCGTCTCGCAAGCACTCTCTCCTCGGCACGCTCGTCATACCTCCTCTATCCCCTCGCCGCATGACGTCGCAAAGTGCTTGAAACTATGTCATACACGCCTGCCCGGCAAATCGCCCAACACAGGGAATTTCCAACAAGGCGGCGGAAAAATCCCAGGTAGACGCAAATAACCTCTAACAGGCGATGCGCCCAGGAAGCATCGATGGAATACTTTCGCCCAATCCTTCCCCTCGCGAAGGCGCAGGCGTCGCAACCTTGCATTCAAAACGAGGAGGAATCACATGCAAGACACCATCTCTTACGGGTGGACGGGCAAAATCCTGCGCGTGAACTTCACCACAGGGGCCATCACCACCATGTCCACCGAACCGTACAAGAAGTTCATCGGCGGCATGGGCCTTGCCAACGCAATCATCCACGACGAGGTTCCGGCAGGCACCGATCCGCTGTCCGAGGAATCGAAGATCGTATTCGCCGTCGGTCCCCTGACCGCATCCGGCGTGCCGCTCGCGGGCCGCACCACCATCAGCTTCCTTTCGACCTACACCACCGACAACCTCATCGTCGACGCGCACTGCGGCGGCATGATCGGCGCGAAGATGAAGCTTGCGGGTTGGGACGCCATCATCGTCGAGGGCAAATCCGACAAGCCGGTGTATCTGGACATCAAGAACGACCAAGTGCAAATCAAGGATGCCTCGCTGGTGTGGGGCATGGGCACGCGCGCAACCACCGAGGCGCTCAACCGCCTGGAAGGCACCAGCGCCTGCGTGGCCACCATCGGTCAGGCCGGCGAGAACCTGCTCCCCTATTCGTGCCTGATCAACGCGCGCAACCATTCCGCCGGCGCGGGCGTGGGCGCCATCATGGGCTCGAAGAAGCTCAAGGCACTCGTCATCGAGGGCACGGGCAGCGTCAACGTCGCCGACCCGCAGGCCGTCGCCGAGCTTTCCGATTACATGCTGCGCGAAGTGGTGGGCTCGAACAACAACCACGTGGTGCCCTCCACGCAGCAGGAGTGGGCCGAATACTACAGCAAGGGAAGCCGCTGGACCGCTCGCAAGGGCCTGACCTGGGGCGCGGCCGAAGGTGGACCGATCGACACCGGCGAGCCGAAGCCCGGCGAGATCAACACCGTGGGCTATCGCTGCATGAAGTCGACCTTCGACCTTAAAGGCGAGGCGGAAAAGTACACCATCAAGATGAACGGCTGCCACAGCTGCCCCATCCACTGCTATTCCGACATGCGCGTCGAGGGCATCAAGGGGGCGTCGGGGCACACCACCACCGGCAACACCTGCGTGTCGAACTTCACGTTCAAGTACATGATCCCCATCCTGGGCACCGACATCACGCCGATCGAGGTGGGCAGCGAGGACGCGCTCATCTGGCATCAGGTGATGGGCGTGACCATCGACGACCTGGGTCTGTGGTGCAACTACGGCCAGCTGTACCGCGACCTTGCGCACTGCATCGCTTCGGGGCTCTTCAAGCGCGTGCTTCCCGAAGAGGAATACAACCTGTTCGACTGGACGAAGTTCCAGACGAAAGATCCCACCATCATGGTGGAGATCTTCAATCACATCGCGCAGAACGACAACGAGATGTCCTACATCGCTCACGGCACCTATATCTGGACCAAGCGTTGGAACGACATGGAGTGGTACGACAACAAGAAGTCCAAGCTCATCAACTACCGCGGCTGGCCCGTGCACCACGCCAACGAATGCTTCGGCCAGGTGGGCCTTCTGTACAACATGCTGTTCAACCGCGACGACATGATCCACTCCGCCGTCAACTTCCAGGAATGCGGCCTGCCCATCGAGGTGCTCAAGGCGATCGGCGCGGAGCTGTGGGGCGGCGAGGACGCCGTCGACAAACCGAAGTGCTACACGCCCATGAACGAGCACAAGGCGAACTTCGCCTGGTGGAGCGTCGTCACCGACGTCATCCACGACTCGCTGACGCTGTGCAACTGGGTGTGGCCGATGGCCATGAGCCCCACCAAGGCGCGCAACTACCGCGGCGACTTGGACCTGGAGGCGAAGTTCTTCAAGGCCGTCACCGGCGAGGACATGACCACCGACGAGCTGTACAAGGCCGGTGCACGCATCATGACGCTGCAGCGCGCCTCCACCGCGCGCGGCATGCGCGACGCCGAGGGCAAGATGGGCTGCAACGACTTCCGCAACGTCCATGACACGTGCACCGAGTGGCCCTTCACGATGGACGCCGACTACGAGCCCTTCACCGAAGGCACCACGAAGCTGGAGAAGGAAGACTGGCAGACGGCGCTCACCATGCTCTACCGCACGTTCGGCTGGGATGACGAGCTTGGCTGCCCGACGGCCGACTGCCTCGACTATTACGACCTGCAAGACGTCAAGGAAGAGCTTGCCGGCCTGGGCTTGCTCCCCTAGTCATACAACTACTCGAGACGCGATAAGATCCTGACCCTCTCTCCATTCACTCGATCTCATTCGCGCTTTTTCAGACGGCCGCCGTGCTACACCCTCCTCCACGGCGGCCGCATCCTTTATACTATCGGCGAACGAGTCACCAAACGCCGATTTTCAGGCGACAGCACTGTTGGAGAGAGCAATGCATGAAGAGAAAGAGCTCACGGAGGGGAACCGCGAGCTGGATGCTGATGGGAAGTCGAAGGCGCAAATAAATACCGCAACCGGGAAAGGCGGGAAATCCAGCCCGATCGCACGGACGATACGGGCTTCAAAAGCGCTGATCAGCATGGTTCCACCGATGCTTCCCGGCATTATCGCGCTCGCGCTGGCGCGCGTCGCCGTGCTCGCCGTCAACCCAAGCGATTACCTGCAGAGCGATTTCGATATGCTCACCGACTGGACCGGCATCGTGAAATGCGCGGGATTCGCCCTCGTGCTCGCCCTCCTCATCTTCGATAGACGCCGTGGCGGAGACCGCCTATGGGGAACCAGCGTGCGCGCCGGGTATATCTTGATCGCGGCCACGCTCGCATTCCTTCTCGGCGAGCGCATCATCGCCGTGATGGGGGTCGGCGACGGGCCCGGTGTGGCGATTTTCAAGAGCTGCGCATCGGTTGTCGCAACGTTTTCCCAGCTGTATTGGATAGCGCAAGCTTGCGGGGCGGGGCCTGCGCAAGCCATCGTCTACATAGCGCTTTCGCGCGCGTTATCCGAACCGTTTGCGGCCGGCATGGCGCTTTCCCCCGAAACCGACTGGATCCTCGGGCTCGTCGCCCTTGCGGGCGAGACGGCATGCCTTCTCTGGCTGCATAAGCGCTGCGCCGCAAAATCCATCGAAAGCAGCGCAGATGACGAAGCTCGCAAAGCGTCCTGCGCCCCAAACGGGGATGCTGCCCCGGAAGCGGAAACGCGAACGGCACGCGCTTCGTACCTGATTCCGGGAGCGATCCTTTTCAAGCAAAGCGAA
This sequence comes from bacterium, assembly GCA_963613135.1. GTDB lineage: Bacteria > Actinomycetota > Coriobacteriia > Coriobacteriales > Eggerthellaceae > Senegalimassilia. The sequence goes on from CAVDXU010000025.1 coordinate 21,269, forward strand.
CAGATCGAGACGAGCGGAGCCGTGTATTTCAGCGGCATGGAAGCCCAATTCAAAGATCGCCGCTTCCTTACGGCATGCGTCGTGGGCTGCATTATGCTCTCGGCGGCGGCGGGTCTGCTACGCGGCTACCCGGACGGATCAACCATTCTGTTCACCATCTCGACGCTGCTCATGGCAACAGGGTTGTTCGTGCTGATCTATCTGTATGGAGCAATGGAGGCCGCGCTCTCGAAGCCCCTGCTGGTAGCGGCGGGCGCCATATCCGTCCTCGAAATACTCGGCGTGCTCAGCGTCGCCTTCTACGGAATCATGCCGAACAACCTTGAAGTGGGCGCGATGTTCGCGAAGGACTTCAACGACATCCTTCACGCGTTCCGCCAGTACATCGCCATCGCGCTGATGAGCCTGGGATGGCGAAATCCTTACTATTACATATCCCTCACGTTCTTGGTGTTTCTTCTTCCGCGAGCACTGTCGCGCACAGCCCTTATCGCCGCCAGCAGCACAGGAGCGATCACCCCTGAAGCCGTATCAGCCCTGATCATCCTGCTGCTCATGGGTGCGTGCCTGGTTATCTTCATGCGCATCATGCGCCTTTTGACCCGCCCCGCCCTTATGCCGTCCACCGACCAAGGCGAACCCGGCGACGCGACGGTATCGGCAGCAGCGCCGGCCACGGCCGACAGGATGATCGACAAGGTGCTCGGCATCGAGCAGGGCGCGACGTTCGCCGACATCCACAAAGCCGCGGTTGCGCGAAACGCGGAGACCATGGGGAGCCGATTCGGCCTTTCGAAACGCGAGGTGGAGGTTCTAACCCTGTTCTCCATGGGCCATACGCAAAAGCAGGTTGCCGAGGAGCTGTTCATCTCACCCTCCACCGCGCACGCGCACATCAGGCACATCTACACGAAAACGGGAATGCACTCGCGCCAAGATATCCTGAACTATTTCAAGCAGATGGATCACTGCTGAACGCAGCCGAAATCCCACCTGATTCGCTGATCCGTAGCCCGAAGGCACGCAATGACCGGGGCTTTCCGCCGAGGCCCTCCCCTCACCCAGGCCCCACCAGGTTCCGCCCCCGCCGGAACTGCGCCCTTCGCAACCACGTTGCCGGATTCGAAAACGTTAGGGCCCCAGGCACGGCAACCGACCCCGAAAAAGCGACGGCAAGCGACGGAAACCGCCCACCGCACAAGACGGAGCGTTTAACAAACCTGAAACATTTCGCCGCGCAAGCTAGCGTTACTATGAGACCCGTTTACTAACAATTAACGAGGTAGCAATATGGATTTAACGCAACTGCTCAACGACATCGACGCCGCAGTCTGGGGGCCTGTGACCATCGTCCTCCTGCTCGGATGCCACATTTACACCACTATCCGAACCGGGTTCATCCAGCGCAAACTGCCGTTAGCCCTCAAGCTGTCGGTCACCTCGGACGACGGGGCCGAAGGAGACGTGAGCAACTTCGCTGCCATGGCCACCTCGCTCGCATCGACGCTCGGCACCGGCTCGATCGTCGGCGTGGCGACCGCCGTGCTGTCCGGCGGCCCGGGAGCGGTTCTATGGATGTGGATCACCGGCATCCTGGGCATGGCGACCAAGTATACCGAAGTCTTCGCCGCCTTGAAATACCGTGTCAAGGACAAGAACGGCATGATGATGGGTGGCGCCATGCACGTATGGGAGCAACGCTACAAGCGCGCCGACGGCACCGTGCCGTGGTGGGCGAAGATCGCCGCCATCTGGTTCGCCGTGCTTGCCTGCTTCACCATCTTCGGTATCGGCTCGGCCGTTCAAACGAGCGCCATCACCTCGGTCGTCAAGGCGAACTTCGGCTTCGAGCCCTGGATCGTCGCGCTCGTCATCTGCGGATCGGCAGCGCTCATCATCGCCGGCGGGTTGAAATCCATCTCGTCGATCTGCGAGAAGCTCGTGCCGTTCATGGGCGGCGCCTACATCCTCGGCTGCATCTACATCCTCATCTGCAACGCCGGCGTGCTCGGCGAGGCGTTCTCCATCATCTTCCGCTCCGCCTTCACCGGCGAGGCCATGTTCGGCGGCGCGGTCGGTTCGGGCATCATGGTCGCACTGCAGTTCGGCTGCGCTCGCGGCCTGTTCTCCAACGAGGCCGGCCTGGGCACCCAGCCGCTGATCGCATCGGCCGCGGCAACGAAGAACCCCGCACGTCAGGCGCTCGTGGCCATGACCGGCCCGTTCTGGTGCACCGTCGTCATCTGCCTGGTCAGCGGGCTGGTCATCGTGTCGACGCTCGTCGCGAACCCGACGCTGATCGCCGACACCGGCGTGTCCGACGGCGCGACGCTGGCGAATTCCGTGTTCGGCACCATCCCCTTCATCGGCACGCCGGTGCTCATGCTGGGCATCCTGTGCTTCGCCTACTCGACCATCATCGGATGGAGCTACTACGGCGAACGCATCACGCTGTATCTGTTCGGCCGCCGCTGGACGCCCATTTACCTGGGATTCTACATCGTGATGGGCTTTTTGGGCGGCATCGGCGTTGGAGACATCGCCTGGACCGCGACCGATATCTCCAATGCGCTGATGGCCATCCCCAACATCATCATGGTGGTGCTCTGCTGCGGCATGGTGGCGAAGGAGACCAAGCACTACGTCTACGACGGCAATATCGACGAGGAATGCACCGACGAGATTCCCGAGCTTGAGGAGAAAAGCGTCTTCCTACGCAAAAAGGCTTAAGCGTTTGCACCGGACATCCTGCTTGCTCACCCGGCCCGCCGGCATCGCACCCCATCCGTGCGATGCCGGCGGGTCTATTTGCGACCGGGGCGCTCCCCTATAAACACCTTGAATCGAAAGCGGCCGGGAGCACTTGAAGCATCAACCGTTTCCACGGTTGCGCAAATCTGTGGCGAAGACTACACTGGCATCCAATGAATTCTGTTTCAGGGCGAGGTGAAAATCCTCACTGGCGGTTACCAAAAGCTAAGATTCGCCCGAATCGAGGCAACCAGGAAGTCCGCGAGCCTTGAGGCCTGCGCCGCGTGCGCGCAGGCTGAGGCCGATCCGGTGCAATTCCGGAACCAACGGTTACAGTCCGGATGAAAGAGGCAGACGTTCGAAGATGCGCCCTTTTCGGCATGCTGAGAATGACAAGCCTGTATCGAAGGAATTCATACGGGCTTGTTTCTTTTTTGCGAAGCGAGAAGCAAAGACCGAACGCAACGCTTCGCGGAAGAAAGAAGGCAGCAATGGCAACCGAAAATGCATCGAAAGCCCCCATCTCCAACTCCAACCGCTGGTCCACGCGCCAGCTCGTCACCATGGCGCTTATGTGCGCCATCGCGGCCCTGTTCAGCTTCGTGCAGATCCCCATCCTTCCGGCCGCGCCGTTTTTGACCTACGACCCCTCGCTCATGCCGGCGATGGTCTGCGGCTTCGCCTTCGGCCCTGGTGCGGGTTTCGCCGTCGGCGCGGTAGCCGCCATCATCCACGGGCTCATCCTCGGCGAGTGGGTCGGCAGCCTCATGAACATCTGCGCGACCCTGTTCTTCGTCGTGCCAGCTGCGCTCATCTACGCGAAGAAGCACACGTTCGGCGGCGCCATCGCCGGCCTGGCCACGGGCTGCATCGTGGCGACCGTCGGCGCCGTGGCGACCAACCTCACCTTGGGCGTGTGGTTCTGGTACGGCTCGGCCGACGCCATCATGCCGCTGATCCTTCCCGCCGTGGTTCCGTTCAATCTGATCAAGACCATTCTGAACTCGGTGCTGACGCTTATCGTGTACAAGGCCATTTCGAACCTTATCACCCCGAAGAAGGACCAGGTCAAAGGCCGGTAGCGTTCGCGCATCCGTTCGATTTCCAACGAAGGGCCAGGTTTGCCATGATCGACATCTCCAACGTCCGCTTCACCTACGACGGTGCAGATTTCGCGCTTAACGGGGTGAGCGCCCATGTTGCGCACGGAGAATTCCTCTGCATCCTCGGCGGCAACGGATCGGGAAAATCGACGCTGGCGAAACACCTGAACGCCCTTCTCGTCCCCGATGAGGGAAGCGTGGTCGTGGACGGTATGGACACGGCCGACGACGCGAACATCTACCTGGTGCGCAAAACCTGCGGCATGGTGTTCCAAAACCCCGATGATCAGCTGGTCGCGTCGCTGGTGGAGGACGATGTCGCCTTCGGTCCCGAAAACCTGGGCCTTGAGCCCGATGAGCTGCGCCGGCGAGTCACGCAGGCGCTTGAGGACGTGGGACTGTCCGGCTTCGAGCGACACGAGACCCACGCGCTGTCCGGCGGGCAGAAGCAGCGCGTCGCCATCGCAGGCGTTTTAGCCATGGATCCCGCCGTCCTCATTCTCGACGAGGCGTCCGCGATGCTCGACCCCCGTGGACGATCCGGCTTGATGCGCGTGTGCAAGGAGCTGCACGAACGCGGCTTCACCATCGTCATGATCACCCATTTCATGGAGGAAGCCGCCCTCGCCGATCGCGTGATCGTCATGAATTCGGGCAAGATCGTGCTTTCCGGAGCGCCGCAAGATGTCCTCACGCGAGCCGATGAGCTCACGAAGCTGAATCTGGAAGCGCCCTTCGCCACCCACCTTTCGCTTGATTTGCGCGATGCCGGCGTGAACGTCAGGCCCACCGTGAGCAGCGCCGATCTTGCGAACGAAGTGCTCGATGAGGCAAGGCGGGCCGGCGCCTTGCAAGCCGGGAAAACGGCTTCGGGCGACGGGGTCGCGCGCGCGACATCTACCGATGACGAGCTTACGCGCGAATGCACCGGCGGCGGCACCAGCGCCAACGCCGACGCCAATGACGATGGCAACGGCGCCTGCGAGGATACGCCGGCGGTTATCGAGTTCGAGAACGTCTCGTACACCTATGATGCCGCCGAAGCCAAACGCCAACGCAAGCGCGGCGGCAAGCGAGCCGAAAAGCAAGCGAAATGGGGAAATCGCCCCGATAGCCTATGGGCCCTCTCCAACGTGAGCTTCGCCGTTCGCGCCGGCGAATTCCTTGGCATCGCCGGCCACACGGGCAGCGGCAAATCCACCATCATCCAGCACATGAACGGCATCTTGCGCCCCACATCCGGTCGCGTGCTCGTGCACGGACGCGACATCGCCGGTCGCGGAACGGACGAGGATGTGCGCGGAACCGTTGGCGTCGTCTTCCAATACCCCGAGCATCAGCTGTTCGCCGAAACGGTGTACAAGGACGTGGCATTCGGGCCGCGCAACCTCGGATACGCGGAGACGGAAGTCGACGAGCTGGTACGCCATTCGCTCGAGCGCGTCGGCCTTTCCGCGGATGCGCTGGCCGAGAAAAGCCCCTTCGAGCTGTCCGGCGGTCAGCAGCGCCGTGTCGCATTCGCCGGCATCCTTGCGATGAAGCCGCAGGTGCTCGTGCTTGACGAGCCCGCAGCGGGCCTCGACCCGGCAAGCCGCAAGTCGTTTTTGGATATGATTTCACGGCTACATGAGCAGGGACTCACCGTCGTGATGGTGTCGCACAGCATGGACGACCTCGCCGCGATGTGCGATCGCGTCGTTGTGATGAACGAGGGGAAGATGATCTGCGAAGGAAAGCCAGCTGACCTGTTTTTGGAGGCCGACAAGCTCAAGCAGGTTGGTCTGGGCACCACCAGCGCCGAGGCCTTCGCCCTCGAACTTGCCGAGGCGGGCTTCCCCATCGATGTCGCCGCGTTCTACACCGAAGAGCGCCTTGTGCGCGCAATCGCATCGGAGCTTGCGCGATGACCGGCTTCTCCTTCGGCAGCTATATACCCGGCACCAGCCCCGTCCATAAGCTCGATCCGCGCACGAAGCTGTTGCTGGGATGCGCCTTCATCATCATCCTGCTCTGCGCGAAAAGCGCTTTGGCCCTCGCCGTTGCGGCAGCGTTCGTCGTCGTGGTGTACCTTATCGCGCGCATTCCCGCTTCGAAGGCGGTTCAATCGCTCGCCCCCTTGCTCGCCATCGTCTTCATCGTGGCCATCCTGAACCTCTTCACCGCAACCGAAGGAGCCGTGGTGGTTGACCTGGGGCTGCTCAAGGTTCGCGATGCGGGAATCTCAGCTGCGGCGTTCATGGCGGCGCGCCTGACCATCATGATGCTGGGCATGAGCTTGATCACGCTGACCACCATGACGATCGATCTGACCGAAGCTTTTGAGCGATTGCTGGCGCCCCTTGCGCGATTCGGCTTCCCCGCCCACGAGCTCGGGATGATCATGGGGATCGCCCTGCGCTTCATGCCGCAGTTCGCCAGCGAGCTTGCGACCATCTACCATGCGCAAATCAGCCGCGGCGCGAAGCTTGCGAACAGCCCCGTCAAGGGCGTGCGGATGCTCTCGTCGGTGATGGTGCCGTTATTCACCAGCGTCTTCCGTCATGCGGAAACGCTGTCTTCGGCCATGGATGCACGCTGCTACCACGGCGGCATTGGACGAGGGCGGCTCCATCCGCTGCGCTTCGCCGCTCGTGATGCCGCAGCCCTTGCAGTGACGATCGTGCTTGCCGCATGCGTTATAGCCGCCAACATGCTGTAAGGCGAAAGGCTCGCAAACAGGCAGGATCATTCGAAACCGAAAGCCTACCCCACCCGAGAAAGGAACCGTCATGACCGGAAACGAGACCATCCTTCAGTACCTTACCAGCGTTCCTGCCTGGTATTTGGCAACGTCGGTAAACGACCAGCCGCATGTGCGCCCCTTCAGCTTCGCCGCCGAGCAGGACGGCAAGATCTGGTTTGTCACCGCCACCACCAAAGACGTATGGGAAGAGCTGTTGCAAAACCAGAAGTTCGAGGCAACCAGCTGGTGGCCAGGGCACGGCTGGCTCATCCTGCGCGGCAAGGCGGGCCTTGAGGACAAGGCCAACGCCGAGATGCGCTACGCAGGATACGCGCACCTATGCAGCCTTGGCGAGAGCTACGACGGCCCCGATGACCCGACGCTCGTGTTCTTCAGCGTCGAGGAACCCCAGGCTTGGATTTGCAACCACGAGGAATGGAAGCCCATCGAGCTGTAAGGACGGGCGGCAGGCGGATGTAAGGGTAGGCGGATGTAGCGGCAAGCGCTCCTCCGCCCCGCAAGCAGCCCCAAGGAAGACTCGGCAAGCCCCTTTGGAGCCGCACAGAAGCTCGGCCCGTACGGAGGGCGCCCTGGGGGGCGCCGGGATGATTTACTGAAAGTCGTAGAGGTCCTTCGCCGCCTGCTTGAAATCGGCATACACCTGATTGGCGATGGACTCATCCTCGACGAGCTCGAACGCTGCAGGTTGCCCGTCCTCGTCAAGCTCGGTCACCTCAAGCAGCACGACCTCGCCCGACGAGCATGCAGGCGCATCCTCGCTGACGGGGAAGAAAAAGCCGTAGCGGCGGTCTTCGTGCAGCACCAAGCCCAAGAACTCAAGGTCGACGCGCTCGCCTTCCTCATCCTCGAACGTGAACGTGATCCCCTCTTCAGTCGGGGGGCAGAAGTTCGGGGCGCTTCCCTGACGCATGGCATTCTCCTTCACTTGACCGCGCAAGCGGTGCTTTGGGGTAACTCGGATTCATTGCGAACACGCATAGGTTCGCCGGTAATCAGCAGCGTAACACAATAGCGGAAACGGGCAGCTTGCACGATGGACATTCACCTGACTGCTATACTGATCGGCAGCACAATCGCGTCTGAAGACCCACTGCGGGAGCCCGACGGGCGCAAGCGCAAAGACGCGAACATCTTGAAACGAGGAGGAACGCATGTACCCGATGAACCCTGAGCGCAGCAAGCCCATGAGCGAGGAAGAGGGCGTCAAGAAAATGACCCAGATCGGCGCCCTGATGCAGGAGGCCGGCATGGACTTCGGCGAAGAGGACATGCGCCTTCTGCGCGATGCATTCATGGGTTCGAGCGCCTACGAGGATCAGATGGAAGAGCTTATCGCGCGTTACAGCGGGCTGATGGACGACGAAGAGGAGGAGGAGACCCTCGTCGAGGAAACCGACGACGAGACGATCGACTTCAGCGAACTCGGCTAACGGATTCGCGAGCGAGAAGCGCTGCAACGCATCGACAGCGAAAAGCCCCGCCCGCACAACCACTGCCGCGCATACGCTTTCAACGAGAAGCGCCCCCGGTTCCGAATTGAACCGGGGGCGCTTGCTTTGCGCTATGCGGAAAAGATCAGGCGCTAGCCCTGAACCTTTTTCTTGCCCTTGCCCTTCTTGCGATTGCCCGAGCTCTTAGCGGGCGCGGCCTTCGCAGGAGCCGCCTGGGCAGCATCGGCCTGCGCGGGAGCGTCAGCGACGCCGGGGCCAGCCGTAGCCGTTGCAGCCTGCGGCAGGCGGTTGAGGAACCAGCGCTGGATATCGGTGCCGTACTTCGCCTGCAGCTTGGAGAACTTCTTCTCGGAGGTCTTCCACATGACGTAGATCGGCGTCGCGATGGCGTAGGACGAGTAGCACCCGCACACCAGACCGACCGTCATGGCCAGCGCGAAGTCGCGCAGCGTCTCGCCACCGAAGACGAGCATGGCCACAACCGGGATCAACGAGGTGATGGAGGTGTTCAGCGAACGTACCAGGACCTCGTTGACGGAGTGGTTGGCCATGGTGGCGAAGGTGCACTTCGGGGCATCGCCCTTCATGTTCTCGTTGATGCGATGGAACACGACCACCGTGTCGTAGAGCGAATATCCCAGGATGGTGAGCAGCGCGGCGATGGTGTTCGGCGTGACCTCGCGGCCGACGAGCACGTACACGCCGAGCACGATGACCAAGTCATGCAGCAAGGCGATAACGGCCGATACGCCCATCTTGTAATCGCGGAAGCGGATTGAGATGTAGGCGATGATCAACAGCAGGCTGACGAAGAACGCGATGGCGGAGCTTTGGATGACGCTCGTGCCCCAGTCAGGGCCGATGGTGGTCACCTCGAAGCTTTCGGTGTCCCAACCGAACTCGTCAGCAACCTGGTTGGCCGCAGATGCCGCCTCTTCGGCCGACGTGGTGGTGGTGCGCACCAGGAAGCCGTCCTGACCGTCGGAGTTGGTCGTTTGGATGACCGCGTCGGGCTCGCCGGCGTCCGTGAAGGCCTCGCGCAGCTGCTCGGTGGTGACGTCCTCGCCGCCCTGGTGGAACGTGATGGAGGTGCCGCCGACGAACTCGATGCCGAAGTTGACGCCGCGAATGCCGACGATGGCGATAACGACCACGATTGCCGCGCAGGCGATGGTCAGGAAGATCTTGCGGAAGCCGAGCAGATCGATGTCGAGCTTGATGAAGCGGCCCTTAACGTCCTTGCGGGAGGAGGCCTGCTTCTCGCCCGTGAAGTACGGGACGGCCTGTTCGCAGTCCTTCACGCCCCAGAAGCCCGGGTGTTTGGCGATGCACTTCGGCGCGAGCAGGCGGATGATGGGGGCCTTGAAGACCACCATCATGACGATGTCGCAGATGATGCCGAGCGCCAGCGTCAAGCCGAAGCCCTTGACCGAGGCGGACGCCAGGAAGAACAGCGTCAATGCCGAAACAAGGGTAACCAGGTCGGCGTCGATGGAGGTCAAGATGCCGTGGCGAACGCCGGTGATGGAAGCGGCGCGTACCGAACGGCCCATGCGGATTTCCTCACGGAAGCGCTCGAGCGTGAGGATGGACGAGTCGGCGGCCATGCCGATGGTCAGCACGACGCCGGCGATGCCGGCCATGGACAAGCTGAACAGCCCGAAGTGGGACAGCAGCGCGAGCAGGCCGAGATAGAGCACCGCGAAGACCGCCATGGCGGCCGCGGTCAGAAGGCCGAGCCCCGAATAGAACAGCAGCAGATAGAGCATGACCAGGCCCAAGCCGATGGCGGCAACCAAGACGCCGGAAGTCAGGGCATCCTGGCCGAGCGTCGGGCCGACGACCTGAGACTGGGCGTACTCGAAGCTGACCGGCAGCGAGCCGGACTCGAGCACCGTCTGCATGGAGGAAGCACCGTCCTTGTCGTAGCCGCCGGTGATGGACACCTGGCCGCCGGTGATTTCGGACTGCACGGCGGGAGCGGACTGCACCTCGCCGTCGAGGATGATGACGATCTTGCCCTTGGAGCTTGCCAAATCCTTCGTGGCCTCGGCGAAAGCCTGCGTGCCCTCGGAGTCGAGCGTGACGTTGACCGCGTAGTCGGTGCTGGTCTCGGAGGCGCGGCTGATGTCGACCTTCGTGATGTTGCTGCCGGTGATGAGCGGCGTGTAGGTACCGGATTCGACCTGCAGATGCTCGACGGTGCCGGAGGAGAACGTGTTGCCGAAATCGTCGGTGAAGGTGCCGTTGGTGCCGTACTGGCCGTTGTCGATCTTGTCCTTCACATCGGAATCGGTGAACGAGTCAAGGCGCGCGAACTCAAGCTGGCCGGTTTTGCCGATGGTGGCGAGCGCCGTCTCGGTATCGGAAAGGCCCGGGATCTGCACGAGGATCTGGTCGGTGCCCTGCAGTTGCACGACCGCCTCGGAAGCACCGAGGGCGTTGACGCGCTGCTCGATGATCGAGCGCGACTTCTCCATGTCATCGGTCGAGACGGTGCCGCCGTCGGTGCTTTTCGCCGACAGAACCACCGACAGGCCGCCCTGGATGTCAAGTCCCTGGTTGATCTTGTCTTTCGGGGGCGTGAACATGAAAACGGACCCGATGACGAGCAGGGTGGTCAGCACCAAAAGCCACACGTTGCGACGATTGACGTTTCCGCCCTTCTTCTTTTTGGCCTTGGCGTTCAGCGTTTGAGCCATACGAACTACTCCTAGCTTTTCCTCAACAAGCGAACGGCGGCAAAAAGCCGCCGTATGCGCGCAATAACTTATACATTTTGCCACAACCAAGAAGAATCGTGAAGGATTAGTTAGCAAAGGTTGCAACAGGCGGAAGCTTGACGAATACGGGCGAAAAGCCCGCCGCGACTTCCCTCGTCATCGCAAAGCCCTTCGCAACTCTCTTCAGGGG
>CAVDXU010000026.1:0-31016 GCA_963613135.1 bacterium
ACGTGCGCCAATACCTCAGCTGGATAGAGGGACTGACTACGAATCAGTACGTCGGGGGTTCGAATCCCTCTTGGCGCACCACTTCTTTTAGAAGTAGAGCTGTGATGCGGAATCCTACAAGCTTCAGCTTAAAGGATTCGAACCCGTGAGGGGAAAACAGCCAGTGGCTGTTTTCTAAGGAAGGCCGAAGGCCTGACGTGCGAAAATCGCACAGCGATTTTTCGAATCCCTCTTGGCGCACCACTTCTTTTGAAGAACCCGCAATGGCCGAAAGGTACATGCGGTTTTTTGTTTTGTAGGCTAAGGAAAGGATAACTGTTGAAGGTTCGAAGTTCGAAACCTCACAGTATGTAGCCCCCTTCGACCTCATCCCTTACGCGGGCGGCCGAAGGATCGGCTGCTACACGCTCATGTTTGACAGAGCTTTTACATCGTCATGACGCGGCATATATAAGATCGCAGTATCATGTACGACGCACTTGAAAGCCCTGCCGAACGCGAGCATGGACAGTAAGGGATGCGCATGCTCTATCTATCGCAAATGCTGGGCAAGCCGGTGGTCGACAATACCGGCGAGAAAATCGGCACCATATCTGATCTGGCAATCTCCACGGGCGAGGTCTTCCCTCGTATCACCAGCCTGGCGTTCCAAGGCCCTGGCCGCGTGCCCTTCATGATCTCGTGGCGCAAATACGTCGACGAGTTCGATGATGACGGCATCACCTTGCAGGTCGAATCGCATGATATCCGCTTCAGCTACCTGCAGCCCGATGAGGTTCTGCTTGCGCGCGACCTGATGGATCGGCAGATCGTCGACACGCAGGGCCTCAAAGTCGTGCGCGTGAACGACCTGAAGCTTTCTGTATCGGGCTCGCAGCTACGCCTGCTTGGCGCTGAAGTCGGCATTCGCGGCATCCTGCGCGGGCTTGCTCCCTGGATCGAACGCGCCACATGCGCGGTTTGCAAGGCTTTCGGTAAAAAGCTCGACGAGCAGATCATCGCCTGGAACTACATGGACCTGCTTGACCGAGACCTTTCCGAAGTGCAGCTTTCCGTCACGCATAAGCGTCTTGACGAGCTGCATCCAGCCGACGTCGCCGACATCTTGGAGCAGCTCGATCCGCAGCAGCGCGCGAACGTGTTCCAACATCTTGACGATGCGCAGGCGACCGAAGCCATCTCGGAGATGGAAGACGAATACCAGTCCGACTTCATCGAAAGCCTGGACAACAAGCAGGCAGCCGGGCTTCTGGGCAATATGGATCCTGACGACGCTGCAGACATCGTCCGCGACCTATCCTACGAAAGAGCCGAAACGCTTCTGCGCCTGATGGGCGTGGAAGACGCGACGGAAATCCGCCGGTTGCTCGGCTACAAGGACGGCACCGCCGGCGGCATGATGACCACGCAATTCGTCGCCGTACACGACACGGACACCGTCGGACACGCGATCGAGGTCCTGCGCGGGTTGGATAGCGACCACCCAACCGTTCACTACATATATATATTGGACGAGTACGACAAGCTTGTCGGCGTCAGCTCCCTTCGCACGCTCGTCCTGACCGATGACAGCGTGCCTTTGGGCAAGGTCATGTACGACGACATCATCTCCTGCACGCCCGACGAAACCGAAGAGGACGTATCCGCCGACATCTTCAAGTACGAATTGACGGCTATGCCGGTCGTCGACGAACACGGCATACTACTGGGCATCGTCACCGTCGACGATGCATGGGATGCCATCGAGGACGACGTGAGCGGAGACAAAACCACGGCTTCGGTGCTCAAATGGGTGGGTATCGGCATCGGCGCGATTCTGTTCCTAGCTCTGTACACCTTGGTGTTGCTGCAGATCGTCGGGTTTCAATGGAGGTAGAGCATGGTTTTAAAGCATCTCGGAAAAACCAGCGCGAAATCCAGCGTGAACATCGATGCGAACAATCCTCGTGAACGGACGAGCTTCAAGACGGGCGAAGCCGTGCGATCCCCCGAGCAGGAAGCTGCTCTTGCGAACAAGACGGCGAGCTCAGCTTCGTCGGCACCTGACGGCGTGGTAGAAGGGGACGGCGAACGAACCAAGCAGAAGAGCAAGCTTCTGCTCATTCTCGCAGCGCTCGGGCCCGGCATCGTCACGGCGATGGCCGGCAACGACGCCGGCGGCATCTCCACCTATTCAACGGTCGGCGCCGAATTCGGGTTCGCCACGTTATGGGTGATCCCGGTAATGTGCGTGCTGCTTATCGTCGTCGAGATGACTGCCGCGAAAATGGGTGCCGTAACCGGCAAGGGCTTCGCTGCGCTCATTCGAGAAAGCTTCGGCATACGCCTGACCGCACTTGCCATGTTCGCCCTGCTCATCGGCAATGTATGCACCACTTTTTCCGAATTTGCGGGCATTGCGTCAGGCATGGAGATGTTCGGCGTGTCCAAATACCTTTCCGTCCCCGTTGCAGCCGCGGCGGTGTGGCTGCTGATCGTCGGCGGAAGCTATAAGCGTGTCGAAAAGGTGTTTCTCATCCTGTCGCTCGTGTTCCTCACCTACGTGGTTGCGGCCTTCCTCGCCAAGCCCAACTGGGAGGAAACCGCTCTTTACACGTTCATCCCCCATGTGGTGAGCGATCAAAGCTTTGTGTCGCTCGTCATATCGATGATAGGCACGACCATCGCCCCTTGGATGCTGTTCTTCAACCAGAGCAACGTGGTGGAAAAGGGCGCGACCACCGACGATTTGTTCACGCAGAAAGTCGATGTCGTGTCCGGAACGATTGCCGCCTGCCTGGTCGCTTGGTTCATCATCGTGACCACGGGCAGCGTGCTCTACCCGCAAGGCATCACCATATCCGATGCCACCGACGCCGCCCGCGCGCTTGCCCCCTTCGCCGGCGAGCATGCTGAAGCACTTTTCGCCGTCGGCCTTATCGCCGCATCGTTTTTGGCTGCGTGCGTGCTGCCGCTCACCACGGCTTTCGTCATCTGCGAGGCTTTCGGCTGGGAGGCTGGGGTGTCCTTCAAATGGAAGGAAGCTCCGCTGTTCAAGAGCATCTTCACGTTCGTTATCGTGCTGTCCGCCGTCATCGTGCTCATTCCGAACATCAATTTGATGACCGTCATGCTTACCGCGCAGTTCGTCAATGGCCTCGTGCTGCCGGTGCTGCTGATCTTCATGGCGCTCATTTCCTCGGACAAACGCGTCATGGGTAATTTCAGGAACGGGAAGATCAGCAAGGGGCTTATCTGGCTCACGGTCGCCATCGTGAGCGTTCTTACCGTCATCCTGCTTGTGATGCAGGTGCTCGGCATCGAGTAAGATCGGTTGGCGCACGCGGGCGGTTGCCGATTGTGTGCCGGCTCGCACGCGGGTGGTGCCGATCATATGCCGGCGCCACCGATCATTGCAAGCCTGGCCAAGCCAGCCGACCCCGCTTCCATAGCCGAGATCACTGCGCAAGGCAAAAATCAAAGCGGGCAAGGAACTCCTCGCCCGCTTCATCCATCACGTTTCGCGTATGCGCCGAAACCCTAGAGCTTATCAACTCCCGACTCAAGCCGCGCAACCTCGGCCGCCATCTGTCGTGCGACGAATTCGTTGTCGGATTCATCGCTATGCATATACTCCAACAGCATGGCCAGCGTCAACGCCTTCAGATGAGCTTCGATACCGCGCTCGATCAAGCTGTATGCAGAGGCGACATCTTTCGTGATATCGGACTCTTTCTTCGCAGCGTGCTTACGCTTTGATGAGCCCTTGCGCTCATCCTGCAGCGCATTGATGACATCGAGAACGCTGATCTTCGAAGGATCCTTTGCAAGCTTGTACCCACCATGCTTACCGGGACGCGCGATGATGATGTCGGCCTTGCGCAACAACTGCGCCAGCTGGATCAGGTAATCACGAGGTATGGACATGTCTTCAGCAACGTTGCGCGAGGAGCAGACCGTCCCCTTCTCTGCCAGGTACAATACCGTGCGCATTCCGTATTCAGTCGAAGCTTTCAATCGCATGAGCCTCCTCACTCCCCCTTTGGCTTGCAACGTGCAAGCAGTCGATGTGACGACAGGCCGATGAGCGCATCATCGATTTGTCGTCGGCGCCGTTTCCATGCGGCGTCGCATTTCCTCGGTTCTAAAAAACGGTCTCATTTAAAAGCTATGGTGAACCTCTCGGTACACTATAACTCGAATCGAAAAAGACCACTTTTATAGTATGGATTTTCACAAAACTTTTCATTACCCTCATATGGGATAATTAGCTCTGAGAACCCATGCTATCTGAGGAAATGTGATGATAACAAAGCAAGACGCTCGCAACAAGAAGCTGCGGCAGCGCGACCTCATCCCTTTGCCAACCCGTTGCCAAAAGAGTCGTTTGATCTGCGACCAGTTCGCCGCCAAAATCGATGAGCTTACCAAGCAAGCGCCTTGCGAGCAACTTCGATTTGCCGCATACGAGCCCATGCGAAGCGAAGTCGACGTGCATCCGCTGCTCAACCATTGTTACCATCGCGGCTGGGAGGTTTATCTCCCCTGCATGGTTAAGGAAGAAGCTGGCGAGGCCGCTCACATGGTGTTTTTCACAATCCCGCAAGAGCGCCTGAATGCCGACAGGCCGGCGTTTCTCGACCATCCCGCAAAACCCTATCTGGCGCATGACCTTGCCGCAGAAGGATGGCACCCGGCCGACGTCTCCACTTTTCATGCCGTTGCGGTGCCCATGGTCGCATTCGACGATGCCAACATGCGGCTTGGCTACGGCGGCGGCAACTACGACCGGTTCCTCCCCCGACTTTCGCCAAACTGCTTCGTTGCCGGGGTGGCGTTCGAAGAGCAGCGAGCCGATCACGTTCCCACCGAGCCGCACGACCTCGCATTGCCAACCATTTTCACCGCATAATCGAACGGGATCCGAAGCAAACGGATCCCGTTTCAAATTATTCACGCCAGCCCAAACCCTGGGCCGCGTGCGTGAGCCTGCTTGCGCGTGCGCCTTTGCGAGCCAGCCCAATGCCTAGCGCTTTCAGGCACGGTCGCCTGCGCGCGCCAGCTCAGGCCATGCCGCGGGCGCGTGCGTCCGTTCGCGCCGAGCTGCATTACCCCCTTGGAAGCAGACGCCTATTCACCCTTCTTCATACCGTAATTCGTCTTGCGCAGAACGAAAACGCCGACGACGATCAGGCAAGCGCCGACGATCAGGCTGATCCAAGGATTGGCCGTGAACCCGGCGATGATATAGCCGATGAAGCAGCACGCCATGACCAGGGTTGCATACGGAAGCTGCGTGGCGACATGACGAAGGTGATTGCACTTCGCACCGGCCGACGACAAGATGGTCGTATCGGAGATGGGCGAAACATGATCGCCGTACACCGCACCGGCAAGCGCCGCCCCGATCGCCACCAGGAACAACGGATCGCCATCCGGATACACGCCGATGACGATCGGCAAGATCAGCGCGATGGTTCCCCAGCTCGTGCCCATTGCGAAGCCGATGAACGCCGATACCAGGAAGATGATGCACGGCAGAAGAGCCAGCGGCACGCCCAGGTTCGTCAAGAAGCCGCTCACGAACTCGCCCGTCCCCAGCATATAACGGCAGCACCCGCCAAGGCTCCATGCCAGAACCAAGATCATGATGGCGCCGACCATCGATCGCACGCCCTCGGAGATGCTCTCGACGAAACCCGAAAGCGTGGTCAGGCCGCGCGGCAGGAACATCGCACCGGCAACGCACAAAGCCACGCTGGCCCCGATGCACAAGCCGCCAACGGGGTTTTCGCCGACGGCGGTTGAAAATTCGACGCCCTCGAAGTAGCCGCCGGTGTACATCATGCCCAAAATGGAGAACACGATCAGCACCAAGATGGGAACCACCAGGTCGTAAACCTTGCCTTTTTCTGAAATGTTGAGGCCCTTGTACTCCTCGACCGCGCCCGCTGCCGACATCTCGACATCGGACTGCTCGGTGACCACCGACTCGAAAGCCGTCGGGTCGTCGGGGTTCGCGCTCGCTTGCTCGGACAAGCCCATCTGCGACACTTTCTCAAGCGCGCTGCCCTCTTTCGGAATGCCTACCGCCTGAGCCGCTTCCTCGGCCTGACGCATCGGCCCGAAATCGACCTTGTTCGCGATAAGCATGAAGAACACGAAGAAGATGGTCAGCAGCGCGTAAAAGTTGTACGGGATGGAAGCGACGAAGGTGCTGAAGCCGCCATCGCCCAGATAGCCGCCTACCGCGACCGCCCACGACGAAACGGGAGCGATAATGCAGATCGGCGCTGCGGTGGAGTCGATAATCCAAGCCAGCTTCTCGTGACTGATTTTGAAGCGATCGGTCACGGGACGCATGACCGCGCCGACGGTCAGGCAGTTGAAGTAATCGTCCACGAAAATGATGATGCCCAGCACCGCCGTGAGCACCTGCGCCATCTTCGCGTTCTTGATATGCGTCGCAACCCACTCGGCATACGCCTTGCTTCCGCCGGCCGTCGCGATAACGACCGTAAGCGCGCCGAGCAGCGCCAAAAACAGCAGCAGGGCGCCATTGCTTGATATCTGCAGCGCCATGACCGTCGGCACGTCGGTGAACGATGCCACGAGCTGATCGACACCCGCGCCGTTGAGCGAGAACTGGTAAATGACCATGCCCACGAACACGCCGATGGTCAGCGACGAATACACTTCCTTGGTGATAAGGGCCAGCGCCAGGGCCAATAGCGGCGGGACGATCGACCATGCGCCGGTGCTGATGAGCTCGAAGGCTTCTTCCATCTTCATACCTTTCTCGGGTTTGCGAAGCTCGAAAGCCGCGCCGTTGCGCCTAAGTATACCGATGGCGAAAGGCGCGAGCCCGACTATTCCGCAGATGGAAACTTAGGTGAAACGGGAGGAGCCCGCCGCGACGAGCAGCCAGCGCCCGCCGCGGCACATCTGCCCTACTTCCCCTCTTGCGCCAATTCCCGCTCGTATTCGCGATCGATCGCACCTTCCACATGGGGCGGGTTCACCTCGAACGGCACCGACGGCGTCACAAGGCTCACCAACGGCACCACTACAACAGAAAGGAGCATTGCGAGCGCGCCGCAGTTGATCGGGCTGGCGATCAAGGGCATCCCCATAAGCGTAAGCACCATGTTCCCGCTGGTCAGGCCAACGCCGATTATGAAGCTCACCCACACCGACGCCTTCGAGATACGCCCTGAGTACAGCCCCCACAGAAACGGGCCGAGGAATGCGCCGGCCAGCGCGCCCCAGGAAATGCCCATGAGCTGCGCGATAAAGGTGATCGACGAGTTGTACTGCACCAGCGCGAGCGCTGCCGAGATCACGATGAAAACCACGATCAGCACGCGCATCCAAGCAAGTTTGCTCTGCTCAGACATCTTCTTCACCACATTACCCTGCAAAAGATCCAGCGTCAGCGTCGAAGAGCTGGTGAGCACCAACGAAGAGAGCGTCGACATGCTGGCCGATAGGACCAAGACGATCACGATGCCGATCAAGATGTCGGGCAGCGTCGAGAGCATCGTCGGGATAATGGAATCGTAAACCGGCGTCCCGTTCGCCCCCATTTCCACCTGGTCGGCATACAGGCGCCCGAAGCCGCCCAAAAAGTAGCTGCCACCGGCAACGACGAACGCGAACAACGTCGAGATGATGGCGCCCTGCTTCACGGCAGGCCCCGATTTGATGGCGTAGAATTTCTGCACCATTTGCGGCAAACCCCACGTTCCCAAGCTTGTCAGGATAACCACGCCCAGCAAATTGAACAGGTCGGGACCGAACATGCTCACGAACGGCCCCGCCATTTCAGAGCCTTCTGCCGGAATCAGCGAAAGCGTGGTGATGGCCTCGGAGAACCCGCCATTATTCAGGATCACCGCGCAAATGACCGCCACAATGCCGATAAGCATCACGATCCCCTGCAGAAAATCGTTCATAACGGTGGCCATGTACCCACCGAGCACAACATACACGCAGGTGATTAAGGCCATTCCAATAACGCATGCTTCGTAGGGCAACCCGAACGCCATACCGAACAGACGAGAAAGGCCGTTGTAGACGCTTGCCGTGTAGGGGATCAAGAAGACGAAGATGATGGCTGCGCTTGCGATCCGAAGCCCCTTCGACTGAAAGCGCTTCCCAAAGAACTCCGGCATGGTCGTTGCCCCGATCCGATGCGTCATCTCGCGCGTGCGCGGCCCGAGCACCCACCAAGCGAGCAAGCTACCGAGAATCGCGTTTCCAATACCCGCCCAAACAGCGGCGATGCCGTATTTCCAACCAAATTGGCCGGCGTAGCCGACAAACACCACGGCGGAAAAGTAGCTCGTGCCGTAGGCGAAGGCGCTCATCCACGGCCCGACACTCCTCCCGCCGAGCACAAAGCCGTCAACGCTCGATGTTGTACGCTTGCAGTACAACCCAACTCCAACGGCTACTCCCACGAATATCAATAGCATGCAGATCTTAGCGATCATGATCGTTCCTTTGCGATCGTTCAAGAATATGAAAGGGAAGGTTCGATGAGTGTCGATGCTGAAAATGCACGGGATAGCAGCTTTACTGCCGGGCACACCATGCGCGGCGATGCTTTATCGCCGAATGCAAGATTCACGGACCGGGTGCCCAAAGCGGAAGCTCACCGAACGAGGCGATGAACGGAAGTCATCGCGAGAACGGAGGTGCACACGAGAATTCGCCCGAGTCAGGCGTGCATGCAGGAATCTGCGTGCACGGCAACGAAGCCCCGTGTGCTACAGATATCGATAGGAATAATAGGTGGGATAGGAAGAATCGCCGGCCTTCCCCTGCGCCGGGGCGTCCACGATATAGACAGCCTGGATATCGGCCGCGCGCAATGCGCAAGCGCGAATAAGCGCGGCAAGCTGCAGCTGCAACATGCAACGGCTTTCGGCGGTATGTCCGTGAGCGATCTTCATGGCGCTACTTTAGCACAGGAACGGGACAGGGGACTTCATATTTACGCCAAAGTTCGAAAGAAGGAAGGGATGGTCACCATCGCCCCATCACTCCCCCTATCACCCATCATGGGTCATTATCGGTATAAGTTTACACACTTTCATTATTTTGTACCGTAATACTTTTGTAATGGGACTAATTTTGTATCATCTAATCCGGGTGATATTCGTATGTATTTGGACATATTTACGTTATTGTTGGTTTCACTGATAAACACTGAATCGTACTATGCATGTTGTCAAGCGAACGACCCTTGCTCGCGAGGCAGATGCAGGCTACCTCCTCATCACCTCCTGCATCGTTTCACGAGCTGTTCTTTGGCAAGATGTAGCGTTGTTGATCCCTTTCCCGAAGCTTGGGATCGACACCAACCCCAACACTGCATCGACCGGCAGGCCCCTCCTCCCCATTCACTGCCGGTCACCCCTCCTCCTTGTGCGCCCCGCGGCTCTTCACCCGCGGGGCGACGCTTTTTATCAGAGCTTCAGCAATCAGATGATGATGACGATGGTGATGATGCGCTTCACGTGCACTCGCCAAACGCTCTGCGGCCTTTATAACCGAAGCGCAACGCCTCCAGACACCAAGAGAGCCGCCTTCCGGTTGAAACGGAAGGCGGCTCTCGCAACGGTAAATTCCCATTCGCAGCCCAAAGCTGCGGCATCGCCTAGTAACGGCTGTCGAAAATGCGCTTGGTCTTCTTCTCACTGCGCGGCAGCTCGCCCATCGGCACGCCCTTCGCCTCGGGCGTGCAGCCGATCTTCGCCTTGAAGATGGCGGCCAGCTGCTGCTCGCATGCCTCGCGCGCCTCGCCCTCAAGCGCCGTCTCGAACAGCACCGTCAGCACGTCGCGGCCGTTGATGGCCTCGATCATCACCTGATATTCGCTCGACGCGCCGTCGGTGAACTGCAGCACTTCCTCGATCTGCGCGGGGAACATATTGCAGCCTTTCACCTTGATCATGTCGTCGGTGCGACCGGTCAAGATGTCGATACGCGGGTGGTGGCAGCCGAAGCTGCAGGCGCAGTCGCCCGGGATGATGCGCGTCAGGTCGTGCGTGCGGTAGCGGATAAGCGGCGCGCCCTGCTTGCGCAGCGTGGTCAGAACCAGCTCGCCCACCTCGCCGTCGGGCAGAACCTCGCCCGTCTTCGGGTCGACGATCTCGGCGTACACGTAATCTTCCCAGATATGCATGCCGTTGTGCTCGGAGCAGGAAATGCCGATACCCGGGCCGTACACCTCGGTCAGGCCATAGATGTCGAAGATCTCGATGCCCATCTCGTTGGCGATACGGTTGCGCATCTTCTCGCCCCAACGCTCTGAGCCGATGACGCCCTTGCGCAGGTCGAGCTTGTCGCGCAGGCCGCGTTTGGAAATTTCCTCGGCAAGCAGGAGCGCGTAGCTCGACGTGCCGGTGATGACGGTGGTATGCAGGTCCTGCATCATGCGCAGCTGCTTTTCGGTGTTGCCCGGTCCCATCGGAATCGCCATGGCGCCCAGGCGCTCGCAACCGAGCTGGAAGCCGATCCCTGCCGTCCATAGGCCGTAGCCGGGCGTGATCTGGATGCGGTCCTTGTTGGTGATGCCCGCCGTTTCGTAGCAGCGCGAGAACTGGATGGCCCAGTCGATGACGTCCTGCTGCGTATAGGGAATGACGACCGGCGTGCCCGTGGTGCCCGAAGAGCTGTGGATACGCACAACTTCCTCGTCCGGCACCGCCTGCAACCCAAGCGGATAGACCTCGCGCAGGTCGGCCTTCTCGGAAAACGGCAGCTTCTCGAAGTCGGCCTGCGTCTGCACGTCGGAAAGGTCGATGCCCTCGAACTTGCGCGCATAGAAGGGGGAACGATCTTTCAGGGTTTCGAACTGGTTCTTGATGAGCTCTAACTGCTCAGGTTTCATCTGCATGTCTGCTCCTTGCGATCGACGCTGCGAAACATTGTAGCGCAGGCGCCGCCGGTTACTTTCAATTCCCTGCCGCCTTCTCATTGCGAAGATCGAAGGGGAAATCGGACGAGGCCGGCATCCATGCGTTACCGTGAAGCGGCGACGGACTGGCGCTGCTTTTCCTACTTTCCCAGGGCTACGTCGATTGCGGCCAGGTTCATGTCGACGAAACGCGGCTTCACGCACGCCGCTATGGCACGACGCAGGTCGTCGATGTCGATAGGGACGCATCCCGTTTCCAGCGCCTTGGCCAAAAGCAGGCAGTTGAGCACCTTACGGCTGCCGGCAGCGCGCGTCAGAGCCGCATCATCGACGGGGATGAACGTCGCGGCGGTGCCGGCCAAGGTACGCTCGATGCCCGAAACCACGTCGTCAGCGCGATACGGGTCCTTCGACAGAGCAGCCGTCACCGGCTGCACCGCCGTCGTGGCGCTAATGAGCGTGCCCGTGGGAGCAAGATAAGGCAGCACGCGCGCCGCCTCGGCCGGCTCGAAGGCGATGATGAGATCGGCGGTGCCACGCGAAACGAGCGGCGCGTGAACCTCTTCGCCGCCGTTGCCGATGCGCACATGGGACACCACGTTGCCGCCGCGCTGCGCCATGCCGATCGTCTCGGCGGTGCGTACCTGCCAGCCCTTTTCCAACGCAGCCTGGGCCAGCACTTTCGCAGCGAGCACAGTGCCCTGGCCGCCGACGCCGGTAAGCAAGATGTTAAGCATTGGCGGATCCCTCCTTATGCGACGGCGCGGCGGGTGCGGCCTGCGCGTCGGCCTCAGGCGCGGCCTGCGCGTCGGCCTCGAGCGCGGACGCGGCCTGCGCGTCGATCTCGCGCGCAGGTTGTGAACTCGTCCCGGGCGCCTGCGCTGGCGAAATCGAACCGAACGGGCACACCTGCACGCACAACGCGCAGCCGTTGCACTGGCCTGCATCAATGAACGCCTGGCCGCGCGTACCGCTCTTCTCGCCGGAGGCGTCGGGGTCGAAACCGATGCCGGGGCAGCCGATCTCGGTAATGCACTTCTTGCATCCGGTGCAGCTGGCACCATCGATAACGACCGGTGCGCCCGGCTTGAACAGCTGCACGCACGGGCTTTCGAACAGAATGGCCGACGGGCCTTCGAAATCGATCGCCTCACGTGCCGCTTCGATGGACTGCTGCAAGTCAAGCGGGTTCGCATGCACGATGCACTCGAAGCCGACGGCCTCAAGCACGCCCTCGATGGAAACCGGCTTGCGGCGCGGGCCCATCAACGTGACGCCCGTGCCCGGATGCGGCTGGCTGCCAGTCATGGCGGTGGTTGCGTTGTCGAGCACGCATAGGGTGAAGTCGTGCCCGTTGTACACCGCATTCACGATACCGGGCAGGCCGCTGGCGAAAAACGTGGAGTCGCCCACAAACGCGAGCGATTTACGGTCAGGCTGCGCCACGGAGAAACCCTGCGCCATGGTGATGCCGGCGCCCATGCACAAGCACGTGTCCACTGCGTCGAGCGGCTGGGCGTTTCCCAGCGTATAGCAGCCGATGTCGCCGCAGTACACCGCGGGCGTCTTGCCCAGCGCGCGCTTCACCGCGTAGAAGCTGCCGCGATGCGGGCAGCCCGGGCAGAGCACCGGCGGGCGCACCGGCAAGGGAGCCTCAGGGTTCGCAACTGCATAATCGGCAGTTGCCTCATCCTGCGCGAATTCCGCCACGCCCAAAAACTTCGCCAAACGGGAAAGAACATCGTCGACATCGTTCTCGCCGCGATCGCGCGCCTCGCCCGTCAGCTTCCCATGCACGTTGTATGCCGCATGCGTTTTGCCGGCGAAGGCGAGCAGCTCATCTTCGAGCACATGGTCAAGCTCTTCAAGCACGAACACGTCGGAAAGGCCTTCCACGAAACGTGCGCAAGACTGCTCGGGGAACGGGAAGGGCGTGCCGACTTGCCAGAAACGATAACTCGGCAGCTCAACGCCACGAGCACTCGCACGCTCTTCCAGCAAACGCAGCGCCTCGCGCGCGTAGGCCGCAGACACGCCGCCGGCGACGATGCCCAGCACTGCGGGCTTGTCGGTCGTCTCACTCTCGACAATGGGGTTGAAGCAGGCGAAATCCGGATCGCTCGCATAGTCATCGACAATGCTGCGCAGGCGTTCGTTGATCTCCCCATGTCCCTCATAGGCGCGTTTCGGGAAGATGACCCAGCGCGAACTGCGTTCGAATCCCTCTTCGGGAACCGGGCGAGCCTGCGTCTTCTCCGCAACATCGAAAAACGTCGACGCATGGCAGACACGCGTCGTGGGGCGCAGGATGACCGGCGTCTTATAACGCTCCGACAACTCGAAGGCAGCCTTCATCATGGCGAAGCCCTCGTCAGGCGTGGAAGGATCGAGCACCGGCACCTTCGCGAAATTGCCGAAGCGGCGCGTGTCCTGCTCGGTTTGGGACGAGATGGGGCCGGGGTCGTCGGCCACGAACAAGACCGTGCCGCCCTTGATGCCCACGTAGTTCAAGCTCATCAGCGGGTCGCTCGCCACGTTCATGCCCACCTGCTTGCACGTGAACAGCGTGCGCGCGCCGCAGTACGACGCGCCGGCCAGAAGCTCCAACGCGCTCTTCTCGTTGGTCGACCATTCCACATGCACGCCCTGGGCGCTACCCGTCGCATGCAGTTTCGCAACCGTCTCGATCACCTCAGATGACGGGGTGCCCGGATAGCCCGCAACCACACGCACGCCCGCCTCGAGCGCAGCATGGGCGAAGGCCTCGTTGCCCATCAGTAATTGTTTAGTCATGCGCATTACCTGCCTGCAAACATCCGCCTCAACACCCTCGATGTCGAAAGTTTCACGTGAAACGTTGGCGGAATTCTCGTCTTTCGATACGTATCCCATGATAGCAAAAGGGGCGCTTGACCGGCTGTTCGCCCCGTCAAGCGCCCAAAGCTTCATGCTCCGCGGCATGCCCCTTCGGCAAGCTCGGCCGAAAGTTGATTTACGCCTCGGCCATTTCCTTCTTCATGTCGATGATCTTCTGGCGAGCAGCGTCGCAGCCCGTCCCGATCATCTGAACAGCCAAAATGGCGGCATTCTTCGCGCCGTTGATGGCCACCGTGGCAACGGGGACGCCAGAGGGCATCTGCACCATCGACAGCAACGAATCCAAGCCGCCCAGATCAGAGGTTTTCATCGGGACCGCGATGACCGGGCACGGCGTGTAAGCCGCGACGACGCCACCCAGATGCGCCGCCTTGCCCGCAGCCGCGATGATCACCTTGATGCCGCGCTCGTGAGCGGTGGAAGCCCACTCATGCACCTCTGCCGGCTTGCGATGAGCGCTCGCAACTTTCACCTCGTACGGCACGCCGAAATCATCAAGCTGCTTCATGCAGGCTTCCATATTCGGCATGTCGCTTTGCGAACCCATGATGATACCGACAACCGGCTTCTTATCCTCGCAAGACATCGCATCCCTTTCTCGTAATTTTCTCTATTAATCCCCAGTGTAGCGCGCAGGAGCGAAGAGAGGAGGCGTGCACGAGGCGAACCCATTGAAGCCCTACGCGGAAAGCAGAGTCATGCCCACTCGATACCCCGACTGTTGGCCACTCGCACCTCGGGCTTCGCCCTCCTCAGAAAACAGTCCACTGGACTGTTTTCCCTTCGCAGGGTTCAAGTCTATGGCCTGCAAGCAACAAAAAAACGGAGCCCCGTAGGGCTCCGCAGTGTTAATGGTGGTCGGAGGGGGACTTGAACCCTCGGCACGGGGATTTTCAGTCCCCTGCTCTACCAACTGAGCTACCCGACCAGAAACGCTCGTTTCGAACGCGAGTTAGTATAGTACGGGAACAGCCGGCACCCGTCAACCCATTTTCGAAAATTTACTCCACCTTCGCGCAGCCGCTACCGAACAGGAGCTCTTTTTCCTCGCCGGGCAGCACCGCACGCGCCTGGTCGCGCAAATTGTTGACGCCGATGAAGAACTGGCGCATCATCACCACCGTCAGATACCGGCCCTTCGGCGTGAGCGTCAGCTCCTCGTCATTGTTGGTGGCAAACGCCCCTGCTGCGGTCATAAAAGACATCTCGACCGGTAAACCCTTCTCCACCGAGCAACCGAAATCAGCTTTGAACTGCTTCTTATCCAACCGCAAGCCGAACAGCTGCATCATGAAGCGATAACGCATGCGATCACGCTTCGAGAACGTGGTCTTGCCCATGATGGACATCCGACCCGCCTCGATGGCCGCGTTGTAATCCTTCACGCTGAACGTGTTGACATACAGATTGCTGCCCAGATACGTGATGCCACCGGAACCGATAGCCGGATACTCTTCATAATCAACGACGTATTCGTCGATCATGGCATTCTCGCCGGATGCGGAGGTGTTTCGCTTGTTGAAGGTCCATGCACTGCCATGCTCGAACAGGTGGAACGGACCACCCGTCAGCAATTCGCAGATGATCTCGTAGTACTTTTGCTCGCGCGCATAATCGACCGCGCCAACCGTGCGGGCCAGACTGCGCTCGACCGACGGCGACGCCATCAGCGGATAGAACGTCGTCTGCGTGCAACCGCTTTCGACAACGCGCTCGATATCGCTGATCAGGATATCCTCGGTTTGCGCCGGGAAGTTGAAGATCATATCGGCGTTCATCGACACGAAATACGGGCTCGCATCCTGAATGCGCGCGATGATCTCCTCGCCGCTACCGTACTTATCATAGCGATCCATCTGCTTGAGCAGCCCGTCGTCAAAGCTCTGAACGCCCACGGACAAGCGCTGCACGCGACCCTGCAGCTTATCCAAGTAGCTCGGGATCAGGTGATTCGGGTTCGTTTCGCTGGAAACTTCCTTGATGTTGAACAGCTCGCGCGCCTGGTCGATGGTGTCGCACAGCTCATCGATCATGATGGTGGGCGTGCCGCCGCCGATGTAGACGCTGTCGAAGTCGTATCCCAGATCCTTCAACATGCGCATCTCCTTGCGCATGTTCTCGAAATAAGGCCGCGCGCGATCTTCGGCAAACGGGAAGCGGTTGAAACTGCAATAGGGGCACAAGCGCTCGCAGAACGGCACATGCATGTACAACATGTAGCGTTTGGCCGGATCCGGCGCGGGCATCATCGTCTCGTCGGTCGGTTTGAGCTTCAGGTACTGGTTCGTGCATTCGCGAACCACGGTCGATAACATGCGTTCTGTCAGCATTTATGCGCACCCCTTCTTTCATACCGCGGAATACGTCGGAGGACGACCTTCCGCTCCTCTCTATATGGTCCGGGCCGGAAACATGCTGCTCCGGCCCGGGAAGTTCATCAATGCTCAGCGATTTCAGGCAGCACGAGAGCTATGCCCAAGCGCTGCGCCCCGCGGCGGCCTTCGCGCCGATATCGCTTCGAAGCTGCTTGCCCTCGAAGTTGATGACATCACATGCCTCGTAAGCCTTTTCGCGCGCCTCATCAAAGGTTTTGCCCAAGGCGACAACGTTCAAAACGCGCCCGCCCGCGGTCACAAGCTCGCCATCTGCATTATGCGCTGTGCCCGCATGGAAAACCGTGACCCCGTCGATCGCGTTCGCCTCATCAACACCGAGAATGACCTTGCCCTTCTCGTAGGATCCCGGATAGCCGGCACTCGCAAGCACCACGCACACCGCCCACTGGTCATCCCATGCGAGGTCGATGTCCTCCGGTCGCCCTTCCGCCACCGCGCACATCACGTCGACCAGATCCGTTTTCAGGCGCGGAAGCACAACCTGCGTCTCCGGATCACCGAAGCGCGCGTTGAACTCCAGCACTTTCGGGCCAGCCGGCGTTAGCATGAAGCCGCCGTACAGGACGCCGCGGTAGTCGTGCTCGAACGGCGCACGCGCCGTCGCCGCCGCAGCCGTCTGCATGACCTGCTGCATCGTCGCCAATTCCTCATCGGTCACGATGGGCACTGGCGAATAGACCCCCATGCCGCCCGTGTTCGGGCCGAGGTCGCCGTCGAAGGCGCGCTTATGGTCTTGCGCGGTCGCCATACAATGCGCCACGCCGCCGGAAACGAATGCCAGCAACGAGCACTCGGGGCCGGTGAGGCATTCCTCGATGAGCACCTTCGATCCCGCCTCGCCAAAAGCACCGGCGAAACAGCTGCGGACGGCCTCGTTCGCCTCCTCGACGGTTTCAGCGACCACGACGCCCTTGCCCGCCGCCAGGCCGTCGGCCTTCACGACGATAGGTGCGCCCAGCTCGGCTACGTACGCCAAAGCGGGCTCAAGTTCGGTAAAGCTGCCGTAACGAGCCGTGGGGATGCCGTTGGCGTCCATGAATTCCTTACTGTAGGTCTTGCTGCCCTCAAGCTGCGCACCTTGCGCATCAGGGCCGAAAACGGCCACGCCGTCCGCGCGCAACACATCGGCGACGCCGGCAACCAGCGGAGCCTCGGGGCCGATAACCACCAGGTCGATCGCGTTTTCGCGCACGAAGGCCAGAACCGCCTGGGCATCGGTCGCCTCAAGGCTGGAAACGTTTTCCGCAACCGCAGCCGTTCCGCCGTTGCCCGGGGCAACGAAAAGCTTATCGGTGCGGGGCGACTTCGACAGCGCCCACGCGATGGCATGTTCGCGGCCACCGCCGCCCAAAACCAGGATATTCATAGGAGCAATCCCTTCCGCGTAGCCAGCCTATTCCCAACCACGCATGATCGTCTGATCGCGATCGGGACCGACCGCGACGATGCTGATCGGCACGCCCACGGTGCGCTCCAGATACTCGACGTACTTCTGGGCGTTCTCCGGAAGCTCGTCGAAGTTCCGGCAGCCGGTGATGTCCTCGCCCTTCCAACCAGGCAGCTCCTCGTAGATGGGCGTTGCGTGGAACAGCACGCTTTGCTGCATGGGGAAGTAATCGTAGCGCTTGCCGCGGCATTCGTACGCCACGCACACCTTGATGGTGTCGAAAGCCGAAAGCACATCGAGCTTGGTCAACGCCACATCGGTCAGGCCGTTCACATCGGCCGCGTAGCGAGCGATGACGGCGTCGAACCAGCCACAGCGGCGCTTGCGGCCCGTAGTCACGCCATACTCATGACCCACCTGGCACAAGGTCTCGCCGTCCTCGGCATCTTGACCGGTGCCCCCATCTTCAGCGTACGTGAGCTCCGTGGGGAACGGGCCGCCGCCGACGCGAGTGATGTAGGCCTTCTGAATGCCCAGCACTCGATCGATCTTCACCGGGCCCACTCCCGATCCCGTAGCCGCTCCGCCGGCACAGCAGGATGAGGACGTGACGTAGGGATACGTACCATGGTCGATATCGAGCAGCGTGCCCTGCGCGCCTTCGAACAGGATGGACTTGCCGTCACGCACGGCGTTGTTCAGCATATGAGCCGTTTCAGCCATGTAGGGCTTCAGGATGCGCGCATACGGCAGATATTCCTCGCAGATTTCCTCAACCGTATAGGTATGCAAGCCGTAGATCTTCTCCAACATGGGATTTTTCTGGGACAGCGCCGTCTCAACCTTCAGACGGAAGATCTTCTCATCCATCAGATCCTGGATGCGAATGCCCTTACGGGCGACTTTGTCCTGGTAGCAGGGTCCGATACCTCGCTTGGTGGTGCCGATCTTGTGCTCGCCGAGGCTTTTTTCATCCGCACCGTCAAGATCCTTGTGATATGGCATGATCACATGTGCGTCACAGCTGATCTTAAGGTTCTTGCAGGAAACGCCCTCGGTTTCAAGCATGGCCATTTCCTTGACCAGGACCCCCGGGTCGACCACGACGCCGTTGCCGATCACGGGAATGGCGTTCTCGTACATGACGCCGGAGGGCATCAGGTGCAGCGCCAGCTTCTTGTCCCCGTGGATAACGGTATGACCAGCATTGTTTCCGCCTTGATAGCGAACGACGTAGTCGAATTTGCTCGCAATCAGATCGGTGATCTTGCCTTTACCTTCGTCGCCCCATTGGGCGCCAACCAAAACGGTGCTCGGCATGTGTGCGTGTCCTTTCGATGTCAGTATCGCAACTTTGACAGTATATTACAGATGAACCACGGTAAGCTCCGAATCGGCCTCCCGCACGGTTTCAACGATTTCTTCATGGCATGTCAGCAGAATGACCTGGCGTTTCTTGGAAAGCTCAACCAGGGCGCGCGCAGCACCGCGACGTCGTTGCGCATCGAAATTCACAAGGATATCGTCAGCGACGATCGGGATGGCGGAACCCACGTTGTCCGCGGTCAGCAAAAGCGCGATGCGCAGGGCAAGATAGAGCTGCTGGCACGTGCCGAGCGACAAGTGAACCGGTTCGCGATGCGCATGCAGCGAATCGGTGACGCGCAGGCGGCCCTCCCCCGTCATTTCAACCTTCACCCATTTGCCGTCGGTCATAAGCGAAAGCAACTCGCTGGCCTTGCGATACACCTCGGGCTGGCTCTTGCTTTCCCATGCCGAGATAGCGGTTTCAAGCATGCGGCGTGCAAGCAGAAGCTCCGCAAGCTCGGTGGAGCTCCGATCGCGTCGCGTCTGCAATTCCTGGTAGCGAAGCTTCAAGTCGTCGAAATCCCGATCGCCCCGAGCCTGATCAAGCTTCTCTTTCAGCTCTCCGTATCGCCTGTTCAGCTGCTCACTGGTCTCCATCAAGCCTTCTCGCTGGCGAACGCGCGCATCTATCGCGGCGTCAAGCGCGGCAAGCGTGTTCTCCGGCAGGGAAACGGAGCCGAACAGCTCGTCTCGTCTCGCCACCAACCCCGCCAGCGTAGCTTCGTCGGACGTCCTTCGTGAAACCGTCGCCTGCTTGCGCTGCTGATACATCAGACTTGCGCTGCGAATCTCTTTCGCTTCGTCAAGCAACGCGCGTGCGCGGCGAACGGATCCCTCCGCCGCGGCCAGACCCATTTCCGCGAGCTCGGCCTCTACGCGCGCCGCAAGATCCTTTTGCTCGGCAAGCGTTCCTTCAAGCTTTTTCCGGTCCTGAAGCATCACCCACTGCGCATCCTCCAGACGCGCCCTTTTCGGATCATCGGCCTTATTCGGCCTGACCAACAGCACGATCGCTGCGAACGCCATGATAACTGCAACGGCAACCAGGCCAAATCCCATGGCGGTGAACGACAGGCTCGAAACCTCGCGGCCGTGAATGAAAAGCGGGACACCGGCTACCATGAAGACGATGGGCAGCGCGATGGATAGGAATAACTGCACGCTTTGCTGTCGACGCTTGCGGCTTGCGTCGACATCCGCATCGCCTGCTTCCCGCAACGCTTCGAACGCCGCTTTCGATGTGGCGAAATTATCGCGGGCAAGATCCACCGCGTGCTCGCGTTTCGCCTCTTCAGTTGCAAGCGCGTCTATCCGATCGCGCAGCCGATTTTCCTGGGTGACCGTTATGCCGGAAAGCTCGGCGGGGTGTTCGCGCAGCGTGGCTCGATGCTCGCGACGCATATCTTCTTCCTGGTCGGCGTAATCGGCGATCTGAGCCTCGAGGGTTTCGATATCCGACAGCAGCTTCTCAAGCTCCACCCGAGATGCCTTCATGGACTCGATCGATCGGTTCACCTTCGCAAGCTTTGCGAGCAGGCTGCTCCGCTGAGGCTCAAGCTCGGCGAACTCCAGGTTCTCGCGCTTCAGCCGTTCAGTTCGCTCGGAGAGCTCGGCGATCTGAGCACGGATCTCATCCTGCTCGGCACTGATATTCGTCAAGGAATGCTCCGCGGCGGCGGCCTTCGAGGTATAGGTCGCCAGGCTTTCCTGCAGCGCGACGAGCGCATGCGCGGGCGACGCCTCGGTGCCCGAACCGGCCGTCAGCAGCTTGGCGGTGACGTCGGTCGTGTTGCGAAGCCGGCGAAGCTCATCGCTGTTCAGCGAGAACATGGTGGCATATGTCTCGCGGTCGATATCCGAGACAACGGAAACGTCGCCTTTGATGCCGTCGGCGTTGCGGACGCGCTCGACCTCGGACACATCGCCGGCTTGCTCATTCACGAACACGAGCGAACCGCTTCGTTCGGCATTTTCGGGCTTGTACGTATTGCGTCTGCCGCGCGCGTCTTCCCAACCGAACAAAACTCCGCCGATGAACTGGGACAGCGTTGTCTTTCCAGCTTCGTTTTCACCGAAAACCACGTTCATGCCAGGGCTAAAAGGCCCCACGGCGCGGTTCGCATAGGCACCGAACGCCTTTATCTTCGCCTGCTCAAGGTATTTGCGCGCCATCACTGCTCACCCCGCGAAAGCAAGTCGAGCACCAGATCCTCGGCGCGATCCGCCAATTTATCCACCTTTCGGGCGCACGACCCTGGAAGCTGCAGCCCCCGCGCCAGGAACTCATCCTGGAGAAATGCCACCTGTGAATCGGAATCAGACCTCTGATCTGCGGCGACTTTCATCAAAACGGCCGGAAACAGGCCCTCCTCGCGCAAAGCCGCCTTATCACGCGGGGCACGCGTGGCGTCGATGATCGTGTCGCAGAAAAACGCCGAGTAGGAATCGTTGATGTGTTTGCGAAGATCCTCGCAAACATCGGGGCGTGCCAGCACCGAATGCAGGGCGGTATCGCCCTTCAGCGTGATGCGTGAAACCATCTCCTCGCAATGCGCCTTGCCGTTGACGCGGAACAACTCCCGCATGATCAGGTCGGACACGGCCGGTAGCGTCGAGTAATCCGAAACGTCGACCTTCATTTTCTGCCATACGACGCTTGCGGTGGGGACGAATTCGACGCAAGGGGGCTTGCCTTCGGAAAGAGTGACCTCGTAAACGCCGCGGGGGCCGGTCTCCTTGATATCGCGTCCTTGGATGCAGCCCGAAAACGCGATGCGCGGATTTTCCTCGCTTGGATATACGTAATGCTGATGAATGTGCCCGCAGGCCCAGTAATCCATCTGGGCTTTCATCATGACTGAAGGTTTTACCGGAGCCTTCACCGGGTCAAGATTCAATCCCGTATGCAAAATGCCGATGGCGAAAGGGGCTCTTGACGCTTCGGGAAAAGCCACCGAGAGCGCTTCCTCGCCCGCTTGACGCGTGATGCCGGCGGCAATGCATTCGTCGGCGGGCCATGTCTGGTTGTAGTATCCGCGACCGCCCACAATGCACAGCGGTTCGCCATCGCGGCAGAACAGCTCGAACCCCGGCCGATCAGCGGGAAGCATGTGCACGTTTTCGGGCAAAAGCAGCAAGCCCTGCTTCCACGACGTGTACGGATCATGGTTTCCCGTCACCAGGTAAACGGGGATATCAGCTTTCTGAAGCCTTCGCATTCCCTCGAAAAAGCGCAGGTAATCGCCGTATGACGCCCTCGTCGCATCAAAGATATCGCCGGCGATCACCATAAAGTCAACCTGACGCTCGATGGCGGTGTCGATCACCCGGTCGTATGACTCGGTTATCGCACGCGTGAGACGCGCAGCCCATGTTTTCGAGACCTGCCCAAGACCGCGAAACGGCGCGCCGAGATGAAGATCGGCGGCATGAAGGATTGTCAGGCTTTTCGTCATGATCCGAGTGTAACGCCCCCGTCCCGTTGGGTTCGCCTAAATATAGTCGGGCACGCGCGAATCGTCGATGAAATCCATGAAGCGCGTGTACTCGGCGTTGAAGGCAAGCGTGATATCGCGCGTCGGGCCGTTGCGGTGCTTCGCGACGATCAGCTCGGCCGTGCCCATATCCGGCCGGTCATCGCTTTCGGCCTCCATCTCATCCATGCTTCGGTCGATGAACATGACTATGTCGGCGTCCTGCTCGATAGCGCCCGATTCGCGCAGGTCGGAAAGCATTGGACGTTTCTTGCCGCGCATTTCCACCGCACGGGAAAGCTGCGAGAGCGCGATGACCGGCATGTCCATTTCCTTTGCGAGAACCTTAAGGCCTCGCGATATTTCCGCAACCTCGACGGCGCGATTGCCGTCACGCCTGGCGGTAGGGGGCTGCATAAGCTGCAGGTAGTCTACGATGATCAGTCCCTTCTTTGCATCCCTCAGCTCGCGACGGGCCTTGGCGCGCAATTCCAGGATGGAAAGAGCCGGGGTGTCGTCAAACTGGATGTTCAGCTTGGACAGGGCGCTTGAAGCATCGATGATGGCGGTCCAATCAGCATCTTGAACCTGACCGGCGCGCAGGCGGGACAAGCTCACGCGGGCTTCGGAGGCAAGAACACGCTGAACCAGCTGAGAGGCGCTCATTTCAAGCGAGAGGAACGCAACCGATGCGCCCAGTTTTGCCGCGCTCGTCGCCAGATTCAGCGCGAAAGCCGTCTTTCCGACACCAGGGCGAGCAGCCAAAATCACCAGGTCGCCGCCGCGGAACCCATGGAAGAGGTTATCGACATCCTTGAAGCCGGACGCAACGCCCGAAATCTTGTTTTCGAGCGATGCCATCTCCTGCAGTTCGGTGAATGCGTCGACCAACAGGGTATCTATCTTCGTGAAGGCCGAGGAAACGCGCTTCTCCGTCACCTTGAACAGCGTTTTTTCGGCTTCCTCGACGACAACCCCCAGATCGTCGGGGGCATCATAGGCAAGCGCCTTGATCTCGCCCGATGCGCGGATAAGATCGCGCAATATGGACGTTCGCTTGACTATCTCAACGTGATTCTGCCAATTGGTCAGGGCGAATGTATTGTCTGCAAGTTCGACCAGATACGCCCTGCCGCCGACCGCTTCTAATTGCCCCGCAGCCTTCAGGTTGTCGGCAACCGATATATGGTCGATAGGGATGTGACGGACGTACAGGTCCACCATCGACTGGAAGATCCTTTGATGGGACGCACGGTAAAAGTTCTCGGGAACCAACCGAGCCGCAACTTCCTCGATCGCATCCTGGTTAAGCAAGCAGGCCGCCAGAACCGATTTTTCCGCCTCGATATTCTGAGGTTCGATTTGGTGAGCAGGCTGCGCTGTCTCGGGAGCGAAATCCGGATTATAGGGAATGTTTGCGGGCATGGGGATATCCTTTCATCATGGCGAACATGATACCGCACGCACTTGATGCCAGCGCTCGATTGATACCCGCATTAAAGAGAAAATCCCCCGCACCGTTCAACGATGCGGGGGATACGATGCCGTTTGCTTTGTTGTGGCAAACTATTCGGCAGCCTCTTCGGCCTCAACGGCCTCTTCGGCGACCTCAGCCTCGGCAGCGGCCTCAGCAGCCTCTTCCTCAGCCTCTTCGGCAGCAACCTCATCGACACCGACGAGAAGCTTGACCGTAGCCTTGATCTCACGATAGATCGAGATAACGACCTCGTGCTCGCCGGCGGTCTTGATGGCCTTGCCCAGCTCGACGCGACGACGATCGATCTCGACGCCCAGGCTCTCCTTGATGGCCTCGGCGACCTGCGTGGCGGTGACGGAGCCGAACAGCTGGCCCTCTTCGCCGACCTTCGCATCGACCTTCACGGTCGCGCCGTCGAGCGCGGCCTGCGTCTTGTTCGCGCTCTCGAGGCGAGCGGCCTCGCGCTTGGCGATATTGTTCTTGCGCATCTCGAGCTGCTTCAGGTTGCCCTTCGTAGCCAGGATGGCGATGCCCTGGGGCATCAGGTAGTTGTTGGCGAAGCCGGGGGCAACGTCGACGACGTCGCCTTCACCGCCCTTGCCCTTAAGCTCTTGGAGCAGGATGACTTTCATGGTTCCTCCTTGCGCCTAGCGATTGCGGCGGTCGCCGCGGCCGCTGATAGCAGGAACCGCGTAGGGCATCAAGGCCATCTCGCGAGCACGCTTCACGGCGTTCGCGATATCGCGCTGGTGCTGGGTGCAGGCACCCGTCACGCGGCGGGGCTTGATTTTCCCGCGGTCGGTAACATATTTGCGCAGCATCTGAGTGTCTTTGTAGTCGATGTACTCCGCGTTCTCTTTGCAGAACTGGCAGTACTTGCGACGAGGCTGCTTCGCATAATCGGACATTTGGTAAACCTCTTTCGCTTAAAACGGGATGTCTTCGTCGTAGACCGAAGCCGAGGCATCCACAACAGGTGCAACCGGGGCCGGAGCCGCTGCAGGTGCATAGCCCGCAGACATTCCATTGTTGTAACCCTGGTTCGCGCCGTTGCGGCTCGACATGAACTCAATTTCGTCAACAATCACTTCAAGCTTGCTCCGACGCGAGCCGTCCTTGGATTCCCAAGAGCTGTAACGAAGCTTGCCCTCGATGGAAACCTTCGTCCCTTTGGTAAGGTAGGATTGCAACTTCTCGCCGCGCGTGCCGAACATGGTGCAATCGACGAAGTTCGGGTAATCCTCCCATTCGCCAGATGCCGGGTTCTTGCGACGATCGTTGACCGCAACGCCGAAGCTCAGGATGTTCATGCCGCTTTGGGTCTGACGGCTTTCGGAATCACGCGTGAGATTGCCGCTGATCATGACTCGATTGATGCTCATGTTTTCTACCTCTTCTCATGCCGAGGGCTCATGCCCTCAAATCGTATCCTTATTCGCGGTCGGTA
This sequence comes from bacterium, assembly GCA_963613135.1. GTDB lineage: Bacteria > Actinomycetota > Coriobacteriia > Coriobacteriales > Eggerthellaceae > Senegalimassilia. Next base: position 25,332 of record CAVDXU010000026.1, read on the forward strand.
CGCTTCACGATCATGTGGCGAACAACGACATCGGAGATGCGCAGCACGCGATCGAGTTCTGCAACCTCAGCGGGATCGGCATGGAAGTCGACGAGAGTGTAAACACCGTCGGTCAGACCATTGATCTCGTAAGCGAGTTTACGCTTGCCCCACTCATCGACGTTGTCGATCGTGCCCTGACCGTTCGTGATGGTGGTCTGGATGCGATTCATAGCGTTGGTGCGGGACTCTTCGTCAGTAGACGGAGCAACGAAAAACAGCAGTTCGTAAGCCTTCATCAGCTCACCTCCTTTGGACTTAACGGCCCCGGGCTGGTGAAGGCACACACCGGGGCAGGAATTAGCCCTGATATATTAGCAGCCTTTTCACCCTTGCCGTCGTCATTTTTCTCAACTACGCATCTTCTCACCGATTCGACACAAACAATCAGTAAGCGAGCGGCGCATAGCTCCTGCTCCGAGACCATGCGCCTCAACCGCGCTTCCCATCCTATCCCGCCTATCTTGCACATGAATTGCGTTTCGCAGATCAACCCTTGCACCCCGCTGGCGATAAACTTGCACACGAAAAAGCCCCTGCACCGCAATGAAAAGACGGTACAGGGGCAACCAGGCATCGTATCGTTACGAAGCACAACCCATTTTGTTATTCGTCGACGGTATCGGCCTCGATATACTTCTCATCAATCTCAGTGTCGGCATATTCGCCAGCGGGACGCAGGGCGATCATGAAGTTCGGCGACGGCCCGATGTAAGCCGGCTCATCTTCGAACGTCGGCTTTCCATCCTCGCCCATCTCATAGAGGTACCCGATGGCGAAACCGTTATCGGCGGACGGAACTCCCCCTTCCGCGATGATGGCATCCTTGGAACCCTCGTCGATCTCGACATACCCGTCATAGCACAAAGAATACGCCTGAGCCCCCTGTGCATGTTCGACGGTGTGACGTGCAGCGTTGAAGCATGCTTCGACGGTTGACGCCGGGTGATTCTCGATGAACAGGTTGTCTTTGACGACGAGGCACGTGAACGGAACCACTTCCTGGCTTTGCGACAGTTTCTCTTTCGCTTCGTTCAACGAGAACAGAAGAACCTTCTCAAGAACCTCGGGGATCTCAGGGATTTCATCGGACGAATTCTCGACAACGCGATCAGCCATCGCTGCATCCTTTCTCGGGAGTAAAGGGAAAGCCACGCCCACCCTTGCATATGATGCAAACAGTGTAACGTGGCTTCATGTTTCCTACGACGAGGTTCTGCGATTCGCCCGATTCTTCAACTCATCTCAGATTATCGGCGGTGATGCTTCTTGGGGCGAACCTTATAGCCCTTTTTCTTTCCGCAGATCCCCTTTTCCTTCATCGCGACGATGAGCTTCTCAGAAATCGCGTCCAGCTGGCGAACTTCCTCTTCCGTGAGGCAGCTGAGGATGTCTTCAGCAGTGGCATCGTTTGCCACAGAACGCTTTTTCGCAAGCTCGTTGCCCATATCGGTCAGCTTCACCGCATAGGAACGAGGCTTGCCCGTATCCACAATGGACACATAGCCGTTGCGTTCGGCTTTCTTGACGATGTCCTTGAGGCTGCTTCGGTTCATCCCAAGCTTTTTCGTGAGGTCACGCTGCGTTTGTCCGTCGTTTTCAAGAAGCACGCGCAGAAGCGCACCTTGACCCCGTCGGTAGCTTTTCGGACCGTTCTTGCGAAAAGCAAGACGCACCAGCTTATTCGCTTTCTTGAATTGCGAAAGGGTTCTTGCCGCATCGTTCATGATGAAGTCCTTTCTCTTTGGAGGTGTCTTCAGTATATGAGCGTAAAGACTTGCACTTCACTTCATTTGCTTAATTCACAATGACTTTACGAATTAATATTTTCCGAGGTTATATATCTATCCTCGTTTATTCATGGATAAGATGGGAGGGATTGATTCCAAGCGCTCGCCCGACTCCCGCCAAGGCCCCAGGCAAAAAAACGCCCGGGCGTCCGGGCGTTATCGATAAAGCTGGCGGAGGAGGAGGGATTCCCGCGCCGCTTCGCGACGCTCGACCCCTCCTTCGCAAGCTCAGTCGGGCGAAACCCTGAAAACGTGCCACTGGCACGTTTTCTCAACGGGTTTCCACCTCATCGGTTCGAATCCCCCGCCAGGCCTCAGGCAAAGAAAAACGCCCGGGCGTCCGGGCGTTATCGATAAAGCTGGCGGAGGAGGAGGGATTCGAACCCTCGTCACCCGGGATACGGGTGAAACGGTTTTCGAGACCGCCGCATTCAACCACTCTGCCACCCCTCCGCATAGGGTGCGATCAACGCAAAAGTTGATCGTATAGCATACGGCAGCCAAAATCGGCTGCCGTTGAAGTATTCTGGCGGAGAGATGGGGATTCGAACCCCAGATACGCTTGTGGCGTATACACGATTTCCAATCGTGCACCTTCGGCCAGCTCGGTCATCTCTCCGCTTGCTCGATTGCTACGTTAGGCATTCCTGCAATTATGCAAGTGCTGCGCAGCGAGTTGATATTTTACCTCATTTAATAGTCACTCACAAGAGAAAAATATTCATTGTTTTCGCCATTTCGCGCAACTTTCAGGGGGACACCGAAAAGCTCGCTCATAACATCGTTGGTAAGCAATTCCTCTTTTGCCCCGTCAGCATACACGGAGCCGCCCTTGATCAGCAGAACCCTCTGAATCTCAGGGATTATATCCTCGGGATAATGCGTGATTAAAACGATCCCCTTACCCGCCTTCGCCAGCTTGCGCATAGCCGATCGCACATAATACGTCCCTTCGGGATCAAGTCCCGTGCAGGGCTCGTCCAAAAGCAGCGTGTCAGGCTCATGCACCAAAGCTCTCGCGATGAGGACACGGCGTGCCTGACCGGTCGACATCGTCATGATATCCCGATCGGCCAAGTCGACAACCCCCAGCATGTCCATTGCCCGTAGGGCTTTCTCGTGCGTGAGATCAGTCGGTTGCACGTGCCGTGGCAAACCCAATGTGCCGAACAGACCGCCCTCGACGATATCAACCGCCGGCAGGTGAACGTTAACCTGCGCTTGCATCGTCGAGGACACGATACCTAGCTTCTTCCGGACATCCGTCAACAATGCCCGCGGATTTCCCATGAAGCGAACCGGGGGCTCCTCTTTGTAAAGCGGCATCACTTCACGCGTGATCAGCTTTACGAACGTCGATTTTCCCGCCCCATTCGGCCCAAGGATCGCAACATGCTCCCCTTGCGGCAGGCTGAAACCATCGACATGCAGAATCATCTTGCCCGCGCGCACAACTTCGGCCTGCTTCAGCTCGATCAACGGTGCCTGAGGCATACTCATACGATCCATCACTTGCCTTTCTCCAAAAAGAGGGGAACCCTGCAGCCAGGATTCCCCTCTCAAGCTTCTCTGCGCTCGGTGAACTAGTTGGAAGAAGAAGTCGATTCGCTCGAAGACGAGGATTCGGAGCTCGAAGAGCTGTCCGATGTGGAAGTCGAGGTCGAGGTCGAGGAGCTGTCAGTCGAAGAGGTCGAGGTCGAAGAGCTGTCATCCTCATATTTCGACATGTCAACATCGTAGGACAGGCCCTGGGGCATGTCGTTGATGGTCAGGTCGGAGTTCTCCTTCTTCTCGCTCAACCAGTTCTGATAAGCGGTCTGCTGATCCTGAGTCTGCAAGGATTGCTTGATGGTCTCAACCCACTCGGAGGGGATCTGGTCGACGCTCGTGACGTTCACGGTTTCGCTGCCGTCCTCGCCCGTTTCCTTAGGAGCGTTGAAAACGTCGGTGCATTTGATGATATGAATACCATAGGTGCTGGTCACAAGACCGCTCACCTGATCTTTGGAAAGCTCATTGAGCGCATTAGTGTACTCGGTCACGAAAGAGCTGGTCTTGTCCCAACCCACATCGCCGCCGTTTTCAGCGGAGGACGTGTCCTGGGAGTACTGCTTTGCAGCTTCTGCGAAATCAAGCTCGCCGGAGTTGATCTTGTTCAGAACATCCTGGGCAGTCGCCTCGTCATCGGCGTTGAACAGGATGTGGGAGGAACGCTTCGCCCCGTCATAAGCGGTGGCGTACATCTTGGCATACGAAAGCATGTCGTCGTTGCTCGGATCGCTATCGGTCGTGAACGTCGCGTACAGATCCTTCGCCTTAATCTGCAGCTCAAGCTCGGCACGATAGTCATCCTCGGTCATGCCGGCCTGCTCAAGAGCGGATTTCCACTTCTCGTCGTCGTTATCGTAGTTGGCCTTCATCTTGTCAACATAGGAATCGATCTCGGAGCTGTCGACGGTGATGCCCTTCTCGTCAGCACCCTCCTTAATCAGCTCGCGCGTGACGTAATTGTCGATGATCTTCTCGCGCAGCTCGGAGGGAGTGGTTCCCATCTGAGAAAGATATTGACCCCAGGAATCCTCATCAGTCATGCCAGACTGGCTACGGATGGACTCAATGTAGTCGGTGATGGTGCTCTCGTAAATGTTGACACCGTTGATCGTCGCCGCGACGGCATCGTTGGAATTGCTCGACCCGTTGCCCGAGCAACCTGCGACGCCAAGAACGCACGCAGCTGAAAGACTGACCGCGCACAGCGTCTTGACAAGATGGGAAACCTTCATATAAACCTTCCTCAGAATCACCTGCGGCATTCCTGCAGGTCGAAGTGGAATAGTGCAACAGTCGCATTTTCCCACAGTTGCTCTTTGGTACCCTTCCGAGCACAATATACCCATCGTCGCTTCACAGTAGGGGAAGCGAAATACACCCATTGGATTACGACCGCAGAGAAAAATAACGGGTGACGACATTGCATGCCGTCACCCGTCGTGTCTGAGTCAGACCCCTTGAATAATCTCGCGAATTCGTCATCGCCTGATTTTCAAGAATCCTACTTCTTATTGGCCTTTTTACGCTCGATGGTCGAAAGGATGCGCTTGCGCAGGCGGATCGATTCGGGCGTGATCTCAACCAGTTCATCATCCTCGATGTATTCGAGAGCTTCTTCAAGCGTGAAGGTGATGGGCGGCGTCAGCTGAATCGCCTTGTCAGCCGTCGAGGAACGTTGGTTGCCAAGGTTTTTGGTCTTGGAAACGTTGACGACCATGTCTCCTTCCTTGGCGGATTCGCCGACGATCATGCCCTCGTAGCAGTCGTCGCCGGGTTTCACGAACAAGCGGCCGCGCTGTTGAAGCGTATCCAGGGCGTAAGCGACGGCCTTATCGGTCGCCATGGCGATCATGCCGCCGTTCTTCCGTCCTTCCATCTCGCCGGAATAAGGACCATATTCGCGGAAGTGATGGAACAGGATCGCCTCGCCGTGCGTGGCGTTGAGGATACGGGTTTTCAAGCCCATGGTGCCACGCGAGGGGATGGCGAACACCAGATGGGTCATGGATTCGTCGGATGCCATGTCCTCCATGATGCCGCCTGCGGTACCCATAACCTCGATAGCCTTGCCCGAGTAATCATTGGGGACATCGATCGTGGCCTCCTCGATCGGCTCGAGTTTGTTGCCAGCCTCGTCGGTCTTGTAAACGACCTGAGGACGGCCGACCTGGAACTCGAAGCCCTCGCGGCGCATGGACTCCATCAGCACCGACAGATGCAGGACGCCGCGGCCTGCCACTTTGACGCCCGACTTGTCTTCGGTTTCCTCGATACGCATGGAGATGTTGCTCTCCTTTTCGCGCAT
>CAVDXU010000027.1:0-29238 GCA_963613135.1 bacterium
TCAGCGCCTCTCTGTTGACAGGGATTTCGCCCTGCTGGTTTAATGGTGGCGTGTTGTTGATCAACCTCGGTCATCTACGGAAAGGATTCCTCCATGAATTGCCCCTCGTGCGGCGCCTTGATCGCCGATGGTTCCTCGTTCTGCTCGAGCTGCGGCGCCTCCGTCGCCCAGCAAACCGTTCCGGCTCCTGCCGCAGGCCAGCCCGTCCAGCCGGGTTACGCTGCGGCACCCGCCCAGCCCGTGCAGCCGGGTCAGCCCGTGCAGCCCGCCCAGCCCGTGCAGCCGGGTCAACCCGTGCAGCCCGGCCAACCCGTCCAGCCGGGGAACGTCTCCTATCAGCAGCCTCCCGCCCAGTCGGGTTACGCGACCGCGGGCCAGCCTGCCCAGCCTGGTTATGCTGCGGCGCCCGCCCAGCCTGCGCAGCCGGTTGCGGCTGCTCCTGCCGGGGCGCAGAAAAGCAAAGTGGCCGCAGGTATCCTGGGCATTCTGCTCGGAAGCCTGGGCATCCACAAGTTCTACCTCGGCTATAGCAAAGAGGGCCTGATCATGATTCTCGTTTCCGTTATCGGCAGCATCTTCACGCTGGGGATCGCGGCCGGCGTGATGGGCATCATCGGCCTTGTCGAGGGCATCATCTACCTGACGAAAACCGACGACGAGTTCTATCGCACCTATGAATTAGGGCAGAAAACCTGGTTCTAACTTGCACGTCGCCGCCGTTTCGCAACGCGGCCGATAGTGAATCCGTCATGAGCGAAGGCCCTGCGAAAGTGGGGCCTTCGCTTGTTTGCAGCCTGTTCGGTTGTCTGCGTGAATCGGCGGCATCTTGCGTTCGCCGACACGGGTGTTTGCTATGATGAGCCATTGTATTGAAGCCTTAGCGGGTGCGGCGTGGAATCTATGCTGCCACCTGCGATCTTGCAAAGAAGGAAGGCCATGACCCAATATTTGACCGAGCGCGAGGTCCGCGGCATTGCGGAGTACGCGCGCATCGGCCTCACCGACGAGGAGCTTTCGGAGATGACGGTCGATCTGAACAACATCATCGAAACGCTGCAGCCCATCAAGCAGCTTGATTTGGAGGGCGTCGAGCCGACGTTCCATCCCATCGGGAGCTTGTCGAACGTCATGCGCGAAGACGTCGAGGGCACCTCGTTTTCGCAGGAAGTCGCGCTGGGCAACGCGCCGAAGCAGCAGGACGGCAGCTTCCTTATCCCGGCCATCTTGGGCGAGGGGGGTGACGCGTAAATGACCGCCATTTCCGATATGGGCATCGCGCAGATCCGCGAGGGGATCGCCTCCAGGCAATTTAGCGCTACCGAGGTCGCCAAGGCCTCGCTTGAGCGTATCGCCGCCGTCGACGGGCAGGTGCATGCGTTTTTGGAGCAGACCGCCGACGCCGCGCTGGCGGCCGCCGCACGCGTCGATGAGGCTGTCGCCGCCGGCACGTTTTCCGAGATGGGTCCGCTCGCGGGCGTGCCCGTCGCCTTCAAGGACAATATGAACCAGACAGGCACGCACACCACGTGCGCGTCGCACATGCTGGAAAACTACGTCTCGCCCTATACGGCCACCTGCGTGCAGCGCGTGCTGGACGCCGGTGCGTTGCCGCTCGGCAAGCTGAACATGGACGAATTCGCGTTCGGCTCGACCACCGAGTCCTCGGCGTTCGGCCCGACGCGCAACCCGTGGAATCTCGGCTGCGTCCCGGGCGGCAGCTCGGGCGGGTCGGCCGCGGCGGTGGCCGCCGGCATGGCGTGCGTGACGCTGGGTTCCGACACCGGCGGATCCATCCGCCAGCCCGCAAGCTTCTGCGGCGTCGTGGGCGTCAAGCCGACGTACGGAACCGTCAGCCGCTACGGCGTGGTGGCCTTCGGCAGCTCGCTTGACCAGGTGGGGCCGTTCGCGCGCAGCGTGCGCGACGCCGCCGCTGCCATGGACGTGCTCGCCGGGCGCGACGTGCTCGACTGCACCTCGCAGGACGTGCCGGCGGGCTTTTCCGCCGCGTGCGAGCAGGACGTGGCCGGCATGCGCGTCGGCGTGGTGCGCAGCTTCATGGACGCCGAGGGCCTCTCCGGTGAGGTCGCCGCGCGCGTGAAGGAAGCCGCCGCGAAACTCGAGGCCGCCGGCGCCACCATCGTCGAGGTGGACCTTCCGCATATCGACGCGGCCATCAGCGCGTACTACGTGCTCGGCCCGTGCGAGGCGTTCTCCAACCTGGCGCGCTTCGATTCCGTGCGCTACGGCTACTGCGAAGAGGGCCACAAGGATTTGGGCGGCCAGTACGAGGCCAGCCGCGCCCACGGCTTCGGCGAGGAGGCCAAGCGCCGCATCATGCTGGGCAGCTATCTGCTTTCCGCCGGCGTCTACGAGCAGTACTACTATCCGGCGCAGCAGGTGCGCACGCTCATCACGCGCGACTATGCGCAGGCCTACGAGAAGTGCGACGTCATCCTGGCGCCGGTCGCCCCGGCGACGGCGTTCAAGTTCGGCGAGATCGCCGACCCGGCCACCATGTACCTTTCCGACGTGTTCACCATTTCCATCAACATCGCCGGCAACGGCGGCATGAGCGTGCCGTGCGGCGTGGGCGAGACCTCCGGCATGCCCGTGGGCGTGCAGCTGATCGCGCCGCAGTTCAAGGACGGCAACATGTTCCGCGCCGCTGTGGCGCTCGAGGCCGCGTATGGGCAGGCTCCCGTGGCACCGGCCTTCGCAGACGGAAAGGCGGGCGAATAATGCGCAAGCTCGACGAAGTTTTGAAGGATTGGGAAGCGGTCATCGGCCTGGAAATCCATGCCGAGCTGACCACGCTGAACACCAAGATGTTCTGCGGTTGCAAGCTGGAGTTCGGCGCCGACCCGAACACGCACACCTGCCCGGTGTGCTTAGGCCTGCCGGGTGCCTTGCCCGTGCCGAACAAGGCCGCCATCGAGTCCATCGTGCTGGCGGGCCTGGCCACGAACTGCGACATCGAGAAGCACTCGATGTTCTACCGCAAGAACTACATGTACCCCGACATGGCGAAGAACTTCCAGACCACCCAGGGCCCCATCGCATTCTGCATGCGCGGGCACTTGGATCTGGACGTCGACGGCCCGGCCGCCAAGGAGCGCGGCGACATCGCCGGACTTAAGCCCGGCGACGAGGAGGGCAACGTCACCGTCACCGACACCGGCTACACCGCGCACGTGGGCATCACGCGCATCCATATGGAGGAGGACGCCGGCAAGATGATCCACGTCGGCGGCGACGAGGGCCGCATCGCCGGCGCCACGCATTCGCTGGTGGATTACAACCGCGCCGGCACGCCGCTCATCGAGCTGGTGACCGAGCCCGATCTGCGCACGCCCGAGGAGGCGCGTCTGTTCATGCAGAAGCTGCGCCAGATTTACCTGGCCATCGGCATTTCCGACTGCTCGATGGAGGAGGGCTCCATGCGTTGCGACGGCAACGTGAGCCTGCGCCGCCGCGGCGACACGAAGCTGGGCGTGAAGACCGAGCTGAAGAACATGAACTCCTTCAAGAACCTGCACGACGGCCTGGCTTACGAGATCTGCCGTCAGGCCGAGGTGCTTGAGGAAGGCGGGCAGATTTACCAGGAAACGCGCCATTGGGACCCGACGATGAAGCACACCATCGTCATGCGCGTGAAGGAAACGGCCGACGACTACCGTCTGTTCCCCGAGCCCGACCTGGCGCCTTACGACCTGTCCGACGAGTTCATCGAGGGCGTGCGCGCGAAGCTGCCCGAACTGCCCGACCAGAAGGCCGCTCGCTACGCAGCCGACTTCGGGCTTTCGGCCTATGACGCGCGCCATCTGGTCGATCATCGCGTGACGGCTTCGTTCTTCGAGGGTTGCATGGAGGCTGCCGGCGACGCGGCGGCGAAGTTGGCAAAACCCGTGGCGAACCTGGTGATCAACGACGTTTCGGCCTGGCTGAACGCCAACGAGGGCGCCGATCTGGGTGCAAGCCCGCTCACGCCGGCGCGTGCGGTCGAGCTGGTGCGCATGCTCGCCGACGACACCATCTCGTCCAAGCAGGCCAAGGAAGTGTTCGCGGCCGTCATGGACGAGGACAAGGATCCCGCGGCCATCGTCGAGGAGCGCGGGATGAAGCAGGTGTCCGACACCGGCGCCATCGAGGCCGTGGTGGCCGAGGTGGTTGCGGCGCATCCGGACGAGGTCGCCCGCTACAAGGAGGGCAACCAGAAGCTGATCGGGTTCTTCGTCGGCCAGTGCATGAAGCAGATGCGCGGCCAGGGCAACCCGAAAGTGATCAACCAGCTGCTAGCCAAGAAGCTGAGCGAGTAGGCGCGAGCGGGCCGCCCCCCATCACGTGACAAGGCCCCTCCAAGTGCGCGATTCGTTTGCAAGGGGTAAGGGGATTCGAATCACGCAATCGGAGGGGCCTCGCCCACCTAGCCGGATCGCCCACCTGCGGCTAGCCGGCTGGGTGGCTGGGCGCCGGCGCTGATGGGGCCGCCCGGCCGCCCCATCAGCGTAACGCCGCTAGAAAATCCCGAAGATCGATCCACCTCCCAGGTAGAACACCACGCGCAAGCAGATCGCGCCGATCACCGCGCAGCCGGCGGCCGCGCTACCGTAAACCTTCCAGTTGGCGCTCTTCTTGCCCAGGCACGCGCACACGATGGGTGCAGCGCAGCCGATGACGATCATGGCGATGGTCGGCGCCAAGCTTTCCGGTCCGAAAATGTTCATCCCCGTCGCGGTTATGTCCTTCATCGGATGGGTCAGGTCGTAGTAGAGCCCCACGTTGCTCACGTGCGCCATGTTGATAGTGGCCGCGGCGGCGATGGAGGCGACGGCGTTTATGACGGACCCTGCCAGGACGGCGCCGGCAAGCGCCGAGGCATCTTCGCCGACGACGTGGCAGATCACGGCAACCGTCGCCGGGCCCAGGATGCAGGATGCTCCGAGCAGCGACGCCACCCATAGGATATTGCACCAGGCGGGCCTCGCTTCCATCATGTAGGAGTGTCCCATGACCACCACCAGCACCGCGCTCATGATGATGGCCGCCCATGCGATCCACGCCGGCACCGCGTTGTCGTTTTTGCGCAGCATCGCCAGGTAAACGATGGCGATGATGGCAAGCACGATGATGGCGATCAGCTCTTGCGTGATCCCGGACGTGATATGCCCGAATCCGTTGAAGATGCGCTCCCAATGCTCAAGGTGGAAGAACACCGCGATCCCGCCTATGACCAGCAGTGCCGCCGATGCGATCCAGCAGGGCGCCTGCGCTTTCCCGCCGATGCCCTTAAATCCCAGGTATGCTTGGGTGGCGAAGGTGCCCGCGCTCCACGCGACGAACGTGGTGAACAGTATCAAAGGCCATTGGAGTTCCATTATTCGTCCCCCTTCCATTCGCGATCGCGCAGCACGAACACGAAGCTCGGCTCGTTGCCGGCGTTGGGCAGATGATGCACTTCCGATGCCTTGTCGTAGGGCTGGCCAAGCTCCCCGAAGGTGATGCGATTGCCCGTGAACAGCTGGTTGTAGCCGAAATCGTTGTTCTCGCGATCGGCCTTGTAGGCGTTGCGCGGTGCCTCGAAGCTGTCGATTCCCGCATCAAGGTCGCCGAAGAAGCGCGCCCGCCCTCCGCATTGGGCGACGCACTGCGGCAGGCCGCCCTGGCTCGTCAGCTGCTCGCACAGGGTGCATTTCTCGACCACGCGCTCCTCCTCGTTGAGGTAGCGAACGTTGTAGGGGCAGGCCATGGCGCAGAATTGGCACCCGATGCATTTCGCCTTGTCGATCTGCACCGTGCCGTCGTCCATCTTATGGCTTGCGCCGGTGGGGCATACCTCGACGCACTTCGGCTTCTCGCAATGCTGGCATTGAACGGGCAGGTAGTACATGTCCACGTCGTTGGTGTGCTGGTAATCCTTGCGCTTGTACGGGCCGATGCGCAGCATCTTGTTCCAGTACGAGCCGACCGGAACGCCGTTGATCACCTTGCACGAAACCATGCAGGCCATGCATCCGACGCAACGGTTCAGGTCGGTTAAAATCGCGAACTGCGTCATGGTTTACGCCTCCTTCCGGATCTCGTAATCGGGCAGCCATTCCTTTAGGCGCGCGTCCGAGGAATCGGCGATGATCTGGGTGCCGTCCTCGGTGGCGCAGGGGATGACCTTGCCGTCCGGGCAGTTTTCCGGCGTCGCCTTGTATATCTTGCAGCGCACGCCGCGCATGTGGGTCGAGCTGATGAACTTGTCGGCGGCTTCGGGGTCCCATAGGCATTCGGCATTCGAAAGCTTGAAGCCGTGCGTCGGGGCCGCAAGCTCGGGGAACCACCAGCCGTGCTCGGCGTTGGCCCATCCAGGAGCTATGCCTTCGTACAGATCGACGCATTCGCGAATCTTCGTGCAGTATTGTTTACCCAGCTCGGAGTGCGCTTTGACTTCGATCCACGCCCAGTCGCCCTGCTTGAGGCCGAGCTTCTCGGCGTCCGCGGGGTTCAGCTCCAGACGCGGCACGGGCCACAGCTCGCGGCACCATGGCAGCTGCCGGTGCTCGGAGTGGAAGTACACCGGGATGCGCCTGCCGGTCGTCAGGATCAGCGGGTACTCTTCCTTGATGTCTTCGGAATCCCACTCGCCGGTCGGCGCCGATACGCACGGCTCGTAGTTCGGCATGATTTCCTTCATGACGTCGAACTTGCCGGGCTCGAACTCGTTCGCCTTGTCCAGGCAGTACGTTTCGAACATGATGGACCAGATCTCCACCAGGCCCGAGGGGGTGGGGCAGCCGAAATTCTTGTCGGTCGGCGTGCCGTCCTCGTTCTTCGACCAGGGGCTGGCGGTGCAGGCGTCCTTGCCCATGCGCATCCAGCCGGTTTCGAAACGACGGTAGGTTCCCCAGCGGTTCGGCTCGAGCACCTTGGCGTTGAACCAGCCGTGCTCCTGGAAGTCGTCGACGTAGTCCTGCATGTGCTGCCACTTGCAGCCGGGGTACTTGTCGCCGAAGCCGTCGATCTCGTTATGCGCGCGGAACCAGTCCTCCATGCGCTCGTCGGAGTCGTAGGCGCCCGGCGCGTCGCCCTTGATGTTCGTCCAGGTGCCGTTGGGGTTGCCCTGCTTCTCGAACGCTTCGAAGATCAGGCGGTTCACGTCGTAGTCGAACTTGACGTCGGCGGGAGGGTCGACGGCGCGGCAGGTCATCCCGATGCCGCCGGAGGCGCCTTGCGAAACGCGGATGTTGTTGATCTCCAGCCAATGCGCGACGGGCAGGCAGATATCCGCCATCTCCGTCGAGGGATGATGGAACATGTTGAGGTCGACCCACATGTCGAGCGACTGCAGCGCGTCCCAGGCAAGGTTCGCGTTGCCCTCGTTCATGAAGCTGCCGGCCTCGTTGATGCCCGCGCGAATGGGGTAGGGATCCCCCGTCAGAATGGCTTCGTACATGCTGGTGACATCGCACCACTCGTTGTACAGCGCGGTGATGGGGTATTTGTCCGCGCCCACCATGTTCTTGTAGACATCGTATTGGTCCGGCAGGTTCGTGATCTCGTAGTTGGGCACCGTTCCCGCGTACATGGGCGGCAGCGATCCAAGGCCGGAGAGCACATGCTTGACGGCTTGGGGCATGTTGGTGCCCGGCGCGGCGGTCGATTGCTCGTCAACCGGCGTGCGCGAAAGGCCGCGGTTGCCGGCCGGCCCGTCGAAGTTGCCGGTGGTGTAGCTGAGATTGAGCACCGCGCGCACCGTCTGCGTGCAGTTCCCCTCCTGATCCGGCGACAGGTTCAGGTGGATGCCGCCGTTGCCGTACTTCTGCCCGGCCGGGCGCGTGGCCCAGGCAAGGCAGGCATCCTCGATGAGCTGCGGATCGAGCTTGGTGATCTTCGAGCACCATTCGGTCGTGCAATCCTTCACCGATTCAACCAGGTACGACCATACGGGGCGAACGGTGTGCACGCTGCCGTCGGCGAGCGTCACCTGATGCGATCCCGTCATGTCGAAGTCGATGCCGGCGTCTTCCAGCTCGTGATAGGACAGCGGCGGAAGGTATCCCTCCTGCGAGGTGCCCTCGTAGACGACGTCCATCTGATCGCGCGTCGGCGTCGTATGGTGGCAGCCTTCCCATTGCGTCTCGTCGGTGTCCCAATAAACGAGCCCGCCCTGGCCGTCGTTGGCCTTCTTGTTCCAGGCCATGAAGCGACGGCATGAGCCGCCTTCCTGCAAGTCGGATTCCTTGAGCAGGCGGGTCTTCAGCTTTTCTCCGGTTAGATCGGGCATGACCTGCACGTTCGTCGAAAGCGTATGGTAGCGCCCGCCGGTGGGCTCCATGTCGTCGACGACGAGGATGGGGCTGTTCGTCCAGCGTTTGACGAATTCCCAGTCAACAAGATCGTGCTCGATGATGATGTGCTGCCAGCACAGCGCGAGCGCGCCGTCGGTGCCGGGCTCGAGGTTGAGCCAGTAGTCCGCCTCCTTGCCGGATCCGGACAGGCGCGGGTCGATGCAGATATGCACGTCGGCCTCGGTCATCTTGTCGACGATGTTGCGGCAGCTGTCGTCGTAGTTCGAATTCTCGGGCGCGGTTCCCCATTGCACGTAGACGCGCGGCCCGTCGCGCAGGGCGAACCACGGCGCGCCGTCAACCGAGCTGATCCAGCCCATAAGGCGCCGCGGACCTTTGCAAATGGAGGATGCGACGCGTGCGTTCGGGCTATCGAAAAGCCACTTGTAGAACGCGTAGGGGCCGTAGACCCATTGCCTTGAGGTGCCGCACATGCCGAAGCACGCTTGCCCGCCGTATTTCTGGATAACCTCGTTGAACCCCTTGCCGATGGCCTCCATGGCCTCGTCCCAGCTGATGCGGACCCAGCCCGGCTCCTCGCCTTTGGGATTGGTTCGGCGAAGCGGATGATAGATGCGCTGCGGGTGGTAGCACGCCTGCAGCGACGCCTGCCCCTTCGAGCAGTGATTGCCCGAAGACTGGCTTGACGACTGGTCACCCTCCGTTTTGATGACGCGGCCGTTCTGCACGGTCACCCAGACGCCGCATTCCATCTTGCCGCAGCCGCGGCAGCAGGAACGGATCCGCTTGATCTCGGACGCTTCGGCTTGGCTTACCGTGTTCTCCGCGAGCGCGCTTCCGCATGTCCCGCTCGCAAGCGCCGTGGCGGCAGCGGTTGCCGTCGCGAGCTTCGCGAACGTGCGGCGCGTGATGGTCAGTTTCGCCATATGCCCCTCCTCCTTTGCTTCCTCGTCTTTGCGAGAACGGCTCGGGCGGCTTGGCGCCCGATGCTGTCTCCGTGCCGGATCCCCTCGATCCGCATGCTTTGAGTATGGGCGTCAAGCGGCGCCCGCACATCATGCGATTGATTGGAAATCGGTCTGCCCGACGGTTGCAAGCGTCCTACTATGTTTTGCATGATATGGACGAAATGCCTGTTCATAGCCTTGTATTGCGAAAAGCATGCAGCAAGATCCCCTAACTCGTTGGTGTACAATTGGAGCACTGGGGGATGCGGATGCTGGGGGGCGCGGTGCAGTTCAATCACTTCGAAACGCTTGTCGAGCCTGACGAGTGCCCATCGTACGACCGCTCGCTCTCGTCGTTCGCCAACCTGCGCGTCTGGGGTTTTGCGCTGATTCGCGCCTGGGTGTATCTGATGTTTCTGGGCATGGGCGTCGGCGTCCTCGCGCAGGCCCGCGAAACGTATGCGCCGACGGTGTATCTGTGGTCGTCCCTTGCTCTGACGGTCACGCTGTTCTCGGGCGCCTTGGCGCCCGAGCGTTTGGAGCTGGCTCTGCTGAGCTTGCGGGGCCAAGTGGGCGCCATCGTCTTGACCGTTTCGGGATCCATGCTTGTTCTGCTCGGCGGCTTCGCCGGCGCCGCAGTTGACGTTCTGGCGGTAGCGGGCGGCGTTGCGACCGGGGTCGGATCGGGGCTTATCCATCTAGGGTATGGCGAGATCCATCGCGATCATCCTCCGGCGGAAGTGGGCATCGAGGTGCCCGTCGCCGTGCTGGTTGCGGCGGTCATCTTCGCCGCGGCATCGGCGCTTCCCTTTGCCGGGCAGGCTTTCGTCGTATCGTTGCTTCCCGTCGCGTCGGGCGCGATCATGATATCCCAGCAGCGCTCGTTGACGGAGGAGCAGGTGCGCGCGGCCTTGAAGGCGCGTCGCGGCCTGATCCTTCCCACGCCGAAGCTCATCATGCGCATCGGCTTGTGCGCATGCGGCATCGGGCTTGCCGATGGCGTGGCCCGGCAGGTTTTCATGTCGGCGACGGGGGTGACGCCGGTCGCGTACTACCATCCTGCGATGCTGACGAGCAGCGTTATTCTGGCGGTGCTGCTCGTGGGGTTCGAGCTTCTACGTCATGACAACACGTTCCGCGGGTTGTACAAGCTCATCACGTTCATCATCGCGGCCTCGATCGCGTTCACGCCCACGTTGATCGGTCTGCCCGACTACCAGTGGCTCGGCCCGGTCATCACGTTGGTGGGCTACAACGCCTTCAACGCGTTCGTCTGGATATTGCTGGCCGATGTCACGTACAACTTCCGTTTGTCGGCTGCAGCCACGTTCGGCATGGGATGGGGCATGCTCACGCTCGGGTCGACGGCCGGCCAGATGCTCGGGGTTCAGCTGGGGGAATCGGGTCTTTTGAGCCCGCAGGTGGTCAGCCTGGTGGCGGCGATCGGCACCCTCGGCGTGTTCGCCGTCTGCCTGTTCGTGATGAAGGACAACGATCTTGTCGACATCAAGGATGCGCAGGCGATGATCGAGTCGGTGGGAATGGGCATGGGCGAGGAGGAGGAAGGCGCGCCGCATGCGCAGGAGGCTTCGGCTTGCGCGGATGCGGCGTCGGATGCCGAAGTGGCTTCGAGCGTGGATGCGCAGCCGCCGAAACGCGCGCCGTTCCGCGAGCGATGCACCCGGTTCGCCCGCGAGCATGAGCTGACTCCGCGAGAGACCGAGATCCTCATCCTGTTCGCCAAAGGCCGCTCCGCCGCGCGCATCCAGGAGGAGCTGGTCATATCGCGGGGAACCGTGACCACTCATCTGCAGCATATCTATCGCAAGGCCGATGTCCATTCGAAGCAGGAACTCCTCGATGCGATAGAGGGGCAGAAGCTGTAGGCGGCCGGTGGCGGCGGCGCGGGTCGTTCGGGCCGGCAGGGCCGCCTTCGCCCGCCTCTATCCCACCAGCGCCGACACGTCGTAGGCGTAGGCGAGCTTGCCGGTGCTTGCAGGGGGGCTTGCGGTGCTGGCGGGGCTGGCTTCGCCGAACAGCTTGCGGCTGTTCGCTTCCTCTTTCTTGTTCGTGCTGAACAGACCCAAAATATCGCCCTTTCCTTAACCTCGTCTTTGTCCGACATGTATCTATGCGCGCAAGGTGCAATCGGTGGGACAATGTCATATTTTTGCAAGGACGAGCGTGGTTCGCGATGAAATATTGTTCTCACCTGCGGATAGACCGTTCGCCCACCAGATTGGCCCCTATTGATAGTCTTTTGGTGACAATGCGCCAAGCGGGGTAGAATAGCCGCTGTCCATGCGGGTTTGAGCGTGCTTTCGCACGTTTCGCCCGCGAATGCGAGAGGTTATTGTTGAACGAGACGCTTACATATCTGGATAACGCCGCCACCACGAAAACCCTGCCCGAGGTTGTCGAGCGCATGAACGAGGTGATGGCGACCGCCTGGGGAAACCCGTCCTCGCCGCATGTGGCGGGCCGTCGCGCCGCCGACGTGCTCGAGGAAAGCCGCGCTATCATCGCCGACGCGCTCGGCGCCCATCCCGACGAGATCTACTTCACGTCGGGCTCCACCGAGTCGAACAACCTGGCGGTGCGCGGCGCGTGCCTGGCTCGCCGCGACGAGCCGGGGCAGATCATCACGTCGTCGCTCGAGCACGCTTCGGTCACGCGCAGCGTGCGCGGCATGCGTCGCGACGACGCCTGGCCTTGCAGCTACGTGGAGGCGCCGGACGGCAAACTCGACCTTGACCAGCTGCGCGACCACCTGCGCGCCGCGCCCACCACGCTCATCACCATGATGCGCGTGCAGAACGAGGCGGGCTGGATCTTCCCCATCCCGGAAGTTGCGGGCATTCGCGACGAGCTTGCGCCCGACGTGCTGCTGCACACCGACGCCACGCAGGCGTTCGGCAAGCTTCCGGTCGACGTGAACGACCTGGGCTGCCAGCTGCTCACCGCCGGCGCCCACAAGATCGGCGGACCGCGCGGCATCGGCATCCTGTACGTGCGGCGCGGCATCAACATGTTCACCACCGCGTTCGGCGGAAACCAGGAGCGCGGCCTGCGCTCGGGCACCGAGCCCGTGTTTCTGGCGGCAGGCATGGCCACGGCCGTTCAGCTTGCGGAAGAGCATCTCGAAGAGAATTACCGCCACGCCGAGGCTTTGCGCTGCCGCTTGGTGGCGAAGCTGCACGAGGCGCTGCCCGACGCCATTGTCCACGCGCCGGAAGGCGGCAGCCCCTACATCGCCAGCGTGAGCATCCCGGGCGTTCCCAATGCGCGGTCGGTGCATTACCTCTCTGACCGGGGCGTTTGCGTGTCGCGCGCGTCGGCATGCGAGGAAAATCACACGACCGTCCCCGCCGGCACGTGGCGCGAGAAGCATCCGCTGTCGCTGCAGGCGGCGGGCATCCCGCTGCGCGAGGGAAAGCAGACCCTGCGCGTGAGCTTCTTCCATCAGAACACGGCCGCCGACGTCGATCGCTTCGTGACCGTGCTTGCGGAATGTGCGCGCGAGCTGCGGGGCGAAGAGGCGTGAGCCTTGGCGGCGAGATGAGCCGCTGCGAGCAGGCTGACCTTGACGAGGCGACCGCGCGTCGCCTGTGCGATTTGACCAGCGAGTTCTATCGCGCGAACGCGGAATCGTTTTCGCAGACGCGGCAGGCCCCCTGGCAAGGCTGGGAACGCGCCCTCGCGGCGGCGGGAGTTGCGGCGGCTGGCGCTACGGTCGCGGGCGTTGTGGCCGCCGATGCCGATGCCGATGCCGGCGACCTTTTCCCAGATTCTTCTGTAGGCGCGAGCGAAAGCTCGCGCGCCGCCGTCCGCGCCAGCAGCGTTGCCGATGCCCTTCCGCCCATGTCCCCCGCAGGCACGGATGCAAGCTCGCGCTCGGCTGCCAGCCCGCTTTGCGTGCTCGACCTGGCGTGCGGCAACTTGCGTTTCGAACGTTTCCTGGCCGAACAGCTGGGTGCGGGCCGCTTGCACTGCTTCGCGGTGGACAACTGCGATCCGCTGGTTGACCAGGCGGAATCCGCCGACCGGGCCGACCAGGGCACCTCAGCGGATCGCCCCGCATGTGTCGACCATGCCGCCTCCGCCGACCGCTCCGGCCGCCCCGCCCAGGCCGACCAGGCGCAAACCCCGGGCGTCCTGCCGCCTGTCAGCTTCCAGAACCTCGACATCATCGACGCGCTCGCGGCGGGCAACCTGCGCGAAGCGCTTGCCGCTCCCGATGCGTCATGCGACTTGGCGGTGGCCTTCGGCTTCATGCACCATATTCCGCGGGAAGCCTGGCGGGCGGAGCTGTTACGCGCGCTTGCGGCGAAGGTGCGCCCGGGCGGGCACGTCGTCATCAGTTTCTGGCGCTTCCTCAACAGCGAAAAGCTGGCGAAAAAGGCGTTCGCCACCACGGAGCAGGCGCGTGCCGAGTTGGATATTTCCGCCTTACCGCCCAACGATTTCCTGCTCGGCTGGCAGGACACGCGCGGCCTGTACCGCTTCTGCCATCATTTCGACGAACCCGAGATCGAACGCCTGCTGGCTGTGGTTGCCGACGTCGCATATCCGGTCGCCCGCTTCGCCGCCGACGGCAAAACCGGCAACCTCAACGAATACGTCATCCTGCGCGTGCGGTAGCGGACGAACGCGGCTATGGCCGACGCTTGCTGTCGTCAAGGCCTTTGCGACTGCAAGGGCCGAAACGCTGGCCACGCAAAATACCGATTGAAAAGCATGTAAAATACCGAATGAAAATCGCGTATTTTACCGAATGAGAAACCTATAAAATACCGATTCGTAATGGTGTAAAATACCGAATGGAGCTTGTATTGCGAAAGGTATCACCATGTCAAATGTAAAAAACCTTACTCCTAAAGGGTATAAGCCGCGACTGATCGAAGGCCGCCTTGATGCCCTTATGGAATCCTTCGGCTGCGTGGAAATCAATGGGCCGAAATGGTGTGGTAAAACCTGGACCGCGCGAACTCGCTGCGCAAGCTTGACGAAGCTTGATGACCCCGCCGAGCGCGAGGCTGCTCAAATGGATCCATCGCTTGCGCTTATTGGTGATGCCCCTCATCTTGTTGACGAGTGGCAAGAGGTGCCCGAGGTTTGGGATGCGGCGCGGCGCTTCGTTGACGACTCGGGAAACCGGCGCGGTATGCTGCTGCTCACGGGCTCCACGGCGCTTAAGGCTGGAGAGCGAGAGAAGGTTCGCCATTCCGGAACAGGCAGGATCGTGCGTCTTTCCATGCGGCCGATGGCATTGTGCGAGTCGGGCGAGGGCGAAGCGAAGGTGTCGTTGCGTGCGCTTCTGGATGGGAAGGGTCTCCGACCCGCGCAGAAGGAGACGGGGCTTGCCGATGTGGCACGCTGGTGCTGCCGAGGAGGCTGGCCCGCCAACATCGGGCTTTCCGATGAAGCGGCGGCGGAGACGGCGGCGCAGTATGTTCAGTCGGTCCTTGACGTTAACGTTATCGAAGAAGGTCGTTCGTCCGAGACGGCGTTGGCGTTGCTTCGGGCGCTGGCGATGAACGTAAGCCAGGCAGTCACGTATAAAACCCTGGCGAAGGACGCGCCGGGCGGGGGATCAGGCCCGGATGTCGACACCGTTGCCGCATATCTTGATATGTTCGACAGGTTCAAGCTCACAGAGGGTTTGCATGGGTGGGAACCGCCTATGCGTTCGAAAGCGCGCGTGAGGGTGAAGCCGAAGCGGTATTTTTGCGACCCATCGTTGGCGGCTGCATTGATCGGTGCGACTCCCGAAAAGCTGTTGCGCGATACGCAAACCTTGGGAATGCTGTTCGAGAATCTGGTGATTCGCGACCTGCGCGTCTTTCTCTCGACATATGCGGGCCTTGGCAACGAGGTGTTCTATTATCGCGACGATCAAGGGCTTGAAGTCGACGCCATCATCGAGTCCGGCGGCGCATGGGCTGGCATCGAAGTGAAACTCAGCGACACGAAAGCCGATGAAGGTGCTGCGAATTTGAAGAAGCTTCGCGGCAAGATGACGGCGAACCCTGCCGCACGTAATGCCGAGCCCGCATTTTTAGCGGTCGTCGTGGGGCGCGGAAAGCTGGCATACAGGCGGGACGACGGCGTATTCGTCATCCCCGCAGCCCTGCTGGGGGCATAGGGGCAGCCGCAGCCGGTCGCCCGCTTCGCCGCGGACGGCAAAACCGGCAACCTCAACGAATACGTCATCCTGCGCGTGCGGTAGCGGACGACCGCGGTCCGTGCCTATCTCTGCCGTTTCTCGGTTGCTTGCGGCGTTGGCCGGAACGTGGTGGCTCGGCCCGCTCGGGCTGGTCTATGCTTGCGTGCATGAAATGTGCAACGGATGCGCCTGCGGCAAGGCGCCTGAAAGGATGAGCTCATGGGAATGAACGTCGTTTGCCTCGATTTGGAAGGCGTGCTTGCGCCGGAGATCTGGGTTGAATTCGCAAAGGTTTCCGGTATTCCCGAACTTGAGCGCACGACGCGCGATGAACCCGACTACGACAAGCTGATGAACTATCGCCTGGACATCCTGCGTCAGCATGGCTTGGGGCTGCGCGAGGTGCAGCAGGTCATCGAGGGTATCGACCCGGTGCCCGGCGCGCGCGAGTTCCTCGACGAGCTGCGACGTCTTGCTCAGGTGATCATCATCAGCGACACCTTCGATCAGTTCGCCCAGCCCATCATGCGAAAGCTCGGCTGGCCGACCATTTTCTGCAACACGCTCGAGGTTGCCGACGACGGCACCATCACCGGCTATCGTATGCGCTGCGATCAAACGAAGCTGACCACGGTGCGTGCGCTGCATTCGTGCGGGTTCGACACCATCGCCTCGGGCGACAGCTATAACGACCTGGGGATGATCGCGGCGTCGAAGGCTGGTTTCCTGTTCCGCAGCACGCCTGAGATCAAGACCGCGCATCCGGAGATCACGGCATACGAGACCTTCGAGGATCTGCTGGCCGCCATCAAGGCCGCGCTGTAGCTTTTTGAGCCTCGTTCGCTCTCACGTGTATTTTCGGGGTGCCTGAGCGTTCCCCCGGGTTTGCAGACCGCTGGACGAATAAATGGCAGCGCGGGAATCCCATTATGCTAAAAATTGCATATGACCTTCTGCTTTTGCTATGGAAGACCTGGCTGGTAACATCTGGGAAAACGCTGTTGCAAATAATGTAAAAGGTTGCATATCCGGCATAACGCGCTTGCCGGTTTTCCAGTACGACCCGCTTATGCGGGATGAAACGGGGGAGACGAGACCGTGACGATGATATCGATCGCGCCGGTAGCCGCTGACGACGGCCGCATCGGCGGGTTCCTTGACCGGCAGAAACGCCGGGTCGATGCCATGCCGCCGGGCATGTGCCCGCTTGCGCAGCAGCTTACGCTGCTCGAGGAAGGCGCGCTGCAAACGTGCGGCAAATGCGTGCCGTGTCGCGACGGCCTGCCGCAGGTGGCCGCCATGCTGCGCCACTTGGTTGACTGCGAGGCCGACGAGGTCGAGGTTGCGCGCATGCGCGCGCTGGCGGAGATGATCTGCGACACGTCCGACTGCGCTATCGGCTACGAGGCGGCGAACGCCCTGCTCGAGGGCTTGGACACGTTCGCCAAGGAAGTGGAGAGCCATCTTTCTGCGCACACCTGCCGTGCCGGCGTGCAGCAGTCCGTGCCCTGCGAGACGTTCTGCCCCGCGCACGTGAACGTGCCCGCCTACATCGCGCTCGTCGCCGCGGGCGACAACGCCGGCGCCGTGCAGATGATCCGCAAGGACAACCCGTTCCCCACGGCCTGCGGCCTGGTGTGCGAGCACCCCTGCGAGAAGCGCTGCCGCCGCACGCTCATCGACGCGCCGCTGAACATCCGCGGCATCAAGGAATACGCTTGCGAGCACGCCCGGGCCGATCAGGTGCCCGTGCCCGCACGCGCGCCGCGCACCGGCCGGCGCATCGCCGTCATCGGCGGCGGCCCTTCCGGCATGACCTGTGCGTACTTCAGCACGCTCATGGGGCATGACGTCGACGTGTTCGAAGGGCGCAAGCAGCTCGGCGGCATGATGCGCTACGGCATCCCGGCCTACCGCTTCCCGCGCGAGCGCCTTGACGAGGACCTCAACGGCATCCTGGCCGTCGGCGGCATCACCGTGCATACCGAGACTCCTGTCGATGCGGCGCGCATGGCGCAGATCGCCGACGAGTACGACGCCGTCTACGTGGCCATCGGCGCGCAGACCGGCAAGGGCCTGCGCATCGACGGCACCGACGCGAACGGCGTGTTCTCCGCCGTCGATTTGCTTGGACGCATCGGCGACGGCGACTATCCCGACTTCACCGGCAAGAAGGTCGTCGTCATCGGCGGCGGCAACGTGGCCATGGACTGCTGCCGCACCGCCGTGCGCGCCGGTGCCTCCGAGGTGTCCGTCGCCTATCGCCGCCGCATTGCCGACATGACCGCGCTTCCCGCCGAAATCGAATCGGCCATCGCCGAGGGCGTGGAAATGGTCGTCCTGCAGGCTCCGGCCGCCATCGAAAAGGACGCCGAGGGCAACGTGACGGCGCTTCTGACCGACCCGCAGATGATCGGCCCGGTCAAGCGCGGCCGTCCGGCGCCCGTCGCCGCGGACAAGCCGCAGATGCGCATCCCGGCCGACATCGTCCTCATCGCCGTGGGCCAGAACATCGTCTCCGCGCCGTTCGAGGAATTCGGCATGGCCGCCGAATGGGGCGAGTTCAAGGCTGACGAGCACCTGTTCGCCCAGATGAACCCCGAGGCGCTTGAGGCGCGCGGGGCCGATCCGTCAACCGGGTCGAACGTGCTGGTGGGCGGCGACTGCCAAACCGGCCCGGCCACGGTCATCAAGGCCATCGCGGCCGGCAAGGTGGCCGCCCGCAACATCGACGATATGCTCGGCTTCAACCACACGCTCGACTGTGGCGTGGAGGTCCCCCTGCCTGCGTCCAACGACCGCGCCGCCTACGGCCGCGTCGAGGTGCTCGAGCGCCCGACGCGCGAGCGCAAGGCCGACTTTGAAGGCGTGGAGGTGCCCATGAGCACGGAAGAGGCCATGCAGGAATGCGGACGTTGCCTGCGCTGCGATCATTTCGGCGCGGGTGCTTGCGAAGGGGGGCGTATCCAGTATGCCTAGCATCACCATTGACGGGCGCGTGCTTGAGGCGCGCGCAGGGCAGACCGTTCTGGAGGTCGCTCGCGAAGCCGGCATCCATATCCCCACGCTGTGCTACCTGGCGCATCGTAGCGCCATCGGGTCATGCCGCGTGTGCGTGGTCGAAGTGGAGGGCCAGGGCGCGCCCGTGCCCGCCTGCACCACGCCGGTAAGCGACGGCATGGTCGTCAACACGGCCACCGAGCGCGTGCTGTCGTATCGCCGCATGGCGGTTGACCTGCTTATTTCCAATCACGGACTCGATTCCACCGATTACTGCTTCAGCTGCGTGAAAAACGGCGCGTGCGAGCTGCAGGCCGTGGCGCGCGAGGTTGGCGTGGCGCATCCCACCTTCCCCGTGGCGCTCACGCGCAAGCCCGTGTTGGATTCCAACCCATTTTTGCGCTTCGATCCCAATTTGTGCATCACGTGCCAGCGCTGCGTGGGCGCCTGCAACGATGCCGCCCGCAACCATGTGCTGAAGACCGGCAAGCGCGGCGTGCGCACCACCGTTGAGGCGCCGTTCGGACCCGACTGGGACACGACCGTCTGCGAAAGCTGCGGCAACTGCGCGCAGGCGTGCCCCACCGGCGCGCTGGTGGAGAAGCGCCGCGGCCTGTACCGAGAATGGGACACCCATACGGTTCGCACCACCTGCCCGCACTGCGGCGTCGGATGCCAGTTCGACCTGGTGGTGAAGGGTGATCAGATCGTTGACGTCGAGGCCGCCGACGGGCCGTCGAACGTGGGCCTGCTGTGCGTGAAGGGCCGTAGCGGCAGCTTCGATTTCGTCAACTCGCCCGACCGCATCACCACGCCGCTGATCAAGAATCCCGAGACGGGGCAGTTCGAGCCCGCCGACTGGGATACGGCGCTCGACCTGGTGGCGCGCCGATTCACCGAACTGCGCGATGCGCACGGCGGCGAAAGCCTCGCGGCGTTCGCCTGTTCGCGTTCAACAAACGAAGACATTTACCTGCTGCAGAAGATGGCCCGTTGCGTGTTCAACACGAACAACGTGGACAACTGCGCCCGTGTTTGACACGCTCCTACCGTTGCCGGTCTGGCAACTACGTTAGGATCGGGGGCGATGACCAACTCCATACAGGACGTGTGCGAGGAAGCGCAGGTCATCCTGTTGGTCGGCAGCAATCCCGAAGAGGCGCATCCCGTCATGGGCATGCGCCTGCGCAAGGCGGTCGAACGCGGTGCGAAGCTCATCGTCGTGGATCCGCGCGAAATCGGCCTGGCGAAGAAAGCCGACATCCACCTGAAGCTGCGCCCGGGCACCAACGTGGCGTTCGCGAACGGCATGGTGAACGTGCTGATTCAAAAAGGCCTGGTGGACCGCGAGTTCGTGGAGAAGCGTACCGAGGGCTTCAATGAGCTGGCCGCCATGGTGGCCGACTACACGCCCGAGCATGTGGCCGAGATCTGCGGCATCGATGCGCGCGATTTGGTGGCTGCGGCTGAAATGTACGCAACGGCCGATCGCGCACCCATCGTGTATTGCCTGGGCGTGGTGGAGCATTCCACGGGCACCGAGGGCGTGATGTCGCTGTCGAACTTGGCATTGGCGGCCGGCAAGCTGGGACGCCCCGGCTGCGGCATCAATCCGCTGCGCGGCCAGAACAACGTGCAGGGCGCGTGCGACATGGGAGCCGGCCCTGCCGACTTCACGGGCTACCAGAAGGTGGCGAAGGCCGAGGTGCGGGCGAAGTTCGAGGCCGCATGGGGCGTGAAGCTCAGCGAAGAACCGGGCTTGAAGGCCACCGAGTGCTTCCCCGCCATGATCGACGGCCGCATTCGCGGGCTGTTCTTGTTCGGAGAGGACCCGGTGCGCACCGACCCCGACACGCATCACGTGATCCGTGCGCTCGAGTCGCTGGACTTCCTGGTGGTCGAGGAGCTGTTCATGACGGAGACGGCCAAGTACGCCGACGTCATCCTTCCCGGTCGCAGCTATGCGGAAAAGGAAGGCACGTTCACGAACACCGAGCGCCGCGTGCAGCGCGTGCGCAAGGCGGTGTCGGGCCCGGTTGGGCCGCGTCTGGACACCGAGGTGTTTGCCGACATCATGCGCCGCATGGGCTACGACCAGCCGACGCTTACCGGTGCGCAGATCATGGACGAGGTGGCAAGCCTGACGCCGTCGTACGCTGGCATCAGCCATGCGCGCCTGGACTCGGCGGAGGTCGCCGGGCAGGGCCTGCAGTGGCCGTGCACGGGCCCGGATCATCCGGGCACGCGCATCATGCATGTGGAAGAGTTCTCGCGCGGGATGGCTGGATACTCGCTGGCGCGCTACCGGCCCCCGTCCGAACTGCCCGATGGGGAATATCCGCTCATCATGATGACGGGTCG
This sequence comes from bacterium, assembly GCA_963613135.1. Taxonomy (GTDB): domain Bacteria; phylum Actinomycetota; class Coriobacteriia; order Coriobacteriales; family Eggerthellaceae; genus Senegalimassilia. The sequence goes on from CAVDXU010000027.1 coordinate 20,769, forward strand.
CGTGCTGGCGCACTACAACGCGCAGGCCATGACGGGCCGCACCGAAGGGCTCAACGAGATCGATGGTAGGTCGTTCATCGAGGTTAACTCGGCCGACGCCGCTGCAGCCGGTATCGCCGACGGCGATCGCGTGCGCGTGAGCAGCCGCCGCGGTTCCATCGAAAGCTGGGCGCGCGTGTCGGGCAAGACCAATCCCGGCGAGGTGTGGATGCCGTTCCACTTCCAGGATGGCAATGCCAACTGGCTCACCAACGCCGCGCTCGACAACATCTCGGCCACGCCGGAATACAAGGTGTGCGCCGTGCGGGTGGAGAAGGCGTAAGAAGGGGAAAGGGGCCCGCGCTCATCAGCGGTGTGGGCCTGCTTTTAAGGATTATCGGAGGGCCGAGGAGACAAGCGAATCGCCTCGGCCCTCCTTGTTGTTGGCGGAGCTCCCTTGAGGTTTCTTCGCCGATGGCGCGAATTCCCTAGAAGTCTCCGTAGAAGGTGTACCCGCAGCGGCCGTTTTCCTTTGTGCGGTACAGCGCGCTATCCGCATCCTTGTAGAGGCTCTCTCCCGGATTCTCGCGTTCGGTGAACGCCACGCCGACGCTGAGAGACACCTTCGGCAGCCCGTCTGCCGGGTCGCCTAGCTGCTCGTTGATGGCGTCGATCTTCTCCTCGATCGTGTAGCGCAAATCGGGCGTCATTTCCACCATGATGACGGCGAATTCGTCGCCGCCGATACGGCATACGTGGTCGATGCTGCGGAAGGTCGTTTTCAGCAGCGTTGCCACCTGGCGAAGGATCGCGTCGCCGGTCGCATGCCCATAGGTGTCGTTGACCTGCTTGAACGTGTCGACGTCGGCAAGGATGAGGGCGAACGGCCTGTCGCTGGCTTCGTAGAGGCCGAGCATCTTCTCGTACGAGCCGCGGTTGAGCAGGTCGGTGAGGGCGTCGTGCTCGGCTTGATGCCTGATCAGCATCTGCGCCGCCTCGTTTTCCTCGCGCACCTGGTTGTAGGTTTCGGCCAGCACCTGCAGCTCACCCGCTCCGATGACGGGGAAGGGCTCGTTTTCGCGGATGCGCTCGCTGAATTTCGCAACCGGCACCACGATTGATTTGCGCACCAGGAAGCATGCCGCCAAGGAGAAGACGGCGAACGAGGCGACGAACAGGATGAGCTTGCGATAAACGTCCTGGAAAACGGAGGCCGCATGATTCTGCCGGTTGTTCACGGTGGTTGTTATTTGCGAAATGCATTCCGTGGTTTGCTGTTGAATAGATAGCCTTGCATTTTCATAGGTCTCGTTGGAAACGAGGTCTTGCGCCCTTTCGAGCATCTCCGATCTTGCGAGGGAGGCGTCGGAGCCGGAGAGCTCGATTGCGCGCAAGGCGTCATGGCTTGTGGCGGCGGCGCTGCCGTTCGCCTCTTCGACAAGGCGCATGGCGTAATACTCGCTGTTCATCAGCTCGTTGGATTCATCGAGGGCGGATTGCAGCGAGTCGATCGCATCGGTGCCGGCCAGGTGCTCCTCCAGATGAGCGATCGCGCTTTCGCGTCGCCTTGCGTTATCCGCCTCGTCGAAATAGGCGTCGATGTAGCGCTCGTCTCCGGTCATGACGGCAAGCCTCACCTGCTCGGTGAGGTAGTCGGAAGCGCTTTGCAGCTGATTGGCGTCGGCCTCGCATTCGACATAGGTTTCGTTAGCGCTGCGCAGCGATTGGAATTGGCTCCATCCCACGGCAAGCGTGGCGGCGCAGGTGGCGCCCAGCACGATGGTGACGGCTATGGTGGCGATGCTGATGCTCTTGACGTGGATTCGCCTCATGAGCAGATCCCCCTTGGTTTGCCCGTGCGCTTGCTCTTGCGGGATCGATGATTCGATCGGGCTATCGGTTCGAGATATATGCATATCGTTACTATAGGTCATCAACCCAACGATTTTGGGGAAAATGCCGCGACCGCCGGGACGAAGCGGCTAATTTTCAACGGGGGCGGTTAGCCGTCGAGTCGCTTCCGTGCAGCCTCTTGCCGGGCAAAACCCATTGACGTCCATGAACGGCGCGCGACCTTAGAGGCCCCTCCGATCCCTTTCCGCGGCTAGCATGTCTAAACTTTTCATCAGCTGGTTTTCTTGCCTGCGCTTATCGCGCGAACCGTCTTTGTTCGCATGCTTCCAAAAAAGGAATGCAACCGCTCGATCCTGGGCCGCTTCCTCATTTTTTGGTGCAGAATACTTAATGATGTTTCGGAGTGACATTATATTAAGTATTCTGTATCGAGCTGCAGTCCTTGAAAGGGGAGTTTCCCGTGTGGTCGAACGTATATTCACGAGAAGGGCTTGGCGAGTTTCTTCAAGAGGCTCGGCGAGAGCGGCGCGTCAGTCAAAAGGAGATGGCGAAACGCCTCGGGTTTTCATCAGTGACCCTATCGGCTCTTGAGACGGGCAAAAACGTCTCTTCCGCGAAAATCGAGCACTATCTTCAGCAACTAGGCTTTCGCATTGTCATAGTTCCCAAATCTGCTGTTGTCGAGGTGCGAGAGTGAGAACGCTTGAAGTCCATCTGGGCGGAAGGCGTGTTGGAACCATTGCCGAAACGCGACGGGGAGCGCGTTTCGGCTACAGTCCCGATATTTACGAAACGTGTCCCGGCATGCCGGTCCTCTCTCTTGCATTGCCGGCTAAGCGCAGACCGTTCAGTGAATCGAAGACGCGTAATTGGTTCGAGGGTCTTCTTCCCGAGGGCGATCGAAAAGAACGTGCATGCAGGAAATTCGGCTTGAAACCCCATGATTGGATGGGTCTTCTAGGTGAAATTGGCTGGGAATGTGCTGGTGCTGTTCAGGTTTTTCCCGAAGGCGCATCATGCGAGCATGGAGGCTCTTACGAACATGTCGAGCCAGCCGATCTTGTAAACAAGCTGACCGACACCTATTTGGGGCAGCCGGTGCTTGAATCGAGTGTGGTTCGAATGTCGCTCGGCGGGTATCAAGACAAGCTTTGCGTGCGCATGCCTGCTCTATCGAATGGAAGAGGCTTCGTTCGCCCGGAAGGCATCCGCCTCCCCAAAGGGGATGCTCCAAGCACACATATACTGAAACCCGAGCCGTCAAGATATGTCGGACTTGCCGAGTCCGAGGCGTGGGCTATGACGGTTGCGCGCCGCGCCGCGCGTTGCACAAAAGTTTCCCTGCTCCAACTTGATGGAAACCCGGACACTTTGGTGGTTGAACGATACGATAGACGGATAACGCGTGACGATACGGTGATTCGCCTGCATCAAGAGGACGCTTGCCAGGCTTTAAATCTTCCCGTCGAGGCAAAGTACGCTCATGAATCGACGGCGAAGGGAGATTTCCGACTTATGCGGGCATCGCATCTCTGCTTGACCGTTATAGCGTTAACGCCGAGGAAGAAAAGATCGAATTGCTGCGTCAGCTGACGGTGAACATGGCGTTAGGTAATTGGGATGCGCATGCCAAGAACACATCCTTTTTGTACCTGAAGCCCAACCTTCCTGTCGTGGCTCCTCTTTACGACGTAGTGCCGATTGCTGAGATAGAACCTCGAACCTCGCTCCTTTCGCTACGAGTGAACGGATCGCTCGTTCCGGATTCGGTTGATGGGCCGGCTTTGCGAGAAGAGGCAAAATCCTGGGGATTAAGCGCAGGGAAGGCTTGCGAAACAATTGAATGCTGCCTTGAGGCGCTGGTCGAGGGCTTCGAAGATGCTGGCTCTTTTTATCCTGAGGCTGCGAAACGCCATGAGGAGGCTGCGCGTCATAGAATTGAGCATCTACGCGTAAAGTAGCTGCGTCGTCAAACCTAATCAATTCTCTGGTATGCCGTCGACCTTGAGCACGTCGCCAATTCGCCGTCCGCCGTGTGCTCGACTATCACGTTATCGGAGTCTTTTCAACGTTCGGTGAAGGAGTCGCCGCTGAACCTGCATGGGTCACGACGCAGCTGAAGGATCCAGGCATTGTAAGAGCATGCAACTGCCTGGGGTGTTCGAGGTGCCTTATCCTACCTTCGTCACTTTCTAGATATCTTCGCCATTCTGTTTGAGAAGGGCGACATCAAGGGGCTGCGCGTTCTCGATTTCCAGTCCGCGCTCACCGAGGCGATCGGCCGCAAGGTGGATGTGGTCACGACGGCCGGCGCGAGCGAGCGTTTGCTTGCGAAAGCGAAGCGGGACGAGGTGGTTCTGTATGAGGCCAGCTGATCGGGACAACGAGCAGCTTGGCGTCATCCTGCACTATTGCGAGAGGGTGCGTTTGGCGAAAGGCCGCTTCGGGGATTCTTTTCAAACGTTCCAGGAAGACCTTCAATACCAGGATTGCGTGTCGCTGTGCTTGATTCAGATTGGGGAGGCGACGGGTCGGCTCAGCGATGAGTTCACGCGGCTGCATGCCGATATCGAATGGGCCAGGGTCTATGGCATGCGCTGCTATCTCGTGCATGGTTGCGGGATGTTCGACGCTGAAATCGCCTGGGACGCGGTGGAGCGCGAACTTCCCGCGCTGGAGTCGTTCTGCAGGGAGCGCTTCGAAGCTGATTTGTAGGGCGACAGTGGGCGACAAGGGGGGCGACAGGGGGCGGATGTCTTCGGTGGCATTAGGTGTGTCCCTTTGTTACCCCTTTGGGATGGGGGCTAATGTGCGAACGGTAGGTTCGGGAGCCGTCCTTCGTCGATGATGGCGGCAAGCATTTCGGCGAAGCCCTTCGGGTCGGTGATTTGGTACTGCATGTGGTTGTGGCCCTCGAACACGGGGAAATTCCCCTGCGGGTAGGCCGCCATCACGGCATCGCGGTACTTGAAATGGTCCTCTGAGCTGCCGAATTCCCAGAATGAACGCTTCTGCAAGTCTTCTGGCAGGGAGGGGAAGGGCTTGTCCTCGAGGCTGTCCGCGAGCTGCCGGCGCAGGTTGCCGTAGGTAAGCGCCTGGCCCGCCATCGTGAAATACGGCTTGATGGCATCGTCGTCGCACCATAGGATGTGCTTCAGCGTGCCGCCGCGCGACCACCACAAACTTTTGATGGCCAGGTACAGCATTGGCGTCATGATGCGCCGCATTCCAAGGCTGATCTGCGCGAACTGGCCGCCGTCGAAGAAGGCCCGTTCGACCGGCAGCGTGGTTTCGGCCAGAAATGCGCACGCGAGGTCGGCTCCGATGGATGACGAAACCACAAGCTTGAGCTGGCGAACGCCTTCGTCGGCGAGAAATTTCTCCACCTGGGCGATCTCGTCGGCCTTGCCGACGTAGGTTTGACCGGCGCAGTAAACCGTCGAGGTCGGCATGATGCAGAAGAACCGTTCGGCAAGGTGCTCGGCCACACGCTCGCTGCTTTCGCCCGTGACGCCCATGGCGTGAAAGAAGAGGATTGCGGGGCTGGAACTCGTGCCCAAGGTCTGGAAGCGCATCGCGTGCTCCTGCAAGTTAATCGAGGGTTACAACGATGCCATTATAGGGCTTTCGGCGAGGAATTGGTTATCTTGGCAAAGGCACCTGAAAAAGCGAACGCCGCCGGGCTTTCGGGCTCGGCGGCGTTCGCTCGTTTGCGCTCGGGACGCGAGGGGCGCCGGCGCGGGGTTCGCGCTCGGGGCGTCTTCGCTAGTCGATGGCGTTCACCATTGCGCGCAGGATGTTGCGGCGGCTGAGCGCGCCGACGAGTTTGCCGCCTCTTGTGACGGGCACCTTCTTGATGCGCTTGCCCGCCAGTACGCCGCAGGCCACGTCGAGCGGCGTATCCACCTCGACCGACACCACGCGCTTGGTGGCGAGCTCCATGACGTTGAGGTCGGCCAGGTTCGCCAGGCGCGCCTCGATGCTTTCGGGGTCGGAAACCGACAAGCTGATGCCGGCCGTGCCCACGGACATGTTCACGTCGGTGCGCGCCAGGTAGCGCATCGCGTCGCCATCGGTGACGTAGCCGACCAGCTCGCCCGCCTTGTTCACGACCGAGACGCCGGAAGTGTTCGTCGCGGCGATGATGCCGATGACCTCGCGCATCGTGGCGGTGTCGGGCACGGTGGCGGCGTTGGCGTTCATCACGTCGGAAAGCTCGAAGCCGGCAAGGGCGCCCTTCGCGGCCTTGGCGAAGGCGGGTTCGGCCTGCGGGGCGTCGAGGATGTCGGTGGTGTCGGCGGCCGAGGCGCCGGCGCTAGCGGCAGCGGCCGCCGGGACCGCGTTGCCAACCCCGGCCTGACCCGCAGCGGCACCTGCGCCAGCAGCGGCGGCGCTCGCGCCGGCCGTCTCCTTCGCCACCTTCTTATCGCGCACCAGCACGATGATCAGGATGGCGGCGATAACGGCCAGCGCCACCACCACATAGAACGACGCATGGTAGCCCGCGAACAGCTGCTCGGCGGCGCTTCCCGCCGCGGTCGAGCCGGAAACGGCCGACGAGACGGTCACCAGCAGCGCGATGCCGAAGGACGCCGCCACCTGGTTGATGGTGTTCGACGTGGACTGCGCATGCTGGATGGCCTCGTTGGCCAGCGAGTTGACGCCCCAGGTGTTCAGCGGCGTCATGACGAACTGCATGCCGATGACCAGAAGGCCGTAGGCCACGCCCACCGCGATGATGGACGAGTCGATTCCGAGCAGGGTGAACCCGGCTGCGCCGCAGATGATGATGACGATGCCGCAAAGCACCGGGATGCGCACGCCGCGGGAGTCGAAGATGCGGCCGGAAAGCAGGCCGGCGCAAGCGCTGATGGCGGCGCCGGGCAGCAGCGCCAGGCCGCTGACGGTGGCGGTGTGGCCGAGCGCGCCCTGGATGTAGAGCGGCATGATGGTGCCCACGCCCATGACGGTGGCCTGGAACACAGCGACGCAGATGACGGCGACGCGGTAGTTGCGGGTGCGCAGGATGTCCACGCGCAGCATCGGCTGCTCAAGATGCAGCTGGCGGCGTGCGTAGAGGGCCAACAGCGCGACGCCGATGACGATCAGGCCGATGTTCAGCGCGATGTTCGTCGAAGAGCTCAGGCTGGAAAGGCCGTAGAGCAGGCAAATCAGGCCGATCGTGGAAAACAGGAACGAGGGCACGTCGAAACGCGAGCGCTTGAAGTCGCCGTAGGGCTTGACGGCCTTCAGCGCGCCGATCACCACGAGGATCGCGCACACGGCCACGATGGCGAAGATGGAGCGCCAGCCGACGGTGTCCACGAGCACGCCGGAAAGCGAGGGGCCGATGGTGGGGGCGAAGCCGATGATGAGCCCGATGGCGCCCATGGCCGAGCCGCGGCGTTCACGCGGGATGATCAGCAGGATGACGCTGAACACCATGGGCATGACGAAGCCGGTTGCGCATGCCTGCAGCACGCGCCCGAGCAACAGCAGCCCGAAAACGGGGGCGACGGCCGACACGATGCTGCCGACGGCGAAGATGGTCATGCCTCCCAGGAACAGCTTGCGGGTGTCGAAGCGCCCCATGAGGAACGCCGCCAGCGGGATGACCACGGCTTCCGTGAGCGAATAGCCCGAGGTGAGCCACTGCACGGTCGTTGCCGAGACGCCCATGTCGTTCATAATCGCGGGCAACGCCGAGGTGAGCAGCATGGCGTTGAGCACGGTGATGAACGTGCCGACAAGCAACACCCCAATCATGCGCTGCTTGTCTTTTTCAATTCCTAAACCCATCGATCCTCCTTGCGGTCGGGTGGTTGCGGCGCGTCGGGCGGAGCGGAGCCGGCGCCTGGGCGGGTCGGGCTTGGCGCGGGCGTCACCGCCGTCGCTGCGTGAGGCGGGAGCTGCCCTTTGGGCGAGCGCGCCAACGCGGGAGCGACAAACCTTGCCCGGGCCGCCCCCGCCGCCGTGCGCGACGTGTCGCAACCAATACAATTGATATTTGTCAGTTGTGTAGGGTAGCGAAATTGATTGACAAATATCAACCGACATCACAAAATAGTCGCAAAGTGAAAGACCTTGCGGCCGCTGAATAAGGCAGAATGGTCGCTGAGGCAAGGAGACGAGAAGGAGGTGCAGGCGATGACGGAACATGCTTCCTGCGATTTGCTCGGTGCGGGCAATGTCGAGCCTTTGGCTCCTGAAGAGGTCATTCTCGAGGCGTCGTGCGCTTTCGATGCCATATCGCGCAATGCCGTGATGCATAACCGGTCGGGTCTGACGAAGGCCCAGACCGACATCGTGATGGCGCTGGCGCTGTTCGGGCCGTCGAGCATGACCGAGCTGGCGCACAACCTCGCGGTGTCGAAGGAGCACATCACGCGTGCGGTGAATTCGCTTTGCGAAAAGGGTTTGGTGGCGAAACGGCGCAGCGTCGAGAGCTTCCGCAACGTGGAGGCGGCGCTGACCGAGAGCGGGCAGGAGATTGCGACGGCCATCCGCATGGCGTCGATCGAGCGGCTGCGCGAGCCGCTTTCCGCGCTGTCGGCAGAAGAGCGCGCCGAGCTGATAGAGCTGGCAACCCGCGCAATCGAGCTTCTGCGCAAGGTCAGGCCGTCATAGCGCCGGCGGG
>CAVDXU010000028.1:0-28632 GCA_963613135.1 bacterium
CATCATGGCGAAATCGCTCGATCGCGTGGCGACCGAGCGGGAGGCTCAGCAGAAGTTGAAGAAAAAAAGAGACTACTCGGAAGCTTCTTCAGGCGGATGATGTCTCCCAAGCGCATTCTACAGGGGCGGCGCCTCTGTTCCAAGAGCCCTGAGAGGCGGCATTCCTGGTTAGTGCATGTAACATCCCGGCAACGGCTTAGCAGTCTTTGAGCATGAGTGCTAATATGGCATACTGAACTTTTGCATACAAGCCAAGGAAATGAGGCTTCATGTCATTCGAAAAATTCACGGACAAGGCGCGCAAGGTGCTTGTCTTGGCCCAGGACGAGGCGCGAGCGCTGCATCAGCCCTATGTGGGCACCGAGCACATCCTGCTGGGGCTCATCCAGGAAAAAGATGGCCTTGCTGCGCAGGCGCTGGAACGCCTGAACGTCAAATACGACGACGTGGTGCGTTCGATTCGCCAGGTCGTTTCCATCGACGAGGAGACGGACGTCTCGGGTCATCTGTCGTTCACCCCACGCGTCAAGCGCGTGTTGGAGAACTCGTTGCGCGAGGCCATGCAGATGGGGCAGTCCTACATCTCCACCGAGCATCTGCTGCTCGGCATCGTGCGCGAGGGCGAGGGCACGGCGCTTGACGTGCTCGGGCGACTTGACGTCAAGGGCGACGACGTTCGCACCGCCCTCAACGACCTGGTCGGGCAAAGCCCGGTGTATGCCGGCCGAAATCCCTTCGAGGCGGCAGGCGGCGCCCATGACAGCATGCTCAAGGAATTCGGCACCGACCTGACGCAGAAGGCGCGCGATGGCAAGCTTGATCCGGTTATCGGCCGCGCGGGCGAGATCGAGCGCATCATGCAGATCCTTTCGCGCCGCCAGAAGAACAACCCGCTGCTCATCGGCGAGCCGGGCGTGGGCAAAACGGCCGTTGTCGAGGGCTTGGCGCAGCTGATCGTGTCCAACCAGGTTCCGGACATCCTGCGCGGCAAGCGCGTTTTCACGCTCGACGTTTCGGCGCTGGTGGCGGGTAGCAAGTATCGCGGTGAGTTCGAGGAGCGCCTGAAGAAGTGCATCAAAGAGGTTACCGACGCCGGCGACATCATCCTGTTCATCGACGAAATGCATACGCTAATCGGCGCGGGTTCGGCAGAGGGCTCCATCGATGCCGCCGCCATTTTAAAGCCGCCGCTGTCGCGTGGCGAGATCCAGGTTATCGGTGCAACGACCATCGAGGAATATCGCAAGCATCTTGAAAAGGATTCGGCGCTTGAGCGTCGTTTCCAGCCCGTCAACGTCGGCGAACCCAACGAAGAACAGGCGCTCCGCATCATGGAGGGCCTGCGCGATCGCTACGAGGCGCATCACCAGGTCCACTTCACCGACGAGGCGCTTGAAGCCGCCGTCAGCCTGGCCGATCGCTACATCCAGGACCGTTATCTGCCCGACAAGGCGATCGACGTCATGGACGAAGCCGGTGCGCGCATGCGCATCCGCAACATGACGCTGCCCAAGGAACTGCGCGAGATGGACGACAAGCTGCGTCGGATCCGCGCCGATAAGGACAAGGCGATCGCGTCCCAGGATTTCGAGCAGGCCGCTCAGCTGCGCGATGAGGAATCCCAGATGAAGCAGCAGCGAGCTGAGGCCGAGAAGAAATGGGAGGAGGACTCCCAGAAGAACATCCAGCAGGTCACCGTGCAAGACATCGCGGACGTCGTCTCCATGACCACGGGCGTGCCGGTCTCCAACCTCACCGAGGCTGAAACCGACAAGCTGTTGCGCATGGAGGGCGTGCTGCACGAGCGCGTGGTGGGCCAATCCGAAGCCGTTACCGCGCTTTCGAAGGCCATCCGACGCAGCCGCGCCGGGCTGAAAGACCCCAAGCGCCCTTCGGGCAGCTTCATCTTCCTGGGTCCTTCGGGCGTCGGCAAAACCGAGCTTTCCAAAGCGCTTGCCGAGTTCCTGTTCAACTCTGAAGAAGCGCTGATCAGCTTCGATATGTCCGAGTACATGGAAAAGCACTCCGTCAGCCGCCTGGTCGGCTCTCCTCCGGGCTATGTCGGCTTCGACGAGGGCGGTCAGCTCACCAAGGCCGTGCGCCAGCGCCCGTATTCGGTGGTGCTCTTCGACGAGATCGAGAAGGCGCATCCCGACGTCTTCAACATCTTGCTGCAAATCCTGGAAGAAGGCCGCTTGACCGACTCTCAGGGTCGCACGGTCGATTTCCGCAACACGGTCATCATCATGACGTCGAACGTCGGCGCGCGCGAGATCGCCGCGCCCTCCACGCTCGGGTTCTCGGGCGACGGCAAGGCCGGCTTGTCGGACAAGGAAATCAAGAGCCGTGTCATGAGCGAGGTGAAGAAGCTGTTCAGGCCGGAATTCCTGAACCGCATCGACGAGATCATCGTCTTCAAGTCGCTGACTGACGATCAGATCGTCGAGATCGCCAAGCTCATGGTCGCCGATCTGCGCGAGCGCCTGATCGCCCAATCCATGACCATCAACCTCACCGATGCCGCCTACAAGGTCATCGCCAAGGAAGGCACCGATGCGGCGTATGGCGCCCGTCCGCTCCGTCGCGCTATCCAGCGTCTGCTGGAAGATCCGCTTTCCGAAGAGATCCTCGAAGGCAAGTGGAGCGCCGGTTCGGTTATCGCGGCCGATGCCGCCGAAGACGGGGAAGGCCTCGTGTTCACCGCGGGTTCGGGCGAGATTCCGCAGCCGCGCAAGCATGATTCCATCGCGCGTGAAACCGAGCTTCTGCTCACGAACTACGACTTGGGTCATGCCGGCGTCTCGAGCGGCGGCACCGGGGCGGCGGGAGGCGCTGCGGACTAAGCTGCCGTAGGCGGCCTCGCTTGACGACAACCTGCAGGAACGGGTCTTTCGCATAACGAGAGACCCGTTCCTTTTTGGCGGCAAAGCAACGTCTCGTATGCGAAAAGGGTGACGGGGCAGGACAAACGCCGCTCAGCGGCGGCAGGGGGGCTTATCACGCTCGCGGTCTTTTCGCCAAGCTTTCATTGCGATACGGCGCATGGCCGGGCTTTGCTATAAAATAGCTTGTTAAATGCCGGGCGGGCAGCCTGGCGGGCAGTGTCGCCAACTGGAAAGAAGGACCCTATGCCGAAGACCACAGACCCGGTGTTCTCGTCAGCGGTGCTCAATGCGCCCGACCTGGCCACGGCGCTCGACTTCGATGCCCTGGCGCAATCGGTGGCGGGCCTTGAGGGCAAGGTTGACAAGAATCCGAAAACCGCGGCCATCATCTTGGCCGGCGGCACGGGCGAGCGATTCGGCAAGGAGGGCGGCAAGCAGCTTGTCGAGATCGCCGGCAAGCCCATTCTCTCCTGGTCGGCAGAGGCGTTCGATGCGGTCGGGGACATCGGGCTCATCGTCATCGTCTGCCCCGAGGATCGCAAGGAGGAATACCTCAAGCGGGCGATCGACCCGTTCCCGTTCGTCACGCCCATCGTTGTGGCCCCGGCAGGCCCCACGCGCCAGGAATCGGCGTTTTCCGGGCTTGAGTACGTCCCCGAGGATTTCGAATACGTCGTGCTGCACGACGGCGCGCGCCCCATCATCTCGCCCGAGCTCATCGCCCATGCCGTGGCAACGCTGCAGGGCAACATCGATTGCGACGGCGCCATCGTCGCGCATCCGGCCATCGATACGCTCAAGGTCGTGGAAAACGGCATCATCGTCGGCACCCCCGATCGTCGCGTGTTCTGGAATGCGCAAACCCCGCAGGTGTTCCGTGCGGGCATCTACCGCCGCGCGCACGCGTCGGCGCTTGCCGACGGATTCGTCGGTACTGACGACAGCTCGTTGATCGAGCGTCTTGGCGGCAAGGTGCTCATCGTCGAGGGAAAGCGCGACAACATCAAGCTCACCGTTCCGGAAGACTACCTCATGCTGGTGGCGGCTGTTCGCGAGCGCTATCTGAAGCAGAAAGACGAGGGCGAATAAGATGAATCCTCCCGTTTCGGCTTTGCGCATCGGCCAGGGCTTCGACGTCCATAAGCTGGTGGCCGGCCGCAAGCTCATCATCGGCGGCGTGGAGATCCCCCATGCGCTCGGCCTGCTCGGCCACTCCGATGCCGATGTGCTGGCTCATGCCGTCGCCGACGCGTTGCTCGGCGGCATCCGCGGGGGTGATATCGGCAAGCTCTTCCCCGACACCGATCCCGAATGGGAGGGCGCCGACTCGATGAAGCTGCTTGCAGCGGTTGCGGACAAGGTGCGCGCCGAAGGCTTCGAGATCATCGATGTCGATAGCGTTATCGCAGCCCAGGCACCGAAAATGGCACCGCATCGCGATCAAATGCGCGCAAACCTCGCCGCCGCGATGTCCATTTCCGTCGAAAACGTCGGCGTGAAGGCCACCACGACGGAGCGTCTTGGCTTCGAGGGCCGCGAGGAGGGCATCTCGGCCACCGCCGTCGCCTTGCTGGCGCGATGTTGCGACTAGGTTCTTCGCTTCAAACCAGATTTCGACGAGTCCCGGTCGCTGATGCGGCCTTACAAACGCAAGGCAGGAATTAATGCTTACGATTTACGATACCAAGCTGCACGAAAAGGTTCCGTTCACCACCCTTGAGCACGGCAAGATCAGCATGTACGTGTGCGGCCCGACGGTTTACAACTACATCCACATCGGCAACGCGCGCACCTTCGTCAGCTTCGACGTCATCCGCCGCTTCCTCACCTGGCGCGGCTTCAAGGTGAAGTTCGTCTCCAACATCACCGACGTCGACGACAAGATCATCAAGAAGGCCCAGGAAGAGGGGCGTGAGGCATCCGAGGTAGCCGCCGAATATGCGCAGGCGTTCCTCGACGACATGCATGCCCTAAACGTCGAGGATCCCGACGTGCGCCCGCGCGCCACCGAGGAGATTCCCGAGATGATCGCCCTGATAGAGGAGCTGATCGAGAAGGGTCATGCCTATGCGGTCGAGGGCGACGTCTACTTCAGCGTGCGAAGCTTCCCCGGCTACGGCGAGCTTTCCGGGCGCAATATCGATGAGATGGAAAGCGGCCATCGCGAGCTGCGTGCCGACGGCCAGGGCTTGGAGGACCGCAAGCGCGATCCCCTCGACTTCGCGCTATGGAAGGCGGCCAAACCCGGCGAGCCCTCATGGGAAAGCCCGTGGGGCGCCGGCCGTCCGGGCTGGCACATCGAGTGCTCGGCCATGTCGCGCAAGTATCTGGGGCTGCCCTTCGATATCCATGGCGGCGGCGCCGATTTGGTATTCCCTCATCACGAAAACGAGCGGGCGCAGTCCGAGGCGGCATGCGGTTGCACGTTCGCCAACCATTGGATGCACGGCGGCATGCTGCAGATCAACCATGAGAAGATGTCGAAATCGCTCGGCAATTTCCTGCTGCTGCGCGACATCCTGAAAACGACGCGCCCCGAGGTTCTGCGATTCCTTATGCTGCAGACCCACTATCGCAGCCCGCTGGATTTCTCCAAGGAGCGCCTTGACGAAGCCGAGGTGGCGCTTGGCCGCATCGAGAACGCCGTGCGCAATCTCGATTGGCAGATGAGCAACGCGCAGGATATCCCCAGCCCGCTCAGCACGAAGGAGCTCATGCGGGCCGCGAAGTCGGCGCGCGTGCAGTTCGTGCTGGCGATGGACGACGACTTCAACGCGCCGCGCGCGCTCGGCGTCGTGTTCGATTTGGTGAGCCTCGTCAACACGCAGATCGCCGATAAGGCGCTCAGCGTTTCCGACGTGCCCATCGTGCGCGACGTTCGGGAAACCATCACCACGCTCATGCGCGTGTTCGGCTGCGAAGTCGCGCCGCAGGATTGGGAGCAGGCCCAGGCGGCGTATCCGGCCGAGGTGGTCGATTTGGCGAAAGAAATCGCCGACTTCGACGGAACCGACACCGCCAAGGCGGTCGATGCGCTTTTGGCCGCGCGCGCCGACGCCCGTGCGCAAAAGGATTGGGCGCGCGCCGATGCCGTGCGCGATGGCCTTGCCGGTCTTGGCTTCACCATCGAGGACACGCCGCAGGGCGCGCGCGTCTCCTACGATCCGCAATAACCTGCGAACCGCTCTCGTCGCCCATCCCGGGTGCCGTCTCGAATACGGGATGGGGTGTTAACCATGCAAGCGGCGCTCCTGGTTGGGGGCGTCGCTTGCGCGTTCGGCGACACCTCTCGGGCAACGCTCGTCGCTTCCGGCTTTCGCGTGCTCTTGGCATGAAAGGATACCCTCCATGACCGCTCTGTCTTCTTGCGAGCTGCTCGCGCCTGCGGGCGGGCCGTCTCAGCTCGAGGCGGCTATCCGCTTCGGCGCCGATGCGGTGTACCTTGCGGCCGATAAGTTCGGGATGCGCCAACGTGCCGACAATTTCGCGCTTGAAGATATCGCCTCCGCCGTTGAGCGCGCGCATGCGGCGGGGGTCTCGGTGCATGTGACGGTGAACACCATGATGTCCCAGCAGGATCTGACGGCGCTTCCCGGCTATCTTGAGGCGCTCGACGATGCGCGGGCCGACGCGCTTATCCTCGGCGACATGGGAGCGTTCTCGCTTGCGGGAAAATACGCTCCGCATGTGCAGCGGCACGTGAGCACGCAGGCTTCGGTCATGAACGCCGCCGCAGCATGCGCCTGGCACGACCTGGGGGCGTCGCGCGTGGTGCTCGCTCGAGAGATGACGGTCGACGATATCGCCGATCTTCGGGCGTCCGTGCCGCGCGAGCTTGAGCTGGAGGCGTTCGTGCATGGAGCGATGTGCATGGCGTACTCGGGCCGCTGCCTGCTTTCCGCCGCCATGACGGGCCGTTCGGGCAACAAAGGGTTTTGCGCGCAGCCCTGCCGATGGAGTTATGCGCTCGTCGAGGAGAAGCGTCCCGGTTCGTTCTATCCGATCGAAGAGGACGTTCGCGGCACCTACGTCATGAACGCGAACGACCTTTGCATGATCGAGCACTTGGGCGACTTGGCCCGTGCCGGCGTCGATTCCTTCAAGATAGAAGGCCGAAACAAGCGCGCGTTCTATGTCGCCACGGTGGTGCATGCGTATCGCTCGGTCATGGATGGCGCTGCGCCGTCGGAGGTCATGGGGGATCTGCTCGCCATCTCGCATCGTCCCTACACGACGGGTTTCTTCTACGGAAGCCCCTCCCAGCGCCAAGAGCGCGACGGCTACGATAAGGAATGCCTGCACGTCGCCACGGTGACGAGCTGCGAGCCCCTCTCGGCTGATGAGCCCGCATCCGCCGCCTCCCGTCCTGCCGAATGGCTCGTGAAGGCGACCTGCCATAACCGTTTCTCGGAAGGGGATGCCCTCGAGCTGCTCTCCCCGCGCAAGCCGATCGCGGAATTTCGCGTGCGGAAACTGACTTGGCTTGCCCGGGCGAATGATGAGGATCAAACGATCTGGCCGCAGCCGGTTCCCACGGCGAACAGGACGATGGAAAGCTATTCGTTCACGAGCGATGTTGCCATGGCGCCCGGCGATTTTCTGCGTATGCGCATCAAGGAATAGCCGCGAGCGTCTTTCTTGCGCCCTTTCATCCTTTTTCCGCGCGTTGCCGTTCGCCGGCGGTGTACCATTACCGCAACAGATTCGATGCAGGGGTGCTCGGCGGCAACGTCGGTGCTGAGAGGGCTTAAAGCCCAACCCTTTGAACCTGTCCGGGTAACGCTGGCGTAGGGAGCATCTCTCGTATCGTGCGGGAGCGCTGTCTTCATGGCGGCGCTCCCGTTTTCGTTTCCGGCAAGGTGAAGCGCCGTTCGCCATCCACGGCCCGGTGCCGTAGATGGCGAATGGCCGCGGTCGCATCGTGGAAAGCGCTCATCGTGCCCCGAACGTGCGGACGTGCGCGCCGCACCGAACCGATAGGAGAGACAATGATCGAAAAAACCCAGCTCGAAGCTTCCATTGCGGCGGCCGTGCGCGCGGTACGCGCCGAAAACCCCTTGGCGGGCTCCATCACGAACACCGTCACCATCGATTTCGTGGCGAACGCCCAGCTTGCGGTGGGCGGCTCGGCGGCGATGGTCTACCTGCCCGACGAGGGCGAGACGCTTGTCGCGGCGGGCGGGGCCGTCTACATGAACATGGGCACGCTATTCCCCGTTTACGAGCAGACCGTCCCGCAGACGGCGAAGGCCGCACGGGATGCCGGCAAGCCGTGGGTGCTCGATCCGGTCGGCATCGGCATCGGGAGCCTTCGCACGGAGCTTTTGACGCGCATCAAGGATTTCCCCCCGCGCATCGTGCGCGGCAACGCTTCCGAGATCATCGCGCTTGCGGGCTTGTGGGGCCTTTCGGGCAGCGCCGACGACCTTTCCCGCGCCCGCGGCGTCGACACGACCGACACGGTTGAGGCCGCGCGCTCAGCGGCGGTGTCGCTTGCGCGGTTCATCGATGGCGCGGTTGCCGTTTCCGGCGAGGTCGATCTCGTCACCGACGGCAGAGCGGTCGTGAAAAGCCACGGCGGAAGCCCTCTGATGGGCAAGGTGACCGGATTCGGCTGCTCGCAGGGCGGCGTGTTGGCCGTCTACGCCACGCAAGCCGACCCCTTCACGGCGGCTGTTGCCGGCGTTGCGCATTACAACGTCGCCGGAACCCGTGCCGCGGCTGCAGCCTTGGCCCCGGCAAGCTTCAAGGTCGCCTTCATAGACGAGCTCTACCGTGCAACGCCTGAGGAAATCGCAGGTAATCCGCTTGAAATCGAGGAGGCTTAACGTGAATACGCTCGTTGCGGTGGCAATCGCCCCGTTCGGTGTCGGGGATGAGCTTGCGCCCGAGGTGGCTCAAGTGGTCCGCGTCATCCGCGAATCGGGCTTGCCGAACCGCACCTATTCCATGTTCACGGAAATCGAAGGGGAGTGGGACGAGGTCATGCGGGTCGTAAAAGATGCGACGTTGGTCCTTGCGGAAAAGGGGATCCGCACCGAGGTGATCTTGAAGGCCGACGTGCGCCCCGGCCATAACCATATGATGGATGCCAAGGTCGCCGCTGTCGATGAGATCCTTGCAGAAGGGGAAGGTGAGTAGGCCATGAGTATGCGCGATGCGCTCGATATCTCCGCCTATCTGGTGATAGGACCCGAGAACACGCTCGGCCGTCCGGTCGCCTCCGTGGCGCAGGCCGCAATCGAGGCGGGGTTTACCTGCGTGCAGGTTCGCTCGAAGGAATGCTCGGTCCGCGAGCTCATATCCTGCACGGCGGCGGTCGCCGACGTCATCGCCGCTTGCGGCAAGTCGGACAGCGTCGCCTTGCTTATCGACGATAGGCTCGATGCCGTTTACGCGGCCCGTCTTGCGGGCGTCAAGGTCGATGGCGTGCATGTTGGTCAAACCGACATCCCTGTTGAAGCATGCCGTTCGCTTCTCGGACCCGATGCGATCGTGGGGCTTTCGGCGCGCACCGACGAGATGCTCGAATACGTGAAGACGGCCGATATGTCGCTGGTCGACTACCTAGGCGTCGGCCCGTTGCATGAAACCGCCACGAAGCGCGACTGCGGTCTTGCGCCCGATGGCACCATCATCACCAAGAGCCTTGACGAGCTCCATGAGCTTCATCTGGCGAGTCCGGTGCCCATCGTCGTGGGCGGAGGCGTGAAGGCGCACGACCTCCCTGCGCTCGCGCAAACGGGCGTCGAGGGCTTTTTCGTGGTATCGGCCGTCGCCCAGGCGGATGATCCGCGGGCGGCGGCAGCTCAGCTGGTGGATACCTGGAACGGCTCGCGCGACGTCGCCCGCCCGGAAGCCTAGCGCGCCAACAGCTTTTCGGCCCAGGCAAGCTTCACGCAGCATACGAACACATCAAGCGCCGCGTCAAGCTCTTCAAGCGGGGGAAGGCTTGGCGCGATGCGGATGTTGCTGTCGTCGGGGTCGTTTCCGTACGGCCAGGTCGCACCAGCCCCGGTCATGGTCACGCCGGCATCCTTGGCAAGCTCGACTACGCGCTTGGCGCAGCCTGCCGGCGCGTTGAACGACACGAAGTACCCGCCGCGGGGCTTGCTCCAGCTGCAGCCGCCGACGCTTTCAAGCCCGCAGGATAGCTTGCGGTCGACGAGCTCGAACTTCGGCCGCATGATGGCGGCATGCTTGGACATGTGCTCGGCAAGCCCCGCCGCATCGCGAAGGAAGCGCACGTGGCGAAGCTGATTCAGCTTGTCGTGCCCGATCACCTGCGCGCCCATGCGACGCTTGATCTCGGCGATGTTCGCCGGGCTTGCCGCCATGGCGGAAATGCCCGCCCCGGGGAAGGTGACCTTGCTCGTCGAGGCGAACTTGAAGCAGCGATCGGGGTTGCCTGCCTCGATGCAGGCGGCGTGGATGTCGAGCAGCTGGTCCTGGTCGGCGACATCGTCGTAAAGGTGATGGATGCCGTATGCGTTATCCCAGAAGATGCGGAAGTCCGCAGCGGCGCATTCCATCGAGGCCAGGCGCTTGACGACGTCGTCGGTGTAGGTGACTCCGCCCGGATTCGAGTATTTCGGCACGCACCAAATGCCCTTGATGGACGCGTCGTCGGACACGAGCTTCTCGACCGCATCCATATCCGGGCCTGCATCGGTCATGGGCACGGCGATCATCTCGATGCCGAATGCTTCACTCACACCGAAGTGCCTATCGTAGCCAGGGGCCGGGCACAGCCACTTCACCTGCTCGAGCTCTCCCCAGGGGGCGCTCCCGAGCGTGCCGAAATCCCAGCAGCGCGCAACGGTGTCGTACATGATGTTCAAGCTTGAAGTGCCGAACACGATGACGTTTTCCGGTTCATCGTCGAGCATGGCCGCCATCAGCCGCTTCGCTTCGGGCAGCCCGTCGAGCACGCCATAATTCCGGCAATCGGTCCCGTCTTCGGCGATGCAGTCGTCACCCGATGTGATACTGGAGAGCATCGGCATGCTCAAGTCAAGTTGTGCTGCGGAAGGCTTTCCGCGAGCCATGTTGAGGGAAAGCCCCTTCGCCTTGATAGCTTCGTATTCTGAAACGAGCGCACGATGCTCGGCCTTCAACTCGTCGGCTGAAAGCTCTGAATAAGCTGGCATTGCGGTGTCCTTTCGGTGCCTCATATGACGTTACTCGCCGGAAATGATATTTCGGCAAAGACGAAGTAAAGTATAATGCCATGATCGATACTCGTATTTGATTCGTTCCCGCCTGCGCTCCATCTTCGCATTTCGCGTCAAGCGCATTTTCCCTTTGAGGACAAGATGAAGACGCCCGGGTTTTAAGGAGCTCCGGTATGACCACCAACGATCTGTTCGTTATTGCGGCGATGGCGATTTACTTCATCGTCATCCTTGCTGTCGGCTTCTCATATGCGAAGCGCTCGAATTCATCTACCGACGAGTACTTCATCGGGGGTCGCAAGGTCGGCCCGTGGTTCACGGCCCTCTCCGCCGAGGCGTCGGACATGTCCGGCTACCTGCTCATGGGCATCCCGGGCCTTGCCTATTTTTATGGGGCTTCCGAGGCCATGTGGACCTGCATAGGCCTTGCGGTCGGCACGTACCTCAACTGGTTGTTCGTCGCGAAACGTCTGCGTCGCTACTCCGAGGTCACCGGGTCGATCACCCTGCCGGCCTTCTTCTCCGACCGGTTCCACGACCGCAAGAACATGCTGTCGACCGTGGCGGCCCTCATCATCCTGCTGTTCTTCAGCGTCTATACCGGCAGCTGCTTCGTCACCTGCGGTAAGCTGTTCCACACCCTGTTCGGCATCGACTACGTCGCCATGATGATCTTCGGCGCCGTGGTGGTGTTCGCCTACACGCTCGTCGGCGGCTATCTTTCCGTCGTCGCCACCGACTTCATCCAAGGGTGCCTCATGTTCTTCGCCCTCGCCGTCGTGCTCATAGGCTCCGTCGCTTCCGTGGGCGGCGTCGACGTCACGGTTCAATTCCTGCAAAACATCCCCGGCTTCTTGGACGGCACGGCGCTGACGACCCCGCTCATAGATTCCGAGACGGGACTGCAGCTCGCCGATGGGGAAACGCCTCTGTTCGGGGAGCCTACCAGCTACGGCATCATCTCCATCGTATCGACGCTCGCGTGGGGCCTTGGCTATTTCGGCATGCCGCAGGTGCTCGTTCGTTTCTTGAGCATTCGTTCGGCCGAGGAGGTGCGCCAGTCCCGCATCATCGCCATCGTATGGGTCGTCATCTCGATGGCATGCGCGCTGTGCATCGGCTTTATCGGGCGCGCGATGCTCCCGGTCTATTTCGGAACGAACGCGCAAGCCGAGAACATCTTCATCGTCGTCGCCCAGATGATCCTTCCGGCGTTCATGTGCGGCGTCGTGGTTTCGGGAATTCTGGCCGCGTCGATGTCGTCGGCCTCATCGTACCTGCTCATCACCGGTTCGTCAGTTGCCGAGAACATCTATCGCGGCGTGTTCAAACGCGATGCCTCTGATCGTGAGGTTATGATCGTGTCCCGCATCACGCTTCTCGTGGTGCTCCTAATCGGCATCGGCATCGCCGTCGACGAGAACTCGGTTATCTTCCGCGTCGTTTCATATGCCTGGGCCGGTTTGGGCGCATCGTTCGGACCCTTGATGCTTTGCAGTTTGTATTGGCGTCGCATGAACAAGCAGGGTGCGCTTGCCGGCATGCTGGGCGGCGCTTTGACGGTGCTCGTATGGCACAATTTCGTGAAACCGCTGGGCGGGGTTTTCGGCATCTACGAGCTGCTTCCCGCCTTCATCGTGTCGCTTGGATGCATCTTCGTCGTGTCCAAGCTAACAGCCGAGCCTGACGCGTCCATTACCGACGAGTTTGATCACTATATGGATGCTGATCGCGAACAGGCATGCTCTTAGCTGGGGTTATGAACACAGCAACACAATCGTTTCGTGTGAAGCGACCCGTCATGTTAAGATAAACGCTGCTTTTGCCCGTACACACTACGTGCTCAATCAGGGAGGTCATTCAATGAGCGAGCATTCATTCGCACTTACCAGGCGAGCATTCGTCGGTGGCGCAGCCGCGCTTGGAGCTACGTCGCTGGTTATCCCGCAATTCGCATTCGCCGAAACGGCTGCCGAGAAGCAGGCCGAGGCCGATACCGTCCGCAATCAGCTTGTCGGTTTGCAGTCCGACCTTGAATCCGCCGCCGAGAGCTATTACGCAGCGCTCGATGAGCAGGAAGCTGCGCAACAGTCCATGGAAGAGCAGCAGGTCAAAATCGACGCGTCTACCGAAGAGATTCAAAACCTGCAAGGCCGCCTTTCCACGCGCGCCCGCAGCATGTATCGCTCCGGCTCCACCACGTTCATCGACTTTCTGCTCGGCGCTTCCTCGTTCGCCGAGTTCACGCAGAACTGGACGCTGCTGAACCAGATCAACGCAAACGACGCCACGCTCGTTGACGAGAACAAGGCCGCTCGCGAGGAGCTGCAGGCCGCCAAGGACGAGTTCGCTCGTCAAGAGCAGATCGCTGCCGACAAGGCCGCCGAGGCGAAGCAGATTCATGAGGAAGTCCAAGTAAAGGTTGCCACCGCTCAGACCTTGCTTGACTCGCTCGACGAAGAGGCACGTCAGCTGCTCGAGCAGGAGCAGGCCGCAGCCGCCGCTGCAGCTGCCGCACAGCAGGCCGCAGCCGCCCAGCAAGCTGCTACGAACAGCGACAGCACGGCGACTTCCAACGACTACAGCGGCTCGTCGAACGATGACGGCGGATCTTCGTACTCGCCGGTCTACCCGAGCAACAACGGTTCGTCGGCTTCCGTTGGCAGCTATGACAACGTTGTCGACTACGCTCTGTCCCGTATCGGCTGCCCGTATGTCTGGGGTGCCGAAGGCCCTGATTCCTTCGATTGCTCCGGCCTGGTCACATGGGCTTATCGCCAGGTTGGTGTGTCCCTGCCGCATCAGTCCGAATCCCAGTATGCCTGCGCATCCAACATCGTTTCCGTTAGCGAGGCTCGTCCGGGCGACGTTTTGTGGCGCTACGGCCATGTTGGCATTGCCGTCAGCTACGGCGGATCGCACTATGTGCATGCCCCAACATTCGGCGCATACGTTCGCGACACGGATAGCCTTTCGTGGTCTGGCTTTACCGCCGCCCTGCAGTTCTAGCAGCAGCGTACATATATACTTGGAAGGGAGCTTCGGCTCCCTTTTTATTTGCGTCGGCAAGCAAAAAAATAGACTCATGAAGAAATAGAGAAGGACTTGCCGAGAGGGGGGAGATACCGTAATATACATCCTCGCTTGCGGGGCGCAGATGAGCCTCGGGAATCAAGCGCAAAGCGTTTTGGCTGTTCGGCTAAAACATCCCTGGCACTACGAAATCGTTTCTTGCGAAGGATTGATGTAGATACGCCCGGGGGCGTGTTAAGAGTTGACATGCCAAACACGCTAGCGTATGATTCCAATGCTCGCGCGTTCGGGTTCTTCCGATCCGCAAGCAGGCAGCTTGATAAATGCACATGAATTAAGCAGCGAAACATGGGCGTGTGCCCGAGTGGTTAAAGGGGACGGGCTGTAAACCCGTTGACTCTGTCTACCTAGGTTCGAATCCTAGCGCGCCCACCATTTTTCGCCTGTGTAGCTCAGATGGTAGAGCACTTCCTTGGTAAGGAAGAGGTCGTCGGTTCAAGTCCGATCGCAGGCTCCAGCTTTTACGGCGGTGTAGCTCAGTTGGTCAGAGCACACGGTTCATACCCGTGGCGTCACTGGTTCAAATCCAGTCACCGCTACCATTACATTTTATGCGTCCGCATGCGGGCGCTTTCTTTTAGTTTCGTTTCGCGAAAGCGATCCTTATAAGGAGGATGACACATGGCTAAGGAGAAGTTCGAGCGTACCAAGCCCCATGTTAACATTGGTACGATCGGCCACGTTGACCACGGCAAGACGACGCTGACCGCCGCCATCTCCAAGACGCTGTCCAGCAACGACGGCTCTCATGGCACGGCTAGCGCAGACTTCACGGCCTTCGAGGACATCGACAAGGCTCCTGAGGAGCGCGAGCGCGGCATCACGATCTCCATTGCTCACATCGAGTACGAGACCGACAAGCGCCACTACGCTCACGTTGACTGCCCCGGCCACGCCGACTACGTCAAGAACATGATCACGGGTGCTGCCCAGATGGACGGCGCTATCCTGGTTATCGCTGCTACCGACGGCCCCATGGCTCAGACCCGCGAGCACATCCTGCTCGCCCGTCAGGTCGGCGTTCCCTACATCGTCGTGTTCCTGAACAAGTGCGACATGGTCGACGACGAGGAGCTCATCGAGCTCGTCGAGATGGAGACCCGCGAGCTGCTCAGCGAGTACGAGTTCCCCGGAGACGATCTGCCGATCATCAAGGGTTCTGCTCTGAAGGCCCTCGAGGGCGACGCTCAGTGGCAGGACAAGATCTGGGAGCTCATGGATGCAGTCGACGACTACATCCCGACCCCGGAGCGCGATGTCGACAAGCCGTTCCTGATGGCTGTTGAGGACACCATGACCATCACCGGTCGTGGCACCGTTGCTACCGGTCGTGTTGAGCGCGGCGTTCTGCATGTCAACGACCCTCTGGAGATCGTTGGCATCAAGGACACCCAGACCACCACTTGCACCGGCATCGAGATGTTCCGCAAGCTGCTCGACGAGGCTCAGGCTGGCGACAACATCGGTTGCCTGCTTCGTGGCATCAAGCGCGAAGAGATCGAGCGCGGCCAGGTTCTCTGCAAGCCCGGCAGCGTTACCCCGCACTCTGACTTCGAGGGTCAGGTCTACATCCTGACGAAGGACGAGGGTGGCCGTCACACGCCGTTCTTCGATGGCTATCGTCCGCAGTTCTACTTCCGCACCACCGACATCACCGGTGTTGCGCACCTGCCCGAGGGCACTGAGATGGTTATGCCTGGCGACAACGTCACCATCACCGCTCAGCTGATCCACCCGGTCGCCATGGAAGAGGGCCTGCGCTTCGCTATCCGCGAGGGTGGCCGTACCGTTGGCTCTGGTCGCGTGACCAAGATCATCAAATAGCATTTAGCTAAGATTGCTGCTATGTAGAAAAGGGGGCCCGTTCATTGGGCGGGCCCCCTTTTCCTGAGGTTCATGTGTATGTGTTCAAGCTTGTTTGAAGACGGCTTATAAGGAGAGTTCATGCGCACGATGGTTACCTTGGCGTGTACGGAGTGCAAGCGCCGTAATTACACGACCAAGAAGAACAAGCAGAACAACCCTGACCGTATCGAGTTGAAGAAGTACTGCAAGTGGTGCCAGAAGCACACGGTGCACAAGGAAACTCGTTAGGTTTCAAGGGTTAGCACGGGCATAGGCCAGTAGCTCCAATTGGTAGAGCGGCGGTCTCCAAAACCGCATGTTGGGGGTTCGAGTCCCTCCTGGCCTGCCAGCTCGAATAGCGAGCAGCTTGTATTCAGGTTGCTATGTAGCAGCTTGAAGCCAGGCTGCTTGTTTGGCGTTTAGAGGAAAACGATCCGCGAAGGAATCAGATGGCTAAGAAATCAAAGACTCAGCGCGCGAAGGCATCTGCCGCCCGCCAGGCTCGTAAAGAGGCTCGTGCGGCGGAAGAAGCCACAACTGATGTTGCGAAGGCAGCTGAATCGACTGAGGAACCGAAGAAGAAATTGTTCGGCAAGGCATCTGCAGACGGATCCGCTTCTGACGCAAAGCAAGCAAAGACCCAAGAGAAAAAGCCTGCAAAGGCAAAGAAGAATCGCTTTCAGTTCTTCAAGGACGTTCGTTCTGAGATGAAGCGCGTGACGTGGCCTTCCCGTCAGGATGTTGTCCGGTGGAGCGTAGTCGTGGTCGCTGCCTTGCTGTTCTTCGGCGTGTATGTCGCCGTTTTGGACAATGGGATCATCACCCCGTTGCTGTTGGCTATCTCCGGATTGGGGGCATAGGCTATGTCTAAGAAATGGTACGTGCTCCACACTTACTCCGGGTATGAGAACAAGGTGAAAACCAATCTTGAGACGCGCATCGAGGCGATGGGTCTTGAGAATAACGTTTTCGCAATCGAGATTCCTACCGAGACCGTTACCGAGCTCAAAGAGGGCGGTCGTCGTGTCGAAAGCGAAAAGAAAGTTCTTCCGGGCTATGTGCTCGTCCGTATGGATCTTGATGATCGTAGCTGGGCTGCAGTTCGCAACACTCCCGGCGTTACTGGTTTCGTAGGCGCTGATGGCAACCCTGCGCCCCTTACGCGCGACGAATACAACAAGATCATGAAGCGCACGAGTCACGAAGCTCCTAAGAAGACTTCGACGAACCTTGAAGTTGGCCAGGCCGTCAAGGTCATTTCAGGCCCTCTTGCGGAATTCGATGGTGTTGTATCCGAAGTTGCTCCCGAAGCTGGCAAGGTCAGGGTCATGGTTTCCATCTTCGGTCGCGAGACTCCGGTCGAGCTTTCGTTTGATCAGGTTTCCTGCATCTAGTTTGTTTCTTTAAGACGAAAAGGGCGTGCCCGCGTGGACCGGGGCTTCTCATTCCCGTTTCGTCTTTGAGATAGAGTATGTAAGTACTTCGAAAGGTTTTAAGAATGGCTGAGAAGAAAGTTTCCGGTTTCGTTAAGCTGCAGATTCCTGCTGGCGCCGCGAATCCGGCCCCTCCGGTTGGTCCTGCGCTGGGTGCTCAGGGTGTCAACATCATGCAGTTCTGCCAGGCGTTTAACGCTCAGACGGCAGAGCAGAAGGGCACCATCATCCCGGTTGAGATCACCGTTTACGAGGACAAGTCCTTCGACTTCATCTGCAAGACCCCGCCGGCGGCCGTGCTCATCAAGGAGAAGCTGGGCCTGAAGTCCGCTTCCGGCATCCCGCAGCTGAAGTTCGTCGGCACGCTCACGCAGGATCAGCTGCGCGAGATCGCTGAGATCAAGATGCCCGACCTGAACGCTAACGACATCGAGGCCGCAATGCGCATCGTTGCCGGTACTGCCCGTTCCATGGGCGTGCGCGTCGAGGGCATCGAGATGAAGAAGACCTACGTGCCGTCCAAGAAGCTTGCTGCTGTTCTGAAGGGCGAGGCGTAATCTGGATTGGGTTAATCCCATCCGCATCTGTTGTTTTACAAGTGGAAGAGCGATGCGATAGAAGCTCGCACCTGCTCGCTACGAACCACGAAAGGAAAGTATCATGGCAAAGAAGTCCAAGGCATATCGCGCCGCCGTTGAGAAGATCGGTGAGGGCACCTATGCTCCGCTCGAGGCTTTCAAGCTGATCGGCGAGGTTTGCACCACCAAGTTCGACCAGACCGTTGAGGCTCACTTCCGTTTGGGCATCGACACCCGTCAGGCTGATCAGCAGCTTCGCGGCACCGTCTCCCTGCCGAACGGCTCGGGCAAGACCGTCCGCGTTGCCGTTTTCGCCGAGGGTGCGGCTGCTGACGCCGCCCGCGAGGCTGGCGCCGACATCGTCGGTACCGACGAGCTGACCGCGCAGATCCAGGCTGGCGAGTTCAACTTCGACGCTGCCGTTGCCACGCCTGACCAGATGGGCAAGGTTGGCCGTCTTGGTAAGATCCTCGGCCCGCGCGGCTTGATGCCGAACCCGAAGCTCGGCACCGTGACCCCGAACGTCGCCGAGGCCATCAAGGCTCTCAAGGGCGGCCGTGTCGAGTACCGTGCTGACCGTTACGGCATCTGCCATGTCATTATCGGCAAGGCTTCGTTCACTCCTGAGCAGCTCGCCGAGAACTATGGCACTGTGTACGACGAGATCCTGCGCATGAAGCCTGCTGCCGCTAAGGGCAAGTACGTCAAGTCCGTGAGCGTTTCCGGCACTATGACCCCGGGTATCTCCATCGACACCACGGTCACGAAGAACTACACCACTGCTGCTGAATAAGCATCTCAGCCATTTTGTGCAGCGAAGGCGACTCCGAGAGGGGTCGCTTTTTTTATATCCCGACTATTTGTTGAGGTCTCTTCGGCTTAAGGGTCCATTTTGGTGATTATCTCTGCCTTGTGATTCTCATTTGGAGTCGCGGAAACTTCTGGATCAATAACATCAAGGTTGTTATACGAGAGATGAAACAAGGGGTATATTGCAGACTCACCTTCTGATCTAAGCATGAATGGGTATGTCCTGAAATTCCGCTGGCCCAGTTGGCCTGCTGCAGCAGTTCTGACCTAATGGAATTTGGTCTTTCCAGTTTCTTGCTATTCCTTCAATTTCGTTCGTAAGATATAGCTGCTGCGGCGTATTTTAACGTTTAGTCTTGACAAGGCACCTCTCGGCGAAATGAGAATTCTTTACTTTAGACTTGATCGCAAAATACGGAAGCCCTCGAGTATCCTCGAGGGCTTCCGCGGCACGTGTGGTCCTTGGAGTTACCTAGCTGTTATGCTACGCGCTTGCCAACGCGGTCTTTTCGGAATGCTTAGCCGCCTGTTCAAGGATCTTTACGTATACGGCTTTGCTAACCGCGATGTCGTATCCATCGACGGTGGAAACGTTTTCGCCAGATACACCGTCGACGCTGCCAAGATTGACCGTGTAGTCGATAAACGCCTTCACTTCATCCCATGTCGGAAGAAGCGGCTTGCCGGTGAGCTCTTCCAAGCATCCGGTCAGTCCATACGCTCCCCAGTTTGAAACGGAGGCCAAAATCAATTTATCGACGGGAATAACGCATGGATCGATGGGAAGCGTTGCATGAATCTCATCAAGCAAGGATCCCATGCCGATTTCGTTACCGCCGTCTCCTATGCCGATCGTCGGGATGCGCCCCTGAGCTAAAAGGAATAGATCGTCTACGCTGCTCGTGAGATCTCCTACCGACTTTCCGCGCATGTTGAGGTAGTCGCCATCAGCATTTCGGCCGCAACGTTCAATGGAGATCAGGCCTACAGGATTGAAGGACTCGAGAATCTCTTCGTAGCGGCTGCGGTCGTAAGACTTCTGCACCGCGAGAACGGCAACGTTGCTGTCGGCGTAATACGCACGAGCGAAGGGCTCGGCAAGGATAACCGGCGAGAATCCAAGAAGCGATAGCGCTCGAGCGACAACCATGGTGCCCGCCGGCCCGTCGGTTTCGGGATAACCGTTGACGAAGAAGCCGGTCGTCAAAAACACTGTGCGGCCGCGTTCCCAGGATAGGATCTCCCGTGCGGCGTCATGGCAGAAATCAGGAGAAACAAACTCGGCAAGTTTCGTCATGCCGCGATGCGAGTGTTGCAGGATGGCGTCTTCGATTGAATTGATTACGAGGCGCTGCGGGTCTTGCTGTGCCTGTTCTTTCGCGAAAGCTTGTGCTTGCATGGTCTTCCCAATTCGTTGAGTTGATTAATCCGTTGCGCTCTTGAATTCCGCGATGACGGTCGAACGGAGCTTTTCGAGAAGTTCGGGAGCCTTGCCGCCGACAGGTTTGCCGTCGATTTCGTTGGCGTGCAGGCACAGGTTGGAGGAGCTGGTGACTAAAACCTCGTCCGCGGCGAAAAGCTCGTCGAGGGTGAAGGCCTCTTCGCTTACCGGGATGCCCAGCTCGTTGGCGGCCTTGATAAGGTGCTTGCGCGCAATGCCGGGCAGGATAAGCTCGTCGGTAGGGGCGGTGCGCAGAACGCCATTCTGGAGAATGTGGCAGTTGGAGTGAGCGCATTCGGTCACGCGGCCACCCGGTCGATAGAAAACCGATTCCTGGCAACCGGCCTTCTTGGCACGCTCGGTGGCCAAGCAGGACGGGATAAGGTTCAGCGTCTTGATGTTGCAATAGTAGAAGCGCTTGTCTTCGGTGGTGATCAGCTTGATCGGCTCGAGTCCGTCGGAGATTTTAGCGGGCTTGAGCATGACCCACAGATTGCCCGGGCCGGAGGTGAAGGCGTGGTCGCGAATGCCGGTACCGCGCGTCACCTGGTAATACACGAACAGATCACCCGTGTCGACCTCGTGAACCAGTTTGTTCAGCAGGTCTTTGAGCTCTTGCTTGGTGCAGGGCATCTCGATTTCCAGCATGCGTGCGCTGTTGAAGAAGCGGTCAACGTGCTCGTCAAGCGCGAAGATGTTGTAGTTGCGCGCCGGACCTGCATCATAGACACCGTCGCCGAACCAGCAGACGCGATCATTCATGGGAATGGTCATTTCGTCGAGCGGTCCGAATTTGCCGTTGTAGTAACCGAGGTTTTCCATGGCGCTTGATGCTCCTTTTGCTTTTGCTCGATTGGTTAGCGATTCTTGACGCTACCCACTTTTACAGAGACAACGTAGCACTGGGATGTTTCCATTTCCTTACCCAATCAGCTGCATGGTGGGGAAATTTGCGGTGAGAGGTTTTCCGCGAGTCGAAAATGTGTGGGATGATGGGAGGAAAGACGGAAACGACGCATGTCGTGTTCGGTGGCGACGCGTGAAAGGCGAAGAATATGGGCGTCATCTTGAAATCACCGGGAGAAATCGAGGCCATGAAGGCGGCGGGCGAGCTTTCCGCCGAGGTGCTGCGGAAAGCGGGGGAGATCATTCGCCCGGGGATTTCAACCCTTGAGATCGACGAGTTCGTGGAAACATACATCCGTGAACATGGTGGGATCCCAGCATTCAAAGGATATCAGGGATTTCCCGGGTCGATTTGCGCTTCGGTGAACGATGCGATCATCCACGGCATCCCGTCAAAAGACGTGGTTCTCAAAAGCGGGGACATCATATCGATCGATACGGGCGCAACCGTTGACGGCTGGGTTGGGGACAACGCTTGGACTTTCGCGGTTGGGAAAATCTCAACCGAAGACAAAGAGCTTTTGCGTGTCACTGAAAAATCGATGTGGGCGGGTCTTGAATGCGCATGCGCAGGAAATAGGCTGGGCGATATCGGGCATGCGGTGCAGTCGGTGGCGGAAGCTGCCGGATATGGCGTGGTTCGCGAGTTCGTCGGCCATGGGGTGGGGCGCAAGATGCATGAGGAGCCTTTGGTGCCCAATTACGGGCATCGGCATTTCGGAATGAAGCTGCAGGTCGGCATGGTGCTTGCCATCGAGCCGATGGTAAATCGCGGGACGCGCAAGATCAGGCAGGGCGGCGATGGCTGGCTCGTGCTGACGCGAGACGGCAAGCCGAGTGCTCATTTTGAGAAGATGGTCGCCATCACCGAGGACGGCCCGGTCATCATCACGACCGAGCCGGATTATAAGCGGCCCTTGTAGGGCAGGCGAAGGCGAAGGCGTCCGGGGTCGCGGGTTCTATGCGAGAGGCCCGGGTGGTTGGCGGCGGCCAGCAAGCGCAGGCTGCGATGAGCGGACCCCGCAGCCTGCGAAAGCGCTGATGCGCCGGGTTGGGGCTACTTCAGCTGCTTGCCGTCGGTGTCCCAGTAGAACTTCTTGAACTTGCGGATCTGGTTTATGTGCATGATGCGTGCCCACAGGTTGTGCTTGAAGGAATCGGGTGCGTAGTGCAGCGGATAAGGTTCTTTGGTCGCGGCAAGCGCTTTGAGCGCCTGGGCGAGGCGATCCTTGTTCTCCATGCTGCGCTTGAGCACGTAGGCGGGAACGCAGCAATACAAAAACGGTGCGTAGGCTTCGCGTTCGGCGACAGGCTGTCCCATAACGAACTCGCGCACGATGAGCTCGACGAAGTTCTGGCCGCCCAAGCTCATGTAGTACGTGTTGCGTCCGCAGCGGGTGTTCACCTCGAAGAAGCGGAACGATCCGTCGCGCGAATCGAACTTGATGTCGAAGTTGGCGAAGCCGCGGTAGCCCGTATGCTTGAGGAACTTGCGCGCGCCGTCGATAATGGCCTGCTCGCGCTCGCCCATGATGCACAGCGGGTTGCCGATGGCGGTGGGGTCGTGGTCCTGCAGGCAAACGCAGCCGCCGGACACGACGCGCAGGTCGCCCGTTGCATCCGAGAACGTGGTGAGGGTGCGGATAGCGTCGTCGCCACCGGGGATGAAATCTTGGATGACCAGCAAATTGTTGTAGTCGGACGTGCGGATGGAGTGCCACACCTCGGCAAGTTCCCCGGCGGAGTCGATCTCGTAGATTTTGCGCCAGCCGGCAACGGTGGGCTCGGCATCTTGGAACTGCGCGGAATTGGAGGGCTTGGCGATGAGCGGATAGGTGAAATCGTCGTAGGGCAGATCGTCCGGGCCGCTTCCGCAGTCGAAGTACCAGGTTTTCGGGTAGGGAATCCCTATCTCTTCGCAGATTTCGTAGAACCGGCGCTTCTGCGTGATGTCATCGAGCAGTTCGAAATCGATATAGGGCGAAACATACCCGGCGGCGGCAAGGCGTTGCTTGCCCTGGGAAAGCATGCGCGCATGGCAGTCGTCGCAGCCGAGGACGAGCAGCGTTTTCTCGGGCGCGGCAGCATGGATTTCGGCGGCGATGCGCTCAAGCGCCTCGTAAAGGCCTTCCTGCTCGTGGATGTTCGGCTCGAGGCGGTAATCGGTGAAGCGGCTCTCGGAGAGCATCTTGATGTTCTGGGTGGCGAGCACGATGGTGCTCGTGATGCCGAAAGCGCGGTGCAGCTCGCGAACATAGCTGTAGGCAAGGATGTCGCCGCCCACGACGACGGGCTGCAGCAGGTTTTTCACCTGGTCTGCGCTGGTGATGGGGGTTGGGTTGGCGCCTGCGGCTGATTGTGCGGTCATTGCTGATGCTCCTAGCGAACTGACGGCCGAAAACATGCGATCGGCCGGGCTTCATGAAATTGCATATGGCTCCGCATTATCGCATAGCCGCCGTCGTCTGCTCACCGCCGCGCACCTTTCGTGGAAAGTGACCATATGCGCTGCCCTTATCGTATGATTATCGAATGCAAAAAGCCCGATGGGCGTCAAGAGAAGGAGTTTCGCGCATGTGCGGATTCGTGGGATTCACCGCCGTCGATTTCGACGAGCAGACCAACCGCGCCATCATCAAGGACATGGCCGATCGCATCATCCATCGAGGTCCCGATGACGAAGGTTACGTGGTCACCGACGACATCGCGATGGGTTTCCGCCGCCTTTCCATCATCGATCTTGAAGGCAGCCGCCAGCCGATGCAGAATGCCGACGGCACCGTGACGGTCACCTTCAACGGCGAGATCTACAACTTCCCGGAGCTGCGCGAGGAGCTTCAGGCCGCCGGCTACACGTTCAAGACGCACGGCGACACCGAGACCATCGTGCACGGTTACGAAGAATGGGGCTGCAAGGTGTTCGAGCGCCTGCGCGGCATGTTCGCCATCGCCATCTGGGACGAGAAGGAAAAGCAACTCGTGTGCGCCCGCGACATCTTCGGCATCAAGCCGATGTACTACCAGCATGACGGCAACCGCTTGATCTACGGCAGCGAGATCAAGTCCTTCCTGGCACATCCGCGCTTCAAGAAGGAGCTCAACCGCGAACAGCTTCCGCAGTATCTGTGCTTCGAGTATCTCAACGACTCGCAGACCATGTTCAAGGGCGTGCACAAGCTTCTGCCCGGTCACTACATCACGTTTAAAGACGGCAAGCTTACCCGCGAGTGCTTCTACAAGATCACCTACAAGATCGACGAGTCGAAGGGCCTTGAGGAATGGGCCGACATCATCAAGGACACGTTCGACGAATCCGTGCGCGCTCACGAGATCGCCGACGTCGAGATCGGCAGCTTCCTGTCCGGCGGCATCGACAGCTCGCTTGCGGCGTTTTGCATGGGGCAGCACCACGAAGAGGGCGTGCAGACCTACTCGGTGGGTTACGACATCACCGGCAGCGAGGAGCAGCGCGACAAGGCGGAGAACGCCGGTTTCAAGATCAAGCTCGACGAACTGAAAGACGCGCACGCCTTCGCGGAGTGGGCGGGGTTGAAAAACAAGGACGTGCAGGTCACGGCCAAGGAATTCCTCGACATCGTGCCAACCGAGCAGTACCACATGGACGAGCCGCTCGGCGCGCCGTCGGCCATCCCGCTGTTCTTCGTCAGCCAGCTTGCCGCCAAGGACGTGAAAGTGGTGCAGTCCGGCGAGGGAGCCGACGAGCTGTTCGGCGGCTACTGGATTTACCACGACCAGTACGAGTTCTCGAAGTACTTCAAGGTGCCGCGTCCGCTGCGTGCCGCCGGCGGGGCCGTCGCCGAGAAGCTGCCGCCGTTCCATGGGCGCCACTTCGCCATGCGCGGATCGGGCGGCCCGGAGAAAAGCTATCAGCGCGCCTGCATGAACTACATGTGGGACGAGGTGCCCAGCGTGCTGAAGGGCTACACCGGCCCGTGCAAGCCGTGGGAGCATGCGCGCCCGCACTTCGACGAGGCGGTGAAGCAGACCGGCGGCGGCGACGTGATCACGCAGACCCAGTACGTGGACATGGTGTCGTACATGCCCTACGACATCTGCCTGAAGGCCGACCGCATGTCGATGGCGCACTCGCTCGAGCTGCGCGTGCCGTTTTTGGACAAGAAGGTGCTCGACGTGGCGCTGCAGCTTCCCACGAATTGCCGCGTGACCGACGAGCACTCGAAGTACGCGCTGCGCCGCGCGGCCGCACATCTGGGCTTTCCGCAGAAGGTGGCCGACATGCCCAAGCAGCCCTTCATCACGCCGCTGACGGTGTGGCTGCAGACCGATCTGTACTACGAGCGCATCAAGGAAGCGTTCACGAGCGAGGCCGCGCACGAGTTCTTCAACGTCGATTACCTGATGAAGATGCTCAACGATCATCGCAGCGCCGACTTCGCCACGCAGGAAGGCCGCAGCAAGCTGAAGATGATGCGCATCTGGAACGTGTACTGCTTCCTGTGCTGGTACGAGGTGTTCTTCGGTGAAACGTCGAAGCAGTACGCTCCGAAGACGCAAGTGGCGTAAAGGCTTAGGTGTCGTGATGCGCGCCATGAACGGTTAGCCAACGCCGTGCTCAGGACCGACCAGAAGATGCTTGGGTGGTACAGTTCGAACCCTGATCTGTTAGCTTATAACTGAAGACGATGATGCCGCCTGCGGAAGTCGATTCCGCAGGCGGCATTCGTTTGGCGTCGTTGCGCGCGTTTCGCCGCTTACTTATCCCAGGCGATGAAGGCCCAGGTGATTACGCGGGGTTTTGCGAGCCGTAGCGATTTCTGGGGATTGCCGTGGACGTCGGGCTGGCCGGCCTGATCGTTTTCGATGAGGTTGTCCGCAAGCCAGGCGTCCAGGCGCGCGTAGGCGGCCTGGCGTTGCGCCTCGTTTGCGATGGCGCCGGCGGCCCCGTCGATCATGCGGCGCAGGTGGGCAGCTGCTTCCTCGGCGCTGTCGTACGTGTCGAAGCGCTGGGAGCGGATGTAGTTGACCTGCGGCAAGAGGCCTTCTGTCGCAAGGATGTTGATGGCGTAGAGGTAGTCGCGGCACAGCGCGTCCTCAAGCCCGAGCTCGGCCATGATGGCCTCGTCGGTGCGCGGGCTGCTCCCGGTGGTCAGCGTGATGCAGACGCGCCGCCTGGCGACCTCGGTCAGGCGCAGCAGGCTGTCGCGCAAGTTGGCCGTGGCGATGGAGCGCGACGCGACGCACACGTCGACCATGCCCTCGCGCACGCCTTTGGCCGCCCAGTCCTCGTCCCAGCTGAGAAGCTTGGGGAAAACCGTGCGCACGTTCGACTGCTCCATGACGGAGCTCATGCGATCGAGCATGCCCTGCGAGAAGTCCGCCGCAACCACTTTGTGCCCGGCGAGTCCGAGCGGCAGCGCGATGGCGCCGGTTCCGCATCCCATGTCGAAAACGGTTTCACCAGGCTTGATGCGGGCAAGTTCGACGAAACGCTTTGCGTACGGCCCGACCTTCGTGTCGGCGGGGAAATCGTGCGCGCGTCCGTTCCAGTAGGAGGGGTCGTCGGGCTTGCGGCGGCGCGCTTGCAGGGACATCCATTCCTCGTTCCAATCGGTATGGCCGAGCAGGGGTTTTGCCGCATCGGTAGCGCGGGCGGGTTGGTCGGGGGCGGCAGGGGCGAGGGCGCCGGCGGCGGGGGCGAAGACGGCGGCGCGGTATTGGCGCTGATCGTTTCCCGCGGCGGTGCGACTGGCGCCTTCCCCATACGTTTTGTTTTCGGTCATCTGCTTCTCCGCTCGTCTTCGGATGAGATCTCCCTTATATTCGGTAGCTAGCATACTATCCGATTGTCCGTCGATGTGTGCTTTGGGACGGGCAATTTATTTTCAGATGAGGAGCCAGCAAATGAACGTCGAGTTGCTCTATCACACGCCCGATCCCGAGCGGGCCATCGCCACCGCGGCGCGGCTGTGCTATGCGCCGGTCGGAGCGGCGGAGCTGATGGAGACCATGCCCCCCGAGCGCGTGGAAAGCGTGCTGTCCACCATCATGTCGTCGGGGCATTTCAGCACGCTCGAGCACGCGAGCTACACCTTCGCCGTCGATGGCGTTTCTCGCGCGCTCACGCATCAGCTCGTGCGCCATCGCATCGCCAGCTTCAACCAGCAAAGCCAACGCTACGTGAAGTTCACGGGCGAGGTGGCCGTGGTGAAGCCGCGAAGCGTCGCGGGCAATGAAGAGGCCGAGGCGGTGTTCGATGAGGCCATCGCTGCTGCGGTCGACGCGTATCATAAGCTGCTCGACTTGGGCGTTGCGGCTGAGGACGCGCGCTATCTGCTGCCTAATGCGGCGGAGAGCAAGATCGTCATCACCATGAATGTGCGCGAGCTTTTGCACTTCTTCAGCTTGCGTTGCTGCAACCGTGCCCAGTGGGAAATCCGCGACATGGCGCATCGCATGCTTGAGCTGGCGCGTCCGACGGCGCCGTTCATCTTCGCCGACGCGGGCGCCCCCTGCGTGCGCACAGGCTGCCCGGAAGGGAAGATGACCTGCGGAAAACCCTTTCCGAAAGTGAAGCGTGGTTAGGGTGTCCAAGCAAAAGAGCGACCTTTCTCGCGCGTTTTCCGAGGACGGGCAGCGAAAGACCCACGTGGGAGGTCAGGCGCTTATCGAGGGCGTCATGATGCGCGGCAAGTACAACTGGGCTGTGGGCGTGCGCGAGCCGGACGGCGGCATATACGAGGAGTCGCACGACCTGGCTAGCGGCAAGGACAAGAACGGCTGGATGTATTGGCCGCTCGTGCGCGGCTGCCGTGCGATGGTGGAGTCGCTGGTGCTCGGCTACAAGGCGCTCGAGATCGCGGCCATGCACGCGTACTCCGAGGAGGACGAGGAAGAGGCTTCGGGAGCTGCTAAGGTCGCGGAAGCGGTGCCGGGCGAAGTGAAGGGTGCCTCCGATGCTGTCGAAGCCGCCGAAGTCGCGCCCAGCGAGGTCGCGCCCGGCGAACTTGCGCCCGCCCAGGAGAAGGAGTCGTTTTCCTGGAAGGACGATTTTGGTAGGCCCGATACCATGGTCGATGCGCTCGGGGCGCAACGTTCGCTTGAGGTCGTGGGTGCGGACGCGTCTTGCGCCGGTGCTGCTGCGACGGATGGCGCGAGCGAAGCCGGGGCTGCCGGCGGGGGGGATGCCGCCCGCGAAACCGGTCCAGCCGACGGGGGTGATGCCGCAGCCGCCGCGAAGGGCGACGCATCCGACAATGCGGTATTCGGTCATCGCGAGATGGCCATCTCCATGGTGCTCGGCCTCGTGATGGGCGTGGTGCTGTTCATCGTGGCACCGGCGGCGATCACGAATCTCGTTGTGGGCGAGTATGACTCGAACACGCTTGCGTGGAACATCGTCGACGGCATCCTGCGCGTTGCCGTGTTCGTGTTCTATATTTGGCTGATCGGGCGCATGAGCGACATCAAGCGCATGTTCGGCTACCA
>CAVDXU010000029.1:0-27505 GCA_963613135.1 bacterium
AGGGCTAGCTGCGCTCGTCGAAGAACTCGATGACGTCGACGCCGAGGGCTTCGGCCCGCCAGCCCCGCGCCGTTCACCGTCGCGTTGCCATCGTGAAAAAACATGCCGTTCAAGTCTTGTTTGCAATCCCCAATTCTGTATTATTGTCGAGGTTTATAGTTCTTCTCGAAGGAGGGTGGCACCTACCATGCCCCACAAAGAATCAGCTTCTGAAATGAAGCACTACGCCGGGAAAGCAGTCTTCTCGGCAGCCATCGGGCACGCGCTCGACGGCCTCGACCTGATGATCCTCAGCTTCGCGCTGTCCGGCATCATCGCGACGTTCGGCGTGGACAACACCACGGCCGGCATGCTGACGTCCATCACGCTCGCCGGCGCCTTTTTGGGCGGCCTGATCTTCGGGTCGCTGGCCGACAAGTTCGGCCGCATCAAGGTGCTCACCTACTCGGTCATCTTCTTCGGCGTGTTCACCCTGGGCTGCGCCTTCGCCCCCAGCTTCGAGATCCTGGCCTTCTGCCGCTTCTGCGCGGGCCTGGGCATCGGCGCCGAGTTCGGCCTGGGCATGGCCATCGCCTCCGAGGTTTCCAGCGCCGAGAACCGCGCCAAGTCCACCTCCGCCGTGGGCCTGGGCTTCCAGGTCGGCGTGCTGGTCGCCTCGCTGGCCTCCGCGCCCATCATCGCCGCGTTCGGCTGGCAGGGCCTGTTCGTCGTCGGCTTCGTGCCGGCCGTCATCGCCATCATCATCCGCGCCGCCGTGCCCGAGCCGCCCATCTTCGAGCAGCATAAGGCCGAGGGCAAGAAGTCGGGCAGCGTCATCGACCTGTTCCGCACGCCCGAGCGCGCCAAGTTCTCCATCCTGGTCATCATCCTGTGCACCGTGCAGAACGCCGGTTACTTCGGCATCATGACCTGGCTGCCGAAGTACCTGAACTCCAGCCTGGGCCTGTCGCTCACGTCCACCGGCGTGTGGACCGCCGTCACCGTCATCGGCATGATGATCGGCATCTCCGTGTTCGGCTGGCTCGCCGACAAGGCCGGCCGTCGTCCCGCCTTCTGGACCTTCCAGATCGGCGCCGCGGCCATGATCGTCATCTACAGCCAGCTGACCGACCCGACCGCGCTTCTGATCGGCGGCTTCTTCATGGGCATGTTCGCCAACGGCATGATCGGCGGCTACGGCACGCTCATCGCCGAGCTGTTCCCCACCGAGATGCGCGGCACGGCGCAGACGGCGCTGTACAACGCGGGCCGCTTCATCGGCGGCGCGTCGGCCCCGGTGGTCATCCCGATCATCGCCGCCGGCAACGGCTTCCCGTTTGCCATCGGCTGCGTTGCCTGCATCTACGTGGTTGCGTTCATCGCCATGTTCTTCCTGCCGGAGAAGAAGGGCTCTGATCTGGAGTAAGGTTTTGCATCGCGCATAACGCGCTGCTCGCAGTGCGCATTAGGAAGGCCGCCCGTCATGCGATGGGCGGCCTTCCTGGTTGCAGGGGGGGTGGCGTTGCTGCGGCGCGGGAAGGCTTTGGCTTTGCCAGGCCTTGGTGCGGAAAGGGGCTCTGCGGGAATCTTTGGCGTCGCCGTGGTACGGGAAGAGCAAGCGGTGGCGGCTTGGTGGGGTGTTGCAGGGCTGTTTCGTGGGGGAAACGGGTTCGTTTCGTTATTCGAACAGGGGCAGAAGGCGGCTTTGGCGGCGTATTATCTTCTGGAATGATCATTCCGCGCGGGACGCTTGCGCGAACGCTCCCGCAACGCGCCAGGGCCCGCAGTCCCCATACAATCGTTGCGGGCCCTTTTTCATTGCTGCCGTCATTTTGCTGCCCCCCTTGCGGGTTGCCGCGTAAAACTGGGCACAGCCTTGACCTTGAATGGCCCTGCAAAGCAAACACGAGCCACGCAAGCCCAGATTGCAACCATGCCGCTGGGTGCTCTTACGCGCCTTCAGCCGCGTCGGGTGCGCAGTCAGATTGCAGCCATGCCGCTGGGTGCGGTTCGCGCCTTCGCGAGCCGCATAGGGTGCGTGACCGGGTTAAAGCTTCACCGCTGGGCGCTTACCATGCGGCCTGCGAAAGTAAGGCGCATGCGGTCATCTTGCGATCGCATGCGCCGCTTAGGCTAGCTCATCGGTTGCCACTTGATATCGAGCGTCTCTTGACAGGCTTCCAAGCATTCGGCTTTGAGGGCATCGACTACGGCAGTGCTGCTGCTGCTGCCTTTCTCCACAACTTCCGTAGTTCCGCCGGGATGGACAACAGTCACGCCTCCTGAATTACCCATCAGCGGCCAAGTGTACGATCCTAGCGGCTTAATATATGACGGTTCGTTCGGTAGATACACACTTGTTCCGTTTATATAGTAGCTCCCCTCGCCCTTCGCTTTTTCATAGGTGGCCGACCCTTGTGCACCGATCTCGAAGTACAGCGAGAACTCAACCATATTGCCTTCTTTATCTGTAGCCATCTGGAACAAGCTCAAGCATCTATTCCCTACAATCGAAATTCTCCTGTGCTCGTGCCCATTGTCATCCACCAAAGTCGGCTTTCCGTCAACCAGGGTATATACCGCGACAAGATCTGAGTCGGAATTGTTGACGGTGTCCTCAGTTGCCACCTTAACCAGCATCACCGGTGCACTATTACCCGCATATGCTGCGAATGTGTAATACAGATTCCCTTCCTTCAAAGCATTGAAAACTCCGTTGTCGCAAATTCGATCCGTGTAGATATACGGATGCGATGCGGTGAACTGCTTTTGATCGTAGGACTTGCCTTGCTGGGCGTAGTCGGCTGCTGCGGCGTTGTAGTCGTCGATGACCACCTGGTAAGCCGCCTTGGCCTCCTCTTCGATCTCGGCAGCCGTCTTGTTGGTGGAATTCTCGCTTACCTCAGGCTCGCTCCACTCGATCTTGGTCGCCTTGCCGAACTGCTTCGTGCACTCCGCCTGCAAGCTCGACGACGCGTCGGACGCCTGGTCCTGCGTTTCGGTGACGCTGCCGTCGGGATGCACGATCGTCGACGTCGCGTCGCCGTTGCCACCGGCGGGCGTGCAAATCGATCCGATCGCATGGATGTTCGACGGCGAGGAAGCCGAGATGCTGAACCCGTTCACGTACGTGGTGCCCGACCCGCCATCCTGCTTGCAGTCGTCCGTGCCCTCCGGCGACAAATCGAAATACAGCTTCGTGTCCACCGCTTCGCCGGTCTCGGTCTTCCCGGAGCTGCTCATGCACAGGTACTTGTCGTCGACCAGCGTCACCGTGTTCTTTTCGGGCTGCGATTCCACGACGAGCTTCGGCTTGCCATCGACCAGGGTATACGCGGCCACGATTTCCCCGTCTGATACGCCGGACTCCCCATCGGAACCCATAGGTGTCGCCTTGACCAGCATCGCCGGGATGTTCTGATTACCCAGGTACACGTAGGTGTACACAAGCTTGCACTTCGACTGATCAAGGTAGGTTTTGTCGGAGTCGCGGTCCTCGTAAATGAGTTGATGCTTGGCGCTGAATGCGGGCAGGCTGTACGACGAACCGCTTGCGGCGTAGTCGCTGATGGCGGTGGAGTAATCGTCGACGACCGCCTGGTAGGACTCCTTCACGTCGTCGCTCACGACCTGCACAGGTGCGCTTTGCGCCGCAAACTGCGTGTAGGCGACGCCGATGCCCACGCCCGCAACGACCGCCACGCCAAGCACGATGGCGACGATGGCGGCAATGGGAAGCTTGCGGCGGCGAGGATCAGCGGAATCGGCGGGCTGAGTCTGCTGGGCAGAGGCGTCCGCGCTCGGGGGCGTCGCCACGCTCGGAGGCGTCAGCGGTGCTTCGAAGTTGACCGCGGACGGAGCTCCTTCGATCTGGGTAATCGGCATGGAAACGGAGGGGTCGGCCGTCGAAACGGGCGTGCCGCATTTCTCGCAGAACTGCGCGTCGGGGGCAACCTCGTTTCCGCATATCGGGCAGAAGGACATCGCATTCTCCTTTGATTTGATCGCTTGCGTCGATTGGATCGTTTGTGTTGGCTGGGTAGCTTGTTTTCAGAATATAGGTTTTCCCGTCCGGCCGCAGTTGCGCAACAGCCCACGGCGACCGGCAGCGGCGGGCTGAGGCAGGCGCCTTCGCCGCCCGCCGTCGCCGAACCTGAAAGCAATGGGGGCAATTCGTGGAGGTATCCAGGCTTGCCGGCACGGTGGCGTACACTACGTCCGTCGCACATCCGCGATCCGATTCAAGTCGAAAGCTCTATACCATGACCGAACCTTTCACCAGGCGCATCGACGCCCGTCTTATCTTGTCCGTCATCGCTTGCGGCATCATGTCGTTTTCCGGCGTGGTGGTCGAAACCGCTATGAACATCACGTTCCCCTCGCTCATGAGCGAGTTCGGCGTGGACACCGCCACCGTGCAGTGGGTGACCACCGGCTACCTGCTCGTGCTCACGGCGATCATGCCGCTTTCATCGTTTCTCAAACGCCGCTTCCGGAACAAGACCTTGTTCGCCGCCGCCATCTGCTGCTTTGCCGCAGGCACCATAGCCTGCGCTGCTGCTCCGACGTTTTCCCTGCTCATCGTGGGGCGCCTGGTGCAAGGCGTCGGCACCGGGCTTGCGCTGCCGCTGATGTTCAATATCGTTATCGAGCAGGCGCCCCACGACAAGATGGGCCTTATGATGGGCATCGCGACCCTTATCACCGCGACGGCGCCGGCGGTCGGCCCGTCGGTCGGCGGGTTGATCGTGACGCTGTGGGGCTGGCGGCAGATCTTCGTGGTGCTGCTGCCCTTCCTGGCCTGCTCGGCCATAGCCGGCCTCACCTCGCTGCGCCAAGTCAGCGAAACCGAGCGCGTCTCGTTCAGCGTGCTGCAGTTCCTGGTGCTTTCGGGGGCTTTCGTCTGCCTCGTGTTCGCGAGCAGTTGCGCGAGCAGCGCCGGTTGGCTCAGCGCCCAGGTGGCAGGACTGCTTGCGGCCGGCATCGCGCTCATCGCCGTCTTCGCCGCCCTGTCGCGCCGCGACGCCAATCCGCTCATCCGCACCGACATCTTCCGCAACCGATCGTTTACGGCCAGTGTCGCCTACGTGGTGCTGCTGCAAGCCATCGTCCTCGGGCTGGGGTATCTGCTTCCCTACTATGGCCAGGTGGTGAACGGGCAGGACGAATTCGGCGCGGGATGCCTGCTTCTGCCCGGCTGCATCATCGGAGCGATCCTCGCCCCGCTCGGCGGGCGCATCCTTGACGTGCTTGGCGCGAAACGCCCGCTCGCATTCGGCTCGATCTGCCAACTTGCGGCGGTTGCGCTGTACGCCACCGTGTCCATCGGGGCCGCTCCGTGGACGTTTTCCCTGATCTATGTGCTTATTCCCCTTTCGCAAGGGTTTTCGGCGGCCAATTCGATCACCAACGGGCTGAGTTATCTGCCCACGAACCGCAAAACCGACGGCAACGCCACCTTCAACACCTTGCAGCAGCTCGGCGGCGCACTAGGAACCGCCGTCATGACCTCCATCGTGAATGCGGCGCAAAGCACCTCCGGCGACCTTGTTGCCGGAACCGTTGCGGGCACGCAAACCTCGTTCTACGTACTTGCGGGCCTTTCCATCGCCGCCCTTTGCGCGATGGCGGCCGTGTTCGTCGGACGTGGACGGAAGAACGAGGGCGCTCGCTAAAGGGGAACGCGCGGAGGGCGCCCGGGGCTCGCCAGGGGACGGTCGAGATGAGGGGCTTACCAGGGACTCTCATAGGCGCCGTCAGGGGGATCCGGGGCGGCCGCTCACCAAGGGATCCGGGGCGACCGCTCGCCAGGGGATCCGGGGCGACCACTCGCCAAAAGAAGGCTTGTCCCCTTCGCGAGGCAATAAAAAAGCTCCCGCACTCGTTAGCGGGAGCTTTTAGCGCCTTTAGAAAGAAAAGCGGTGAACTAGATGCGCACCACGTTGCTTGCCTGGAGCTTGCCGTTCTGGCCCGTGGTCACCTCGAAGGAAACAGCCTGGCCCTCGTCGAGGGTCTTGAAGCCGTCCATCTTGATCTCGGAGAAGTGGACGAACAGATCTTCGCCGTCGTTCTGGGAGATGAAGCCGTAGCCCTTCTCAGGGTTAAACCACTTAACAGTACCTTCCGCCATTTTTATCCTCTTTTCTCTCCCGCGCTGATGCACGGGGGTAAAACTACGCGTTGCATGGCGGCAACACTCGCCCTCACTTCGAGGGCACGCGTTCCATCATACGCTATCGCCGGCGATTTCCGGCCGGGAATCTGACGGCGGGGGAAAAGAATTCCCCTGATGGAAACAAGGTCTATGCGCTTGATACCCGAACAGGTGCGGACGGACGGCGCCGATGGGCGCGAGTGCGGGCGGCAGGCTAGGCAAGCCGCTGGCGCAAACGGCAGGCGCGGACGCGAGCGCCGGCGGACGCGAGCGCGGGCGGACGGCTAGGCGCGGACGGCGGGCCCCAGGCGGCGCTAGCGCGGCCAGGCCCGGTTAGGCGCGACGCACTTCCCAGAAAGCCACCGCGCTGGCCGCCGCGACGTTCAGCGAGTCGACGCCGTGGGCCATGGGGATTTTCACCGTGTAATCGCAGGCGGAAATGGTGGAGGGGAACAGCCCCGCGCCTTCGGTCCCCAGCACCATCGCCAGCTTGTCGACATGGGCCAAAACGGGATCGCCCAGCGCGATCGAGTCATCTTCCAGGGCAAGAGCCGCAACCTTGAAACCGGCCCTATGCAGCAACGGCACGCCCTCGCGCGCCCACTGGCGCTCGGTGCCGATACGCGTCCAAGGCACCTTGAGAGTGGTGCCCGCACTCGTGCGCGACGCACGGCGGAACAGCGGGTCGTGGCACGACGGCGTGATGAGCACGGCATCGATGCCGAACGCATGCGCCGCCCGAAACGCGCTGCCGATATTGGCGTA
Source organism: bacterium (assembly GCA_963613135.1). Classification (GTDB taxonomy): domain Bacteria; phylum Actinomycetota; class Coriobacteriia; order Coriobacteriales; family Eggerthellaceae; genus Senegalimassilia. The sequence goes on from CAVDXU010000029.1 coordinate 6,899, forward strand.
GTTGCCGACATCCTCAAGCACCGCGACGCGATGGGCGCCTTGCAGCAGCGCCTCCGGATCGGGCAGGGGCGCACGCTCGAAGGCGGCGACGGGACCGCGTATGATTTTGTAGCCGGTTACCTGCGAGAACAACGCATCGGGCACGCATAGCACCGGGCAGCCCGGATGCTTCGCGGCAAGCCGCCTTGCCAGCGGCGCGGCATCGGCCGCCCAGGTTTCGCTTACCAGGAAGGAATGCGGGCGCACGCCGGCCTCGATGGCCGCGGCGATAACCGAACGCGATTCGGCCATGAACAGCCCCGCCGGCGTGCCCGGCCACGCGGCCAAGTCGGCGTCACGCACGCGCTTATACGGCGCCAAACGCGCATCGGCGGGGTACGTCACGTTCTCGTAGGGCACGTTATCCTTCCTTTCCCGCGCATCGCGGCGAAACAGCGGCCTTGCGCGGTTACAGGGCCAGCAGCTGCCGGCTATTGTACGCCGTCGCCTCGAGAACTTCCCCGAGCTCTTGGCCGCGAATCTGCGCGATGTCGGCCGCCACTCGTTCCAATCGCATGCGAATATCACGCGCATCAAATGACTCACCTGCGGCGGAAGGTAAATCGGTCTCCAATGTTAACCGGTCAAGAGATATCGCGGCGACATACGCCCGACCCCGCTTCGAGTCGACCATGCGCGGGTTCACGCTGAAGAAGCACCCGAGCCGGCGAGCGCGCACAAGCTCGTCCGATATCCCGGAAAACCAATGCAGGATGCACGCACAGCCCGCATCGACGGAGAAGACGCCAGCTGCCTCAAGCACATCAAGCGCCGCAGACGCCGAGCGCACCGCATGAACCGAGAGAACCCTGCCGCCCGTCTGCGCGCTCGTCTTGGCGGCAGCGGCGAAGGCGGCAATCTGCGCCTCGCGTGCGCCTGCGTGACGCGGCGAGAAATCAAGCCCCACTTCGCCCACGAAACGGTTGCGCGCGGCAAGCTCGCAAAGAAACTCCGGGGCGCTGGCCGCATCAAGGGACTCAACCGTCGACGCGCCGGCTCCCCGCACCTCATGCTCGCCATGCAGCGCGGGGTCTTCCGCGAGCCCCCGTTCGCCAACCCACCACGGATGCAGCCCCGCGCCCACGCGCACGTTCGGCGCGCCGGCAAGCGCGACGTGTTGCGCCTCGAATTCCGCCGGGGTCACCGTGTTGGAAAACGCCCCCACGCCAAGCGCGGCAAGCTCACGCGCAGCCCGAGGCGCATCCGAGCAGAAGCCCAGATGGCAGTGCATATCGAACAGATCAAGCGAGTCAAGCCCCATGATGCGCCTCCTCTCGAAACCCCGGCTGGCTCCGCCTGCAGGACCGGCCGGGGCAGCCATCCCAGCCGGGCCGGCCGCCAGCCGGCACCGGACGCCTCCTCTAGCCCGCAGCCTACCGCCGCTCGGACGCGGCGCCGCGTCCGGCGCTTACGCTTCCGGCACCTGCGCTATCTCGCACAGCACCTTCCCGGCTATCATCTGACCGAAAATGGGCGGCATGAACGACGCCGTGCCCAGATTCGTCCGATCCTTGCGGGACGCGCCCTCGAGGGCCGGGCGCTTCACCGGCTCTTCGCAGGAATACAGCACGCGCAGCTTGCGAATGCCCCGCTTGCGGCATTCCTTGCGCATGATGCGCGACAGGGGGCAGTTGCGCGTTTCGGAAATGTCGGCGAAGCGCACGCACTCGGGATGCAGCTTGTTGCCGCCCCCCATGCTGGAAATCAGAGGCATGCCCGTGCGGTCGGCGTACTGCGCGATGGCCAGCTTCGCGGACACCGAGTCGATTGCGTCGATGACCATATCGACACGGCCCCGATAACGGTCGAGAAGCGGCTCGATGTCCTCGGCGCGCAGGAACATATCGAGCGCCTCGACCTCGCAATCCGGGTTGATGTCGGCCACCATGCAGCGCACGACGTCGTGCTTCTTTCGGCCGAGCGTGCTGTGGTAGGCGATCGCCTGACGGTTGATGTTGCTCTCGCTTACCACGTCATGGTCGATGACCACCAGATGCCCCACGCCGCCGCGGGCAAGCGCCTCGACGCAGTTCGATCCCACGCCGCCAAGCCCGATGACCATGACCGTCGCCGCCGCCAAGCGGTCGAGCCCGGCTGCCGTCATGATGATCTCAAGCTTCTCGGTCGGCGTGCCCACCCGCGTGCGAACCTTCAGCGATTCGGCGATCTCGTTGCGCGTTTGCGGCGTGGCGGCCGCAGCCGCGCCGACTCCCGCAGCCGTGGCGGCCGCAGCCGTGCCGACTCCCGCAGCAGCAGCACCCTGCCCAACTTCGTTCATTGGTCAACCTCCAAAAACAATTTCGAGCCCATATCTTCAAGCCTCTTCACGTTCGTCACCACAATGCGGTTGCGCGACGTTTTCACAATGCCAAGACGTCGCAATTCCGAAAGCTCGCGCGAAACGGAAACGCGCGTAGCGCCGATGACCGAAGCGATATCCTCTTGAGACAAGCTGATGGAATTGTCGGTGTTCGGCAAGTAAATAAGGCACGAACGCAGAAAACTTGCAAGGCGCTCCATCACCGAATCGAACGAGCACGCCAGCGATCCGAACAGCAGCGTGTTGACGAACCTGCCGTAATGCTCGACGCAGACCGCGCCGACATCTGGGTGGGAAAGCACGATGTCGCGCATTGCATCGATGTCGAACGCAAGCACGTCAACAGGCGTTATGGCACGCAACGTGATAGCATATTCAAGGTTGAAGCGCTGCTCGGACACGATAAGCGGGTAAATGCCGCCGCGCCCCCAATACCCGAAGATGCGCTTGTCGCCGTCGGGATGCACCACGGACATCTCGGCCATTCCGCCTGCAATGTAGTAGCACTTCGTCAAAGGCTCCCCCGGCCGGCAAATAAACTCGCCTTTGGCAAATGTCTTGCGCGTATGCCGATACGTGCGCAAAACCTGATCGAATCGCGAAAACTCGTCGATATAGAAATACCTGCTCAAAAGCGTCATTTTTTCACATCCCCTTAGGTCGCGTATCCTCTGATACAGGGAAAACTCTGGGCAAATCCCCCTCAGATTGCCCTGCCACCTGCAAAAACATCGCTTTTCACGAACAAAGACGATATCCCAGATTCCCTATTCGCTTCTGTATTCCAGGATACATCTTCACATATCCAAACTGCGCAAAATGCATGCCAAGCCGAAAGGGACAAGGGTTGCGAAAGCAAACCTTTCGGCATCGGATTCGAGAAAGGAATCACCATGGCAGAGCAGAAGTGCGCAATCATCACGGGGGCCGGTTCGAGGGGAATCGGCTACGCTGCGGCCAAGAAGTTCTTGGCGAATGGTTACGGCGTCATCATGTTCGACCTGAACAAGGAGAACGCCGACCTTCGCATGGCCGAGCTGTCGGACGAAGAGCGCGCCAACGCCGACTTCTTCATCGGCAACGTGTGCAACCCCGATGATTGGAACGGCGTTTTGGACCTGGCTAAGGAAAAGTACGGCCGCGTTGACTGCGTGTACAACGGCGCCGGCATTTTGGGGACGCTGACGCCGGCGAACGAGACGAACTGGGATGAGGCGCGCAAGGTCATCGACGTTGACCTCATGGGTTCCATGATCGGCTGCATCATTATCGGCAACTACATGGTCGAGCAGGGCTTCGGCGTTATCGTGAACACCGGCTCCATTGCAGGTCAGCTGGCTGGTTCCGGCCCCATCGCCTACTCGTGCGCCAAGGCGGGCGTCGAGATGCTCACCAAGTTCTGCGCCAAGGACCTTTCCCGTTACGGCGTGCGCTTCGTGACCATCACTCCCGGCTGGGTCGAAACCGATATCGACCGCGAGACGCTGAAGTTGCCGGGCATGCGCAAGATGGCCGAGAACCTGCATTGCTCCAAGCGCATCATGCAGCCCGCTGAAACCGCCGAGGTCATTTACTTCCTGTGCCAGGACGAGGCAAAGGTCATCAACGGCTCCACCGTATGCGTGGACGACGGCTTCTCCGGCTTCAAGGAAGGCGAAGTCATCCTGGTATAGCGGCTGAACACAGCCCCCTCTGCACGGGGCGGCACCCCCTCCCTCGCCCGCCCCTCATCTTCTCAAGGGCACCTGCTTGCGCGCTCGCCCGCTCGATGCAGGTGCCCCTTTCATCATCGCGCGGCCCACAGGCCGGAAGGAGTCAACACCCATGAAAACGTACAAGTACATCTGCATGAGCACCGCCGCCAACGAGCGCTACGCCGACTTGGAGAAATGGTACACCTCCCAGCATTTTCACGACTTGCTGAATTACAACCCCGGCATCGTGGGCGTGCAGGCGTTCAAGTGCGCCGCCCCGCAGTTCCGCGATGCCGACCGCCCCATGCCCTACGTGGTCATCTGGGATATCGAAGCGCAGACGAAGGAGGATGCCGACAAGGTGTTCGAGGTCATGCGCGAAAACGGCGCGAACGGCACCACCGTGTTCAGCGACGCGTTCGGCGAGTGGTGGGACATGAACGTCGAGCCTATCAGCGACTACGTGACGCGCGAAGCAGCCACCGGCAAATCCGTTGACGAAGTGTACGCGCTGTCCAACACCGACAAGTACCGCGCATAACGCAACGCCGCAACGCACGAAAGGACACACCATGAGCGATTTAACAGGCAAGACCGTCTTCCTCACCGGCGCAGCTTCAGGCATCGGCCACGCGCAGGCCGTGAAGTTCGCGGAGGTTGGCGCGAACCTGATCGCCTTCGACATGAACGCCGAAGGCTTGGAAACCCTGAAAACCGAAATCGAAGCACAAGACGGGCAGATCGAGATTTTCGCAGGCTCCGTTGCGAACCGTTGGGACGTCGAGGGGGCTGTCGAGGCCGGCTTGAAACGTTTCGGCACCATCGACGTGCTGTGCAACACCGCCGGCATCTTCGATACCTACGCCAAATCCCTTGACATCACCGAAGAGAAATGGGACCTGTTCTTCGATGTGAACGTGAAAGGCCCGTGGCTCGCCACGAACGCCGTGCTGCCCATCATGATGGACAAGAAAGCGGGCGTCATCGTGAACATGTGCTCGCTGGCAGGACTTACCGCAGGCCCGGGCGGCGCCGCATACGTCCCCACCAAATTCGCCATGGTGGGCATGACCAAGGAAATGGCCGTGCAGTACGGCGAATGCGGCATCCGCGTCAACGGTATCGCGCCCGGCACCGTCATGACCCCGCTCATCCAAAAAGCAATCGACTCCGATCCCAGCTGGCTTGACGCCAAGCTGGAACAGGTGCCGCTCAAGCGCCTGGGGCAGGCCGAGGACATCGCCAACCTCACCATCTTCCTTGCCTCCGACGCCTCTAGCTGGATCACCGGCGAGGTGGTATCCATCGATGGCGGTCGAAACGCACTGGGATAAACCGCGCGACAAAACGTAAGCGGACGATGCGCAGAAGCGCCGTCCGTCCCCCGCAAGACGAGAAAGAAGGAAACGCATGGGCAAGTACGACGCTTTGCTGTCGCCGCTTCAGATCACGCCGTCGTTCACGTTGAAAAACCGCATAGTCAAGGCTCCTCAGTCCTCGTGGCGATGGAATCCCGACGGCACGGCGGACGACAGCGACGGCATCTACATGTACGAGAGCATGGCCAAGGGCGGAGCGGCGGCCATCATCACCGCAGCGATCTTATGGGAAGACTACGGCGAGGGCATCTACATGATGGCCACCGACGACAAATTCATCCCCGGTATGAAGGAGTACGCGGACCGCATGCACCGCTATGGCTGCAAGGTCATCGGCCAGCTGCACCACATGGGCCCCTCGGCCTGGGGCGCCATCGACGGCGGCCTGCCCATCGGCCCGTCCGACCTAACCGAGGACGAGATTCCCACGCCGCCGCCGTTCGGCCGCCCCGTTCGCGGACTGACCGTCCAGGAAATCAAGGACCGCGAGAATCTCATGACCGAGGCCGCCGTGCGCATGTGGAAGGCCGGCTTCGACGGCGTCGAGGTGCACGCCGCGCACGGCTACTTCCTGAACAGCTTCCTGTCCCCATCTGGAACAAGCGCACCGACGAGTACGGCTGGGAAAACGTCGAGGACCGAACCCGCTTCATGCGCGACATCTTCGCCAGCATCCGTGCGAACACCGACGAGAACTTCCTCATCGGCACGCGTATCAACGGCCAGGAGTTCCACCCCACCATGCAGGGCATCACGGAGGAAATCGCCGTGGAGAACGCTCGCGCGCTCGAAGCCGCCGGCGCCCAATACATCAGCGTGTCCATGTACGGCTACGGCCCGCTGTCGTTCCGTTATTGCCCCGACTACTTCCCCTACCCCGACCCTGAGCCGCACATGGTGCCTTACATGGATCGCTACCAAGGCATGGGCCTGATCCACGAGCCGGCGAAGAAGATCAAGGCCGCTGTGAACGTGCCCGTGATGATGGCCGGGCGCATGGATGAGGACAAGGCCGAAAAGATCTTGGAAGACGGCGACGCGGACATCATCGCGCTCGGCCGCAGCCTGTGGGCCGACCCCGAGTTCGTCAACAAGGTGGCCGAGGGCCGCAGCGATGAGATCATGCGCTGCACCCGCTGCGCCAGCTGCGAGGATCCGGTCACCCAGCCGCGCATCTGCCGCGTGAACCCGGCGCTTGGCCAAGAGCGCCAGCTGGCGCTCACCCCGACGAAGACGCGCAAGCGCGTTATGGTGGTGGGCGGCGGGCCGGCCGGCATGGAGTGCGCGATCACGCTGGCACAGCGCGGACACGACGTGACCATCTACGAGAAGTCCGGCGAGCTGGGCGGCCGCACGAAGCTGGCGGCCATGATCAAGCACGGCGGCTGCGAAGACGTCATGCCCATCTACAACTACCTCACGCGCATGGTGAAAAAGCTCGCCATCCCCGTGAAACTGAAGTGCGAAGTCACACCCGCGACCGTGCGCAAAGAAGCGCCCGACGCCGTGGTGGTGGCGAACTCCTCGCCCTACTACGTCCCGCAGATTCCCGGCATCGATCGCAAAAACGTGTTCACCATCCCGGCCATGTCGAAGCTGTCCACCGTGCCCATGAAGATGTTCGGGCCCGAGAAGCTGGCGAAAATGTCCGAGAAGTTCTTCCCCGTGGGCAAGAAGCTCGTCATCTGGGGCGCGTCGGCCGAGGGCGCGCAGTGCGCCGAGTTCATGCGCAAGCGCGGCAAGGACATAGTGCTCATCGACGAGGGCGACGATCTGGGCGGGCTCATCCCGCTGAAATACAAGGAGCGCCTGCGTCCGTGGTTCGATGATCAAGGCGTCCGCATCATCAAGAACGCCACCATCGACGAGGTCGGAAAGAAATCGGTGAAGGTGCGGAACAAGGATGATGGCGCCGTGGAGGAAATCGCATGCGACAGCGTCATGGTGATGCTGCCCGAGCGCCGCGATCCGGCATTTTACGAGGCCATCAAGGCTATCGTGCCCGAAACGTACGAAGTTGGTTCCACGCTGGGCGGCGAGAACGCGTTCTTCAAGCATGCGTTCGCCGACGGCCGCCGCATCGGTTGCGCGATTTAAAAGGAAGCAAAAGTTATCCGACATCGACGGTCGGCAATGCTGCAGACGCTAAAGGCAGGTAGGGACGCAATTTGCAAGGGTTATAGCGCCGGTCTTGTTTGACTCAGCGTTATAGCCAACGCATAGGGTCCGACCAAATTAGGAAAGGTTTAGCATGAACAACGTGAACGAGATGAAGGCAGATCTGGTGAATTACCCGAAAGGCGCGCCTGACGCGGCGATCGTCTTCATTTTCTCAGTATTCACCTGGCTATTCTTCGGCATGTCCATCGGAGTATTCGATCCAAGCGCGCAGGTGGCATTGGGCTTGGTCATGATCGCCACGTACCTGCCGTACCTGCACGGCAGCATCTGCTCCATCCAGCGCGGCGACACCGTGTCCGGCGTAACGTACCTCATTTTCACCGGCATGTTCGCTGGCGCAGGAGCCATGCAGAACTTCGTGGGCTACTACAACTATGCGGCCGGCGCCAGCGTGGACATGACCATTTTCGGCTGGATTTGGCTGCTGTGCGCCATCATCATCCTGCCCGTAGTGGCAACCATGGCAAAAGGCCCTTGGATTCCTTTCGTCACGTTTTTGGTGGCAGCTGTTGAGCTTGGCTGCATGGGCATTGCCGGCATGGGCGGCCCCGCCATCTTCAACACCATTGCCATATGCTGCTTCGTGGTGGTGGGCACCGGCGGTATGTGGATGGCGATCGCCGGCATCCTGCAAGCCGGCGGCATCAACGCGCCGCTCGGCAAGCAACTGTTCAAGTAGGGAGCTGCTGGCGAAAATCGGGAAAGCCGGTGCCAAGGCGAAGCCCGCATCGGAAACCGGCATTATAAAAGGGACGGACTATTGCAGTCCGTCCCTTTTCGCTTGCATGCCCTCTCGCGTATTGCACGGCGGCATTGCACGACGACCTTTCGCGAACCCCTACTCCGCCTGGCCTTCCGCCGCGATGGCGACATGCGGCTGCGGGGCTTCGGCCAGATCGGCGACCGTCACGCCGTCCACGTACTTCTCGATCACCTCGTCGAGCCCGGCCCAAAAGCGCACGGTGGTGCACACGCTCGCGCGATGGCATGGCTCGGGCCCTTCAAGCGCGGCGCAGGTCACCGGCGCGGTGGTTCCCTCGACGGCGCGCAGAACGTCGCCGGCCAGGATGTCGTGCGGGTCGCGCGCCAGGCGGTAGCCGCCGCCCTTGCCGCGCACCGCGGAAAGCAGGCCCGCCGCCACCATGGGCCGGGCGATCTGCTCCAAATACTTCAGGGAAAGCTCCTCGTGCTCGGCAACCTCGCGCAGCGACACCTTCGCGTCGGCGCCGGCCTGCGCGACACACACGGCCAGCCGCAGCGCGTAACGGCCCTTCGAAGAAATAAGCACGGCTCCCCCTTTATGCCGGCGCGGCGACATGCGTCGGGCATTACAGCCCCCGCACACCCCGCGTTCTATATATCCTTATGGGCGAATAATCGAATTCTCCCCCAATAGCAGGCAAAACGCCTGAAAGCCCGGAATGCTGCGAATTGTATCCCATGCGGTAGCGTTTTCGCTTGACATTTCTACGCTTCCGGGTATCTTAATCCTATCAAACGGATATGATTAAGCAAGACCTTAATCTTTGCCACGATCTGAAAAGGGGAAGAACATGGCAGACGAGAATACGTTGCTGCGCGTCAGCGGGCTTTCCGCCGCAGTGGACGAGAAAACCATCCTGCACGACGTCGACTTCGCGGTCGGCGCGGGAGAAACCCACGTGCTGATGGGCCCGAACGGCGCCGGCAAATCGACGCTGGGCCACGTGGTGATGGGCGACCCGGAATACACCGTGACCGGCGGCACCATCACGTTCGACGGACAGGATATCACAAACCTCTCCACCGATAAACGCTCGCACGCGGGCCTGTTCTTGAGCTTCCAGGCGCCGGTCGAGATTCCCGGCGTCCCCGTTTCCAGCTTCCTGCGCGCCATCTCCCAGGGCCGCCCGGGCGTGGGCGAGATGAAGGGCAAGCAGTTCCGCAAGCACGTCAAGGAGCTGGCCGAGGAGCTGGACATGGACCCGGCCTACCTGGACCGCGAGCTGGGCGTTGGCTTTTCCGGCGGCGAGAAGAAGAAGCTGGAAATGCTGCAGCTGCTGCTGTTGGCGCCGAAGCTGGCCTTCCTCGATGAAACCGACTCGGGCCTGGACGTCGACGCGCTGTCGGTGGTTTCGCGCGGCATGGCCGCCTACCGCCGCCGCTGCAACGGCACCATGGTCATCATCACCCACAACACGCGCATCTTGGAGCACGTCGACGTCGACCGCGTGCACGTGCTGGTGCGCGGCCGCATGACCGCCGAGGGCGACGCCTCCATGATCGCCAACATCGACGAGAACGGCTTCGAGCAGTTCGAGCAGGCCGCCGAAGCTGCCGCGGGCGCCGCCGCCGCTGCCGAGTCCGCCGACGCCGCCGCCGACGCGCGCTAAGGGGACGCTCATGGCAAAGCAACGAACCGAGGTTGCGGACATCGACCGCAGCCTCTACGACTTCTCATACGGCGACGCCGGCGAGGCCCTGGGAACGGGGCTCACGCCTGAAATCGTCCGCGAGATTTCCGAGAAGAAGGACGAGCCGGCCTGGATGCTGGAGCATCGTCTGAAGTCCCTGGAAATCTACCACTCCATGGCGACGCCCGACTGGGGTCCGTCCATCGCCGGGCTCGACATGGACAACATCGTCACCTACGTCAAGCCCAAGGCCGACCAGAAAAGCGACTGGGACAGCCTGCCCGACGACGTGAAGAACACCTTCGACCGCCTGGGCATCCCCGAGGCCGAGCGCAGCTACCTGGCCGGCGTCGGCGCGCAGTACGACTCCGAGCTGGTCTATCACAACATGCAGGACACCGCCAGCCGCATGGGCATCGTCTATTCCGGCATCGAAGAGGCGCTGCACGATCCGAAGTGGGAGCCGCTCATCCGCGAGAAGTTCATGACGCTCATCCCGCCCACCGACCACAAGTTCGCCGCCCTGCACGGCGCGGTTTGGTCGGGCGGCAGCTTCGTGTACGTGCCGAAGGACACCAAGCTCGACTTCCCGCTGCAAAGCTATTTCCGCCTGAATGCCAAGGGCGCGGGCCAATTCGAGCACACGCTCATCATCGTGGAGGACGGCGCCGACCTGCACTTCATCGAAGGCTGCAGCGCGCCGAAGTACAACGTGGCGAACCTGCACGCCGGCGCGGTGGAGCTGTTCGTCGGCAAGCGCGCGCACCTGCGCTACTCGACCATCGAGAACTGGTCGAAGAACATGTACAACCTCAACACCAAGCGCTCCACCTGCGACGAGGGCGGCTCGATCGAGTGGGTTTCCGGCAGCTTCGGCAGCCACGTGGGCTACCTCTACCCCATGTCCATCCTGGCCGGCCGCCGCTCCACCTGCACGTTCACCGGCATCACGTTCGCCGGCACGGGTCAGAACCTCGACACCGGCTGCAAGGTGGTGCTCGCCGCGCCCGAGACGTCGGCATCCATCGAGACGAAGTCCATCTCCAAGGGCGGCGGCGTGTCCACCTTCCGCAGCTCGGTGGTGGCAACGCCGAAGGCCGAGCATTCCGCCTGCAGCGTTTCGTGCCAGTCGCTGATGCTTGACGACCACAGCCGCTCGGACACCATCCCGGCCATGGACGTGCGCTGCAAGCACGTGGACATCGGGCACGAGGCCACCATCGGCCGCATTGGCGACGACAAGGTGTTCTACCTGATGAGCCGCGGTATTTCGGAGGAAGAGGCGCGCACGATGATCGTGAACGGCTTCGCCGACCCGGTTTCCAAGGAGCTTCCGCTGGAATACGCCGTGGAAATGAACAACCTCATCAAGCTGGAAATGGAAGGGGCGATCGGATAATGGGCGCCGCCGTTTTGAAGAACGCGAACGCGATGCCCGCTCCCACCTGGCATCGCCTTGACATGAACTACGTGGATATCGAAATCGCCGACGGCCTTGCCGCCGTGTCGCAGGCAAGCGTCGAAGCGCCTGCGGAGCTTGCGGGTGCCGCTGACGCGTTCGACGCCGCCGTTGCCGCAGCGCAGGCGAAGCTCGACGCCGCACGCGAGGGCACGGCAGACCCGCGCGCCATCCTGAAGGCCGCCGAGGACGACGCCGACCCCGCGAACCTGGACATCCCGGCGCTTTCAACCTACGAGCGCCGCGCCGTGCGCGAGGAGGTCGAAAGCGACATCGCCGCCGCCTTCGAGTGCGGCATGGGCGCCGCCGCCGACGAGTGGTTTGCCGCTCGTGCCGCCGAAGCCGGCGCCGAGCGCTTCGTGCTGGCTGCCACCGCGAAGCAGACGGGCAGCGCCTGCGTGCGCATCGCGGGCATCGACGGGTCCGCGAACACCGCGCGCATCGACGTGGTCGCCGCCGCGGGCGCAACGCTCGACCTGACCGTTTCGCTGGACTCCCCCGCCGCGGGCGCGGGTGTGGTCGGCGTGCAGCTGCGCGTGTTCGCCGGTGAATATTCGCACGTCAACATCACGTCGGTGCACACGCTCGACGAGGGCTACGTCGCGCTGGACGACACGGGCATCGTGGCCGCCGAGGGCGCGCGCGTCACCGTTCGCCACCGCATGCTGGGCGCCGGGAAATCCTACACCGGCCTGGCCTGCGACCTGCGCGAAGACACCGCGCGCGTGGACATTTCCACCCGCTATCTGGCCGGCGGCGACGACGTGCGCGACTTCAACTACGTCGTGCGCCACCGCGGCCGCAAGACGCTGTGCAACATCGACGCCACGGGCTCGCTCATGGGGCGTTCGAAGAAAACCTACCGCGGCACCATCGATCTGGTGCACGGCTGCAAGGGCTCGGAAGGCACCGAGCGCGAAACCGTGCTGCTCGTGGACGAGGACGTCGAGAACAAGACCATCCCCGTCATCCTGTGCGACGAAGACGACGTCGCCGGCAACCACGGCGCCACCATCGGGCACGTGGCCCCCGAGCAGATGTTCTACCTGCAATGCCGCGGCCTTTCGCAGCAGGCCGCCGAGGGCCTGTTCGCCACAGCGACGCTGGAGGAGACCGCCATCGCCGTTCCCGATGCGGCCGTCCGCGCCGGCATCGCCCGCCTGGCCGCGAAGTGCGGCATCCCCTATCAGGAAGTGGAGGACTAGCCATGGCAACGACTCCCGCCGCCAACCTCGACCGCACCGCGTGCGCCGTCGCCGACGCCGCCCATGCCGCGCAGGCATCGGCCACGGCCGATGACATCGTATGCGCCGCCAACATCGCGGAAAACCCCTACAAGCGCGATTTCCCGCTGCTGGCCAACCACCCCGAGCTGTCGTTTCTGGACAGCGCCGCCACCGCGCAGCGCCCCGCCGCCGTGCTCGACGCCCAGCGGCGCTTCTACGAGGAAATGAACGCGAACGCCCTGCGCGGCCTGTACCGCTTGTCGGTCGAGGCCACCGAGGCCATCGAGATCGCCCGCCAGCGCGTCGCGAAGTTCATTGGCGCGCCCGACGCGCACGACATCGTGCTCACGCGCAACGCCTCCGAGTCGCTCAACATCGTGGCGAAGGCGTTCGCGCCGACCGTGCTTGAGCCGGGCGACGAGGTGTGCATCACCATCATGGAGCACCATTCCAACCTCATCCCCTGGCAGCAGGCCTGCCGCGCGGCCGGGGCGAAGCTTGTCTACCTCTACCCCGACGAGAACGGCATCATCCAACCCGAGGAAATGGACGCGAAAATCGGCCCGAAGACGAAGATCGTCTCGGTCGTGCACGTCTCCAACGTCCTGGGCGTGAAAAACCCGGTGGAGGAGCTGGGGCGCCGCGTGCATGAGCAGGGCGGCTACCTGGTGGTCGACGGAGCGCAGTCGGTTCCGCACGTGCACGTGGACGTGCAGGCCATCGGCGCCGACTTCTTCGCGTTTTCCGCGCACAAGCTGTTCGGCCCGTTCGGCATGGGCGTGCTGTGGGGCCGCGACGAGCTGCTCTGCGCCATGCCGCCGTTTTTGACCGGCGGCGAGATGATCGACTCGGTCACCGAGCAGGACGCCACCTGGGCGCCCGTGCCGGAGAAGTTCGAAGCCGGCACGCAGGACGCCGCCGGCATCTACGCCACCGCTGCGGCCATCGCTTACGTGGAGTCGGTGGGGCTTGACGTCATCGCCGCGCGCGAGCGGGCGCTGGTGCGCTACTGCATGGACGAGATGGCGAAGCTGCCCTGCATCCAGGTGATCGGCAGCCCCAACCCCGACGACCATCACGGCGTCATCAGCTTCAACGTCACGGGCATCCACCCGCACGACGTGGCCAGCATCCTGGACATGAGCCAGGTGGCCATCCGCGCCGGGCACCACTGCGCGCAGCCGCTGCTCACGTGGCTTGGGGTGGAAAACCTCGCCTGCTGCCGCGCCAGCCTGGCGTTTTACAACGACAAGAAGGACGTCGACGCCTTGATCGAGGGCCTCGGCAACGTTTGGAGGACTTTCCATGGCGAATAGCAGCATCTACTCCGCCGCGCTCATGCAGCACAACGCGCACCCGGACTACAAGTACGACCTGGAGAACGCCACCGACGAGCACGAGGGCGTCAACCCCAGCTGCGGCGACGAGATGGTGCTGAAGCTGCGCATCGAGGACGGCGTGATCGAGGAGGCCGCGTTCGTCGGGCACGGCTGCGCGGTTTCGCAGGCGTCGGCCGACATGATGGCCGACCTGGTGACCGGCGAGACCGTCGAGGAGGCGCGCCGCCTTTGCGGCCTGTTCATGCGCATGGTGAAGGGCGAGGCGCTCACCGAGGAAGAGAAGGAAGACCTCGACGAGGCGGCCCAGCTGGAAAGCATCAGCCACATGCCCGCCCGCGTGAAGTGCGCCGAACTGGGCTGGCGCACCCTGTCGGAAATGATCGGGGAATAGCCGGCTGCCACGAATCGGGCAGAAACAGCCCGACAGCCAAAAGGCGGCCACCGACGAGCGGCGCACCTCCCCAAGAGCGCCAAAACGCTCCCGTCCGCCCGAAGGAAAAACGCATCGAATTGCCCAATTTCGGGTAGATACAAGAACGCCACCGGCATTGCGCCGGTGGCGTTCTTTTGACGGGCAGCCGAAAGCCTCAGCCGCCCGCATTCTTAAAACAGGGAGGATGCCGCCGATTGCATCAGCCCGCCCGTCGCAACGGCGCAAGACGGCTTCGATCGACGTTCCCCTTGCGTGAGCGGGGCCGAAAGACCCCGCTCACGATACGCGCCGGAACGAAATCGCTACTTCTCTTCGTCCGTGGCGCCATTGCGCTTCTTGCGACTGAGCAGCAGCCACGTGCCGAGGGCCGCAAGCGCCACCACAGCGCACACGACGCCAGCGACGACCGCCGCGTTCATACCGCCCTCGGGCGCGGCTTCATCGGCAGCATCGCTTTGCGATGCGGCCTTCTTGGACTGCGATGAGCTCTTGGCGTTCGAGCCGGCCGAGCCGCTCTCGTCGAGGGCCGACAGGGCGGACTCGACGGCGCTTTGCTGGTCGGACACGCCATTCAGACCGTCAAGGATGGCCTGCGCCGCAGCCGGCAGGCTGCCGCCGCCAGAAGCGGGCAGCGTGGAGCCGAAATCAATCTCCCAATTGGTGGTCCAGGTGTGATCCCACACGCCGTTGAAGATGCCCGCGGCAATGGTGCGCGCCAGCCAACCAATGGTCACGCTGGAAGAACACGTACCCGTGAACTGCGTCTGGCTAGACGAAGGCGTGCCCAAATCGATGGTGACCGTGGAGCCGTTGTAGCTCACGCCCGAACCCCACACGTTGTTGATGGTCATGACCTTGTCTTGAATGACAACCGGGATGCTCACCCACGCGTGGCCCGACTCATCCACCGTGAGGGTGGCGTTATTGCTGACGGGCGTCGACGGAGGGAAGCCCGAATTGGTCAGGTGCGGGTTCAAAGGCAACCCTGTGACCGACTTATCGAACCACAGGTTGGCCGAAACGGTGTAGGTGCCGGCGGCAAAATGGCCATCGGCCGTAGTCTCTATTTCGGTAGACCCGCTCGGCGTGGGCGCCGGGCTGGGGGTTGGGCTAGGCGCGGGCGCCGGGCTGGGCTCGGGCGTCGGATCAACATCGGGCTCGGGCGTCACGCCATCGGGCAGGGCGCTCGACGGCAGGCTGGAGTAGTTCACCGAAAGCTGCAGCGCCACATCGCCCGAAGGAACGATATCCATGTCGAGGGGCACCGCGTAAAGCTTGCTGCCGGCAAACGTGTAGGTTTTCACGCCCGTCACCATATCGTCAGTCAAAGGAACCGAAATATGGCTGATACGCGTGCTGTATTTGCCATAGCTCCACACGCTTGCATCCGCCGGGGCCTTCGTCGTTACTTTCACGTTCGGCAGGTCTGCGCACGTTCCGAGCACCTGCGTGGTGAACACCGGGTTCAGAATGTCCAACTCAAGCGTCTTGGAGCCGTCGGCTGCCACAACCAGCTTCGCATTCTTGGCAAGCGGCGAAGTGGGGGTCGTTTCCGCAACGCCATCTGCACTGTTGCCATCGAGCACGGGGGTGTTGCCCGCATTGTCGGCAAACGGATTGTTCGGGTTGTTGGCATACACCGTGGCCCCAGGGATAACCGGGTTGTACTCACCCGGCATGCAGAGGTTTGCCGTGATGTCGTACGTGCCAGCCTTCAAGGTGCCGGCTTTCGACTGCTCAACGATAAGCTTGCCGCCCACATAGGCGAACTCATAGTTGGCGGCCTCGCCACCAGCCGGCGTAAGGTCGTAAGACTTGCCAGCCTCAAGCGCATCAGGCGCCGTCACCGTTGGGGCTTTGTAGCCTTTCGCGGTAAGCACCGTTTCGCCACCGACGAAACCACCGACTTCCACACCGAGCTGCGGGGTATCGCCCGAAGACACCGTTTCGCCGGCGTACGTCGCCGTCAGCTTCGCCTTGGCGATAGACCAGGAAACCTCCACCACATCGGCGGAACCGTCGGCCCACACGAACCCGGCCTTCAGCGTCGCCTTTGCCGTATAGGTGCCGGCATCGGTCGCGGCAGCGCCGGAAAGCGTATAGCCCTCCGCCGAAACGATGCCCGCCTGCTCGGAACCCGTATACACAAGGCCAGTAACAGCGGAAGGCTTTTCAACCTTCACGCGCTCGTCCTTCGTGCCGGGCTTTGCGGACGCCTTGAACGTATCCACCGCGGCCTGCAGGGCCTCGGTCGCGTCGGTCACCATCTGCTGGGACAGCAGGTTGGAACCGGCAACTGCGGAAGCCTTCGCAATGGCGTCGTTGAACGACTGCAGGGCCTCCTTGGTCACCCACGTGCCCTCGCTGCTCACGTCGGAACCGTCAACGGAAACCGTGGCCCCTTCGGCCAGCTTCTTGGCGTCAGCCACCGCAGAAGCGAGCGCGGACGTGTCAACGGCCTTGGAAGTCTTGACCGTCGAATAGTCGATCGTCAGGTTCAGCGCGGGCTTGCCGGCGTCGGGCTGGATGTCGAGGTTGATCGACGGCGCGGCCGCGTAAAGCTTGCTGCCCGTAAACGTGTAGGTCTGCACGCCGGTGGTGTCGGCGTCAGCCGGCAGCGTGACCGCGATGCGGCAGATGCGCGTGTTGTACTTGCCGTAATCCCACACGCTCTTGTCGGCAGGCTCCTTCGTCTCCACCTTCACGTTGGGAAGATCCTCGCACGTGCCCAGGTCCTGCAGCGTGAACACGGGGTTGGGCAAATCGAGCGTGAGCGTCTTCGTGCCGTCGGGCGCAACCGTGATGGTGGCGTTGTCGGCCATGGGAGTGGTCGGGGCGGTGTTCTGAACGCCCTCGGCCGAGCCGCCGTCGAGCACGGGCGAATTACCCGCATTGTCGGTAAACGGGTTGTTCGGGTTGTTCACGTACACCGTCACGCCGGAAAGCACCGGGTTGTACTCACCCGGCATGCTCAGGTTGGCCGTCACGCTGTAGGTGGTACTCGTATCCTCGGATCCCGACTTGCCCAAGGTCCAGGTGATAGCAACCTTTTCCTTCAGCGGTTCATCGGAGGTATTCCAGCGGTAACCCTTGCCGCCATTCGTCTGGCCGCTAGCGTCCAGAACTGCATATGCGGTATAGGTCCCAGGCTCCGTTGCCTTGTAATCGCCTTCCAGCGTGTAGCCTTCGCCCGGCTCCACTCCAACCTGCTCCTGACCGTTTGCAACAAGATCGGTTTTCGCAGAAGGAACGGCGATGCTCTTGCGCATATTCGTTCGCTGACCATACGGAATCATGACAAACGTTCCAAGCTGCGCCACGTCAATGGAAACATTGCCGTTGGAACTATCGTATCTCGCAGTATCCGTGGAATCAGGCGAGTCAACGTTCTCTTGAGAAAGTCCCTCGGCGTACAAGCGCACATAGCCCATTTCCGAAAAACCGGACTTATTGAATGTAATTGATTTACTGCCCGCAGATCGATCGCCGGACAAGTCAATCTCTTCGCCGTCAGCGGAAATAAGCTTCGCCGTCCAAAGCTCGAAATGAGGCACTTCGACATAGTTGACGCCAAAGAAGCGCGCCGCCTCATCGTATTCCGAATTGCCGGCAGCTAGCTTCTTGACCTCGACATGCGCACCTTCCAAGAGCGGCGCAATCTCCGGGTCGTAGCTATTGATGACAACAGCGCAATCAACAATGCCGTCGCCATCGGAATCAACCGACTGGTTGAACTTCACCCAATCACGCTTCGAGGCGCCAGCTGCATCGTACATACCGATAATGTCTCGACTGACAAGCATGGAAGCGGAACGAGTAAAGGAAACGACACCGTCAGTGTTTTCCAGCGACGTTCTCTGATCGAAGTCACCATTCTGCGGAATATCGGTTCGGCTCGACGCCCAGCTCAACAGTTGAGGTTGCTGATAGGCGGACGGAACGGAGAATTCGAGATCAAGGTCACCGGACCATTGGCTCAATTTGTTGCCGTCGCCATCAAGGAGGTTCATCTTATACGTGACGTAATTCGGTTGAGCGTCATCTTTATAGCGAAGCTTGAAGTAGCCATCGATGGACGACGAAATGGCATCTTTGTCGGTAATCTTCTCGATAGACCACGTTACTTCGCCGTTTTCCAGCTGAATGCCAACCAAGGGGTTCTTCGTCGAGGCGGTAATCGTTACGCCCGTTGCCTCATCTTTCGTCTGTTTCGTATAGGTCTTCTCAATCGCAGTTGCCCTATCGATAACAACAAACGTGCCTAGCCCCGCAGCCGAGAAGCTCACCTTCCCGTTCGCAAACGAGGCTTCCACGTAAGACAAGGCACCGTTGCTAAACGAGTAAACTTCGGGATCGCTATAACTGCTCGAGATGGTCACCTGAGAATCATCTTCAGCATTCAGGCCGACGCTCTGCCCCAATTGATCGACGAGCGACATATCGTACGCAACGAACGAAGGATCGGCATTGAGCTTGTTGATCAGCGCACGTCGAACAGCGTCATACGCGGAAGACTCGGAGTCCTGCTTGCCGGCAGAGAACTTTGCCGATTCCAGCAACGGCGCAACCGATGCACGGTCGCTGGTGACCTTCAGCGAGACATCGCCGTCTTCATACGTAGCAGTTTTAGTGTCGGCGGAAATACCCGTGGCAAATACAATATAACCATTGTTGTATTCAGCATACTTGTCCGACGTAGCACCAGCCGCCTTGTACAGACAACCCATGCGCCAGTCAACATCATCGCTGGTCATAGATGAAGGGCATACTTCAATCGTCGCCACACCGTCAGCAATCGAAGTGGGAAGTTTCACCGCAGACCACGAGCCATTCGTCCCCTGCTCGATATAAAACGCCTGCATTCCCTGTTTCGAATTGCGAACGGTCATGGTGCCGTAAGAGTTGCCGCCATCATGCCATTCCGCCATATTGTTGCCCGCGAAGAAATGATTCAGGCCGAAGCTGAAAACAGACTCAATGGACGCATCGTCGAAAGAACCGACGAAGCTTGCCTTCAGGGAATCCTTGACGGCCGAGGTGTCGACGGAGTTGCTTGCATCGGAATAAACCGTGGAGACAATCTGACCGAGCTTGGCCTCTGGACCACCCGTATCAGTCTCATGCTTGTAGTCAACGTCGGTCATGGCCCATGTCATATCCATGACGCCCTGGTCGCCCACACCTATGGTCTTAGAGAACCATCTGCTTGCGGAGTCCTTATCAATGACGACGAAGGTGCCCAGTTTTCCCGAATTGACGGATGCGCCGGCCGACCACACGCCATCAACCTTCACGTGGTAATTCTCAGTTGCAACATTACGCCCGATCTCCTTCAGAGACGAGCCGTCGTAGTAAAAGACGTCCACGATGCTGGCACCATTTGGAGCAGGGAAATCAACGGAAAGCGACGCTTTGCCGTCAACACCAATAGCCTGGCCGTCCTTGGATACAACAGCGGCATTAAAGGCGTTCAGATTCAACTGCCCCTTGTACATTTCAGCTAGCTGAGTTGCGAAAGCATCCGTAGAGGCCTCGGTGATGCTCAGGCCCGAATCGTCAAGCTGCTTTTTCAGGAGATCATCATCCGTCTTGATGGAAACGGCAATGCCGGACTTCTCGTCCTCGTACTTCTTCTCGGCAACGCCGTCCTGGCCCGGAGACCTAACGGCAGAAGAAAAATCGACGGAGAGGTTCACCGGCATATTGGTTGCTTTGTCGATAGGAGTCGGCCATTGCGAGCAATTGCCGAATGCGTATTCGCCAGAAGAGTTCGCAAGCCGTACCGTAATGGAATAGACGCGCTTGCCCGTATAGCTTCCCCATTGGCCTTCTTTGTACTGAACGTCCTTGACTTCAAGCGTATCGCTCGAACCCAAATTCGTCTGCACGAAGATGTCGGACGGGGTGTTGTCGAACGTCAGCGTCAAGTCCATAGTTCGATCGTCATTCACGACCAGGCTCGCATTGTTCGTAGCGGAAACCGGAGAAACCGGAGGGAAGAACGGTGAGCAGAGATAGACCGTCACGCCGCTCAAAACAACGTTGTTTTCCCCATCAACATACGGATTGGCATTAACCGTATAGGTGCCCGGCTCAAGCCCGGCGGCCTTCTCGGTCAGGCCGTCGGTGCGCAGCAGCGCGAA
>CAVDXU010000030.1:0-25693 GCA_963613135.1 bacterium
AGCCGCCTTTTTCGTGCCGTGCGCAGGGCCGATTAGTGCACATAAATCAAAAAAAGCTACTGACAAGGCCGCATAAGCCGGTAAAGGAAATCGTCCGCACCCCCCTTATCAAAGCGAATGCAAGCAAGTAAGAGCGCACGTGGAAAAGCGGTGGTCGGCGTCGACGCGCTTGGAGCGGCTTGCGACAATGGTTGGCAGCAAGAAGAGAAAGGATTTCCCCATGAAGGTGAAAATGGTACACCGCTGCATTCACGTGCTCGACTTGGAAAAGTCGCTCGAGTTCTATAAGAGGGCCTTGGGGCTCGACGTGGTCCGTGAGATGGGCCCGGACGACGGTTCCTGGAAGAACGTGTACATCGGCAACGACACGACCGATTTCGAGCTGGAGCTCACGTGGAATAACGGCCGCGTGGAGCCGTACGACAACGGCGGGCGCGACACGCACCTGGCCTTCGCGGTCGACGACATGGACGCCGCCCGTGCACTGCATGAGGAGATGGGCTGCGTGTGCTTCGTGAACGAGCGTATGGGCATCTACTTCATCGAAGATCCCGACGGCTGCTGGCTCGAGATCGTCCCCGGCAATCTGTGGGACTAGAGGGCTGGAACTGCTAGATTTGCGCAAGTGAAAGCTCGAGCCGCGCAAGGCGCCGGAGGCGCGACGTTTGTCCGTGTGGTTCGGGCTTTCGATGGATTTCGGCATGTCATCATGCCGTTCAGTTCCTGAAATACGGGACTGCAAAATCAGGTATAGACAGAACATCCGTTCGTGTGTATATTAGTTTGCAACGAGCCAGTGCGAGCGCTCGGTCAAGTGCCGTGTCTAAGGTTAGCGAAGGTTCCCGCCTTTGCCGTAATACGTTCGCAAGATCCTCTTTTGTCGCGGGAAGACAGTGTTGTGCTGTCGAGAAAGGGGTGTCATGTACGGGCTGAGTTGTTCTTCCGAAATACTATTCAAATACAGTGCGGTGCAGGGCCGACGTTTCGATAAAAGCCTTAGGGATCTGTTGGATGCGTGGAGTATTTCCTGCCGTCGCGGGAGGGTATCGGTATGGATTGGGACTGTCGCCGTTGCCTTCTCGAAGCAGAGCAGAAAGATGGCTATCAACTGGGCGATCCTTTCGTCTGCGATCAAAAACATTAATAGAAGCTAAGAAAACATTGCTATAAACATTAATAGATGCTAAGATATAGATAATGCAAGGGGATGGGACGGTATGCAGAGACGGGAGTTGGTGAAGATTCTCAAGGAAAACGGGTTCGTTTCCAGGGGAGGATCGAAGCATGAGAAGTTCTGCAAGGGAAGTCTAACGGTGTTGGTGAAGCGGCATACGGAAGTGCACGACCAGGAGGCTAAGGCGATTCTTCGGCAGGCGGGGATACGATAGCTGGTGCTCTTTCGGGGTTCAGTTGGCGTCGGTTGAAAGGTATGAGCATGTTCTATATTTGCGAGTTCGAGTTCTTCGATGATGGCGAGGGCTCCGTGGCTGCCTTTTGCCTGAATGATTGGGGCGGCGCCACGTTCGGCGATAATCTGGAGGATGCGGGGGAGAGCGCGGCCGACTGGCTTGCGGCAATGGTCGATGATTGCTTGATGAACGGGCGTGATTTACCGCCGGTGTCGCTGGGCCACGAAGCAACTCATGGCGGGAAGGTCATTGCTTTAGCGATTTCCCGAGAATTGTCTGACATCCCGGCGACGACCGCTGCCGACGCGGCTCGTGCCCTCGGTGTGAGTACCGCCCGCGTGGCCCAACTGGTGTCTGCAGGGCTGCTTGACTCGTGGAAGATTGGACCTCACCGCATGGTGTCGAAGGCTTCTGTGGAAGCGCGTCTCGAAGAGGCGCCGAAGGCCGGAAGGCCGAAAGCGGCTACGGCGTAATTGAGCAACGGCGGTCGTGCGGATTAAAACACCTCATCCTATCTGCGCAAACAACCGATTGCGAAGATTTCAACCCACCGATTGCAGAAAATCCAACTCACCGATTGCGGATTTGCACTAATCAAGTGTGCCACTGCTTGCTCAGACTTTCCGGCCGTATTTTTTCCATTCGCGAATATTGTGCAACAAGCAGAACGTCATCTTTGCCATTATTATGGTCATAAACGATAGCGGGCTGTACGATGGAGCCGCTAACCAACGGGAAACGGGTGATGGGGAATGTGCCGGGTTTTAGTGGCAAGCGATGACGATGCGCGTACGAGAAGGCTTGAGCGAGCCCTCTCCTCCCACCCGGATGCTGCGCTGCTCCAGGTGGAAACATGCGCTCTGTCGGATGCGGCCTCTCGCTTGACCGCCGCGACTGCCGGTCCCGCCGCCGATGCCGTTGACGTGCTGTTCATCGACGTGTCAAGCGCAACCGATCCGTATGCGGGCATCAAGGTTGCTTCTGCGCTCCAATCCGATCGATCCAGCACCTCCGAGGAAGCGTTGCCGCAGGTCGTTTACCTTTCAAGCCGCGAAACCTATACATCGATGATCTATCAAACCCGTCACTGCTATTTGTTGCTCGACCCGTTTTCCTCCACCGAGGTTCGCGACGCGCTCAGCAAGGCGCTTGCCTTCAGGGCTTCGCGCGCTCAACCGCCGCTTGCGCTCAAATGCATGGGCTCGGTGCACGTGGTGTTCCCGAAAGACATCGTCTTCGTCAAAAGCATTGGCCGCAAGGTGCAGGTTTCGTGCGTTGATGGCCAGCAGCTCGAAGCGTACGCCTCGCTCGCCGATGTCGAACAGCGCCTACCCAAAACCTTCGTCCGTTGCCACAAAAGCTATCTGGCGAACATCGAGCTTGTTTCATCGTCCGGCAACGGGGTGTTGACCATGCGCGATGGGCAGGTTGTCCCCGTGAGCCAGCGCAGGTTGCGCTCCGTGCGGGAGGCTATGTTGAATTGCGGCCGCGCTAGCTAGGCTGATAAGGCGTTTCGGCCCTCGCGCCCTTCGCTGCGCGCCCGCCACCCCAGGATCGCCCTCGCGCCCTTCGCTGCGCGCCCGTCACCCCAGGCCGGCCACTGCGCGCAAGCCGTCGTGCGCCTCCGCCGCCCCAGGCCCCCCGCGCGTTGTTCACGCAAACGAAAATAAAATAGAAGAGAATGAGTGGCGCACGCGGTGAGCACGGGATAAAATCTCTGCAACTTTCGTATGCGACAGAACAGATGGAAAGAGGGATGGGGAATGAAAAGCCGTTTTCTGCAACTGATGGGAGCTATGGCATGCGCGCTGGCCGTCGTGTGCGCCGCGGCGCCGGCGGCACTTGCCTGTACGGCGGTGTACGTGGGCTCCGACGCTAGCGCGGATGGCACCACCATCATGGCGAAATCGAACGACTATCAGGACGTATGGGCTAACTACGTCGAGGTTACCGAGCGCGTTGACAACGAGCCGGGCCGCACGATGCCCGTCGACAACGATGCGACGGTCTTCGCGGAGCTGCCGGCGACGACCTACCGCTATACCTCGACGCCCTGGATGGATAGCGCCGTCAAGTCCAACGGGCTGGGCCATGACGCCACCGTCTGCACGAACGAGATGGGCGTGTCGATGATCATGTCGATCACGGCGTTCTCCAATTCCGCGGCCCTGGCCGCAGACCCGCTGGTGGAGCATGGCCTTTCCGAATTCACCGCGGTCGACCTGGTGACCTGCCAGAGCGCGACGGCGCGCGAGGCGGTCGAGGTGCTCTGCTCGCTGATCGACAAGTACGGCAGCAGCGAGGTGAACATCGCCATCATCGCCGACCAGAAGGAAGCCTGGTATGTGGAGATGTACACCGGGCATCAATATGCGGCGGTGAAGCTGCCCACCGACGCGGTGGCCGCTTTCGGAAACGAGTTCTCGCTTGAATATCGACAGGATTACGCGGACAGCATCGTCTCCGCCGGCCTTGAGAGCCTGCCCGATTCGGCGGGGTTTTCCGTGCGGGGCGATGACGGCAAGATGAACCTGCTGGCGACGTACTCGGGTGATGAAGTGGTCATGAGCTATTCCCATATGCGCACGTGGATCGCGCATCAGATCCTGGCTCCCTCCGCGTACGGCGACTATGACAAGGCCGCCATCTACCCGTTGTGCTTCAAGGCGGATAGCAAGGTCTCGCTCGAAACCGTCTTGTCCATCATGCGTAATCGCTACGAGGGCACCGAATACAGCCCGGATGAGACCGGCCGAACCGACATGCGCGTTATCGGCACCGATACCGCGCTGAGCGTGCACGCGGTTCAGGTGCACAAGGATCTTCCCGCCGACATTTCCTGCGTTACCTGGGAAAGCACGGGTCCTGCCGTCTATGGGGTCTTCGTGCCGGTATCCAACGGAGCGACGAGCGTCAGCGAGGCCTATGGTCGCAATCAAAGCGCCGACGCGGCGGGCGTCTTCGACACCGATCTGTACCCGTACTATCGCTTCAAGGAGCTGTGCACGCTTTGCGTGGAGAAAGATTCGGTCGCGACCTACGGTGCGCCCGTCCGTGCTTACTGGGCCAGCGCCGAAGCTGGCATGATCGCGGGTATGAGCGAGGTTTTGAAGAACGCCGCGGCTCTTGACGACACGGACGCTGCGCGCAGATACATCACCGATTACTGCAACAACGTGCAGCAGAAGGCCTTCGATGATGCCGGCGAGCTGCTTAACGAAGTGCGTTGGTACAAGAGCAAGAACAGCAACACGATGAAGAACGGCCGCAATCCGGAAACGGGCGAGGTGACCGACCAGCTGAAGGATGTGGCGCCCATAACGGTGTCGCTGGACGCGAGCGCCTATCGAACGGTGGTCGCGCCGAGCGCGTCGCATCAGGAATCCGGCGAAAGCGCCGCGACGGGTGCGAGCGGCTTGGGCTCGGGCGCCGGGGAAGGCTATGCGCTCGCCGTCGGAGGCGTGTGCGTGGTCGTCGTGCTGGCGGCAGTCGCCGTTGCCGTTTCGCGTAAGGGGAAGAAGAGCTAGGCGGGCGGAATGCCGGTCGCTATTTCGACTCTTGCATGCTTGAGCAGGGACGGAAGCGTCGCTCACGGATAGTTAGGGGGCTGTATCAAAGATGCAGCCCCCTTCTTCGTTTGGGGTCGCTTGCGGTCGCACCCTCAGGTTTTTCGCCTACGGTCATGGCTCTTTGTTTTAAGAGCTTCGGCATGCTTTATGCCCGTCGCTTGCGGATGGTTGGCGAATTACGTGCGAACCATGGTTGCTGTATGCGTTAAACTATATGCTCAGTTGAGCATGATGCACGGGCTTTGCGCTGCTGCGATTTAGCGATTTGCCAAGACTCGGCGTGCGTCGCTTACTGCATGCGAAGGTCGCATTCGCTCAAGGCGCTGGTGCACCTGAGGTGTTTCAATGCCTGCTGCGGTGCAGGGAATTTCGGGGAAACCGCTGACCAGGCGTTTGCGAGGCGCAGGTTTCGCATGGGCGCGGAATGCCTGCATTGCAGAAGATGCTCACCCATGAAGGTGCGGCTGGAGGCTTGTTCGTGAACAGGAAAAGAAGGAAAGCGAAAAACATCGACCCCTTCGTTTCGACTTCCGACTTTTTGGAGATGTCGGGGGTCACCCAAATGACGCTTCGCACCTATGAGAAGCAAGGTCTTATAGCGCCCGCCTATCGCAGCGAGCCGGACATGTGCAAGTACTACAATCTCGATCAAATTCCGCTCGCGCACATCGTTGATGCGATGCGCGCGTCCGGGGTTTCGCTTCCGGAAATTCAAGCGGCATCGAAGCTTTCCAAGCCTGATTTTCTCGAATCGGCATATTATGCGCAGGCCTCTGCTCTTCGTCGTGATCGCCGAGTTATGAAATCTATCGTGCATGCCCAAAGGCGATTGGACGATGTGCTCAAAGCTGCGGGAAATTCTAATGGCGGGTATTATTTGCGCTATTTGCCGCTTCGATGGATGGCGATCATTCCCTTGACTCCTCACGAGGCCAAATTCGCACCAAGTCGTTTGTTTATCGAGCGCTTTCAAGATCTTATGCGGGTCGTGCAGGTCGTCGGATGGAGCGGCACCATGATGTTCGGCACGCTTATAAGCACCTCGATCGACTCTCGCGAGGCTTCGCGCTATGCCTATATCGAGCTTGCGAGCCCGCCCATGCCGGTAATCACGGGCTCGATGGTTGTCGATGGCGGCTGCTACCATTGCATAGACGAATCGTTCAACTTCGAAGAATGCAGTGGCGTTTCGTGCGATGCGTGCTCGAGGTTCGGACGTCGACCAACTAAAGAGGAGCTTGCGCGCTGGGACGCCTTCGATGATGAGTCGGCCTTCAGCAAGGTCTACATGGCCGAAGATATTGAAGAACCCGTTGCCGGCGGAACATGGGAGGGCTACGAGCGTCTCGTTCTTGCTGCACGAAGTGATTCGTCGATCGACGTGAGCGCTAGGGCGAACGGCACCGAAACGGTTGCCGGCGCTCCGATGGGCGAGGGTCCCGAAGAGGGCGAGCCCGCCCCCATTCCCGTCCGCATGCCTTGCTCGGTTCGGCTTCCCATGGGTGTGAGCGCATGCACGTTGCCCGCCGGGGTTTATTTGTGCAAGCGCATCCCGTTTTCCGATGAGAGAGCGAAGCAAGATTTCATCGATACGGCCAGCAGGCTGGGGGTTTCGCCTCGCACGCCGCGGGAAATCGCGCGGTTATGCGGCGGTGCCGGCGACAGCGAATGGTCCGTGACGCCCGACAAGGGGCCGTTTGTGGAGCCGTTCGCCGTTCCGCGCTCCCATGGGTCCATGGAGCTTGCGGGTTGGAGCGCTCCGGTTTCTGCTGCCGACTTCTCCCGAATCTCGCTCGTGTCGCCGGCCGGCCTTGGAATGGAAGACGGCTTCTGCATAACTTCGTCGAATATCCCGATGTCGTATGACGAAGAGGTATTGCAGGAATATCACGTGCTGGTAGACCCGGGCGATTTTCTGCCGGAAGGCTAGGGATAGGGAAGCGCCGTCCAAACCTCTCGTCAATACGTTTGCCCAACTGTTGGAAAATGTTGAAATCCCCTTGTCTTGTTAGGCTATCACGCTTAAACCTTAAACAGGTATGTTCTCGCTAAAATATAATCTCGAAAAAGAAGAGATGCCGCGAGCCTACAAGAAGCAAAAAGGGGGATACCGTGCTTCACTCTTGCAAGGGTGCGAAGAAATTCGGACGTGTTGCGTCGCGCGTTGCGCGCGGCGTTTTGGCGGTTGTTCTTGCGAGCACCATGGCCGCATCGCTTGGTGGTTGCAAAGATACCGATGTGCTTACCGAAATCGCTTACACCGACGACGCGGCTCTTTTGAGCACCGATCCGGTGTGGAACTTCCTTTTGGCTGCCCCCGACAACCCCAACCTTCCCGAAAGCACGAAGAATGCCTCGCAGGATATCGACGAGCAGAAAAAGGACGAGGCGACGTACGACAAAGATCCGAATACCGAAGACAACCAGACCGACCAGCGCGACCACAAAGACGACACCGATAAAGACTACAACGCCACTTCGGGTGATGAGGCCGCGAACAAAGAAGGCAACAACGACCAGGCTTCCAACTCGGCCGGCTTGCTTGCGAAACTGCTGAACGTCAACGCGACCGCCGGCGCTGGCGGAGCTTCCGGCAGCGGCGGCAGCGCGAAGAGCGATACCGAGCTTACAGGCAAGACAACCGATACAGGTGATAAAGGCGATAGCGGAGCCACGAAAGACGAATCAGAGTCGAAGGGTTCCGGTTCGGGCAACAGCACCGGCGGCGATGATGGGCATGGCTCGTCGGGCGAAGCCACCAAGGGCGCCGAGTATGACGGAACCGGAACCAATACCGACTTGCCCCACTCGGGAAAGGTTGCGGCATGTGGGCAATACGCACTCATTGTTGAGATGCTTGGCGGCGAAGGCACGCTTGCCGCTGCCGACGATGCATGGCTGAACTCGGTAATCGGAACGTCGGCGTTTCCCAACGAAGGCCTGGAAACGGTGACCGTTGGCTGGCAAGGCGCGAGCGCGAATCTTCAAGCCATCGTTGATTCCGGCGCTCAAGTCGTGCTGCTCGAACGGGGCACGACCTATTTGAACAACAGCCAGATATCGCAACTTATGGAGGCGGGCGTGAGCGTGGTGCATATGCCTGCGCTCGGCGATGTGGACACGCCGCAAGATGACATCACCTCGGCAGTGACGGCGGTCGGTGAAATCATGCGCGTGGCAACGAACGGCTCCTCGTCGAATATGGCGTCGACCTACGTGCGCATGGTGCAGAGCACGCTGAGCAGCGTCGAGGGCGCCAACGGCGGTACGTCGTATAAAGTTTCTGATGGTAATTCGAGCAATCGTATTTCTTCCGGGGGAGAAGATTCCGGTACTCCCGCGGCGAAAATCGCTGCGTACAATACCGCCTTCATCGATTCATGGACGAGCTTCAGGGCAAGTTCCTTCACGGGCAATCAAAGTTGGCTGGGTGTCGGCGATTTCTATCTTGATGGCAAGCTGGTGGATTGCTCCGATGGCGCGGGGCTTTCGCCTCGCGCCTCTTCGAGCGCGCGCTTCGGCCATTGCTCGCTGATTGATTACTATCTGCAGTCCGCGGGCATCGCCGACCAGGGAATCGACGGGACTACCTTGTCGAATAACCCCTATCTTGTATATCTCGCGTCTGACGAAAATCATAGTCTCGAGGTCGATGAGGCTATCTCCCCGCGCATTTTCTCGAATCGTGGTTTGTGGCTGTGCTACACGGGGTCCGCTTACCTTAGGAGCAATTTTAAGACCGTCGGCGATTCCGATTTCCCGGGTTGCATTACTCGCAACGAAACTTACGCCGACCGCATCGTCGCATCGTCTCAGAAGACGAATGGCTACTACAACGCCGGGCAGGCTTACCGCGTATATGTCATGCCGAGCGGGCTTGCCGGCTCGTGGGCAGACGGCACGGTTGAGAGCTTCCTTTCGGCGGCGTGGGCCTACACGTGGTTCCAATGCTTCGACACGAGCGATCGCTACAGCTGCGAGAGCTATTTCAACGATTTCTATTCAACCTTCTATCGCTGCAGTTTTGCCGATGCCCAACGCGACGGCATCGTCTCTGGCTACGGCGTGGTGAAGCAGGCAGGCGGTCAATGGCTGTGATCCGCACATGTTCGCAGCTCGATAAAGAAAGGATTGGTTTGATGAAGCAAAGCACGAGGCCGAGGGGAGGTATCCCTCTGTCGTCGAAGGCGATAAGCGTCTTGCTCAGCGTGACGCTCGCATTCGGCTATGGAGGAAACCCCCTCGCCTACGCCGACCCGGCAACGGGTTCGGCGCAAAGCTCGTCTGCCGCGGCGGATGCCGCAGCGCAGCCGTCGCAGACCCAAGATGTTGCCACGACATCTGAGGCTGACGCTGCCGCAACGCAGGCAAGCGATGCGCAGGCGCAGGCAAGCGACGCGGCCAAACAAGAAACCGATATCGCCAAGGCGTGGGCCGATGGTGGTCTTGTTATATCCGAAGGCGGAACATATTACCTGTCCGCCGATGTTGAAGCATCCCAGGCGCTGGTCGTTTCGGTTCCCGAAGGAGAACAGGCGACGATCGACTTCCGCGGCCATACCGCTACGGTAACGGGCGCGGTTGAAGCGGGCATCGATGTGAGCGCCTCGCGCGGCGAGGTGAGCATTGTCGACACCGAATACAAGCCTTCCGCGAAGGCGATTTCCGGCGATAAGGTTGAAAGCGATGTGCCGCTGCGACTTATCGTTGAAGCGAACAAAGTGCTCGATTCCATTTCTGGCGTTCGCGTAGCGCCCGAGGTTGAGTCGACGACCGACGCTGCGGGCGCGAAAGCCTACAAGGCCGCTGCTCCCAAGGTGTTCATTTCCAATATCGGCATTGCGGTTCGCGCGAATACCGCCGATGCGTCTTCGGCAAGCGATGCCGAGCATAGCGCCTACGGCGTGTATGCTGCGTTCGTCGCTGGAGATGCGCCTGAATCGGCACTCGATGACGCGAAGGTCGACATGACGCTCGACAATTGCTTCATTGAAGCGAAAGTCAACGAGATTTCCGTCGATGCCGACAAGGCCGCTTCGCTTAAAGAGCAGTTCAACGAGCAGGTGATCGATGCCAAGCATGTGGGCTCCGCTGTGGGCGTGTATGCTGCGGTGCCGGGCGTGACGCTTAAGAACACGCTGGCATTCGATTTGGCTTCTTCTGCGGCGACGTGCGGGCTTTATGCCGCGAAGGCGGAAAGCTTCACGCTTGGCGAGGGCTTCGCGCTTGCGGGTGAGACGGGTGTCTTTGCCGCGTCGAACGCCGAAGGCGTCGTGTTCGCGACGGTTTCGGAAGGC
Organism: bacterium; assembly: GCA_963613135.1. Classification (GTDB taxonomy): domain Bacteria; phylum Actinomycetota; class Coriobacteriia; order Coriobacteriales; family Eggerthellaceae; genus Senegalimassilia. The sequence goes on from CAVDXU010000030.1 coordinate 10,276, forward strand.
GCGGACAGGGCAAAAGAGCTTGCCGGCTCATTCAAGGATGCAACTGCGGCCGGCATGGTCGTTTCCGCCAAAGACAGCGCATTGGTTTTCGCGAAGGCGCAAAGCAATGCCGATGCCAGCGCGAACGAATCGGTGGAGACTCCCGATGCGATTTCGCTCAATGACGAACGCGAGACCCTCGACGATGAAATCGAGGCGCACGGTGGCGACTCGGGATCGGGCGCCGTGGCAGATGACCGTGAGATCATCGGTCCTGACAAGGCGGGCAATGGCGTTGTGTGCCTTAACTTGAACGAGCTTTGGACCACGACCAGCTCGCAGTACCGCGTGGTGGTTGAAAGCAAATACAACGTGACCAACGCGACGACGTATGCCGTTCCGTCTACGACGAAGAAGGTCGTTGCTTACTTGACGGGCGACCTTGATGTGTCGGGAACGCTTCTGTTCAATTTGAGTAATAAAGTCGAAGTCGAACTTTACCTTAACGGCTACACGATTACAGGAACCATTGAGGGTGGCCAGGCGAAGGCTCTTACCGACATCGCAACCAGGGGTTCCGTCGTTTCGGCAACCACGGTGAAATCGCTTACCATCAACGGCACCGATAAATCGGGCAAATATCGTGGCGCGGTGAAGCGCACTACAGCCCAAACGGTTTCGAATAAGAAGGGTTCTGCTTCCGCCATTGCTATGAGCGCCCAGAAGGCAACTCTGAATGTGAACGATGTCGACGTGGTCAACGCCCCGCTTGCCACCAAGGGAGCCGGTTCTGGCGCGGGCATCGCCGTTAGCAAGCCGAATGTCGCCGGGGTTTCCATCTCGAACTGCAAGGTGACGATTGATTACAGCGCCGACGGCGTTGAGCAATACGCCGCGAGCAGCAGTTGGGAGACGGCACCTGCGGACGCGAATTCCGTCGTGGGCATTTACTCGGCTACTTCGAACATCGCCATCTCCAATACGCAAATCGAGGCCAAGCATAAAGATTTCGATGTCGCGACCGCCGTTGGCGTCGACTTGCCGCAAGGCGGAAGCTTTGAGAGCGGTTCGATTTCGGCTTCTGCCGCCAATGGATCGGCCATTGGCGTGAGGACTGTTTCAAGCGCATCCATTGGCGTTGCGTCTGAGGGCGAGTCTTCAAAGCCCGGTGTGATGCTGAACGTTTCCGGCGGATCGGTCGCGCGAGGAATCTCGTTCGATTCAACCGGCAACGCCATCGTCGCGCTTGACGGAGGCATAGGTTTTAGCGGCGCGGCGGCGGATGCCGATGCGACGGCCGTGGGGCTGTATGCCGCAAAGAGCGGCGCGTTCACAATCGGCAGCTCTTTCAAAGCGTTCGGCGTGAGTGCCGACGGTTCCTATGTCGACGGATCTCTACCGACGTATATCGGAATCGCCTCCGACGACGTTAACTCTGCCGATACACTAATCGCCAAATGGGCCGGTGGCTTTACTCCGAGCGCCGATACGCAGGCAAAGATCGCGGGCATGTTCTCGAACGCTTCTTCGAGCGTGCCGACCGTCGTTTCCGCGAACGACACCGGCGTCCAGTTCTCCCTCGATGAAGAAAGCTCGGCCATTTACGTGCAGGTGCTCTATGCTGGCGAAAGCGAGCCGGTGAAATATTCCAGCGTCGCCGAGGCTGCGCGCGCGATTGACGCTTCGGCGAATGCGGCCGGCGCAACCATCCAGCTTATCTCCGACGTGCCGCAGGGCGGCCTTACCCTGACGAATCTCAATTCGCTCGCGGTGGGCACCGAGCTTACGCTCGATTTGAACGGGCACGACATCGAGTACCTGAACATTCCGGCCAAGTTCTCGAAGAACGGATCGAACGTCGATAACTTTGCAGGTTGCAAACTTACGGTGCTTGACAACAGCAAAGGCGAAAAGGGCAGCTTCACGGGTGCATTGGGCTCGGGAACCAGCGCCTCGACCATTGTCGTTGCCGCCACTGCAGCCCAGGTTGTTATCGACGGGGTCGATATCGTTCCCAATGCGGCGACGTATGCGACCTACAACCCTTCTTCTGGCGTTATCTCGGTAACGGGTGCGACGAAGACGGTAAGGAATAGCCAAAATGAAAACGTCGTGCTGAGCGCGGGCATTGAGCTGCGCAATCTCGATTTTTCGGTTGTCGCCCAAAGCGCAAGCGGCACAGCTTACGGAATCATGGCTTCGGCGACGGCTTCGGTCACGCTTGACAACTGCGACTTCGAGCTTTCGCGCTTGCAAAACCAAACTGCGACAGGATTCAGCAACATGCTGAATCTTACGGTGAACGATTCGACCATCAAAGTGAGCTCGTCATCTATCGTGGGCACTACGGGCGTCGCGCCGAATGCGGCAGCAAATGTCAGCATGACGAACTCGTCGCTCACGGTGACGGGAGCCGGGACGACTGGGTGCAAGGGATTCTCCAGCGGAAAGACGCTCTCATTCGAGAATTGCACGTTTGATATTGAAGATGAGGGTTCCAACCCCAATTTCGTTTCGCTGACGACCAAAGACAACTCGGTGACATTTGCCGGGGCGATAAATCTTAAAGGCAATGGCGTTGTCGCTACCAATTACCCAATCGTCGTGGATTCGAGCTTCAAGCTTTCCGATGGGTCCAGCAAGGTTTCCGTCAAAAACACCAGCGCCACGGACAAAAACGTGTTTGCGAAAGCGGCGAGCGAGGGTAGCGATATTACCGGCTTCGAAGACGCCTTCGAAGCGAATAAGCTTTCGTATTACAACGGATTCGAAATCGTCTACGTTGGCGAGAAGACGGAAGATGCCTCCGACGACGACAAGTCGCAACTTGCTTGGTACCATGCCCCGGTCGCGAAAAACGTCAGCACCGGCGTTGAGTACTCTAAGCTTTCTGTCGCCATTTCCTCCATGAATGCCGGCGATACCATCAAGCTTCTTGAGGATGCGACCGAGGCATGCGTTTCGTCGCCCACCGGTCCTGCGAGCGCTCCCCTGCAGGTTAAGAAATCCGGCACGCTCGATTTGGCCGGCCACACGGCGCTCGTGGACCTTTCGACGGCGACGAGCACGGGGAATTTGTATGCCGTCAACATCGATCAGGGCACGGCTGCCGCGCCGATAGATTTCGTTATCACTGATTCTTCGGATTCCGGCACAGGTTCGTTCAACGTGAACCTCGCCCGCGCGGTTACGGGATCGACTCTTGATGCGGCCGGCAAGCGCATCGGCATCAACGTTCAAAACAACGCCTCCCTTACCGTGGATGAGGCTTCGGTGAATGTCGAGTACAACCAAAACTCCGCTTCGGTGAAGCAGGGGACGACGTCGGACGTGTATGGAATCAACGCGAATGGCAACAATTCCACCATCACGCTTGGTAAAAACGCGGTGCTTTCAACCGTGGCCTCGGCGAGCGACGGCGGCAGCTATTCGCTCAATAGCGTCATTGGCATCACGAGCATGAGCGCCACGACTTACAAGGTTGTCATGGACGAATCTGCCACGGTCAATGTTCGCAATGACGTCTCGGCCCAGTGGTCGAGCAATGCCATCTACGATTCGTCGAGCGCTTCGAGCGTGTCTTCGCCCTATCTCATGAAACAGGAACTGAGCAAGGGTTCCGATTTCTATGAGGCGGTGCAAAGCGCGTTTGCCGTGCAGGCAGAATACGACGAGCAATCGGGCCGCTACTATGCGTTCCCCGCAAAGCTCGATGACGGAAGCCTTGTATGGGCCGTGTCCGACAAGGTTGCCTCCGACAAATTAGGCGAGGCGAGCGCCATTGTTGCAAGCGAGTGCTGGGTGCAGTCGCAGTACCAAACGCTGGGCATGGCAAAAGGCATTCAGGTGTCGAAGGGAACCTACGATTTGACCGGCACCATCAACATCTCGGGCGGCGAAACCCATGCCGCCGCGGTGGTGGAGCTGAGCGCGAGCAATACTCCGACAATCAACGTCGGCGATCTTGCGATCAACGTTTCTGCGGGTAGTGGACTGTATCGCGGGGTTTCTGCCGCGAGCTCTTCGTCGTGCTTCGAAGATATCTACGGCATGAAGAAAGACGGGGCAGGCACGCAATTCCGCATGGTGGGATATTTGAACCCGTATTCATACGGCATCTATTCGACCTCGAATGCTTCGACGAGCGCCGATACGGCCACCAAGGCCGCGCTCATCAATCTGAATGGCGAGCTTTCGGTGAGCACGTCGGGCGATAATGCAATCGACATCGCATCGCATTCCTATATCGCTTACGGCAACGAATTTGCCGCCGGCGGCGACGGGAAGCTGAGCGTATACGACCCCGGCACTGGCGCGAGCAACGACATTGGCAAGGTCGATTCGAAGGCGGGCAACGTTGAAGGGTTCGCGTTCGCGAAGACGAGCTCGGGCGACGCCGCCACGGCTCAAGACGCGGCCGTCTTTACCGACGCCGATGGCGACTACCAGGCCATCGTCAACGACAATGGCAACCTTTCGTGGTCGAAGAACCTCTGCTCGGTGACGTTTGTCGCCGATGGGATTGCGCTTGATAACTACACGCACGACAGCATTTCCTATGGAACGACTATCGACCTGCCTTCCGAGGCCGAGGTTCGCCATGCGGAAAGCCCGTCGAATACGTATTCGTATGAATTCCTCGGGTGGTCGAGCGACAAAGATGCGACAGCCGATGATTTCGGCACGCACGAGGGCGATATCGCCCGTGGCGCAACCTCGCTCGTGGTGACCTCTTCCGCCACCTATTACGCCGTGTATAAACAGGTGGCCACGGAGCGCACGGTGGCCTTCACGAACCTGCGCAACTCCGACGGCTCTGCCAAGGCAGATATCTCGCTTACCGCAAGCTACGGGCAAACGCTCGGCGACGCGCTTGCCGCCGCCGGCAAGGACGGCGCCATCACGTCGCAGAAAAGCTACACCGACGAATCGGGCACGTGGGAGTTCGTTGGCTGGCGCATGACCGGCTACGAGACCCAGACGCTGTACCCGTCGTATGACATGGGTGCGAATGTGAAGATGACGACGTCGAACTACAGCGCCGGCAAGACCAACTTCACTGCAGTCTATCTGCTTGTTGGCGAAGGCCAGCATTTGGTGAGCTTCCGCAGCGATGGCACGGTGCACGCGTATGTTGCCGACAACGGCGCGACGCCCTCGATCGATGCGATGCTCGATGCCAGGCAGTCGACGGTTCCCCTTAATGTTGAAGATCGCAAATCTGTCGTAACTACTCGATCGGCCCTCTTCGCGAATAGCGACAAGGACCATGATCTCGTTGGCTTTGCGAAGGGCAACAGCTCCGATTCCACATATTCGGGCGAAAAGAGCATCGACTATAAGGTTGGCGATACGCTGCCCGCGTCGAATGTCGCCCAGAGCTTCACTATGAAGTTCGAAGAGAAGACCAAGACCGCGACCGTCAGCGCCATCAGCTATCGTCAGGTGACCAATGCGGAAACGGGCGAGCTCGTATGGGACCGCGTGACGAATAAGATCGAAGGCGTTGAATACGGCACCGATCCGATTCAGCTTGCGAACGAAAGCGTCAATCCCAAATCGTTTATCAAGACGAATGACCAGGGTCTGCGCGAGGTGTACACCTTTGTTGGATGGTCGACCCGCAAAGACGACAAGTCCCCGATCAGCGGATGGGAAAAAGACGGAAGCTTGCCCGCGATGAGCTCGACGGGACTTACCGGCGAAAGCCACAGCAGCAGCGATCCGAGCTACGTCGTCTATGCCATCTATTCCGTCGAGACCCTTTCGGCGAAGGTGAGCTTCAAGGTCGATTTCGGCGATGGCGCGGGATACGTGACCTACGCCACGACCTCTGAAAGCGTTAATGCCGCGACGAATGTCAACGATGCTTTTGCGACGACGGGCTCTGCCGCGCCCGAGCGCAGCCAGTTCAACTTCTTGGGTTGGTCGAAGGATAAAGACGCTACCGGCGTTGGCGTGCTCAGCGTAGGCGATGCGATCGACGAGCTTGACGCCGCGGGCAAGATTTCCGACTACGGAGACATCACCGTCGATGTGTATTCGGTCTTCGAGGCCAAGGGCACGCATTCGGTTGTGTTCTACAACGATCCCGACGACCTTTCGCAAACCTACACGGTGACGCTTTCCGACGGCGATACCGTGGCGAGCACGGGTAAGGCTCCCGCGAACCCCTCGCAGAAGGCCGGCGGCACCTATTTCGCCGGTTGGGTGACGCGCACGGGCGAGGGCGATTCGCAGGTTGAGGCGCCCTTCAGCATGGATGCGCCGGTTTCGGCGAGCATGAACGTGTATGCGACCTTCAAGCCCATCATGGTTGAAGCTGACGAGGAAACCGCCGGCACCGGCGCCACCGTCGACGTTTCGAAGATGTTTTTGACGAGCGATGAATTCACGGGCGCGAAAAGCGTGGTCGTGAAGCTTCGCAGCCTCGTCGGCGACGACAAGAACCTCTCGAATTCGGCAAGCACTCCGGCACGCACCAATATGCCTGTCAAGAGCTACAACATTCAAGTTGAAGCGACGCTCGAGGACGGATCGACCAAGGTTCTGACAAGCGATTTCGGCACGGCAACGGTGAAGGTTCCCGTCGATGCGAAATATGCCGAGAACAAGTTCACGGCCTTCAAGCTGTTGGCTCCTGGCGATGTGAAGTTCAGCGACGGGCTGAGCGTTACGGACGGCTTCGTTTCGTTCCCGGTTACCCAGTACGCCGAGGCGACTTCGGTCAACAATCTCTCGCTCGTCGCGATTCGCACCGACGCAGAGTTGAAACTCTACGACTATAAGGTCGAGGCCGAAGAAAAGCTCGAGAAGGCTTACAACGGCTATCGCGAGGCCGATTACAGCAAGGTGAATTTCGAAAAGCTGCAAGACTATTACGCTGACGGTGTTTTCAAGGTCGAAGCATGCACGACCGTCGAGGATGTGCAGAAGGCTTACGCCGACGTTATTAACAAGATGGCCGGCGTTTCGACGCTCAACGACGCGAGCGGCATAGCCAGCGCGAAGGCCCAATATCTCGAGGGTCTTGCCACGTACTATTCGAGCTTGAGCCGCAGCTCGTATTCCGACGACGCGTGGTCGAAGATAGAGAACGCCTACTCCGATGCCAAGAGCGCTGTTTCGAGCGCTCAGAGCACCGAGCTGGCGACTTCGGCTTACAACACGGGGCTGAATGCCATAAGCGAGCTCGCGAAGAATACGAGCAACGGCGGCGGTGCGCAGGGCGATTCCGGTTCTAGCGCATCGGGGCTTTCGGGCTCTAGCTCCGGTTCTAGCGCATCGGGGCTTTCGGGGTCTGGTTCCGGCTCCAAGACGACGGCTTCCGCATCGGGGCTTTCGGGGTCTAGTTCCGGCGGCGGTTCGTCAACCGGATCCGGCTCTGCTTCGAGTGCTGGTGGCTCCGATAGCAACGCCGCCGAAAGCGGATCGTCGCGCTTGTCTGCCGCCGAAGGCGCATCCAGCGTGCTTGCCGGTAATGGCGATGAAGATTCGACGAGCGCGTCAAGCTCCGCCTCTTTGGACGGAATCGGTGCATGGATCGGCGCGCACTGGGTGCTCTTCGTGATTCTGCCGCTTATCTTGCTTGCGATCGTGATCGGCCTCTTGTGGTATGTGCTTGCACATCGCCGCGATCCCGAGGATTCCGACCTCGATCTGCCGCAAGGTTCGACGCCGAGCGTTTCGGTCTAGTCGATTCCCATCTTCGCACGAGCGCGGCTGCGGGCACCCGTATCGCAGCCGCGTTTTTCGCGAGTATTTAAAGGAACGCCCGACGATGGGCGTTCCGAGGGGGCGCTGGCCAACCTGCTGCCATGTTTGCAGAGTGCGGCGGGTTGGCCTGCGTTTCCCTTGTTTGACGTTTATGGAAAGGTTCACGCGTGAAGGACAAGCGTAAAAGGGAAGAAGGCCCCGAAACCGCGGGAGCCGCTTCGCTTTTCGACCCAGCCATACAATTTCTAGACTCGGGCACCGATAACGACTATGCCGAAGCGGTTGACGTTCGCCATCGTGTCGATTCCCGCGCCCAGAAGATTTTCATCATGGGAATTGTCCTCGTCGTGATTTATGTCCTCGCGCTCATTTTGCCGGATGGCATTGCATCGAGGTACATCAATTACGGAAGCTATTCGATCGCGACGTTCATCGACGGCGTTTCCACCAACATAAGCGAAATGCTGCTCGAGCTTTCGGGAACCGATGTTCCATGGGCGCGCTTTTCAAGCAACATGATCAAATTCGCCGTCGTCGCCATATCGGGTGCGGGGCTCGCGCTATGCGGCGCGGTGTACCAGGGTTCGTTTCGCAACGCGCTCGTTTCGCCTTCGACGCTCGGCGTGATGAGCGGCGGCTCGCTCGGGCTCGCGCTTTGGATTGCGCTGTGCGTGTCCGACGAGGGCAATGTCATCATCCCTTTCGTGGGCGAGCTCGCCGATGATGCGTTGGCGTCCGATTACGGCGAGGCGGCTGCCTGGTGGTCGTCGTATTCCATGGTGTTCTTCTCGTTCGCGGGCTGCTTGCTTGTGGTGGCCGTTGTGCTCGGGGTCATGCGCTTTTCTCGCAATCGGACGATCTCGCCCATCCTCATGATCATCACGGGGCAAATCGTGGCAGGTGTGGCTGGCTCCGTGGTGTCGAGCATTCGCTATTACTATGTGGCGCTTGATCCGTTTTGCGTGAAGGCCGACCTGTTCACATCGCTTATGGTGTCTTCGTTTTGGCGCCACTATACCTGGATCGACATCGCTTCTCTGCTCGTTCCGATCTGCGTGGTGTTCGCCGTGGTGATGCGCCTTCGCCAAAAGATGATGGCGCTCGCTTTCGACGAAGCCGAGCGCCGCAGCATGGGAATAGAGTCGCGGCGCACGCAGGTTATCGTCGTGGGGCTGTGCACGCTGCTCACTGCAATCATCATCTCGTTTTGCGGCGTGGTCGGCTTCGTTGGCTTTTTGGTGCCCCATTTAGCGCGGCGCCTTGTCGGCCCGAACTTTCGCTACCTGCTTCCTGCCTCTTTGGTGCTTGGCGCGGTGTTCGTGCTTGGCTCATACGAGCTGCTCATCTTGCTTTTGGGCACCGATTTCGACACGATGGTCGGCATGTTCATCTCCATCGCCGGCGCGGCGGTCTTCTTGGTTTCCGCGCTTCGTGGCAAGGGGGTGAGCAATGGCCAGTTCCGTTAGGAAAACGGTTTCGTCGGGCATGGTCGGTAAAACCGTTTCGTACGAGACTTCCGACGCACACCGCAAAAGCGCCGCTCGAACGCTTCGCCGCAAGGTTGTTTTGAGCATGGTGCTGCTCGTTGCGGCTTGCTTTTTCTCGCTGTGCTTCATGGGCGCGGCGGGGCAGTATTACCCCTATTCGGGCGCGTATGCGACCTATACCCCCGCACAGGTCGCCTATGCCCTTTGGATGCACATCTACAATGCGGCGGGTTCCATAACCCACGTGTTTCCGCCGATGTCGCAGTCGTGGCTTGTGGACAACGCCCCCGGTTATTACGCGATATTTTCCAAGTTGAAAGTCGTCGGCATCACGCTTGTCTCGGCCGTGCTTCTTTCCGTTTCGGGCATGCTGTACCAAAACGTCTTCAAAAACCCCATCGCCGGCCCCGGCATGCTCGGCGTTGGCTCGGGCGTAAGCTTGGGCGTGGCGTCGCTCGTGTTCGTTTATGGCCCGGTTGCGGCGACGATGGCAACGGAGCGCTATATCGTGTGCTATGCGGCGGGCGCAGCCATTCTCGTGTTCGTGATCCTTGCCGGCAAACGCTTGTCGGGTAAAGGAAGGCCCTACGATATCGTCACGCTTCTGCTCGTTGGGTCGATCCTCTCCCAACTCATCGGGTCGGTCGTCTCCTACATCACTCTGTTTGTCATGGACGAGGAACGATACCTCGCGTTTTACACCATCTCGCAAATGCTCACGGTCGACACGTCGCTTCTCTCGTGGGCGGTTCTGGGCGTGGCGGCGGTCGCGTCGCTCGTTCCCGTTTATTGCCTGCGTTTCAAGATGAACGCCCTCGCTTTTCGCGATGAGGAGGTGCGGATGTTCGGCGTGAATGCGCTTTTCTTGCGCTCGGTCGCGCTTATCTGCGGCGCGATCATGATTCTGGCCGCGCAGATACACGTTGGCGCGGTGGGGCTTGTCTCGCTGTGCGTTCCGTTTTTGGCCCGATCGTGGTTCGGCTGCGAGTTCCGCCACCAGTTTATCGGCAACGTCTGCATAGGCATGGTGCTGCTCGTGGTGTGCCGCACGCTCGTCGATATGATTCCCTTCGTGGGTGACGGCTTGGCCATAGGCTCGCTTGTGTCGGTTGTCATGCTTCCGTTGTTCTTGTTCGTCATGGCTCGTCAAGCTCGGGCATGGGAATAGGGAAAGAGGGAAGAAGAGATGGGCCTTTTCAAAGGATTTTCATGCGGCGTCCGTGTGGGCGTTTCGCAAGAGGGGAAGTGGTGAAGTGAAGCTCGCTATTCGAGAAGCCGCCGTTGGCTACGAGAAAAGCAAGCCCGTTCAGAAGTTCGTCAATATGACGGTCGAAAGCGGGGAAATCTGCTGCATTCTCGGGCCAAACGGTTGCGGCAAGACAACGCTCGTGAAGACCATCCTCGGGCTTTTGCCGTTGATCGCCGGGCATATCACGATCGACGGCGATGATGTGACGAAGTGGAGCGCATCGCGGCTCTCGCAGACGGTTGCGTATGTTTCCCAAAACCATGAGCAGCCCTTTCCCTTTCAAGTGAAGGATGTCGTCATGATGGGACGCATTAATCGTGTTTCGCGCGGGTCGGGCCAGCCCAACCGAGAAGATTACAACGTGGTGGAAAACGCCATGATGGATATGGGCATCTACCATTTGCGCGACGTGCCCTATTGCGACGTTTCGGGAGGCGAGCTGCAGATGGTCATGTTTGCCCGCGCCATCGCCCAGGAGCCGCAGATGCTCATACTCGATGAGCCCACGAGCGCGCTCGATTACGGCAATGCTGTGCGCGTGATATCGAAGGTGCGCGAGCTCGCCGCCGCAGGCTACGCGGTTCTCATGATTACGCACAACCCCGATCATGCGTTCATGTGCGGCGCGAACGTGGCGCTGTTCACGCGCGATGCCCCCATGAAGTTCGGCGACGCGTTCAGCGTCATCACGCGCGAGAACATCCAGGCGGCTTACGGGGTCAACGTGAAGCTTGTGGAATTCACGCACGACAACCAACAGGTGATGCGCATGTGCGCCCCCGAATTCTCGATCCAACCGGCAAGGTGATTTTGCTATTGGGGTGGAACCCAACGCTAAAAGGCCCGCCGCTTGAAGCAACCCCGGCGCTTCGGCGCCTTCGCAAGAAACCGGCGCTCATTGCGCACAACGACTGAAAGGAACCCGTTCATGCTCAACGATCAGAAAGCCGCCCAGGCAAAGGCCACCATCGAAAGCATCGTAGGAAATGTCGAGACGGTTATTGTCGGCAAGCGGCAACCGGTCGAGCTCGTCGTGAGCTCGCTTATCGCCGGCGGCCACGTGCTGCTCGAAGACCTTCCCGGCACGGGCAAGACGTCGCTTGTGAGCGCGCTCGCGAAATCGATCGACTGCAGCTTCAAGCGTATCCAGTTCACGCCCGACATCATGCCTTCCGACGTTTCGGGCTTCTCGATCTTCAACCAGAAGACGCGCGATTTCGAATTCCGCCCCGGTGGCGTCATGAGCAACCTCGTGCTTGCCGACGAGATCAACCGCGCAAGCGCCAAAACGCAGTCGGCGCTGCTCGAGGCCATGGAAGAGCGCCAGGTGACCGTCGACGGCGAAACGCATCGCCTCGAAGAGCCGTTTATGGTGCTCGCCACGCAAAACCCCATCGAGCAATACGGCACCTATCCGCTTCCCGAGGCCCAGCTCGATCGTTTCCTCGTGAAGCTTTCCATGGGGTATCCGAAGATGGACGAAGAAGTGAGCGTTGTTTTGAACTCGAAAGCTGCAAAGGCGGCCATCAAGCCGGTTGCGACGAAAGAGCAGATCATTGAGCTTTCCCACGCCGCCGAAGAGGTGCACGTCGCCCAGAGCACCGCGCGCTATGCCGTGCAGATCGTTTCCGCCACGCGAACCATGGCGGAATGCAGCTGCGGCGCTTCGCCCCGCGGCTCGATTTCGCTCATCGGCCTTGCCCGCGCATGGGCGCTGCTTCAGGGGCGTGCCTACGTGCTTCCTGACGACGTTAAGTTCCTCGCGCCGTATGTGCTCGGCCATAGGATCATCCTCACCCACGAGGCGAAGATCAACGGGCGCACTCCCGAGGCGGTTGTTTCGGCGATTCTTGAGTCGGTCGCTGTTCCCGCGGTAAGCGAAGCCGAGGTCAAGGGGCTTTAGCGATGGCGTTCAAGAAACAGGGTGGTTCTTCGGCGCATCGCGCGCGAAAGCGTGCCTCTTCGGGGCGTTCTCGCGGCGTTGCGTTGAAGCTGTGCGCATGCGCCTTGCTCATAGGCATTTGCGCATTCGGGGCATTCATGATCGGCGATGCCGATTACCATGCCTCGATAATCGGTTGGGTGCCGCTTGTCTCCGTCGTTGCGGCCATCGTGCTCGCGTTTTTGTATTTGTGCTTTATGCGCGGCGGGCTTTCGATTGCGGAAAGTTCGGCGAGCGGCTCGTGCCGAAAGGGCGAAGAGGTCGTTATTTCGACCAAATTCACGAATAGGAGGCCGCTGTTCTATTTTTGCATACAGGCGTTGCTGTATATCTCCGACGCCGACGGCAAGCCCCTCACGCGAACCGAGACGACGCTCGCGTTGTCGCCCTTTGCCAGCTATACCATGGATTTCAAAGTGCGCTTCGACCACGTGGGAACGTATAGCGCCGGTATCTATGAAGTCACGATCTGCGACTTCTTGCGCTTGTTCACGCACAGGATCGCCTGCAAGCGTCAAACGGAAGTGCAGGTTACTCCGCGCGTGGTTCCCATTAAGCGCATCGCGTTTTCGAACGATGCGGCGCTCGAGACCTTGCGCGCGCACAAGGCGACGCTCGCCGATTCGCTTGACTATGCCATGGTGCGCGAGTATGTGCCGGGCGATCCGCTCAAGACTATCCACTGGAAGATCTCCGCTCGTTCGGAAAGCTACATGACGCGCCTGTTCGAGGTGTACAACAACCCGGGCGCGGCGGTCGTCATGGATTTCTTCGCGTCAAATGATGACACGGAAGCGCTTATGTCGATGTTCGATGCGGTGGTCGAATCGGGGTTCTCGTTGGCAACATACGCTCGCGAGCAGGGCATGGATACCGAGCTTCATTACGTGAACCGTTACGGCGAGCGCTGCCGCAGGCTCGCGTGGGCCGGTGTCGCATCCGAGGAGATCGTCGAGGAGCTTCCGCGCATGGCGAAGGATGCCGTGCACGCTCAGGAATCGCTCGAGCTCGTTCGCTCGCTTGTGCTTTCGCAAAACGGCCAGAACAACTTGGTCGTGTGCACGGCGGATTTGTCTGCGGACATGATCTCGCTTCTCATCGAGGCGAAGGCGCGCAAGCGCAACCCCGTGCTCGTGGCCGTTGTGCCGCCGGGGCTCGTTGGGCGCGAGCGCGAGGCGTATTGCTCAGGGCTTGGGCGCCTAAGCTCGGCGAATATTGGCTATGTTGTGCTTGAAAGCGCCGATGAGTTGGGGGAGGCGAGCGTGTAATGGCCGAAAACGAAGTGAATGAATCCACGAATGCGGCCGGGTCGTCGCCTTCCGAGCGCCGCGCTTCGAGGGGATCGGCCGCGCCAGGCGGGCAGTTTGCGCGCTTCATGCGTTCGGTCGTGCCCGATTTCCTTCTGGTATGGGTGCTTTCGATTGCGCTCGACCTCACGGTGTCGTACGCATTCAACAGCGGCGCTTCGCTTTATGGGAACTTGCTTTTGGTGGGCGGCGCCGAATTCGCGGTGCTTGCGGCGTTGTTCGCGGGATCGTGGTCGAAGCGCGCCCTCGTCCCTTCGGGCGTGGCGGTCGGCGTCATGGCCGTTATCGCCATCGTTGCCGGCATCGCGACCAGCACGGAATCGATCGCCTCGGGGTATAGCGCCATCGACGTCGCCGGCAACAACCTCATTTTCTTTTTGCTGCTTGTTGCGGTGCCGACGGTTGTCTATTTCCTCTCGCGGCGTACCTGGGGTCTTGTCGCCCTTGTGTTCGCCGATATCCTTGCCTGCGGCTTTGTGCAATATTTGTATCGCGATTGGGTGAGCACGTCGATGGGCGACATCGTCACGATTGTGGTGCTTGTGGCAACAGCGACGCTTTTCGTGTTCCAGACCTATCGGCAAAGCCTGCTTGGGGCCCAGCGCGCAAGCTCACCGAGTTTTTTCGGAGCCTGCGCGCTTTCGCTGGTGCTTTCCGCGGTTTGCGTATTCCTTGGTTGCGCCGTGTTTTACGGCATCGTGGCCCCGATGGGCCTGCAGACTCCCGAGTGGAAGCCGTTCTTCGAATACCGCATGCAACCCAACGAGTACTATAACAACCCCTATGATCAGCAGCATGTCGAAAGCGACGACCTTACGACCAGCAACACGAACGACAACGAGGAAGATAGCAAAAAGAATACCGAAGACGGCGGCAAGGGCGAAAGCGAGGAGTCTTCTTCGGGCGCCTTTAGCGACGTCATCAACGGCATGACGGAGCTTGTCTCTGGTTACGATCCGGACGACCCCAACTCCGATACGCTCGCCGTTGCGTACAACATCGTGCAGTGGACGCTTGTCATAATCGCGGCGCTTGCGGTGCTTGCGCTTGCCTTGGCTGTTTTCTTGCGTATCCGTTGGCGCGAGACGCGTTTGAAGAGGCTCGAAAAGGAGCCGTACCCCTATAGGGTGTACGTGCTGTACAACTTCTTTTTGAAACGTTTCGGCAGGATGCGCGCGAAAAAGCCCGCGTATCTCACGCCGAGCGAATATGCGGTTGCCTCGCAGCGCACGCTGGCGTCGTTTACCGAAGGCGCGGGCGGTGTGAGCTTTGCGGACGTCACGCTCATCTACGAGCGCGTATGCTTGGGTGGGATGCCCGCGACCGACGAGGAATACGACCAGCTCAAGCAATACTACTGGGCGTTTTTCAAGAGCGCTCGCAAACGCGTGGGTTGGCTGCGGTGGCTGTTCTTCAAGTTTTGGCGAATCTAGGTGAGCGCAATCGAATTCGAGTGCCCCCTGTTTCTTGGGCTGACTGCGCCTTGAAACTTGGACGGCTTAAGTAATGACTATGCCGCAGCGGACTGACTCCGGAACTCCTCCGGGGTCAGTCCCCTCAGTTTAACCTGACGCCTTCGCGTGCTCCGGTGGATGACAGAGGCGTCGAGATCCGCTTGAAGGGCTCGAACGCCCGGCGCCGCAAAATGCCGTTCATACCGGAAGAAGCCGTGGGGGAAAGGAGTCAGCGCCTCTCTGTTGACAGGGATTTCGCCCTGCTGGTTTAATGGTGGCGTGTT
>CAVDXU010000031.1:0-24644 GCA_963613135.1 bacterium
TGAAATCAAGGCGCTCGTAAGGGAGATCGAGCGGACGCATGACCAATAAAAGGGAAAGCAAAACCTCGTTGAGCCCCTGTGACAAAAGTCCCAGCATCACCACTTTCTGTCACAGGGGCTTCCTTATACCCAAAACCAGAAGCCACGCAATTGGAAACAAGAGAAGAAAGCCACGACGCAGTGACGCAGGAGGACCCTGAGAGGGAGGAGGGATGGAACTCCAAAGACACGTATGACAAGAAATTGCATGTTTCAGATTGTTTGTTGTTGCATGAATCCCCTTGATCCTTGTTACTTTGAATGCGATCCCTGAGTTGTTCCCCCTGTTGTTTCGTTAAGCCCTGGAGTTTCCTTTTCCTTTCGCTTGTTGCATTCTGTTTCAAAACGCTTGCAACAGTTCGCAACGAAACCCCCGTCTCTTGAGCAATTTGCTGCTGTGTGAGGTTGGTTGTTTTTCGAAGCTCCACGATTCGCTTGTTACGAGCAGCGCGTTTTAACCGGGTATCTCGCTTGGCTTGGGCACGAAGGATGACGCGCTTGGACTCGAAGAAGCGGATCGCTGAATTTTCCTCTTCCGTCAACCCTAACAACTCGGTGAGGCGCTGGGCGCCAATGAGATAGAAGCCCGCTTGTCCCTGGTGGTTGGTGACGTTGTCAACGGAACGCTCGATACCGGATAGCTCGGATGAATCGAGCGGTTCGACGAACTGCGCATTGAACGAGCGTAAACGGTTTCGCGCGTCTTCGCGCTGGTAAATCTGCACGGCCGTGTTGTAGAACACGAAGCACATGAGCTCGCGTTGGCCAACGCATTGGAAATGTCGATACGCTTGAAGCTCGATCACTTTGGAAAGCCGGCTCATCATGAGGGGCTCGTAGTGGAGCATCGTGGCGCGTGCCTTTCGCGCCGGGCGTGCTGAACGGACGGTAGCATTTCTTGTCATATATTCTGATGCGAAAGACGAAAGCTCGCTGAGCGAATGCAGGACCTCCGAGGCTTCCACGATGTGTGCGACACGTCCAGCTGCATGATTGTACGTCCCGGGAATGCGCGAAACGCGCGAGAGATCTCCGGTTGCTCGATCGACGGAAATGCCATCGATCGGGGAGAGCAGATGCTCGAGCACATCCATCATCCGGCGCTGCACGCACTCAAAGAAAGTGACGCTTTTGCTGTTCGCATTGCCGTTGGAATACGTGGGCACCGAACGGCGCAGTACGTAGAAAAGCTGCACCCCGCGTCCGGAGTCGATGATCATTGTCGGGGTTGGAAGGCGTCCGTCATCGCACGCTCGGCGCAGCGCGGCAATCGTGCGGTCAACCACGGCACGAGCCTCCGGTATGGGACGATCGTGGCAGTCGAGATCGAAAAATAGTGCATTGAGCTGTCGGGCTGATTCGCTTTTGCGGTTAGGCTCGAAAAATCCGTTGTGGGTCATGTAGTAGCTTGCGGCATCGGAAAACCCGAGCACCGCGAGGTTGCCCTTTCTGACCGCTACATCTTCCCAGGCGCCGTTCGCGCAAGACGATACGACGTAATAGCTGTTGCGGTCATCATGCGTGATAAGGCGGCGAAACGTCTCCCACTCGCTTTCGCGCGTGCAAGCCGCAGCCCCCATGTCGAATCGAGGCATAATGCACCAATCTGCAGCTGGTTTTCAGCTGCACAACAATCGAAGCTATTCGGTTTTCGACAAAGGGAAAGAAGAGCGCAAAAACCAAGACACCTTGTAAGTGGCCAGGTTAAGTGGTAGAATAACGACTTGTGAGTGAGTGGTCGATATCTGATCACTTAATTGCCCCCCAGTTGGCGCTGGGGGGTTTCTTTTTTCTCTTGTCGACGAGCGCAAGGCTCGAACAGGGACAGTCTATAACAAGAAACAGTTATGTGTCCACCCTTTTTTGTTGCAAACAACGCGACAGGGACGATGCACGGACCAACCGTTAAGGGGGATATTATCGAACGAACTCCGCAGATTCAAGAAAATTAGCGCATTTGACCTGGGTGTATCTTAAAATTGCCGGAAGGCAGGCGGCTGCGTGGGACGCAAAGCGCGCATTCCGGCTGTCTCTGCATAGGATGCACACTTCCTGAACGGTTCGCCCTTGCGGAATTTATAACAAGAACCACGTGAGCGAGGGTTGTGGCATATTTGATTTTGAGGTGCCTGCCGCTTCGCTCGCGTCACCCTTTCATCCCGTCATGGATTCTCCCGCTTTGCCTCGAGATCGCTTCGAGTCCTTCGCCTCGAAATCCCCCCGGGGCCTCCATCACGCGTTCTTCTTTGCGAATCCCGCGCCATGCACCCCGCGCCCGCATCGTTGGCGATTGAACGCTTTCGCCTATACGAAAGGGGCTTGCGCACGTTCATGCCTTATCATGTTCGGCTATACAACAGGCCCGGCCTTCAGTGGGCGGGCGCGCTTCGAGACAATGAGCAACATGGGGGAAGGTATGCAGATCCCGCAACGAACGGTGAGCATCGACGAAATAGCAACGCGCGCGATGGACGAGTCGCGTCCGGTCATCGGAATCGTCCCAACGCTTGACCCGAACGAGGGCATACTGCGGATGAACAACCATTACGCGCAGGCGATCGTCGCCGCAGGCGGGGCGCCCGTCATCATCCCGTTTTCGTCTGATGTGAGCGTGTACGAGTCGTTGCTGCCGCGCATCGACGGCTTCGTTTTGTCGGGAGGTCAGGACATCAGCCCGGTTCGCTATGGCGGCGACATAACGTACGGCAAGCTTTCCGAGCTGACGCCCGAGCGCGAAGAGGTGGAGTATCTTCTGCTCAGCTATGCGTACCAGTTCGACTACCCGCTTCTGGGGATTTGCCGCGGCATGCAGATGATCAACGTGTTCTTCGGCGGTACGCTTTATCTTGATCTGGAAGAGCAATTCGACGGCGTTGCGGCAATGGATGATCGACCGCTTGCCGATCTGGGCGCCTCGGCTCCGATCGTCGCGGCGGCCGTTGCCGGTGCGACGGCCGGCGGGCAAGAGGTTGCGGGTGCGGCGGGCGCGGTTGCGGCGATGCCATGCGTGGCCGGCGCGGCTGCGGCGGTCAACGCGGTGCGCGGGGTTGCCGGTGCCGAGGCGGCAAGCGGCGCTGCTCGCGGAGCCGGGGCGGCGTCAAGGGCGGCGGTATCCGGTGAAAACGAGGGCGCGGCGGCCGATCCGACGGTGACAACGCCCGCCGGCAATCGCGTGAGCCATTGGCAGACCTGCGATTACGCCATCCCCACGCACACGGTTTCCATCATGCGCCAAAGTAAGCTGGGCAATATTCTCGGGCGCGATCACGCCTCGGTCAATTCGATGCATCATCAGGCGGTTCGAACGGTCCCGCCGAACCTGAGGGCGACCGCTTACGGGCCCGATGGTCTGGTGGAAGGCGTCGAGGTCGGCGATTGCACGTTTCTGATGGGCGTGCAGTGGCATCCTGAGTATTTCGCTGGCGAAGGGCAGCATATGGCTCCGTTGTGGAAGGCCCTTATCGACGCGGCGCGAAGCACGCGTTGCCGAACGGGCCGCTGCCATGATTGCCTGCGTATCGACAGGGCGGAGGCCGATGCGAATTCCGTCTGGCCGGCCGTGAGCTTCGCCGACTATATTTAGAGCGGTCGCGGGAATATGACGAAGAACGAACCGATTGATTCGACGGTCGAAGGCGGCGAGGGCGCGGGCGCGGGCGCGCGTGAGCGGGTGCTCGTGGCGATGAGCGGCGGCGTCGACAGCTCCGTCGCCGCCCTGCTTCTGCGCGATGCGGGTTTCGACGCGGCGGGCGTCACGATGAAGCTGTTCGACAACGAGGTTGCCGGCGCGGGCGGCGCGTGTGTGGTCGGCGAAAGCACCTGCTGCAGCCAAAGCGACGTTGAGGATGCTCGGCAGGTGGCGTTCGGCTTGGGGTTGGAGCATTTCACGTTCAACTTCATGGGAACTTTCGGCGAGCAGGTGATCGATCGCTTCTGCGATGCGTACCTGCATGGGCGCACGCCCAACCCCTGCATCGATTGCAATCGATATTTGAAGTTCGCCGCCTTGCAGCGACGCCGCGCGCAGCTTGGCTTTGACTACGTGGCGACGGGCCATTATGCGCGCCGGGCGTTCAACGAGGCCACGGGCAGATATGAGCTGCGCCGCGGGCTGGATAACTCGAAGGATCAAAGTTACGTGCTGTATCACCTGACGCAGGACGACTTGGCGCACATGCTGTTCCCCTTAGGCGAGCTGACCAAGCCCGAGGTGCGCAAGCTGGCTGCCGAGCACGGTTTCGGCAACGCCGAAAAGCCCGAGAGCCAGGACATCTGCTTCGTGCCCGACGGCGATTACGCCGGGTTCATCGGGCGCTATTTAGGGTTGCAGGGCGGGGTGGGCGCGCCTGGCGCTTTCGCGCCCGGGCCGATCGTCGATGCTGCGGGAAGGGTTCTCGGCCGGCATCGCGGCCTTGTCCATTACACCATCGGCCAGCGCAAGGGCATCGGCGTGGCTGCGCCCGAGCCGCTGTACGTGCTGGCGAAAGACGCGGCTGAAAACGCCCTGGTGGTAGGCACGCGCAACGAGCTTGGCGTCGCAGAGGTGCGCGCCTGCGATGTGAATTTGATTTCGGTGGCATCGATCGACGAGCCTCTGCGCGTCGAGGCGAAAACCCACTATCGGCAGAAGGCGCAGCCGGCGATGGCCGTGATGGACGGCGATCAGCTTGTCGTGCGCTTCGATGATCCCGTTGCGCGTCCCGCAGCCGGCCAAGCGCTCGTGGTTTACGACGGGGACGTCGTGGTGGGCGGCGGCACGATAGAGGGCTAGACCGGTGCTGCTTATTTGCGAGATTGCCGCCGGCGGCAGGCGCCCAAGGTCTCATAGTTGCGCAACTCCAGCATTCGGCGTGGTTGTCTAATGGGAGCAAGATCGGGTTTTGCGGCTGCTTGCCCAACCTTCCCACTAAACGCCATGGTGAAGAGGAGCTTGAGATCATGCCATTTTGCACGAATTGTGGCGCGAAGTCGCCTGATAATGCGCTGTTTTGCCCGCATTGCGGCACGCAGATGCCCCCTCATCCGGCGGATGAGCCGATTCGCAATAAGGAGGAAGTTGTCTCGCACGAGGATCTTCTGAATGCCAGAAGCCTCGCAGAGATCGGTAACGGGGCCGCAAACGGGGCGGTTCCTGATTACGCCACCGCTGCAAACAAGTATCGGCAAGCGCTCGAGGCCGTCCTTTGCGCGATTTTGGACGTTTGCAACTTCAGCGCAGACGATGTTCGCTGCTATTTATCTTCGGACGAGAAAATGGATACGGGCCGAAGCCGCCTTGACACCAACGCGAAGCTTGCGTTTTGCGAAAAGGCCAACCTGCTGAATGCGGCTGAGCTTGCATGGGCGAACACCATTCGCTTCGTCGGAAACAAGGGCTCGCATTACGGCGACGATTCGCCCCGTCCGAAAGACATAAGCAAGGCGCAGTTCGCCACCGAGAATTTGCTGCGCGCGGTCGAGGGGAAGATCGGGGCCTGGGTGAGCGACGACGCGTGCGTGCCGGAAATCCAGAGGAAGGTTTTCTCCAAGTGCTATGAAAACGCTGCGCAAAGGGACGATTTTGACGCGCAGTGTTACACCCGTGGTGTTCCGGGGATGAACAGGAAGCGCATTACCTATGGCAACCGTGAGCACACCGCCAAGAACGCGGCCGTTGACGAGATGCTCGCTTGTTTCGAAAGCCAGGTCGATATGCGCGCGGCGCGTAAATCCGAAATGGCGCAGCAGGAGGCGAAAATCAACGAAATCAGACGCAATCGGCCTGCACAGTCGTGGCGCGAGGCCGACGAGCTGAGAAGGAGCATCAGCGACCTGAGCGAGGTGGTCAGGGAGCTCGATGCAAACATCGTGAGGTTGGCGAGCGAGCTTGACGTCGAGTTCGCCAGGATCAGGATGCTGTATGGCAAGGAGGCGGTTGCGGATTTGATCGATCGTGCAAATGCCGCGGCTTGCCGGGCGGGCCTGGGAGGGAAAAGATTCAAGGTGGGGTTATTCCCCGGGGGAGAAGGTACGCGGCCCTACGACCGGCATGGCTGCCTGGTTGTCCTATATGTCGGAATCGTCGTTCTTGCCTTCATCTTTCTTCTCGCTTGCCTTTGCGGAAGATAGGCGGCTTTCGGCCATTCGCCCTCGTTGCGCCATCCGCGATTCCTTTGTGGGAATGGTGCCTGTTCGGAGCCAGTATTGACGGATGTGCTAACATAGGCGGCTAGTATTGCTGTATTTCGAAGGGACGTGTTATGTCAGGGCATTCAAAGTGGGCAACCACGAAACACCGCAAGGCCGCGCAGGACGCTAAGCGCTCCGCCTTGTTCTCCAAGCTGTCGCGCAACATCACCGTTGCAGCCAAGGAGGGTGGCGACCCGAACCCCGACAACAACGCGTCGCTGGCCGCCGCTATCGAGAAGGCCAAGGGTTACTCGCTGCCCAAGGACAAGATCAAGACGGCTATCGACAAGGCTTTCGGTTCGGGCAAGGACGCCGCGAACTACGAAACCGTCGTGTATGAGGGCTATGGTCCCTGCGGCATCGCCATTTACTGCGAGGCCCTGACCGACAACCGCAACCGCACCGCCGCCGACGTGCGTGCGGCGTTCACGCATGCGGGCGGCAACCTGGGCACCTCCGGCTCGGTTTCCTACATGTTCGAGCGCAAGGGCCAGATCATGATCCAGAAGGAAATCGAAACGGGCGACAAGAAGCACCCCGTAGGCCCCAACGGCGCCGCTGCCGATGAGGAAGAGTTCGAGATGGCGGTCATCGAGGCCGGCGCCGACGACTACGAGGACGCGGACGACGAGTGGATCGTCTACACGCAGCCGTCCGACCTCATGGCCGTGAAGAAGGCTCTCGAGGAGCAGGGCGTGCAGGTCAAGGGCGCCGAAATGACGATGGAGGCCACCACGCCCGCCGAGGTGACCGCTAACGACGCGAAGAAGGTCATGCGCCTGGTTGATCGTCTGGAAGAGCTCGAAGACCTGCAGAACGTTTACCACACCATGGACATCACCGAGGAGATCGCCGCCGCCCTCGACGAGGAGTAGTTGCGGCTGCGCCCCGCAGGGTGCACATGATTTTGCTGCTGGGAAGCCCCTTGGCCGTTCGGCCGAGGGGCTTTGTTGTTTTGCGAAAGGGGTTCCGCAACGTTTGTTCGTATGCTAGACTGTGCGAACAAACGTTTGTGTAGTTGCGAGAGGTTGGCATGGTTCAGAAGGAGCGCATCATATTGGGCATCGACCCGGGGTTGGCAAACACCGGCTGGGGCGTGGTGTCTCAGCGGGGGTCGCGCTTGGCGTGCGTCGCGTACGGGTGCGTCTCCACGCCCGCTTCGGTGGAGCTATCGTTGCGTTTAGCGAAGATCCATGAGCAAATCGAAGCGGTGATCAGCCGTTTTAAGCCAACGTGCGTAGGAATTGAAACGGTATGGTTCGGCCAGAACATCTCTGCGGCGTTCGCCACGGGGCAGGCGCGCGGCGCGGCGTTGGTGGCGTGCGCCCAGAGCGGGCTTTCGGTGGGGGAGTTCACGCCGAGGCAGATAAAGATGGCCGTGGTGGGAACGGGAACCGCCGATAAGGCGCAGGTGCAGTACATGGTGAAGAAGCTGCTGGCGCTTAACGCGGAGCCGAAACCCGACCATGCTTCCGATGCCTTGGCTGCTGCCATCTGCTATACGACGCACGAAGGGTTCGGGGGAGTCGGCGGCGCCGACGCGTTGCGCAAACTTGAGGAGCGCGGCCGCGTGATGGCAGGCGCGGGAACGGGTGGCGCCGCCGGTGCGGCTGCGCGCAAGATTTTGGAGGAAGGTTCGCGATGATCGCTTTCTTGAAGGGCATATTGGCTGGTAAAACGGCGGACTGCGCACTGGTTGACGTGCAGGGCGTCGGTTACGCCGTGGGCATGGCGCAAGGTGCGTTGGCGAAACTACCGGCGGTTGGCCAACCGGTTCAGGTGCACACGTATCTCCAAGTGTCCGACAACGGCATTGCGCTGTACGGCTTCCTAGCGCTTGAGGAGAAGGCGTTGTTCGAGCGCCTGATCACCGTGAGCGGGGTCGGCCCGAAGGTTGCGCTGGCGGCTCTTTCGGCGTTTTCGCCCGAGGCGCTGGTCGCCGCGGTGCAGGCGCAGGATGTCGCCGCCGTGCAGAAGATTCCCGGGGTTGGCAAGAAGACGGCCTCGCGCATCATATTGGAGCTGAAGGGGTCGTTTGACCAGGGGCTTGCAAGCTTGTTCGATGGCCAGGGGCAGTCGGCTTCCTCCGCTTCCGTGGCTGCCGAGAGTCTGAAGGGAGCTCGTGAGGCGCTGCTGGCGCTCGGGTTCGCCTCTGCGGAAGCTGATGTTGCGTTGAAGGGCGCTCCCGAGGGCTCCGACGAGAACGCGCTGATAAAATACGCGTTGAAGCGATTGGGCAAATAATGCCAGCGAATTTGGTGTTTCGCGTCCATGCTGCGGTGCATGGCGCGTGATGAGCGATAGGGCGTAAATAACGTGGCTGACGGCGTGAGAATAGAGGGCATGGTTTTCGAGGCCGGCGACGGAGCTGCTGCTGCGGTGTCGCAGCAGCCGGCGAGTCCGGATGCGAGCCAGCGCGCAGTGTCCCCTGAACTGCTAGAGGACGACCTGGCGCTTGATCGCAGCTTGCGTCCGAAGCGTCTGGGCGACTACCTCGGGCAGACGAAGATCAAGGAATCGCTGGCTATATTGATCCAGGCGGCGCAGGAGCGCGGCGACGTGGCCGATCATATCCTGTTTTCGGGCCCGCCGGGCTTGGGCAAGACGACGTTGGCGACGGTGGTGGCCAATGAGTTGGGCGCGAACATCAAGACGACGAGCGGCCCGGCAATCGAGCGCACGGGCGATCTTGCCGCGATATTGACGAACCTCGAAGAGGGCGATGTCCTGTTCATTGATGAGATCCACCGGCTGAATCGCATGGTCGAGGAAGTGCTGTATCCGGCGCTTGAAGATTTCGCGCTCGACATCGTGGTGGGCAAAGGGCCGGCAGCCCGTTCTATTCGCCTTGATTTGCCGCGCTTCACGTTGATCGGGGCCACCACGCGCACGGGGCTTTTGACCGGGCCTTTGCGCGACCGCTTCGGCATCGCGTTCCGCTTGCAGTATTACACGCCGGAAGAACTTGCCTCCATCGTGCAGCGCTCGGCGTCCATTTTGGACGTGCCCATTTCCTACGACGGAGCGTTGGAGATCGCCCGTCGCAGCCGCGGTACGCCGCGTTTGGCGAACCGCATGCTCAAGCGCGTGCGCGACTGGGCTCAGGTGCGGGGGGACGGCGCCATCGATGAAGATGTTGCAGCTCAAGCGTTGAGCTTTTTCGAGGTTGACCCGTTGGGTTTGGACGCGGTGGACAACCGCATCCTCGAACTTCTATGCGTGCAGTTCGGCGGACGGCCCGTGGGGCTTACGACTTTGGCATCCGCCCTGGCAGAAGACCCCGACACATTGGAGGATGTGTACGAGCCGTATTTGATGCAGCAAGGGTTGCTTATCCGAACGCCGAAGGGGCGCCAGGCGACTGAGCGCGCGTACGAGCATATCGGCCTCAAGCACGATACCGGTGCGTAAGGGCTCTTGTGCTGGTCACGGGGGAGGCGCTGGCAAGTTATGAGCGATGGGCCTATGGGCCATCCAGCGCGCCCGTGGCAAGCGGTATACTTTTGCGCATGTGATCACAGACCGGTTGAGGAGTTACCGTGTTCGAGCAAGACTATTTAATGAAGATGATCATGGCTTTCTACCAGGCCTTGTTCCGCACGCTGGAAAAGGTTGAGGACGAAGAGGAGGACCCGCAAGAAGCGGCCGATACGCTCGATGAGGTCGTGGGCAATGCTGTCGGCATGGACGGGGCGAGCCTGCTTTCGCTTGCTCCCGAATCGATCCCGCAGGTGCTTGAGCTTTCGGGAACCGATCCTCGACTGACGATTTTCGTTGCGCGAAGCTTACTGCTGGCTTCCGAGTATCTTGCGGAAGCGGGTCAAACGCAGCTTTCCGGTCTCAGGGCGGCGCAGGGACGCGCGATCGCCGAGCATTACGGCTTTGAGATCCCTGAAAACCTGCGCGACCTTTCCGACTTGAAGGAAATAGCCGACCAAACAAATTCGTAGGCGCTGAGGCGAGCCGTCTCTGAACGGCCCTTGAACGGGTTTGACTCGCCACGGCAATTCGTAGGCATCGAGGTAGTTGCCCTTGAGCGGCGATTTGCTGCTGCCGCAAGGCGGCTGCGAGTGCCCACTAGCGGAATCGAATCGTCGCAACGGCTGCTCAGCATTAGTATGGGAAGCACGGAATCGATTTGAGGAGTAACGCGCATGCCGAAGATTGTTGCGGTTGATACCGACTTTGAAGACAACGACATAGAAGCGAAGATGGCTGCCGAAGCGGGCATCGAGTTCGAGGCGACAAGCGGGCGAGACGTTGAAGCGGTTATCCGCGGGATTCGGGAAACCGGGGCCGATGGCGCAATCACCTCGTATTCGCTGTTCCCGCGCGAAGTGTTCGAGGCCTGCCCGAACCTGAAGGTTGTCAGCCGAACCGGCGTCGGCTACGACGAGATCGACGTTGAGGCGGCCACCGACCACGGTTGCGCGGTGTGCAACGTGCCCGGTTACGGCACCGAAGTCGTATCCGATCACGCCATCACGCTGGCGCTTTCGGTGTTGCGCCGCATAAACGAGCTCGATGCCGATATGCGCAAGGGCATCTGGGATTATGCGCGCACGCGACCGTTGGGCCAGTGCCATGGCCGCACGTTCGGCGTGGTCGGCATGGGCGAGATCGGGCGTGCGGCGGCGAAGAAGGCCGCGGGTCTCGGGTTCAACGTCGTCTGCTGGTCGCGCAGCCTGAAGCCGGGTCGTCGTACGCCGGAAGGCTATCCGATCCTGCCGCTGGACGAGCTGTTGGCGAAGGCCGATGTCGTCAGCATCCACACGGCGCTCACGCCAGATACGCATCATCTGATCGACGCGCGTCGCCTTGCGCTCATGAAGGATGACGCCGTGATCGTCAACACCGCCCGCGGAGCCGTCGTCGACACGGTCGTGCTTGCCGAGGCGCTTGCGGCCGGCAAGCTGTGGGGCGCCGGCCTGGACGTGTTCGAGGAGGAGCAGCCCTTCGATTTCAGCCATCCCATCATGAGCGCGCCGCACACGGTGCTTTCCGCGCATGCGGCGTACTGGTCGGAGGAATCGGGCCGCGAGCTGCGCCAGCGTACCATGCAGGCGGCAATCGACGCGGTAAGCGGCCGCGTCCCCGTCGATTGCCTGAACCCGCAGGTGTTTGCTAAATAGCCTTTCCAGTAATGGCCTCGACCGTTTTCGCGTCCATCTTGCGCTTCATAGCCAGACCAGCCGGATACAGCGCCAGGCTGAGCGCGACGGCGCCGGCGGCGTAGAGCAGAATCATTCCCATATCGGCCAGGGCAACGTTCATCATGCCGCCGCTTAAAATTTCGCGGAATGCGTCGATCGAGTAGTAGAACGGCAGCACCGGACCGACAGCAAGCGCGAAGTCGGTGCCCAGCTGCGCGGGAATCGTGCCTGAGCAGCATACGATCTGCAGGATGACCAGCAGCATCGCCACGGCCTTGCCGACGATGCCGAACATATTCAAAAGCTGCATGACGCACATGAAGGTAAACGCGTCCACGGCGAACAGCGCCACAAACATGCCGAAGTTGGTGCAGGGGACGCCGAGGGCCAGGGCGCCTGCGCAAATGACCGTGGCGTTGATCGCTGCCAGCACGGCGAACAGCGGCCAGCGCCCGAAGATCACCGCGAAGCGGCTGCGTCCGAGATGCTCGCGCGAGGGGAATACGTCGAAGACGAAGAAGATGAGCAGCGACCCCAGCCACAAACCCAGCGACATGAACAGCGGGGCGAAGCCGTAACCGAATTTATCGAGGTCGCCATAGGTTTCGTCTTCGATGCTCACTGGATCGACGATATAGCTGGCTATATCGTCGGTTGAGGCGGTAAGCGCATCGTCTATGGTCCGCTTGCCGTCGGCCAGGCTGCTGGAAAGCGTGCCCGAACCGTCCTTCGCCTCGCCGATGCCGTCGGTCAGCGTGTTCGCGCCGGATTCCAGCTTGCTTGAGCCGCTTGCGAGTGACGAAGCTCCCGATTGCGCGCTTGCCCCGCCCGAGGCGAGTTTGCTGACCGCGGCGGTGTATGACTCTATGCCGCTATCCAACGAGGAATAGCTGCCGGCGAGCGTCGAGATGCCGGTATCGATGTCGGCGTATCCGCTTTCGGCGGCAGCGAGCGCCTGGTAGGCTCCGGCCTGTGCGCTGGCGTTCGCCAGGGCGGTGGCGGCTTCCTGCACGGCTGACGAATCGACGGCGGAGGGGTCCTGACCGGTCTTCGTTGCAATGACTATGTTGGTGGCGTATTCCTGCAGCGCCTGGGCCAACTGCTGCTTGAGCGCGGGCGCGGCGTCGGCGGGGTTGCCCCCGTAGGCTGCGGAGATTTGCGATTCCTGCGCCTGAAGCGCGGCCAAGTAGGTTGCGCTGCCGGCGCTAAGCTGGTCAATACCGCTGCTTATTTGTGCCGACCCATCGGTAAGCGTCGCGTTTTGGCTGTTCAGGCTGCTAAGCCCGCTTGACAGCGTGTTGAGGCCGCTTTGCAGCGAGGTCGCCCCGCTGGTGAGTGTGGAAAGGTTGTTGGCGATTTCGCTGCTGCCGTCGGCGGCGCTTGAGAGGCCCTTCAAAAGCGTGCTGGCGCCATCGGCGGCATCCCCGAATCCCGATGCGGCGTTTCGCAGCCCTTCCAGATAGGCGCTCGCGTACTGTTCGCCGATTTTGCTCGACACGCTGTCCTTCAGAGCGGTCTCGATTTTCGACGACATCACCGATAGGGTGTAGTTCTTGCGCGCGTTTTTGTAGAACGTGATGTTCGCCTGTTCCGGATTGCTAGTTTGACCTGCGGCGACGTGTTCGGAGAAATCGCTGGGGATAATGATCGCCAGAAAGTAGTCGCTCGTTTCCAACCCGTCGTCGAGCAGGCTTTTGTCCTCGCGCGTCCAAGCGACGCTGTCGGTTTCCATGATGCTGTCGGTCAATTCGTCCCCGAAATTGCGGCTTTCGCCGTCGAATGTGCAGCCTGCATCCTCATTTATGATGGCGACGGGCAGGTCCTTCATGCGCCCGTAGGGGTCTGCGAACGTGCCGACGTACAGCAAGCCGAAGCAGGCGATCAGCGCCGGAACGCCGATGAGCGCCGCCCACGTCACGGGCTTCCTGAGCGCGGTGCCGAAAGCGTCTTTGATGATCTCGAGCATAAGAGCCTTTCTTGATCGGGGCATATCTGATATACACTTGTCGAAGAGAAACCATACAAGCGTATGAAAACGCGGACAATAGACAATTACATACAAGTGTATGGAAATGAGTTAGCTTAGCGGTAAGGTCAAGCTGGTGGCGCGTCGCGGCGGCAGGGTCAGGGTGGAGGCGGGCTGCGGCGGAAGATGGGGCACGTTCGCCAACGAGGCAAAAGGACGGGTCGCAGGGGACGCAAGGAAGGAAAAATCCGAATGGCAACGCAAATGAGGAAAGCCGAGCGCACGAAGCGGGCACTCGCCGAGGCGCTCGGGGAGATGCTGCAGGAAATGCCGTTGACGAAGGTGACGGTTCGTGCGCTTACCGAGCGCGCGGGCGTTGACCGGCAGACGTTCTACTACCACTTCGACACCATGAACGACCTGGTCGTGTACTTGGCGCAGGACCGCATGTCGCTGCTGACGAAGCCTATGCTGTCGGCGGCGCTTGACGAGCGGCATCCGCGCGAGGTGTTCGTTCGTCTGATTGAGCAAGCGGACGCGTCGCGCGGCGTGCTGGTGCCGCTGATCGAGAGCACGGCGGCCGGTCGGCCGTTGCTGCGCAGCGTCTTCTATGAGGGCGTTCATCAGGTGATCGCGTCGTATATCAAGAACGCCGTGGACGCGGCCGGCGTGTTCGTGCCGTCAAAGGTGGTCGAGGATACGTCGCTGTACTGCCAGTTCGCCAGCGTATCCATCGTGATCGACTGGATGTGCGAAAGCGGCATATGCGACGCGACGGCCAAGCCGCAGGAGCTGGCCGACATGCTCTACGGCCAGCTTGAGCAGCAGGTGGCGGGGTTGATTTTCCGGGCGCGCGCGAAACGTTCCGTGTAGCGTGCGCGGCGCGGCTACCGAGCATTTCCGGCCGGTAAAATTCGCCGCGCAAAGCCTTCGATTGGAGTACTATTGAGGGATAGGTGATTGCGGGCGCGAGCGGGGTTCACGCGACGCTGTCGGCCCCGAGGAGGATCGGCGCTTGCTTTCAGGCAGATTTCTCGTCGAAGGAGAATCCCATGCAAGACAGTTCGAATGTCCTATCCGGCAGCCTTTCCGCCCGTGCCCATTCCCAGAAGGCGCAGCCGGCTATCGGCGTGTCCGCTCCGCGCCTTTCCGCCGGCGCTGTGCCTGCACCCCGCCCTCTCATCAGGCGCGGCTGCAACTTCGTGCTTTCCGCAACGCTTACGGCGGCGCTCGCGTGTATGATGCCCGCTGCGGCCTTCGCGTCCGACGCCGACGTCGCCGCCGATTGGGCGAATGCCGCAGCCAAGCTTGACGACGGCAGCTACGAGCCGTACTCGTATGCCACCTCCGACGGCGTCGCGTTGCTCGCCGCCACGTCCGAGGACGGCACCGTCAAGCCGCTGAAAGCCAAGTACGACCTGCGCGACCCCAATGGCGATGGCGACCGCTCCGACAGCGTGCTCACTTCCATCAAGCTGCAGAGCCCGTGGGGCACGTGCTGGGCGTTCTCGACCATCGCGGCTTCCGAGGCGAGCATCCTGTCCGAAGCGGGCAAGACGGCGGCCGAAACCGGTATGGACCTGTCGGAGTTGCAGCTTGCCGACGCCATCTACAAGAGTGACGGCGCGCCTGCTTCCGTGGTCGGCGATGCTCAGGCGGGCGAGGGCTTCCATACCGACTCCGATGATGCGAATATCGGTCTTGACCTCGGCGGTTTCGCGCTGTACGGATCGAGCATCTTCGCGTCGGGCATTGGCCCTGTTGGTGAGAGCCAGGTACCGTATAAGAATTCCGATGGGCTGATTCAGTGCATCGTGGCGTACAGGGGTTCGGGGACGATGTTAAACCTCAACCTCACGGAGGACCAAATCGCCGCATACGAATCGAAAGGGTGCGCGGTTCTGAAGCTTAACTACACAGGCAATTACGTGAACAAGGACGGGGAGTGGACCAACGCGGACTGGAGCATGAATTCCTCGCTGTGGAACGCCTCGGCCCTGAACCTGGAAAACGGCAACATTCTGCCGAATGCCATCACCCGTGATTCGAGCGGGCAATACGTCTCCACCAATGAGGACGCCATCACGGCCGTCAAGGGCGAGATTCAGTACTACGGGCGTGGCGTCGTCGTGTATTACAACGCCTCGTACGCGGTTTCGGGCAATGGGGTTGAAGGGGCGCTGTACAACAGGGCGTCCCAGGTTCCCAACCATGCCGTCACCATCGTGGGCTGGGACGACGACTACGACGTGAGCAACTTCTCGTCCGACGCTTCGGAACAGCCCCCCGCCAAGGGCGCCTGGCTCATCAAGAACAGCTGGGGCGCGGATACCGAGAGCTTCCCCAATAACAGCCCCAGCGGCGTCGTCGAAGATGGCAAGACCACGGGATACTTCTGGCTTTCCTACTACGACAAGTCGCTGGATGGCTTGGAGTCATTCGATTTCGATATCAACTCCTATAGCGACAACGACGAGTACTACATCGATCAGTACGACTACATGCCCGAGCAGACGGCCGCCACGCTTCCGAGCGACACGCCGGTAAGCACGGCGAACGTCTTCACCGCCGCGGGCGACATGTCTCTGCGCACGCTGGGCGCGGCGACGTACAAGCCGAACACCACGGTGACTTACCAGGTGTACCTGCTCGACGACGAGGCGACTTCCCCCACCGACGCGCAGCACAGCAAGCTCGTCTACTCCTTCGACGACACGTACCAGTACGGCGGCTACCATCGCGCGACGCTGCCGGAGAGCGACTGGATTGCCATGCGGAAGGGCCAGCGCTATGCCGTGGTGACCACGCAAAAGTGCAACGACGACGGCAAATGGTATCAGGGCGTGGCTGCGAACCTTAAGAGCTTCGCCTCGGCCGATTCGGACGATAGCCGAAAGCTTTATAAGAGTAGCCTGACAAAAACTTATAACGACTTCTATCTCAGTCAGTATTACGAGGAGTACATCGCCAAGGGCATGGCCGACAAGGAGGCCAGCGAGGCCGCCGCGTCTGCTGCGAAGACGAAGCTGGAGAGCGCCGAGGTTGTTAAGGCCATCAATGACCAGGTCGAACAGCATTTCGCAGATTACCACAAGACCGGGTTCGTGGCGAAGGTGAACGCCGGCGAAAGCTGGACGGGCAAGACGAAGGCGGAGGCCGCGACGGCCGACTCCGAAGGTGGGAGCGTCGGTGCGTCGGCGGAGACCGAGTGGAGCGACTGGACGGTGGTCAAGGAGTCCATCGAGAAGGAGAACCCCGGCTATGTGGTGGACAACGCCTCGGTGAAGGCGTTCTCGGAGGTGCGCAGCTTCGCGAGCGTGGACGAGCTTGACTCGCTGGCGTCGGCGATAACGGAGGCGAAGGCGAAGCTGGCGGCGGCAACCGTGAGCACCGACGGCTCCGACGTGCCCACCAGCGGCACGTGGATGACGCAGGCCGAATACGATGCGGCCTCGGCCTCGATCGCCGCCGCCGAGGAGTTGCTGGCCGCGGCCGGCAACTATCACGACTCGCTGGCGAACACGACGCCGTCGTCCGACGAGGTCTCCTCGGCGGCCGCGGTGCTGGCGTTCGAGACGCACGCGGGAAGCAAGGCCGACGGCGGGAAGGGCGACCCGACGCCCGATCCCGAGCCCGAGCCTGACCCTGCGCCCCAGCCTGGGCAGGAGCCGGATGCCGGGGCCAAGCCCGAGCCGACGAAGGCCGCCGCGAGCACGGTGGCCGCCGGAAAAGCCGGTAAAGCGTCCCCCGCCACCGGCGATGGCACCCGCGACGCTGCGGGCCTCGCGCTCATCGCCGGCCTTTCCGCCGTCGCGGGCGCAGCTATCGGCAAGGGCCGTCTGGCGACGAAGCGGCAAAGCGGGCGCAAGCAATAGTCTTACCGCGCGCTATGACCTGGGCGGTCGAGGAAGGCCTGGCTGACGGCCGGGGCAACTGCGCCGCCCTCCGTCGCCGCCCCCGCGCCGCTTTCGCCGCCTTCCTCGAAACCGGCTTAAAACCATCGTTTGTTCGCTGGCTCTTCCAGGGGCGGCTGCTATCATGAAGGCCGAGAAAAACACGCGGATTCGAGGCACATCAGATGGCATTCGTTCATTTGCACAACCATACCGAATATTCCCTGCTCGACGGCCTGACCCACATCAAGGACATGGTGCGCCGCGCGGCCGATTTGGACATGCCGGCCATCGCCATCACCGACCATGGCGTCATGTCCGGCGTCCCGGAGCTGTGCGATGCCTGCGCCGCCGTGGAAAAGGAGACGGGCAAGACGGTCAAGCCCATCTACGGCTGCGAGGTGTACTTCACCACCGACGAGGATCTTCGCAAGGATATCAAGCCGAAGCTGTACCACCTGCTGCTGCTTGCGAAAACCAACGAGGGCTACCACAACCTGCTGCACCTGGTCAGCGAATCGCATGTCGACAACTTCTATTACAAGCCGCGCACCACGTTCTCCATGCTGCAAAAGTACGGCAAGGGCATCATCGGGTCTTCGGCCTGCATCGCGGGCATCATCCCGAAGCTTTTGGATAACCGCCAGTTCGACGACGCGGTCGAGTGGGCCAACAAGTTCGCCAGCTGCTTCGAGCCGGGCGACTTCTATATCGAGCTGCAGAACCAGGGCATCCGCACCGATGGCGGCCTGACGCAAACCGAGCTGAATCGCCAGCTCACCCAGGTCGCGCAGCAGGCGGGCCTGAAAACCATCGCCACGAACGACTTCCACTATCTGCTGCAGGAAGACGCCAAGGCGCAGGACATCATGCTATGCATCGGCACCGGCTCTTCGGTCAATGAGACGAACCGCATGAAGTTCGCCAACGACCAGTTCTACATGAAGTCGGAAGAGGAGATGCGCGAGGCCTTGGCGGAATTCCCCGAGGCGTGCGACACCACCGTCGAGGTTGCCGAGAAATGCAACGTCGTGCTCGAGCGCGACTCCATCCTGCCGAAGTTCCCGCTGCCCGAGGGCGAAACGGACGAAAGCTGGTTCCGCCATCAGGTCATGGAGGGCATGCGTGCCCGTTACGGCGACCCCGTCCCGGCCGAGCCGCTCGAGCGTGCCGAATACGAGATGAGCGTCATCATCCAGCAGGGATTCCCCGCCTACTTCCTTATCGTGCAGGAATACCTGGATTGGGCGCGCAGCCAGGGTATCGGCGTCGGCCCGGGCCGCGGCTCGGCCGCCGGGTCCATCGTCGCGTACGCCATGCGCATCACCGACCTCGAGCCGCTTTCCAACGGTCTGCTGTTCGAACGCTTCCTGTCGCCCGAGCGCGTGGAGATGCCCGATATCGACTGCGACTTCGAGGATGAACGGCGCCAGGAGGTTATCGACCACATCCGCGAGGTGTACGGCGCCGACCACGTGACCGGCGTCATCACGTTCGGCAAGCTGCAGGCCAAAAACGCCGTGCGCGACTCCGCGCGCGTGCTCGACTACCCCTACGGCGTGGGCGACAAGATCTGCAAGATGATCGGCGACGAGCTAGGCATCACCATCGACAAGGCGCTCGACACCAATCCTGACCTGGCAAAAGCCTACGAAACCGAAGAAGACGTCAAGGCGGTCATCGACGCTGCGCGCTCCATCGAGGGCCACGTGCGAGGCGAGGGCGTGCATGCATGCGCCACCATCATCTGCCGCGACCCGATGGCCGACCACGTGCCGGTCAAGCGTGATACCAAGGGCGGCGGCATCATCACGCAGTACGATGGCCACTATACCCCTGACCTGGGTCTTCTGAAGATGGACTTCCTGGGCTTGCGCACTTTGGGCGTGCTGTCGCGCGCGTGCCGCAACGTCGAGGCAACCACCGGGCGCAAGATTCTTCCCGAGGAGATCCCCACCGACGACGAGGGCGCGTTCGAGTTGATGCGCTCCGGCAACATGGACGGCCTGTTCCAGGTTGAAGGCGGGCTGTACGTGAGCCTGTTTGCGCGCCTCCCACCGCGCCGTTTCAGCGACATCGTGGCCTCCATCGCGCTCAACCGCCCGGGCCCGCTGGAGTCCGGCATGGTGGACGACTACGTGGAAGTGGCCAGCGGCCGCACGCCGGTGCACTACTACGACGATCGCCTGCGCCCGGTGCTCGAGGAAACATACGGCACGATGGTCTACCAAGAGCAGATCATGCGCGTGTCCATGGTCATGAGCGGCTTTTCGGCCGGCAAAGCTGACAAGCTGCGCAAGGCGATGGGCAAGAAGAAGCTCGACATCATGCGCATGCTGCAGGAGGACTGGAACACCGGCGCCGTCGAGAACGGATATTCGCTGGAAATCGCCAAGAAGATTTGGGACGACGCGGAGAAGTTCGCCAAGTACGCGTTCAACAAGTCGCACTCGGCCGCATATTCCATCTTGGTTATGCGCACGGCGTACCTGAAGGCGCATTACCCCAACGAGTACATGGCCGCCGTGCTGTCCAGCTACATGGGCAACACCGATCGCCTTATCCGCTATATTTCCAGCTGCAACCACAACGGCACGCCCGTGCTGCCGCCGGACATCAATTCGTCGAACGCGGAATTCACGCCGGTTGAGAACGGCATCCGCTTCGGTCTGGTCGGCGTGCGCGGCGTTGGGCGCAACGTCGCCGACGAGATCATCGCCGAGCGCGAGGCCAACGGCCCGTTCACCAGCCTGCATGACTTCGTGAACCGCGTGGATTCGAAGTGCTACAACCGCAAAACGCTCGAAGCGCTCATCAAGGGCGGCGCGTTCGACTCGACCGGTTATACGCGCAAACAGCTGATGCACTTCATTGACGAGACGCCGCTTCTGGAAGGCGCGGCCAAGCGCCAGAAGGACCGCGATCGCGGCCAGGTGAGCATGTTCGACCTGTTCGCCGACGACGAGGATTCGGGCTTCCAGGAAGAGGTGCCCGAGCCTGACGGCATCGAGTGGCCCAAGCGCCAGCTGCTGACCTTCGAGAAGGAGATCATGAAGATCTACGTCTCGGATCATCCGCTCAAACCGTACGAGAACTACATCTCGCACATCACGAAATACCAGTTGGGAGACTTGGCCGAGCGCACGAAGGAGATCAAATCCGCGGTGTTCGTGGGCATGGTCTCCAACGTGGTGACGAAGTTGACGAAGCGCGGAACGAAGATGGCCACGTTCGAGCTTGAGGACACCACGGGGCACATCGAGTGCATCTGCTTCAAGTACGAGGAGAACGCCGAGGCCATCCAGGAAGATGCGATCGTCAAGATCAAAGGCAAGTTCGAGCATTCCGATCGCGGCAACCAGATCATGGCGTTCGAGCTGGAAATGCTTGAACTGAGCGAGGAGGACGCCCGCCCGCGTCGTTTGGAGCTGAGCGTTCCCATGTCGGCGTTCGACCAATCGAAATCGATGCGATTGAACCGCATTCTCAAGTCGTATCCGGGCCGCGACGGCGTGGTGCTGTTCGTGAACCAGGCCGACGGGCACAAGTTCCGCGCCGAACTGCCGGTCACGGTTGATTCGGCAAGCCCCATCATGCGTTCCGAGCTGCGCGATTTGTTCGGCTCGAACGTGATGATCGCCTAGGACGTGCAAGATATGGGGAAGGAATTTACGCGCGCGTCGGATGCGGAGGGCTTCATGCGCGCGACGCCGGACGAGACATATTCGCTCACGGTGTCCTACAACGGCGCGCCCTTCAATGGGTTCGCGCGCCAGCCGGGGCAGTGCACGGTGCAAGGCGAGCTGGAGCAGGCGCTTTCGCTGGTGTTCCGTCGTCCGGTCGAGGTGGTCTGCTCCGGGCGCACCGATGCCGGCGTGCATGCGCTCGGGCAGGTGGTGTCGTTTGACCTGGGCGCCGGCGAGCTGGGCGGGCGCACCCTGCACAGCCTGCGCCGCAGCCTGAATGCGCTGACGCACGAGGGCATCACGGTGCGCGCGGTCGAGCAGCGCGATCCGGGTTTCTCGGCGCGCTTCGACGCACGGTGGCGCGAGTACCATTACCATATATGCGCCGGCGATGTTCCGCCGCTGTTCATGCGCGATTTCTGTTGGCACGTGACCGCGCCGCTCGATGTCGATGCCATGCGGCAGGGCGCGGAACATCTGGTGGGCGAGCACGATTTCAAAAGTTTCTGCATGGCGGCGAGCGCCGTCGGCAAGCCGACGCGGCGCAACGTCATGGAGCTGTCGCTTTCGCAGGAGGCGGTCATGGGCGAGGATGTGCTGACCATCAAGGTGGTCGGCAACGCGTTTCTGCATTCCATGGTGCGTACCATCGTCGGTACGCTGGTGGCGGTTGGCCGCGGGCAACGCTCGCCCGAATGGGTGCGCGAGGTGCTCGTCGCGTGCGATCGCAGGGCGGCGGGCGAGAATGCCCCGGCCGCTGGCCTGGTGTTTTGGCGGGTGCAGTACTGATGGGGCGCGAGAGGCGCGTCCCGGAAGGCGCACAGGCGGCCGAAGACGGTCCCTCCGCGCTGCTGCGTGAGAAGCTGCAAGATGCGCGGCGTTCTCGTAAAGAGCATCCGGCAACGTTTTCCCGCTACTACGAAAGCCGCGACAGCAAGCTGTGCGTGTTCGAGGACGAGCACGGCCACTTCACGAGCGTGCGGGCCGACCGCTTGGCGTGAGCGCGGCGGCTTGCGGGGCGCGGCTGCGGGGTGCCCCCAGGGCGTTCTTCGGCGGGGCGCGATCGCAAGGGTGGGCTTCGGGCGCTCTTCGGCGGCGCCCGCGATCGAAAGGATGCCCCGAGCCGCTCTTCGGCGGCGCCCTCGGGCTCGCCTCAACGCAACTCGGGCGGTGCTCGTGCTGGTTTCCCGCTTGCGTCCATCACGTCTAGAACGTATGGTGTGCTCAATATGCTGACGTTTTTATCCCGCCGTTTCCCTTAGGAGGCCGCCATGCTTCGCGGATCCGTTTCCCAAGCAGTTTCCCACTCCGCCGCGCTACGCGCCCCCCGCGTTCTTTTGCGCCGCGCCGGGCGTGCTTTTCTATCCGTTGCTTTGGCGGCATCGCTTGCGTGCATGACGCCGTCTGCCGCCTTCGCGTCCGATTCCGACGAGGAAACGATCGCAAGCTGGCTCGACGCTGCGGGCGCCGAGCTTGACGATCCGAGCTACCAGCCGTATTCGTACGCGACGGCCTACGACGACGCCGCAGCTTGCAGCATCGCCGCCCTTGAGGACTCGGAGCTTCCCGTGAAGTTCGACCTGCGCGACCCCAACGGCGACGGAGATCGTTCCGACAGCGTGGTGACGCCCGTCAAGATGCAGAACCCTTGGGGCACATGCTGGGGGTTCGCCACCATCGCGGCCTGCGAGACCAGCATCCTGTCCGATCTGGGCAAGACGTCGGCCGAGACGGGGCTGGACTTATCCGAGCTGCAGTTGGCCGGTTCCGTCTACCGAATCGACGGCGCCCCCGAACGTTTCGTCGGCGCCGCGCAGGCGGGGGAGGGCTACCACAACAGCTCGAAGAACACCAACGCGGGGCTTGATTCCGGCGGGTTCGCAACGTTTGGCTCGTCTGTTTTCGCCGCGGGCATAGGCCCGCTTTCGGAAGAGGAGTCCCCGTACAAGAACGCCGAGGGTTTGAAGCACTGCAACGTTTTCGGCGGCGGCGATTTCTCCGTTCGGGCCTTGACCGACAAGCAGATCGCTGACCTGCGCATATCGGGATTCGTCGTCATCGAGCAGTATTGGGCGGGCAACTATACCGAAGACGGCGAAACGATGATCTACACGGACTGGTCGGTGCCCGAGGATGTGTGGAACGTGTCGGAATACGAGCTTGAAAGCGGCAACATCCTTCCCTCGACGAAGGTTTACGACTCCGAGACGTTCAGCTATAAGCTCGATCCGCGCGGTGTGGAGGCGGTCAAGAGCGAGATGTACGACTATGGGCGTGGCGTGACCGTTATCTGCAACGTGAGCGATCACATCAACAAGCAAAATTGGGCGGCGTACACGACGTCGGCCAATGGCAATCATATGGTGACCATCGTCGGGTGGGATGATTCGTATTCGAAGGAGAATTTCGCCAACGACACCGGAAAGCTGCCCGAGGGAGACGGGGCTTGGCTGATCAAGAACAGCTGGGGTTCCGGGACCGAGAGCTTCCCGAACAGCCAGATTTCTCCTTGGGGCATCGTCGAAGACGGCGTGAGTACGGGTTACTGTTGGCTGTCCTATTACGACGCGAGCATCGATGCGATGGAATCCTTCGACTTCGATGTGAATTCCTACGGCAACGAGGACGAGTACTACATCGATCAATACGACTATCTGCCTGATCGGTTTACCACGACGCGTTCTTCCGAGAAGCCGATCAGCTCAGCGAACATCTATACGGCGAAGGGGGATATGGCCCTGCGCACGCTGGGGGCGGCGACGTATAAGCCGAACTCCTCGGTGACGTACCAGGTGTATCTGCTCGATGACGAGGCTACCACGCCGACCGACCCGGGGCATTCGGAATTGGTGTACTCGGTGGACGATATATACCGTTACGGAGGGTATCATCGCATCACCCTGCCGGAAAGCGACTGGATCGCCATGCGCGAGGGCCAGCGCTACGCCGTCGTGACCACGCAGAAATGCAACGATGACGGCCTGTATTACCAAGGGGTCGCGACGAATAACGGCAAGCCGACGGAAGCAAGCGTCGACCTGTATCGGAAAAACGTCAGGACGCAAAAAGAGAAAACCTATTACGACCCGGAGTACCAGAGAACGTACAGCCGCTGCATCGCGGAGGGCATGAGCGTGGAAGAGGCCATCGCGAAGGCCAAGGAGGCTGCCGAGAAGAAGGTCGAAGAGGCGAAGGCGATAATCGATAGCCTTGTGGAGGATGCGGTCGATGCATACGCAAACCGCTACTTCGTGGCGAAGGTAAACGCGGGCGAAAGCTGGACGAGCGCCTCGCGCGGAGATTGGACGTTCGAGTCGTCCGATTCGTCGGACCAGACGCAGTGGACCGACTGGTCGCTGATCGCCCAGACGCTCGAGGAGAAGAACACCCAAGCGGTCGACAATCTGTCGGTGAAGGCGTTCTCGGAGATCCGCAGCTGGGCCTCCGTCGACGAGCTGGATTCGCTGGCGTCGGCTATAAAGGCGGCGAAGGCGAAGCTGGCGGCGGCGACCGTGAGTGCTGACGGCTCCGACGTGCCCACCAGCGGCACGTGGATGACGCAGGCCGAACACGACGCGGCGGCGGCATCGATTGCCGCCGCCGAGGAGCTGCTGGCCGCGGCCGGCGACTACCAGGAGTCGCTTGCGAACACGACGCCGTCGCCCGACGACGTGGCCGCCACCGAGGCGGCGCTGGCGTTCGAGACGCACGCGGGAAGCAAGGCCGACGGCGGGAAGGG